>NZ_JBWKCE010000018.1:0-136832 GCF_056436685.1 Streptomyces sp. NPDC043680 | reverse complement strand
GAACCGAAGTCAGTGCCTCCCCAAGGGGAACCTGGGATGCGATACCGGCCAGCCACTCTCGTGCTGCCAAAGATCAGTTACGGGACAACCCTTAGCTTGGTCTCTGTCGCTTCCATGGCCGAGAAGCCGTACGTGGCACTGACGCCTGCCCAGCCAGCCTTGTGGAGCGGTCCAGTCACGCGCTTGCGGCTGCCGTTTTGGGTGTCGTCGAATGCCTTGGCGAGCTTCTTCCAAGACGCCGCGGCGGCGTCTAGGTCGGCGAAGTCCTGGCGGAGCAGTTGTGCAAAGAGTTCGGGCATGGTGGCTGTTCACCAGCCCCGGAACTTGGAAAGTATGTCTTGCTCGAGGATGTCCGTCCCGTTCGCCAGGCCCCGGAGTCCTTCAGCGTGGTCTGAGAAGGTCTTCTGGAGGGTTTGCAGGGCGTCCCCCCAGCCCTTGCCCGCACTGGTCATCCGAGGTCCGGCGGTCCAAGGCGCGAAGGCCGCGCCCGCATCGGCCAGGTCGGCCAGAGCCTTCGTGAGTACTGGCCGAAGATCCGTCACGAGGACGTCCACCGCCCCGGCTGACGCGCGCAGGTCGGCCTGCGACACGTTTTGGTCCCACCCCATGAAACATCTCCCCTGTTTCTTGATCACGGACATCGTATGCAAAGCGTGAAGGGGAACCACCAGGTTCCATGCCCCCACCAAAATGATTTCGCATGGTGGGATCGTGGAGTTGCGGCGCTGATCTGCGGGAGACGGCCGGTGTACTGCGCGGCTCTGCCAAGGCGTGGGCAGAAGCGAGCAACAGGTGGGCGCAGGTGGTCGACACCACGGACCCCTGGGAGCACCCACCCCTCCCACCGCCCGGATACGCGCACGTGAAGGAAGGCAAGGCCGTAGAAAATGCCTTGCCGAACCCCCACCCGGCTGCGGTGGTCGCGCGGACGGTCGCCACGAGGCTGGGGCAGCTCTGTTCGGTACGCGCTGGACCCCCGACCAGGGACCGGGAGCAGCCCGCCCAGCGGCGAACATCCTGGCGGACACCGACGGGTCGGGCCCGCGTATGCTCGGCCTGGTCCGCGGCCGCGACAGTCTTGGCCTCGCACAGCGTCGGGTGCCACCGGTGCCCCGGCTCCGGGGACAGCCGGCTGTTGATGTTTCCCCGTGATCTTGGACACGGTGTCGTTATGCCGCGAGGGCCTGGTCTCGCCGATAGCGCAGGCGGGTTTCGTGGGGACCGGACCGCGATCCATGCCGGGATGAGGGCGGTGTGCGCGCTGGTCGTCCTCGCGCACCGGACGCGGCGAGGTGGCATCCTTGCGGTCGGCGTACCGGTCCATCGTCCTGTGGGTCTGGTCGGCCGCCTTGTGAACACGCCCTGGAGGTGGCGCAGCTGCTCGTCTGTGAACTCCAGGGCTTCCACGTCCGTGCGCGAATTTCTAAGGGCCCCACTGCCGTCAGGTCGAGCACCGGCTTGTCGTCCAGGCGGACCAGCTCAGCATAGTCAGTCGGGGGCATCCGTGATCAGCGGGGCAGGAAGCCTCCTACAGCCGCCAGTGATGCGCCCAGGCCAAGGTGCGCAACGATCAGCAGCACCCACTCCACGGGGGGCATACGCCACCGGTTGCGGGCTGTCAGTCGCCACTCGTACGTCGCGGAGCCGACGGCAAGGCCGAGCAACGGAGCCCAGAGGAAGGTCCACCAGGACCAGGTGTCAGTGAGGCGGAGCAGCAGGGACAGTGCGCCGATGAGCGCCGCAGTCAGGAACCATCCTGGCTTCTGCTTCCTTTCATTGGCGCGCGGCAAGGCTGAAGAGGTGTTCAACGTCGCATGTCCTCTCGGGTTCGCGGGTGGGATGCCGCAAGGGGCGTGCGGCAACCGCAGTTGCAGCACGCCCCTCCGATCAGTCAGAGGTCAGCTGTTCGTCAGTGGAACATTTCCCAGATGGTGTAGAGGTTGCCGGCGGCGTTCATGGCGGCCAGCGGAGCCTTCCAGTACCAAGACAGGCCGTTGTACCAGGCCTGGAACTCGCTGAACTTTCCGCCGACCGCCTTGGCGAAGCCGGGCACCTTCTTGAGCAGCTTGACAAGCCCGTCGAACTTCCCGGCAGCAGCGGCCTCGCCGTTCGCGATGGACTGCAGCTCGGCGCGCTCGGCCGCGGTGTACTCGACGGGGGAGTTCAGTAGGGCGGTGGCCAGTGACTGGACCGCCTGCTGCTGCTCCGGCGTGGTCACGGTGATGGTGAGGGCAGGAGTGGCGGAGGGAGCCGTGCTCGCCTGAGCGGCAGTGCCGCCGAGTCCCAGAGCAAGTGCCGCGAGTACTGCGACGCCCCCGATGCGTAACGTATTGCGCTTCACGTATTCTTCCTTTGCGTTGTGCACAAAGGGGTGCGGAGATCAGGCGCCTGTTCGTGGAGCCGTCGGCTTGGACACTTTCGGCCCCGAACCGCGTCTGGCTCCGCCCCCCGTGCAATTTTGCTTTCACCGCGTCAGGTCGACCTGGTCCGGGTCAATCTGATGCGTTCCATGCGAACGTAACGCACCAGTCTGATCTTGCCCAAAGAGATATCGACGTGACTCAAGTCACACGGCGCATTCCGGACGCGGCGTTCAGATCGTGGATTTCCTCGTTCCGCCCGCGCCGGTGGTTGCTATCTGCGGCTTACTCCGGAGGACGAGTGGATCGCTGCACCTCGGCGAATCGAGAGATGGCTTGAAACGCCACGACGTGTTCTCCGGCTTCTGACAGGAGGACCGCGCGGCTTCCATGCCGTCGGGTACTCGCCGGAACCGCGACAAGGGCGGATACGTGCCTGGCGGGCGGAGTGGGGGCAGGGTTCAGCTTGCACGGCAACCGGGGAGACCGAGGCCCTCTGGTCGGCGCGAAGCGACACCACGGGCGCTGCTCAGCCGTGCCACCAGCAGGCAGTAGGCCGGCGCGCTCACCAACTCCAGGACCAGTGCCTCCCAAGGCGCGTCCGCGGCAGTGCCCGTCTCTGCCAACTGCCCCAGGACCAGCGCCAGTCCATAGGACAAGATGTTGTTGGCCGCGTGCATGGCGATCACGGCCTCAAGCCCGCCGGTCCGGATGACGAGCCATCCCCACCACAGCGCCGAGTACACCAGGAGGAGGAAGCCGCTCCAGCTGCCGAACCCGTGGGCCAAGGCGAAGAGCACCGAGGCAACGCACACCCCCGGCCACGGGGAGCGCAGGAACCCGCCGAAGAACTGCGTGATCCAGCCCCGGAAGACGAACTCCTCCGCGGCAGCCTGGAACAAGATGAGCATGGAGAGGAGTACCAGCCCTAACAGAAACCTTCCAGGCTCTGGGGCGTCTCCCGCGAAGACGGCGTCTCCCTCCTCTAGCCAGCTCCACAGCGCCAGAACGCCCAATTCCAGCGCCATCAGCGGAAAGGCCACGCCGGCACATATCCCGAACCACGCCCACCGCACCCCACCGGTCACGGCCGCCACGGTCCCCGCCGGACGGTCGCCGCACCACCGCACGGCCAGCAGCACCGCTGGTATACCAGTCGTCAGCGCGAGCAGCCCCACGGCTTCGTCGGCCAAGGGGTTGGTCAGCAGCCGGGTGCTGCCATCAGGGGCGAGCTCCAGGCCCACTGCGGCGGCCACCTGCATGCTGACCCCGATGGCCACGACGAACCCTGCGACCAGCAGCCCGAGCACCACAAGGGCCTCGCTGAACCGCCGCGGCCACCGTTGCCGACCATTCCTGGCCTGCTCGTGGTACTCCGTTCCGGCCGGCGCCGAGACGGGTCCCGGCCGCGGTCCGTCGGGGTACGGGGCCGAGCCGTGTTGCCCCGGCCAGGACGAGTACGTCGACAGGCTGCCCCCCGGCGGGGTGCCGGGCTCGAAGTTCTGCGCCCAGTCTGGTTCCGACATCTCCGACATGGCCGAAGCCACCTTCCTCTCCTTGCCTCCCCGGAGAAGGGGAGGTCCTGTGGCATAGCGCCGTTCCCGAATACTGCGCGATCACGTCCCGCTGTGGTGGTGCGGGGCGAAGGCGGGCTCCTCGGACTTGCATGGGTGCGTACCAGCGTGACGGGTGCGAGTGGAGAGAGGAAAAGCAGCGGTAGTGGGCCGAGATCTTTGCCGGCTCGCCTCGGGCCTTGACCCAGAATTTTGAACATGTCTATGCAGCTTGGGCCAAGCTAGTTGCTGCTGCTTGGAAGTGGTTCTCGTAGGCGATCGGAGACCGCTGGCCAGGGCGGGAATACCGGCGTCGGGTGTGTATCGGGTCAGCCAGCGGAAGGCACCGCCGTGCCTCTCGCTCGTTCGACCTGGCAACGGCTTTGTCCATCTCCTGAGGTTAGTTTGAGCATCCAAGCAGCCCGACCGGCGCGGGTCTGCGTTTCAAGTCATTCCTGGAATCGTTTCAGCCACGGTGAACGACGCGCCAATATCGCCGACTCGACCGCTTCCAGAAAGAGAACCGTGCACCGTTCTCATGGTTTGGCAGGAATAACCGGAACGCGCACCCGGCTCAGGTGTACCGCATCTACCACTCGCTTCTGGAGCGCGTGGCGCCTACGGTTCACGATCACAGGGGAGGATGGGCATGCCGCCTCCGCTTCAGGGCACGTACCCCTACTGCTAGTGCGGCAGCACAGATGCCTGCGGCCAGCCAGGAAGCCGGGTGTTTGACCATGTCGGTCAGCGTCGGGGCAGGGTCGTGGCAGTCAGGGGCTGCGGGCTCCACCCGCAGTCGGGCCCAGTCCTTTGACGGCTTCCCCTTCTCTCGCCAGACCACGATGTAGAGACCCGGCTTCGCGTCGCACCTGATGCGGACGACCGCCGATACCCTCTTCGCTCCGTGCATGACCACAGATCGCGTGAACGCCGACGAGGTCAACGTGACGCCTCCGTCGCCGCCCATCTCCAGGCCATCGGTGGCCGTCATCTCGCCGCCAGCCCGCACCGACCGCACGTCCCATGGGCTCGCGGGCCACTCCACATCCGCAGGCCAGCGCTCCTCCTGAGGCTCAGGCGGCAGCTCGGAGACCCGCCTCGCACACGCCGCACGCTCCGCCGCTTCAGCCGGAGCCACCCGAACACTCCCCCAGAGCCGCGTGACCTCGGAGGGGTTCCGGTCCCCACCTGACCCGATGCGCACCTCGTAGGACCCGGGCGCAGCGGTGCAGGAGATCGTCATGACCGCGGTGACGTGCGGATCGTTCATCCTCATCCGGCCATCGGCGGTGAACGCTTCGGAGAAGACCCTGTCGCCATTGCCGACCGCGTCCTGCAGGCCCACTGAGACGCTGACCTGCTCTCCAGGCCGAACCAACTGCTCGGCGCCACTTTGAAGCGGCAACGGCACATCCGTAAGCGGAGCGGCCTGCACGCCCTCCGCTCCGAGTGACATGAACAGCGGAATCGTCAGGACTGCCGCGCCGATCCATGCCCGTAATCGCTTCATTTGTCGCCTATCTGGATTCGTTGACGATCTTTCACACCACTGCCTACTCTGCCCTCTTCGTCGAACTGACGCACTAACACACTGCGATGCCAGGCGTCATCACTGCGCTCAGGAAGCAAGTCATTGAGATCAAAATGGTTGACCGCACTCGCGCTCGGCACCAGCACCGTGCTACTCACCGCCCCCACTGCCCTGGCGGCGTCGGCCGCTCCCTCTCCGGCCGGCACGACGCTCCCTTCACCCTCGGCCTCATCCTCGTCGTCGCCCCCCACACCCAGCCCTTCAGACTTACCCCGCTCCACGCCCTCCGCCTCGCAGCTTCCCCTTCCGGCCGCACCACCGGTATCCGCTCCCCCCTCTCCCTCCGCGTCCACCACCACCTCACCCCCTGCTTCCCCGGCCTCAACCGCGGACGAGCAGTACTGGACAGCTGAGCGGATGGCCCAGGCCAAGCCAATCGACGCCGCCCGCGGCACCGGGCCCACCAAAGCTCCATCAGCATCCAACTCGACGGCCATTGCACCGCCGGACACGCCCCACGCCGCGCACTTCGACGGCCTCCCGATGGTGGGGACGTTCTTCTTCGACGGCACGCCGGTCGGTGGAAACGCCACCTACTGCACTGGCAGCGTCGTGCGCAGCAAGGGAAAGAGCCTGGTGCTTACCGCGGGGCACTGTGCGAACGGCCTGAACGCGGCCACCCACCGTGTCTTCGTGCCGCAGTACCAGTTCCTCAAGATCCCAGCCAACCAGCCGTGGGGACTCTTCGCGGTCAACGAGGTCTACAAAGACCCCCGCTACCCCGACACGGACCAGACGAGGGCTGCCGTTTCGGACCTGGACTTCGCCTTCGTCACCGTCGCCCCCAATGGCAAGGGCGCGGTCGAGGACGTCGTCGGCGCCCTCACTTTCACCACCTCCACGTCGTACGACCACAACGTGACGGTCGTCGGCTACCCGGCCCACGCCAGCGACAACAGCCAGCACAAAGCCATCCGCTGTGACGTGCCAACCCGTCGGCTGTATGGGTTCCGGCAGATGCAGATGCAGTGCGGCGGCTACTACGGTGGTGTCTCCGGCGGTCCTTGGATCAGGGGATACAACGCCTCGGCCAGGACTGGGGAGGTGATCGGGAACGTCGGCGGAATGGGCGGTGGCGGCGACGTCGACTGGATCTCGTACTCGCCGCTCTACGGCAAGGACGCCCAGGACCTTTACAACGACGCCAGCAACGGCATCGGACCGAAGAACGTCCATCGCGGCACCTACCAGCCTCCGACGGACGGTCCGGTCCTGCCGGGCAGCGGCGAGACGTGGAAGCACGCCAAGCAGATTTCCGCCGGAGACTTCTCCGGCACAGGTCACAGCGATCTGCTCGTCATCTGGACCGACGGCGAAGTCACGCTCTACCCCGGTGACGGCAACGGCGGCTTCCGTCCAGAACGGCAGCTCCTGGCACCCAACGCAGGCTGGAAGCCCGTCGCCACCATCACCGCCGGCGACTTCACCGGCTCCAACCAGTTCGACCTCATGGTCCGCTGGGACGACGGCAGAATGACCCTGCACGGCGACGTCGGCTCCAACGGGCTGGGCGGCGGTACCGAGATGGCTCCCGCGGGTTCCATCTGGAGCCATGCCACCCAGATAGCCGCCGGCCGGTTCAACGCCGCCACCTACGTGACCGACCTGATGGTGCGCTGGTCCGACGGCGAGCTCAGCCTGTTCACCAACGTGGGCGCCGGCACCCTGGGCCAGGAGTACAAGCTCAAGGACCCCAACAGCACCTGGAAGGAAGCCACACTGCTGACCTCCGGGCAGTTCTCCGGCAACCAGAAATGGGACCTCATGGTCCGCTGGGACAGCGGCGAACTCGACAACTACGTCGGCACCACCACCGGCGGCCTCGGCGGCGAGCAGCGTATCCACGGCCCCAACAAGACGTGGACCCACAGCGTGATCATGACCACCGGACAGTTCACCAATGACGGTCTCCCCAACGACCTCGTGATCCGCTGGACTGACGGCGAAACCACCATGTACCAGGACACCCGCATGAACAGCCTCGGCACCGAAATCATGATCGCCCCACCAGCCTGAACCTGCCGAGGCCGACGCGCGTACGGGCCATCCTCAGATCACTCGCGCACCCGGCCGTCGAACGCGGGCCGTACAGCGCCCCGCGCACCGGGGGTTGAACGACCACGCACCTGCCTGAGCCAGTGAGCAAGCCGCAGTAGACAGCGACGGGCCGCACCGAGACTCGGTGCGGCCCGTCGCTGTACCCGGGTCAGGGTGTGTCGCAGGACCAGTCCCAGCGGCGCCGCTCGCCAGAACACGAGTCGTACAGGGCCCGGCCGCCAGCGCCGAACTGTCCGAGCTCAGTCATGAGCGCGGCGCCGGTCTGGATCTCGTCCGCTGTCCAGCCGGTGATGTGTCGAGCAGCAGGCCGTCCAGCGGGCCGCCGACCAGTTCGGCATAGTCGCGGCCGGGCTTCGGGCCGGGCCGGGGATGGTCGTGTTCCTCGCCGTAGATCCGGCCGCGCAGCAACTCCTCATCCCTGTCCATGCAGTCAAGCCTCCCAGCCACCGCCGACCGGGGGGCTTGCCCAGGGTCGCCTATGGCTTGCCCACGCCCTCGGCGGGAGGCTTGCCCAGCCCATCAGGAGGCTTGCCCGGGGCGGAAGCGGGAGCGCCAGCCGCGGGCCTTCTCGGCGGTCTCGGCCGCCTCCTGCTCCAGGCGGTCGCGCTCGGCCTGGTCCGCAGCCGCGACGGTCTTGGCCTCGCACGGCTCGCACAGCGTCGGGTGCCACCGGTGACCCGGCTCCGGGGACAGCTGGGTGTTCTCCCATCGGTCGTTGTCGAACTTCCCATTCCGGCGCGCATCCACTCGATGGGCGGTGCGCACCGGTGCGGCAGGCGGCACGGGAGTGGTGCACATCGGGTGGGCCGGTGGGACGGAGTGGGCCAGGTGGAGGCGGCGCGTTCCCCCTTTGACACGGGCCCAAACGCACCGGGTGTCCCGTACTGCTGCATCTACACTGCCCCATCCTGCCAACACGGTGTCACGACTTGCGGTTTGCCAGGGCAGGCGGCAGCGGCAGCTCGAACCAGACCACCTTGCCGCTGCTCAGCCGGGTCGCGCCCCAGCGCCGCGCCAGGCGGTTGACCAGGAACAGGCCGCGCCCGCCCTCGTCCGTCTCCCGGGCCCGGCGCTGGCGCGGCAGCTGCGGGGAGTCGTCGCCGACCTCGCAGCGCAGCACGTCCGTCCGGAGCAGGCGCAGGGTCACGGGCCGCTCGGCGTACCGGACGGCGTTCGTGACCACCTCGCTGACCAGCAGCTCCAGCGAATCGCTCAGCTCCTCCAGCCCCCAGCGGGCCAGGGCGCGCCGGGCGAACCGGCGGGCCAGGCCGGGGGCGGTCTCCTCCGGGTCGAGGAACCAGTACGCGGCGTCGATGGGCGCGATCCCCTCAAGGCGCGCCGCGAGCAGGGCGACGTCGTCGTCCCGGTCACCAGGGCCCAGTATGTCCAGCACGTCGTCGCAGAGTTTCTCCAGATCAGTCCCCTCGGCCGTGGCAGATAGCCGCTGGCAGAGGCGGTCGATGCCCGTCCACACGTCCCGCAGCCGCGACTCCACCAGCCCGTCGGTGTACAGCAGCAGCGTGGCCCCGGCCGGGGCGTCCAGCTCCACGGCCTCGAAGTCCACCCCGCCGACCCCGATAGGGGCGCCCGGCGGGACGCGCAGCACCTCGGCGCGGCCGCCCAGGTGCAGCAGGACCGGCGGGGAGTGGCCGGCGTTGGCGATGGTGATCCGGTGCGAGACCGGGTCGTAGACCGCGTACAGGCAGGTGGCCATCCGGTCCGAGCCCAGCCGCTGGGCCTGCTCGTCCAGGTGGTGCAGCACCTCGGCCGGGTGCAGGTCCAGCTGGGCCAGGGTCTGCGCGGTGGTGCGCAGCTGGCCCATGATCGCGGCGGAGGTCATGGAGTGGCCCATGACGTCGCCGACGACCAGCGCGACCCGGCTGCCGGGCAGCGGTATGGCGTCATACCAGTCACCGCCGACCCGGGCCGTCTCGGCGGCGGGCAGGTAGCGGGAGGCCAGCCGCACCCCGGTGGGCTGGGGGAGGCCGTCGGGCAGCATGGTCCGCTGCAGCTCGTCGGCGATGTACGCCTCACGCCCGTACAGCACGACCTTGTCGATCCCAAGCGCTGTTTGGGCAACCAGCTGCGAGGCAATGACTAGGTCGTTCTGCTGGAAGGCCGCTCGTCGGTGAATACGCAGGAACACGGCTGCGCCGATCACACGACGGCGGCCCCGCAGCGAGCCCGACGTTGCGGCAGCCCTTCACACTGATCACCCTCACCGTCCAGCTCACCGCGGACTGCGCCCAGCTCCGCCGTCAGTGACAGGCGCGGGGCTCCTACCCCGGTCGGCCAGGGAATCCTGGACGTCCTGGGGCAGCTGGCGAGCGGCGTCACGCAGGCCAGCCGATGAGCCCTGGTTCCAGCGGATGAGCCGGCCGTCGATGAGCCAGAAGTCGTTGCCGGGCCGCAGCGCGGAGGTCTGGGCGCCCGCCCATCAGGCCGTAGCGGGCGTAGTCCGACAGCGGCTCGGAGACGATGCGGGCGCGGCGGACCACCACGCCGCGGGCGACGCGGGGAGCCGGACCACGGCCTCGGTGTCGGGGATGTCCCCGGCCTTCAGGCACTCGGCGAGCTCCGCCGCGCTGGCCTTCCAGCCCTGCACCAGCACGTCGCCCGTGTCTTCATAGACCCACGCCGAGGGGCACTGCCCGGTATCGGAGTTGGGGTCCTTGCCCATGAACCGTAGTGCCATGACCGCCTCCTGCAGCACGCCGTTTGCGGGAAATTGCACACTCCGGACAAGCGAAGCAGCGCCGAGCGCCAGCGGTCCAGACACCTACCGGACGTAGTTCTCCCCACCGCGACCCCAACGAGCAGCGGCGCCGTCAGCAGCAGCTAGACCAGCCCGCCGACCAGCCCGCCCCGTCCAGCCAGCCGCCGGCGCGGCCTGACCCCGGCTTCAGGTACAGGCGGCTGCGCCTGGACTTCGGGGTGGAAGACGCTCCGGCCTTTACACTGCAGGTCTGGGGTGTGGTGGCGGCGGCCGCCGCAGTGGTGTGGGTCGCCGCGAACTGGTCGACGGTGTGGCCCGTCCTGGTCGCCGTACTCGTCGCGGCCGTACTCGGCGGAGTCGGCTGGGTGCTCCTGCGGGCGCATCGCCGCGCGGTCGGCCGTGACCGGGCGTGGCGGGCACAGGGGGAGGCTCGGGCGCGCGAGTTGTCCATGGCTCAGGTCGACGCCCTGACGTGGCAGGATTTCGAGAAGTACATCGCGGAGCTGTGCCGACGGGACGGCTGCCGAGAGGTCGTCGTCAGCGGCAAGAGCGGCGACTTGGGCGCGGACGTCGTCGGTTACCTGGCCGACGGCCGCAAGCTGGTCATCCAGTGCAAGAAGTACGCGCCGCACCGGAGCGTGCCCTCGCAGGACATGCAGAAGTTCGTCGGCACCGCCCGTCTCGAGCACGGCGCAGACGTCGCCCTGTTCGTCACCACCTGCCACGCGTTCACCAGAGACGCGCTGGGCCTGGCACTGCGTCAGGACATCGTGGCCCTGCACCGCGACCTGCTGGGCTCCTGGGTCAAAGGCGCTCACCTGGAGACACTGATCCCGCTGAACGGCAGCGGCGGCGGTGCCAGGCGGCGTCCCTCCGCCTGACCGCGTCAAGTACATCTGCGGACGGACACCGCTGATTCCCTGCTGGGCCCACACCCCTCGCGGTGACATGCCAAGATCGGCGTCATGGTGATCCTCGGGGTACGCATTGAGTTCTACGAGAAGGTCGGCGACGTGGGCGAGCCGTCGCAGAACATGCTGGGCGCGCTCTACCGCGACCACGGATTCAGAGCCGCGGTTGTGCCCGGCGTGGGAGAGCTGTTCTCTCTGACCTCCCTGCGGGTCGGTCCGCGTGAGCACCACATCAGCGTCGACTTCACCGGGCACGGCCCGTTCCTGCCAGTGCGGGCGGTTGAGCACTACCCGACCCCCATGGACGATGAAGGCAACCCACCCGCGTGGTGGGACCGGTCCGCAGAACCTTCGGCGAACGTCGTGCTGCACACCACCATGACGGCCGACCCGGTCCTGCGCCGCAAGATGATGGAGCGTTTCGCCGCGCCGGACTCCGGCTGGGTGGGGCTCTTCCCGCAGCCAGGCACAGAGCTCTCAGAGCTGGACCGGCTCTGGTGGGAGCTGCGTGATTCGCGCAGCCACGCCGCCGAGTAGCCGGCCACCAACCTTGGCCGCATAGCCCTGAACCACGACGGGCTGAAGATCAGGATTCGGCTGGATCCGACCACCCGTATGGCCATCTCGGCTTGGATAGTGCGTCGAGACAAGGCGCCGGTCGAAGCGGAGGGGGCGTTTTCGTGGTGTTCAAGCGGTCAAGGACGAGGCGGTTGCTGTGGGAGGCGACGGCCACCAGGCCGGCGCGGTTCCTGGGGGCAGAACGGCGTCGCGGCTGGGTCCTGTACCGGTGGGACACGGAGTTCGGTGAGGTCGTGCTCGCGCATACGGTGCGCGGCGAGGTGGGAATGACGTTCCCGAGCCATCACCTGCTGCGCGAGCTGACCGAAGACGCCGTGGCCCTGGCCGTGGTCGAGCCCGACTACAGCCCTCCCCACGGACCGAGCCTGGAGGCGATCGACGCCGCAGGCCCCGACAAGTACTACGGCACGACCTGGCGCCGCCTGGAAGGTGTCCTCGGCATGCCCGCCCCCTACTGGCATTCGAACCTGCGGGATCCCGAGCTGATGCTGGCCTGGCGGCCGGGAGCGACCACCCTGCACGTACCGGCCGTCGTCGTCCCGGATCCGGGTCCGCTGCTGCGCCTGGCCGCCCAGGAGCCCGACGGCACGCACGCGGCCATGGCGGCCTTCCACACCGCCCGGCGCGCGGTGTGGTCCGAAGCCAAGAGCTGCCATGACGAGATCACCAAGCACGTGGACACCAGCGAGGACATCGCCTCCATCGCCATCGCCGCCCGCCCCCTTCTCCCCCCGGAGCCACCAGACATCGCGGAGGAGATCCTGCGCGACGGCTGGCGAACCATCCTGAACCGCACCGACACCCTCGCCGCCGACTGCGCCCGCCTTGGCCACGTCCTGGGCGCCATCCGCTACTTCCCCGGCTCGTGCAAGATCACCGTGGACCCCTCCTCCTGCGCCCAGGCCGAGCAATGGGTATCCCGGCTGCAGCCCAGCCCCCGCACCGCCCTCGCCACCGACCTCGGCGACACCCGCGACCAGGACATCCTGATCGACCCGATCACCGACATGCCCGCCGTCCGAACCAGCGACGGAACGGTCCAGACCATCGCCCCGCAGCGGCTGCCGTCGCACGCACCGCTCGCCGCGCTGACCATCGGCCACCGCTCGGTGTGGGTGACCACCCAGGACAAAACGGTGTTCCTCGCGCCACAGACGGGCGGCGGCTACACCTACGGGTGCGCGGGCGGCGGCCCCATGGCGCTGGCCCGGCTCATCGACCTCCTCCTGAAGGACATCATCCACCCCGCGCCTGGCTACGACGGGGCCCGGTCGCCAGCTGGCCTGCGTCACGCCACCGAGGAGGGCTGGAAGGACCGCACCCCGCCCTTCACCCTGACTCGGACCGAGCTTGAAGCACTGCGCGACGCCTGACTGCCTGTTCGAGTCCTGGAGTCATGAGGCGGGTCGCTCGGGGGGCCAGACAAGCCGGAGGTGGCCCCGCCGGGCGCGCGCTGCGTCAGCTGTCAGGTTGTGCGGTTGGCCGATCTCTTCCCAGGTCGTACCCGCTGCGCGGTCCGCGAGGACGGCGACGCGAACCAGTTCGCTGGTCAGGGCGGCGAAGTCGGCAACGGCGGTGCTGTGCAGCCCAGCCGCCGCGCGCTTCGCCTGCCGCACTGGCTTGATCACATCGGTGCGGTTGTCTTACCACTTTATGATCGTCAAGATCACGAAGGGGAAGTATGAGGCTGAAGTGGCTGGTATGGGTGGCCGAAGAGTGGAATGAGCTCGGGTACAGCAACGGTGTGCTGCGGGGAACGATCGGTACGATCGCGGTCCTGCTCAGTGCGGTGATCGTTGCCCTTGCCCTGCACCGTTTCCGCGTTGCCTCTTTAGCAGTCGCTGGGGCGATCGCCGCCGCCGGAATCGGATGGCTGCTGACCCACTGACCGCAAACCCGGGCAGGCCTCCGGTGAGCGTGGCCCACCGAGGCCAGGAACAAGAACAGGACTTTCAGGATGACGGACGCTGCGGTAGTCGGCTCCGGCCCCAACGGCCTGGCTGCGGCCCTCACGCTGGCCCGCGCTGGACTGGCGGTCGAGGTCTTCGAGGCACACGAGGTCATGGGCGGTGGACTCCGTACCGAGGCATTGTTCGACTCGGAGGTGGTCCACGACATCTGCGCGGCGGTCCATCCGATGGCGCCGGTCTCCCCCTTCATGCGGTCGCTTCCCCTGCGCGAGCACGGGGTCCGTATGATGCGTTCGCCCGCCGCGTACGCCCACCCCATGAAGGGCGGTCAGGCCGCCGTCGCGTGGAACGACCTCGACGCCACCTGTGCGGAGTTAGGCGGGGACGGGAGGCGCTGGCGGAGTCTGATGCTGCCGCTGATGGAGCACTCTGAGGCCGTTGTGCGCCTGATGCTCTCTACGCAGCGGGCCGTTCCGCCGCTGCGGGCTCTGACCACACTTGCACCCCGGATACCGGTGCACGCGTTGCGACTGGGCGGCGGGCTGCGTACCGAGGCGGGACGGGCCTTGCTGACCGGAGTGGCGGCTCATGGCATCGGTCGGCTGCCCTCGCCGGCGGCTGCCGCGGTCGCCCTGCTGCTGGGACATCTGGCCCACACGTCGGGCTGGCCCGTCCCGCAGGGCGGCTCGGGGGCGGTGGCGGCTGTCATGGCTGCGGAGATCGAGAAGCTGGGCGGGAAGATCCATACAGGGATACGCATTTCCAGCCTCGACGAACTTCCCGCCGGCCGGCGCGTCACGATGCTGGACGTCTCGCCGCGCGAGCTCGCCCGCATCGCGCCCCTGCCCGCCGGCTACCTGGGCCAGTTGTCCCGATACCGCTACGGGCCGGGCGCCGCGAAGGCGGACTTCCTCATCGACGGCGAGATCCCCTGGACCGACCGTCGGCTCTCCCAGGCTGCCACCATCCATCTGGCGGGGACGCGCGGAGCAGCTGCCGAGGTGGCCCGGGCGGAGGCGCTGACCGTCAAGGGGATGCGAGCAGAGCGGCCGTACATCATCGTGGTCGACCCGGCGGCGGCGGATCCCGGGCGGGCTGTCGGCGGACGCAGACCGGTGTGGGCCTACGCACACGTTCCCCACGGGGACACGCATGATCCCGTGGGCGTGATCCGGACATCTATCGAGGCGCACGCGCCGGGTTTTGCCGACACCGTGATCGCCGAACGCGGTATGGCCGCGGCCCAGCTTGGTGAGTACAACGCAAACTATGTGGGCGGGGATATCGCGTCGGGTGCGATGAGTCTGTGGCAGACGCTTGCCCGTCCAGTTGCTCGTTGGAATCCGTACCGCACGCCCGTTCCGGGCACCTGGCTCTGTTCCTCGGCCACCCCGCCGGGCCCCTCGGTGCACGGCATGTGCGGATATCACGCGGCCGTGTCGGCTCTCAGAGAGCAAAGACTGCGCGAAGAGCTGTAAGTCAAGCGATTTTCCTACCGCTTACCGCCGATGAGCGGGAGAGGACCCAAAAGCCGGAATCTGCACTTCCATTTCCAGGGCGTCCGACAATCGGACGATGGCCAGAAAGCTTCTTGCTCTGCTTCGCCTGTCTTGATTGAGTTTCCTTGATCGACACGTGAGGGGCATTCCGTGAATGCGAGACGGCTCCGAGGCCTGGTTCCAGCTCGTCTTCCACGTCGGAGCCGCGGTGGCATTGGCTGTGACTCTCGGCATCGGCGGGCGTCCGGGGCTGGCGCTGCACTGGGTGTTCCTGTGGTCGATCTACCAGCGCCAGCCCGCGCTCCTGGACGGGGGCGACAACCTCGCTTACGTCGTCATCCCCTTCCTGCTGCTGACCCGCTGCTATGACCGCTTTGCCCTGGCCACTGGGGTAGCGAAGCGGCTGGTGGAGCGGTTGCCAGGACATCTCCGGGCGGTGGCGGTTCCGTTCCACAACCTGGGTGTCCTGTTGGTGTCCGTGCAGATCTGTCTGGTCTACGTCGCCTCAGGCCTCTACAAGGTCATGGGGGAGGAGTGGCAGGACGGCACGGCCCTGTTCTACGTCATGAGGGTGCCGGAGTTCGAGCTCCCAGGCTGGTCGAAGTTTGTCTACGAGAACGACTTCCTGGTGGTCCTGGGGACCTACGGGACGGTGGCATTCCTGGTCTACTTCCCGATGGGTGTCCTGGTCCGGGGCTTGCGGCCGTGGGCCGCTGCCCTGTCGATCGGCTTTCACTTGTCGATCGCGGTCTTCATGGGCCTCACCGGCTTCGCCCTGACTATGATCGCCTGCGATCTGGTCTTCCTCTCGGGGGCTCTCGACCGCCTCATCGGCCGGGTCCGCAGCTGGCGCGACCGGACTGCTGAGCCGGCCCCCGCAGCTGCGGAAACCCGGGAGAAAGGGGCTGTCCATGAGGCGGAACTGGTCTGACGGGGGTGGAGGCGCGTGCTGACAGCCACCTGCCTGCTGGGCGGCCCGGGAATCACCGACCGGGTCACCCACGGCCATGACCCGGACCGCTTCGTACAACTCGGCTCCCTTAGCAAGGTGATGACTGGAACCGTCATGATGCGGCTGAAGGACCGGAAGGTGATCGACCTCGACGCCCCTCTGGAGGACTACCTCGCCGAGGTACCTCGAGGCACCGGGATCACCCTGCGGCACCTCGCCGAACACACCTCGGGGCTGCCACGCCTTCCACCCGGTGACACCGGCCCTGCCGACGACCCGTACGCCGGATTCAGTGACGCCGCGCTCGGTGAGATGCTGCACGATCTGGACCGGGTGGCGGTGGAGCGGCCAGGCGCCGAAACCTACTCCAACCTTGGGTACGCCGTGCTCGGCCGGGCACTGACCGAGGTATCGGGCTGTCCGTACCAGCAGCTGGTGGACAAGTACGTTTTGGAGCCCCTCGGGCTGGAGGCGGGCACCGTCACGGCGCATCCCCCAGCGGGCCGGCGACTGGTGGCGCGCACTCTCTTCGGCCGCCCTCGCACCCCGTGGACCCTGACCGGGCCGATCCTGCCCGCTGGCGGCCTGTGGTCCACCCCCCGGACCATGGCATCCGTTGTGGTACGTCTCCTGGTCGAGCGCAGACTGGGGCCGCCAGCGCCCACCTGGCGTCGCGGGGGCGACTCCTCGCTGCTGTGGCACAACGGAGCCACACACGGGGCGTCCGGCATCGCCGTGGCACACGACGACGGACGCTGGCTTCTGCTCCACCGCCTCAGCGGCGACGGTGCGCGTACCGACCGCATGGCCATCAAAGAGTTCGAAGCATCGGCCGTTTCCAGGACATGACGCCGCTCCTGCCGCCCGACGGACCTCGCCGACGGTTGAAGAAGGCGGCCCGAGAGGGGCGAACTACCACCTGGGAGGAAATCGCACAGAAGACCGGCCAGCGGCAGCTGACCCGCCTCACCTACCAGGACAAACTGAGCCTTCTGGAGGCGATCGAGAAGAACGCCCTCCACGGCAACCCCCTGTGGTCGGCCGTCCTCGCCGCTACCGGCACCGGCACCGGCACCGGCACCGGCACCGGCACCGGCCAAGCGCTACGCCTTCACCGCGACGTCTCCCACCTGCTCCAGCGGGACGTCCCTGACGAAGACAGCGACCTTGTCATCCAGCTCGCAGCAGACTGTGCCCAGCTCCGCCGTCAGTGGTAGCCAACCCGGAGACGGGACGCGGCGTCCGCCTAGGGCGCCGATGTTCCGTTTACCGCAACCGCCCTGCGTGATACTGCTGGCCGTGGTGCTGGACCGCTTGCTGGGGGAAGGCGCGGGCCATCCAGTCCGCTGGGGCGCCGACCTGGCGCAGTGTTGCGATCTGCCGGTCGTAGTCGTGTCCTTCGGGGCTGGCGTGGACGCGCAAGTAGATGGGGTCGTCGTTGCTGGCGGTGTGACCATCGAAGTAGAAGGCGCAAGTGTGGTTCCACTGGTAGGCGGTGTCCGGCTCGGCGCAGTGGCAGAACCGGTGGGC
Source organism: Streptomyces sp. NPDC043680 (assembly GCF_056436685.1). Lineage (NCBI taxonomy): Bacteria > Bacillati > Actinomycetota > Actinomycetes > Kitasatosporales > Streptomycetaceae > Streptomyces > Streptomyces sp. NPDC043680. The sequence continues at coordinate 119,173 of NZ_JBWKCE010000018.1, read as the reverse complement.
CACGTTCACCGGTAGACCCCACCTTGCGTGGCATAGACGCTGCAAGAGCTGGTCGTGCCAGCGGGCTTGAGGGTGTGCGGTGCGGGCGTCGATCTTCCAGCTGTCACCGTCGTCCCAGCACTGGACCCGGTAGAAGGCGGTAACAGTGTGGAAGAGCGCGATACGCCGGAGCAGCCCGCTACCCACCGCGGCCCGCCTGGCCCGTGAGCCTTCGAGGCTGGGATAGGCGCTGAGGTATCCGGATTCCACGGGATCGAGCTGCGGGGAAGTCCACAGTGGCCGCATACCGTTGTCTTCGCACCAGCGCCGGTGCCGGCGCTCGATGTCCTCCCAGCTCTCAGCCAGCCCACTGGGCAGAGCCAGTACGAGCGTGGCTGTAGGACCAGAGTCTTTCACCATGTACAGGTGTAGCTGGCGGCCGCTGGCCTTGATGCCGCTCACCCGCAAGCCGGGGATTCCGTGCGGCTCGTCACCGCCTCTTGGCGCGGGAGCCGCGGGCAGCAGCCGGCTCAGGCAGTGCTCGGGAAAGGAGTACCGCTGCTGGCCCAGGAAGGCGTCGAGGTGCAAGGTGAGGGACGCGCCGACCCTGCTCAGCGAAGCGATACCGAAGGGGTGCGCGGACAGATCCGGAGACTTGCCCAGTTGCTCAAGAACGTAGCTCTCCAGCCATGCCTGCGCAGGCGAGGCAGCGGGGGCCGGGTGGCTGGTTCGAAGGCCAACGCGGCGAGGTTGCCCACTGCATTCGGACCAGTAGCGGAGTTTGCGGGACTCCCACGAAGAGCGGTCGCTCACGACAGTGCCTTCCCGACGCGCCCTGGCCCGATCCCGGCACGCCAATGAACACTGACGAGCTGCTGTTTGTGATCACGGTGGTGCAGGCCGGTGCATTACCACGCTCCTTGCGTTCCGGTACGCCGGATCGGGCGGCGGTCGGAACGTGGCCCGCCTGGGGCCATGCCCGTCCATCATGCAACGGATGAGCAACGACGCCACCGCATTCGGTCAGGTCCTCAACGGGATCCGCGTTCCGCGAGTCGACACCGGCCGCCCACGCACGAAACCGACCCGAGTCCTGGGCGACAAGGCCTACTCCAGCCGAGCGATCCGGCACCTGCTGCGGCGTCGGGGCATCGCCGTCACGATCCCCGAGCGTCGCGACCAAACGGCCAACCGCCGGCGCCGAGGGCGCCTCGGCGGCCGTCCGCCCGCCTTCGACAAGGAGGTCTACCGCGACCGAAACGTGGTCGAACGATACTTCGCACGCCTCAAGCAGTTCCGGGCGATCGCGACCAGGTTCGACAAGCTCGCCGACCGCTACCGTGCCGGCATCGCCCTAGCCCCGCTGATCCTCTGGCTCCGCGAACCAGCCCGTGATCATTTGTCAGACACGCCCTAGGTGTATTGGCCCGCAGCGTTGTTCACACGGCTGATGGGCGGGTGTCCGCCCAGTGCGGTGTGGCAGCGGTGGTGGTTGTAGGTGTGGAGGAAGTCTGTCAGGGCCGCGGTCCGCTCTTCGTTTGAGGTGTAGGGCCGCAGGTAGGCCCATTCGTCGAGCAGGGTGCGGTTGAAGCGTTCGACCTTGCCATTGGTCTGCGGCCGGTAGGGCCTGGTGCTTTTGTGGGTGATGCCGGCCGCGGCCAGGGTCTGGGTGAACAGCTTGGCCTTGTAGCAGGAGCCGTTGTCGGTCAGGACGCGTTCGACGGTGATCCCGTGGGCGGCGAAGAACGCGTTCGCCCGGGTCCAGAAGCCGGCGGCGATCTCCTTGCGCTCGTCGGTGAGGACCTCGCTGTGGGCAAGGCGGGAGTGGTCGTCGACGGCGGAGTGGATGTAGCCGTAGCCGATTACGGGTGTGCTGCTCTTGCGCAGGGTGGTGGTGGCCTGGCGGTTGCGGTCGCCTGTCGTGCGGCCCACCACCCGCCACCCGCCCCCGTCGCGGATGTTGTCGAGTTTCTTGATGTCGACGTGGACCAGCTCGCCGGGGCAGGCGCGTTCGTAGCGCCGGACGATCGCTCCGGTGGGGCGGTCGAGCCAGGCCAGGCGGTTGAGGCCGTGTCGGGTCAGGATCCGGTAAACGGTCGAGGCGGGCAGGCCCAGGATAGGTCCGATCCGGGCCGGGCCGAGTTTGCGTTCGGTCCGCAGCCGGCAGACCTTGGCCTCCGTCGGAGCCGGGGTGCGGTGCGGTGTGGTGTGCGGCCTGCTGGCTCGGTCGGCGAGGCTGGCGTCGCCCTCGGCCCGCCACCGGCGGACCCACTTGTGGGCGGTGGGCCGCGATATGCCCATCTCGGCCGCGACATGTGCGACCGGCCGTCCGGCCAGCACACGTTCGACCAGGATCCGCCTGCCGTGAACGGTCAGCCGGGCATTACGGTGGGACACGAAGACCTCCGTGTGTGGTGCAGCTTAGACACCTCCACCACACCGGAGGTCTTCGTCATGATCAAGACCCAGCCCTGTTAACAACGCTCGTGATCAATACACCTAGGCCGTTTCGCTTGGATCACGGAGTGCGACTGCATCAAGATGCCGCGCCACCGATCGCGGCCAGGTCGCACGATCTGGCACGTGTGTGGCTCACCGAGGTGATCCAGATGGCCGAGGCTGTCGAAAAAAGAGGCTGGCGACGACCGATGAGTTCCTCCATGATCCACAGTCATAGATCATGATTGGTGCACCGCAGCCACGAGGGTGGTCGAAGCGTGCACCGGCCGCACCCGTTGAGCTCCAGACACGAGACGCCGAGGAACCGAGATGCGTACCCTGATTAGCACCGCCTTCATATCGCTCGACGGCGTCGTGGAGGGCCCGGGCGGCGAGCCCGGGTACCGGAACTCCGGCTGGACCTTCAAGGATGTCGAGTTCCTCCCCGATGCCTTCGAGATCAAGGGCCGGGAGCAGAAGGAAGCCACCGCGATCCTGATGGGCCGGACCAGCTACGAGGCGTTCAGCCCGGTGTGGCCCAGCATGGAGGACTTCGCCGACTACAAGGAGATGCCGAAGTACGTGGTGTCCACCACGCTCGCCGAGGACGACTTGGTGTCGAACTGGGGCGCCACGACGATCCTGCGTTCGCTCGACGAGGTGACCGCGCTGAAGGAGACCGAGGGCGGCCCGATCATCGTCCACGGCAGCGCCGCCCTGAACCGGGCGCTCTCCGACGCCGGCCTGATCGACCGTTACCACCTGCTCGTCTTCCCGCTGCTGCTCGGTGCGGGCAAGCGGCTCTTCAGCGCCACCGACAAGGACGCGCAGAAGCTGAAGCTCGTCGAGCACGAGGCATACCCCAACGGCCTGCAGCTGAACGTCTTCGACGTCGTCCGCTGACAAGGCTCCCGCGCTCGCCCCGCCGTCACGGCACTCGTCCTGGTCGGAGCGCGGTGGCTCACCTCGCGGACCACAGGAAGATGGCGCTACATGGAGCCCGGCCAGGTAAATAACCGCGGCCTTTTCGTAGCGGGTGGCAACGCCGCGCCATTGCTTCAGACGCTTGATACACCGCTCGACCGTGTTGCGCTGTTTGTATGCCTCACGGTCGACGGTGGGCGGCCTGCCACCGCGGCGACCTCGACGCAGTCGGTGGCCCCTCTGATCCGCGGGGACAGGGATCACCGCGCGGATACCGCGCTTACGCAGGGGCTCGCGGACGGCGCGCTTCTGCGGGTGCGGCGCAGAGCTCGGAGACGATCGTGAACGAGGTCGTCACCATCGGCACCGCCATGGCCGGCGGCATCGCAATGGTGGAGTGGGTACTGGAACTGTCCGAATGCCTCAGCCATTGCGGACCCATGAGGTGAACTCGTCGGCGAAGCCAGGCGGGTTGGCGGCCTCGGTCTGCCGGGCGATCGCCTCGTAGTACTCCAGTTCGTGGACGATCACCGGCACGGTTCGGCCGACAGATCTTTCGATGACACCGGTCGTGTGGAGGGTTCGGGCGAGCTGGCAGCAGGTCTGGTTGAAGCGGGACTCGATCTGCGCGGCGAGTGGCCCGATGACTGAATCCCAGTCGGCGAGGTCGGTCGGCTCGTCGTACCAAAGTCCGAGTTCGGTGATCCACTCCTGGCGAGCTGTGGCCCCGGCGGGGTCGCTGGTCAGGTCGCCGACCACAGTCAGCTCGTTCTGAATCCAGAAAGCGTAGTTCCAGCGGGCTTCTGCCTGGTCAGAGGCGTCCTGGATGCAGCGTCGGGCCTGAGTTTCAGTGTTGTAGCCGATCGTCAAAGTCGGCTGACGAGGGTCGTCCTCCTCGTTGTCGATGAGGAAGGAGACAGCGTAGATGTCGCCGGCGTCGGCGGCCGGGATGGATGCGAGGGCCCTCTCGACGAGATGCTGGAGGTGATCGTTGAACGTCATGGTCGGCCGGGTCCTGTCGGTCAGCGTCATGAGTCCCACTGGTCGCAGTACTCGATGTGGATCTCGCGCGCGTCGCCGAGAATGCCGTCGTTGGAGTGGAGCTCGGTGCAGAAGTGCAGGTAGCTCGGATGGACGGGGACGTATCCGGGGCCGTTTCGGGCGACGTCGAAGAAGTGCCGGGCGGTGTCCCTGAACACCTTCGCGCTGCCGGTCATGAACAGGGTCTCGGCATGGAGATGCTGGTGGAACAGAAACAGATCCCGGTTCTCCTGGTAGTGCCGTGCCTCGTGATCAATCACGGCTTCGTTGATGTGTCCTGGGCCGGGCAGCGTCACGGTCTGCGGACGCCCTGGGCCGAGCCGTCCTCGTATTTCCTTCCAGCGTGAGGGGGCGAACTGAAGCGAGTGGTGCAGCAGCACGAGATCAAGCTGCCGTGTGCCGTCTTCTGGCAGCTCGCGGAAGGGGCCACGGTTCCCCCGCATCGGCAGGTGGATCAGCGAGCGCGGTGAAGAGGCAGCGAGCTTCCATAGCCCACCGATTCGCTGGGCGGCGTCCTGATCGAGGTAGGTGTCCAGGTGCCGATCGTGGTCGATGAGCACTGCGTGGACCAGGGGCCGGGCTGGTCGGATGACCTTGAACTCCGTGGATCCGAGCCGTGCTTGGTGGATGGTGATGGGTAGCTTCATTGGTTCTCCGGGGCGCGGAAGCTGACATCGGCGGCGTAAGAGGCCCAGACACCCCGACGTCCTCGCCGCACAACGACGCGAACGCGCCCGCATCCGAAGCGAGAAAAACCTCCGCTGGGGCGGCAGACCACTACCCGCCGCGGCCTGACCATCCAACCCGCCAAACATTCCCGGTCACAGCACTAGAACAGGGCTGGAGCCTGCTGTGCAATGGCGCCGTACTCTTCGACGACACCTGCTCCCAGACGTGAACGCTAACACCGAGAAACGACGCCTGTATCCCAGTGGATACGGGATCGTGATCCGCCAACCGTGCGAGCACCCATACGATCGCCTGCATGATCACCCTCTCCGTGGACACAACGTCGCAGAGCTACGCCGTAGGTCAGGTCTGCGGAGTGCTGGCCGTCGCCGCCGTCGCCATTGCACTGCTGTGGAAGCGCAGCGCGTCATGGCGCGCCCCTGCTACTCCCGTGGGCGGCGATCCGGCCGAGACCGCGCGGCTGGGCGCCAAGCGTCACAAAATCATCATCGGTGTGACAGTGCTGATCGTGGCCGCCGCTGTAGGTAAGGCCGGGCTCAACTACAACCCTGAACCCCGCGCTTCGGAGGCGGCTGCGGCCACCGCTCACGGAAAAGTGCCCCAGCCTCAGCCGAGCGTGATCACCCCGCCAGAAGGAATTGGCGGCTACAAGCTGATGACCGGCGACGCCGCGACTCGTGCTGAGGCCAGCCTGATGGGAGGTAGGTCGATACCGGCTGGGATCAAAGCCTGGTACTACAACACGACCGAGGACGACACCGCGCATGCGCTCTTCTGGGCGCGCAGCACGGCCTGGGACCCGACGTATCAGGCCGAGAAGGAGAGCAAGTCCGTCGCGCAGGAGTTCCGCAACTTCTTCGCCGGCGCAAAAGCCCATGACGTGACTGCGTTCGACCCCGGCCCTGCAGGCGGCGGCCTCAGTTGCGGCTACGCCACCGGCCCGACCGGCGACCAGGCGATATGCGCATGGAGCGATGCCGCGACCTTCGGCATACTCCGCCTGGTCGACCCCACCAGTCTCGCCGACGCTGCCAAGACCATCACAGCCCTGCGCACCGCCGCCGTAAGCTGACCAAACACCCTTGCTGCGCCGCGCGGGGCGCATGGGCTCTGATCCCTGGTAGCCCGCCCGCCGATTTCGGCCGCACAGGAGACCTCTTGGGACCGGCTGCGAGCAAGACCGCGAGGCTACGCCTCGATGGAAAATCCAAAAGAGACAGCCTGCGCCGAGCCGCCTGACCGCCCTCTCGCCCGTCCCCGTCCCCGCTCCGGCGGGGACCGCTCGCGGAGTTCACCGCGGCCGGCCCCGCGCCCCTGGAGGCGCCTGGTCAGACCCTCACACCCTCCCGGCCACTGGCTAGTGCTCTGACCGCATGGTTCACCGGGTTGCTCGTTGTGCTGGTTGGAAGCGATGTCGCTTCCAACCAGCAGTGGAGGCGGGATGGCACCACTGGTCAGGGTCCGGAGGCTGACGGAGCAGGAGGGGCAGAAGCTCCAGCACTTCGGGCGGCGGTAGACGCCCTCGGCCGCGAAGGCGGGCCGATGGCGCGGCGCGGTCGGCGGCCTGCTTCCCGCCCTGTCGGCACAGTCCGCCACGGGCGCGTCGGGGGACGCTTTCCGCGACCGACAGGTCGCTAGTGCTCTGACCACATTGGTTCGCCGGGTTGGTGGTCGGGGCGGTTGAATGTTGCGTGACGTCCGATCCGAGTGCTGGGGGTGCGGTGGCTGAGCCTGTCCGCGTGCGCAGGTTGACCGACCAGGAGGGGCAGAAGCTGCAGCAGATCGTGCGTCGGGGCAGCACCAGTTCGGTCCGCTTCCGACGCGCGATGATGCTGCTGGCGTCGGCCGGCGGGAACCGGGTCCCGGTGATCGCCCAGCTGGTGCAGGCCGACGAGGACACCGTCCGGGATGTGATCCACCGGTTCAACGAGATCGGCCTGGCCTGTCTGGACACTCGGTGGGCGGGAGGCCGTCCCCGCCTGCTCAGTCCTAACGACGAGGACTTCGTTGTCCAGACGGCCACCACCCGCCCGACCAAGCTCGGCCAGCCCTTCACTCGCTGGTCCATCCGCAAACTGCTGGCCACCTGCGGAAAGTCCATGGGCGGGCCATCCGCATCGGCCGCGAGGCGTTACGCCGTCTGCTCGCCCGCCGCGACATCACCTTCCAGCGCACCAAGACGTGGAAGGAGTCCCCGGACCCCGACCGCGAAGCAAAGCTGGACCGGGTCGAGGAGGTCCTGGACCGCTTTCCGGACCGGGTCTTCGCGTTCGACGAGTTCGGCCCGCTCGGCATCCGCCCCACCGGCGGTGCGGGCTGGGCCCCGGCCAGTCACCCCGAGCGGCACCCGGCGACCTACCACCGCACTCATGGCGTCAGGTACTTCCACGGCTGCTATTCGGTCGGTGACGACACGCTCTGGGGCGTCAACCGTCGGAAGAAGGGCGCCGCGAACACGCTGGCCGCGCTCAGATCGGTCCGCGCCGCCCGACCGGACGGCGCCCCCATCTACGTCATCCTGGACAACCTGTCCGCCCACAAGGGCGAGACGATCCGCCGCTGGGCGAAGAAGAACCGCGTCGAGCTGTGCTTCACGCCGACATACGCGTCCTGGGCCAACCCAATCGAAGCGCACTTCGGGCCGCTGCGGCAGTTCACCATCGCCAACTCCAACCACCGCAACCACACCGTGCAGACCCGGGCCCTGCACGCCTATCTGCGCTGGCGCAACGCGAATGCCCGTCATCCGACGTGCTGGCAGCCCAGCGCCGCGAGCGCGCTCGTATCCGCAGCGAGAAGGGCATCCGTTGGGGCGGACGTCCCCTCGCCGATGCCGCTTGACCAGCCCGGCGACCTTGCCCGGCCGGGTCCTAGCAGTAGCCGTCCACCCTGGTGCCGGCTGGAGCGAGGTTGGGCCAGGGCTGTCCTGCTCTGTCGGAGGCAGCGGACCGTAGGAGGTCAAGGATCGTGCACCCCGGGTAGCCCCGAAAACTCGCGTAGGTGCCCCGGTAGTAGCAGCTCCAGTAGCTCACGACCCGCCGTTGAGTGCGCGCGAAGAAAGCAGGGTTGTCCACGAGGAACTGCCCGTAAGCGAGGTGGCCGCAGGTGCCGGGCGTGGCGAGATCACGGAGCTCATCGCAGATGACGACCAGGATCTCCAAGACGTACTCGCCAACCAGCTGCACGACGAAGGGGACGACCCATGGGTCCGTGGAACCAAAGATCTTCTCCAGGTGGCGCTGCCTGACCATGCCGTCGCAGTGCCTTGAGTACAGGCAGTGCAGAAGCTGTTGCTGGCGCGACGAAAGCGACGCCACCCTGTCAGCTGGCGGCTCGTCGTTGTAGAGACGCCCGGGGATCAAAACCCGCTGGCCCTCGACAGCGACCGAGAACGAGGCATGCGGCTGGAGCCGAGAATCAGGCATCACCGCCAGGACTGCCTCGGCATCGCTTGCAAGCTCGGCTGGGAACGCCGTGATCAATGGATTGCTGCGGTCGGAAAGCGGCTGCACGAGCCGAGCATAGGCGGATGCCTCGGCCAGGTGGCTGGCATTAATGGCCCCACACCCGCCCAACCCGGCGAAAGTATGCGGTCAGAGCACTAGCCCCAGCGCGCTGTCGTCCCCGGAGAGGTCAGCCGAGCCAGACGATGTCGATGACGTACAGGCGGCCGCTGGACCGGTTGATGAAGTAGACGGCCGTCAGCTGCCCGACAGAGGCGGACCGGATGTCCTCGCCCTCAGGGTCACGGCTGTCGAAGGGCGGAAAAGACCAAGGGTCGCAGGAGGCAAGGTCCAGGACATCACGGACCATCTCCACCGCATGCCCGGGCAGCGCAGTGAGCACCTTCGCAGCCCGTGGGGAGAGCCGGGCCGGCCATGCGCTCAAGGGCGTACCCCGAGAACGTCTTCCAGGCCGATGCCGTCGGAGTCGTCCAGCCCGGAAGCGATGAAGGCATCGACAGCCGAGGCGGATGCCAGGCGGGCCTTCCAGGCGCGGACGACCTGGTGGAGCGGGGTGAGGCTGTAGCTGTGCCAGGAGTCCTCCAAGGCCTGGGCCCAGTCCTGCTCGAACGCCGGGACCCACTGTGCGGCCCGGGGGTCCTTCCGGACCCGGGCAAGGAGCTCCGCAGCCGCGGTGGGCGCGGGGGCCGGGGGCGGTGCGGGCACGTGCTCGGTGTGGGCGCTCAAGGGCTCCTCCAAACGTGTCTCCCTACCACGGTACGGGGACTGACAAAGATCCACGGGGGATCCCGTGTTGTCGTTCTCTTCCGCCGAATTGAAGGTGGCAGAGCACCGGACGGGCCCGTCGCGACGTCACCCCGTCAGCTGCAGTTACTCGCCCTCGGATACACAGCGTTGGATGGGGATCCCGGCCTTCGCTGCGCGCTCTTCCCACGGCAGAACCTCATCGGACCGGCAGGCGAATGCCAGGCACAGTGCAGGGCGTCTGTCGATCATCTGCTGGTCCCGGAGGTGGTGTGCCTGGCCGTAGTGCGTCGAGGTGTCGGCCGGCATGGGAGACGAGACGGGGAAGTCGTCGGCATCGAGGCGGAGGAGGGATGCTGCCCATTCGTGTACGAGGCGGTCGACTGTCGTCTCGCACCCGTGCTCCAAGACCAGTGTGTGCTCGATCCCGACCGCCTCACGGGTGTCGTGCCAGGTCTGCAGCAGTGTGTCCTCGAGCCTCGGGCGATCGGTGAAGGAGGGCGATCCCGCAATGAGAACGACGACGGGCAGGAGCGAGCTGGGTGACCAGCTGACGATGGTGCACTCGGGGCCGATCACTTCCTGGATTCTCTCCAGGGTCTGGGGCGCGCGGCGTACAGCCTCGTCCCGGGCCCAGACGGATACCGCAACCGTGCACAGTTCGCGCCCTCGGGCGCCCAGCATGGCCGGCTGCACCTGGTCGGCGAGATCCTCACCCACGAGTTCGGGCCATCAGTCCAGGAGGATCTGAGGTACCTGCCCGGAGACGGTCTGGACGATGATGCCTGTGATCTCTGCGTCCGGAGCGAGGGGGATCTTGTGACGGCGGCCCAACGGCGGGAGCGTCGGAACCTGTCCAAGCGCCTGACCCCCAGGTATGCGGGTTGGGTACGAGACCGATCACCCCGTCACGGCTTTCGTGACAGGGTGTTCTTGATCAAGAACAGAGGGGCAACGGGGGTACGAAGTGAAGCACTGGGGACGGCTGTCGATATGCGCGATGACGGTAAGCGTCTTGACAGCCTGCGGCAGCGGCGACCCGAGTGCCGGGCCAGGCAGCTGGGGCGGGAAGCCCGAGGCCGTTTCGCAGCCCGGTCCCTACCGGGTGGTCCTGCCAGCCACCCTGCTCATGGGAAAGTACAACGAGACGGAGCACGCCGAGCCTGATCAAGCCCTCGCCCGCGGCCTCTCCGACTGGATCGACAGCCCGGTCCCCGTCTTCGCGGCCTACGAGGGACCCTCCAGTCCCGATAGGAACAAGGCCGCGGACATCCTGACCGTCACTGGTGTGCAAGGGTTCGTGCTCAGCCCGGTACAGGCGCGTACTCACATGCTGGCCACGTTGGACCGCCGATGGGAATTCCCGCAGGAAACGGTCGTCGGCCCGCGCGCTATCACCCCCTCCGGCGGCGAACCTCTGTCGTGCCGCGTGACAAAGAGGCGTCATGAGGCCGGCCAGTCGTTCGTCAGCCTGGAACCTGAATGCACCTGGGCAGACGAGTCAGCGGTCGTCGCCGTCGCCGGAAGCGTCGGCTTCGACACTCCGCCGGCCTCTATCAACCTCGACAGTTTCGCCGCAACCGTGGCCACCATCCGCAACGAGGTAAGCAAGCAGATCGCCGCCAAACCTTGACCGACCGTCCCCGAGGCCCCCGCCGTTCGCTCGTGGGGGCCCTCGGGCACGCAGCGACGACCGGTTCAGGTGTCCTCGTAGATCTCCCTACTCAGGATGTCCCCCGCTGTGAACGTTCTCGCTATTCGGCTGGCACCCCGGTTCCGGTCTCCGACGCCTGGATCCGCGCGACCGCGGCCGTCGGTGACTTCCACGCGCAGGCCAGGGTCACGCTGCTCCTGGAGCCCCTGCCCGGCGACATCACCACTACCTTCGCTCCTGTCCAGAAGGGCGTCACGGAGCCGACATGCCGGTGGGGGTCGGCGCCGTGCTCGCCAGCCGGTACGAGATGGCCCTGCTGGGCATGCGCGTGTCCACGGGCTTCCTCGGCAGCGTGGACATGGACTTTGGCGTCTCGCCGGAACTGGCCGAATGGGCGACGATCCTGCACGACCCGCACAGCGGCCGGCCTGCCTGCCCTGACCTACCGCCAGTTGAGGAACCGGCAGTGCAGTTCATGACTTCCACCAGGCCGAACCCCGCAAGTGTGGGCAAGCCTCCTGAGCAGGGATCATACGGCCCAGGCAAGCCGCTCGGCTTCCAGCGGGCCCGGGTGCGCGGCATCGCGCTGCGCTGCGAGCAGTTGGTCGATGCGTAGGCCAACCGCTCGTTCCGCGCGCAGCCACTGCTCCCGGCCCGGGTCAAAGGATTCGACGACCGTCTCACGCAGAACCATGCTCTCGGAACTCCTTAAGGAAAACATGGGAGATGTCCACTGGGCCGCCTGCCGTGAATTCAAGTAGAATGGCCAAAATGAAAGGATGGTTGAGTAAGGTGAGTGTCGGTTCGCAGCGGACGGCCCTTCCATGGGGCCTTACGAGCGTATCTCTCGTCATCAAAAAGAATGATCTCGACCCTGACGCGGTATCGACACGGCTCGGTCTGCAACCGACCGCTGTCCGTCCGCCAGGGGCAGACCGCTGGGGACCGCCGGGTGACATCGACGGCCGGTGGCGACTCACGTGCGATGAACACACCACCCGCGACACTGCCGAGCAGTTGGAGCACATTCTGTCCGCGACGGAGGGATGCGCCTCGCAGTTGCGAACAATGCAGGCAGAAGGCTTCGAGGTGCATCTGGAGGTCCACGGTTTCGCGGACCACGGGTCACAATTCCTGGTTCCCGCTCCGTTGTTTTCCCGAATTGCTCAGCTGGGTGTCCCCTTGACAGTGACACCCAACATGAACGCCCGGTGACACGGCAGAGGAATAGAGGGTCTAATGAGTATGCGTGACAATTGGCGAGCCGTGCGCGTCGCGCTGGTGGTCGACAAGGAAGAGGTCGACGCGCACCGCGTTTCATCGGCCGTGGGACTGGTGCCGGAGTTGTTGACTGGATGCTCTCAAGTAGAGACGGCAGTGGACCGCTGGACGTGGAGGGTCAGCGGGGGTGAGGAGGATGCGCTGGAGTTGCAGGTCCTCACTCTGGTCGCCCAGCTCCGCCCCAGGCGGGAAAGCCTGCTGGCGCTCCAGCGGGACGGTTATGCAGTGCATGTGGACATCGCCGGCACAGCGGAGACCGGGTCCAGGCTGATTGTGCGCCCTGGCGTCCTGTCCGAGTTGGCATCTCTGGGTACTTCGCTCACCTTCACATGCCTCACGGAGGGAGGGGTCCCCGAGAGCGACCCCTTGAGCTGGCTGGACGGGTAGGCGGCGGGCCTTCGGGTGCGTGTGCTCAGGGCCCTGCCCAACCCTGTGCCGTGCTCGTCGAAGGGGACCTCTATTGCAGTGGGTGCAGTTCCAATGGCGGGGTCGTCCGGGGCGAATCCCCATCCGAGCAACCCGACAACTGAAGCCTGCGCAGCCCGTCCCGGAGCCGTGTTCAGTCGGGTGCCAGCGGCTCACCGGAGCACGACCGTGACGCCGCGCCGTTCGAGGAGTTGCACGGTCTCCTCGAAGTAGGAGAGCTGGCCCTGCGGATCCTCCACAACGCCCGCCAGTGCGCGGCGGGCGATCTCGGAGTCGTGCCAGGTCAGGGTGAAGGGCGGGGTCACTCCGAATTCACCGCCCAGGCAGTCTTTGAGGGCGTTCCACTCCCGGCCGTAGTAGCGGCCGGGCCCGAGCAGGGCCTCGGCGATCGCGCAGTGCAGCCCGGGAACGTCCGTGACGACCGGCCGTCGAGATGGTACTCACCGCCGGACCGATCGGGCCGGGGCGCGGGCACCCGCCAGGCACGAGTGGTGAGGTCCAACCATTCGGCCCTGCCCTGCGAGTCGTAGGGCGCCCGAACAGGTTGGGCTCTGTCGGCGGGCCCTGGTACCACTCCGCCCAGATCGGGCGGGCCGCCAGCGATGACCGCTCGTCGCCGCCGTCGGTGAGGGTGATGTCGACGAGCGTGCCGCCGAGCATGGACGGTCGCGCTCCGGTGATGGCCAGGCCCACGGTGCGGGAGGCCATCACGGCTCCATGACGATCCAGCACCAGGAGGTAGGCCCAGTCCCCCTCCCACCGACGCGGTCGCCGCAGCGCCGCGAGCAGGGGCTCCGCAGGCTCGCAGCCGATCAGCTCTATCGGAACGGGGGCCGGGTCCGCTCGCGCCTTGAACAGGCCGTCCACGGCGGAGCATCGGCCTGCACTTGCCGCAGCGACCGTCGTTCCCGCGAAGAGCTCGAAGCGCGGCGCCGCAAGCAGTTCGAAGAAGCTCTCCTCGCTCCTGACGCCGGCGCCGAGCATGATGTCGTACCTCTCCGGATCGAGCGAGTGGGGCTGATAGGCCACCACGACCGCATCGGTGAGAGTCCACCACTGCACGGGCTTCTCGTCGTCCCAGGCCTCGACGCAAACGTCGCCCCGACCTCGCAGCGAGACGTCGGGCTTACTGATCGTTTCAGAATGACTTGAGTCGCGGGTCTTGTGTTCGGCGATCTTGATCGACAGGGTGTCCGGGGTGCGTGCTGATCTTGTTCCTGACGCCCTGTGGGAGCGGGTGGCCCCGCTGTTGCCGCCCGCTCCCGAACGACGCCGCCGCTATCCCGGGCGGCTGCGTATTCCCGACCGGGCAGCACTCGCCGGCGTCATGTACGTGTTGCGGCCCGGTGTCGCGTGGCGCGATGTCCCCACAGAGACCGTGGGCTGCTCCGGAGTAACGGCCTGGCGCCGGCTGCGGGACTGGACCGAGGCCGGCGTCTGGCCTCGCCTGCAGGCCACCCTGCTGGCCGAACTTCGCCGCGCCGGCCTGCTGGACCTGGACGACTGCTCCGTAGACGGGTCGCGTCGACCAGCAGCGCATCACCACCGCCCGGCTCTGGTTCACCGGCGAGTTCGCGGTGCCCGCCTCCTGATTCGACCCGGATCTGGCGGAGACCACCGAGGACACCGCCGACGGGCCGTACGTCCGGCACCAGGGCCTGACCAAGGTCGGCCAGCGCATGGTCGACTCCCGCGCCATGGTCCAGGTCGGCGAGGACCGCACGTGCACCGGCATCGCCGACGAGGCGCGCGTCTACCTGCTCGTCAACGGCGGCGGTACCGCCCAGACCGCCGCTGACATGGACAACGCCCGGCGTATCGCCGAGGACAGCCGCCGCTGAGATCCCCGCCCCTCGGTTGACGGCCCCGCCAGGGGCCGGGATCGCCCCCTGACAGCGAAGGGCGCCTCCCCGCGCGGGAGGCGCCCTTCGGCCGGATCGGTCATGAAATCGGCAGTGACCGGCCTACGACGGAGGCGACGGCCCGGGGGTGGACGAGTCCGGCGCCGGACGAGGTGGGTCTGCTCAAGGGTGTCACCGCCTGCATCCACTGCCGGCCCGATACCGCCCGCGGCATGCTGGAATAACCAGCGGCTCCAGGGCGGAGAGGTGGGCCCCTGACCTGGTGCAGTGGGTACGGTACGGTCGAGCGGGTCCGGGAAGACCACACCTCCCTGCGTCGCGAACGAGGTGTAGGCGTTGTTGGTGAGGTACGCCGACCCGTTGGGGACCACCAGCAGAACCGGATCGTGTACTAGGGAGCGGTCTTCCTTGTTGTTGCGTGCCGCCGTGTGTACCTGCTCCCCGGCGTTGTAACCGAAGACCTGCTGGCCGTCCGCCGCCAGGAGCGTCTCGATTTGGTCGGCCTTGATCCGTTCGCGGTGGCCCGGGCTGAGGGTTCCGGGTATCTCGGCGGCGATGGTCGGTGCATGCCGGCTCAGAGAGGCAGGGACGATGAGCCGCACCGGGCGGGAGTCCGGAGATTTGCCGTCCTTCGGGGCGGGGGCGTAGCGAAGGCCTGCCGGATCGAGGAAGGGTTGTCGGTCGAGGAAGGTCTCGTTGACGATGAGCATTTCGCCCTGGGGAAGGCCAGCGCCCGGGGCGAGGTCCTGGAGGTCCCGGCGGCCGGCGACGATGAGCTCCCCTGCTGCGTCGGATTGGCGCAGCCACTGCCCCACCTTGGCCTCCAGTGTCTTGGTGTCCTCTTCGCCCAGACTGCCGTTGAGACGGATGGCGGCGGTGTCACCCACCTTGGCGTAGAGCTCGCGACTGTCCTGGCGGGAGAGTACGTCCTGGGCCGCGAGCACGGTGGAGGTGGCGATGCTGAAGGCGAGCAGGAGAGCGGGTACCCGCACCAGGTAGGCGGAAGTGGATGCAGCCCGGGCCGGTAGTTCGCCTTTGAGGGCGCGCAGGACGTCGGTCCTGAACGTCAGGGCGAGCATGGCCGCGTGGGCGGCGAGGATCAGAAGGACGAGGAGGCCGGCGATGCCTGTGGCCACCGAGGCGAAAAGGCCAAGCCAGGCCAGGCCGTTTGTAGAGGGCTAGGACGACCAGGGCACCGGCTGCCACCGCGGTGGCAGCGATCGTGGCGAACCCGGCCAACTGGCGGAGATCTCGGAATAGGATGTCCGTGAATGACCTGCCCTGCAGGCGCAGCACCCCCTACGCCTTCGCGTTGAGCAGAACACTTGCACCGGTCATGGTGATGGCGGCCAGGGCGACCACGGCGAAGGACAAGACAAGGGTGCTGTCCGCGTAGAAGGGGGTCAGTTCTTCGAAGGAGAGCGGGTGGTGAATGCTCGCTCGCAGACCGAGGTTCTTGAACTTGGCTACCAGCGCATCGGATGCCGCCGGCGGCCCGAACACGTAGTAGTAGCCACGCGGATCCCGTTGCCCGATCTCGGCGAGGGGATGGACCTCGGTGTGGAGGTCCCGGCCGAACGCCGGATAGCCCTCCTTCAGCCACGACGCTGCTACCGAATTCGGGGCGCCGGTGGCGAGGTACAGGTGCCGAAGACCATCGGGATTCCGCAGATCGGGCACCTCACGGGCCACCGTGACCTTGTGCTCGGCGGCAAAGGCCGCCACGCCGCGCGCGACGTCGGAACCGCTGGCGGAATCGTCGGAGTCGAGTACCCAGACCACAGCCGAGTGACCCAGTACGTAGTCCTCGTCCAGTCCCCGCACGAACAGAAACGCCACCAGTGCGGAGAACGCGAACACGGCGGCGTAGACGAACTTGATACCTCGGTGCAGCAATCGAATACCTAGGTCGGAGTGGTCGGGGGAGCATGCGCTGGGACGGCCGCGGAGAAGACCGTCGATGGGGCCGACCGTGTGGGGACCGGCTTGCCAGGCCCCACACGGTCGAAGCGGCTACGGAACATCCGACGCATCCGAAGCCATGCGGTGTCTCACTCGCAGTTGGAACGGTAGTACGACTCGTTGCCCCACATCGCCTCCGGTGCCGACGCATAGGACGTCTTGTCCTTGTCGACGTTGCCGCTCTGGGCGAGGTACTTGCCCTTCGCGGAAGAGCCGTGGCACCGGTCGGGGTGGTAGTAGTTCGAGTAAACGAAGTCGCTGCTGTTGGTACCGAAGTACCAGGTGCCGCCACTGACCTTCGACGTACCGGCCATCGCCGGGGTGGCGAGGCCCAAGACGATGACGCCAGCCGCGAGGGCTGCCTTGAAACGCGTACTGGTCTGCATGTTCAGCTCTTTCAAAATCAGATCAGGGATGCCCCGAGCGTGGAGGGGCAGGATCATGGGGCAATACAAGGGACGAGAAGAGCCTGAGCCTCGTATGCACGCATCGGCCGTCCGCCCCGGAGCCGGAGAGACCAGATCCGGGACGCGACACCCAGCTAGGCTTTTTGGGTAGCCGCCAGCCGGAGACGCATGGCGGCCTGGCGGCCAACGCCGGCCACCGGCGCCCGGACTGAACCGATGACGGCTCCGAGCTCCCATCGCCTGAATGGGCGAAGGGCTCGATGCGGGTATGCGGCGCGTGATCGGGGAACCACCCCGCGCCCCGGTCACGGGGCCAGCTTGCCAGGCTCGCCTCACGCGGCCCGGGTGGCGCGGAGAGCCTGAAGAGCTCTTAGCTGCAGTTAGACGATGAAGGCGGTCACCCGAACTCCCAGGTGACCGCCTTCATCGTCGCGGGCCGGTCTACGGTGTCGCAATGAAGTAGTCGGTGGAGGTGTACTCCTCACCGCTGTTGTAGTGCAAGACGATGCTGTGCCCGCCCGCGAGCGGGATCCGGAACATGGGCCACGCGGCCTTGTCGCTCAGGCGCTCCAGCATGGCCTCGACGTCCGCCGGATCAACACCGAAGGACTCAACCTGCGAACCTCATAGTCTCGACCAGGTGGGCGGCCCAGAACTCCGGCTCTGCCAGCAACGGCAGACCGTCCACCACGGGAGAAGAGGCATACAAGCGCCTTGCCATGACCATGGCCTGATTCTCGCGTTGGATGATCCCGTCCGTTCGACCACCCCCGCGCCAATCCAAGGTCAGCTTGACGCGTTGGCATCGTGAGGTGTCTTGAAGCTCACCATCATGGTCAGGCGCACGGTGCGGCATCATGCCGAAGATGGCGCGTAAGGGGACCGCTGGTTGATCTGTACCAGTCATAACGCATATTTGTCGCAGTCGTAACCGCGGTCGGCAAAAGCCTCCGCGGCCGAGGCGGCGATGGAAGACCGCAAGCGCGAAGGGTACTTCTTGCCATGACCTCCCACCTGATCCACCCTCCTTAGGGTCGCGGCTGACGCGCCCTCATCAGCACCTGAGAAGAAGCGGGATGGGTTGGTTGACCCTGCGAAGCAGTCGATACGGTGCCTGTGATCGGATAGAGGGAGGGGACAGCCTTCCCCTGAAAACCAAACAGGCCCGGAACGGGCCTGTCGGTCCGTCTTCCGGGTGGCCGCCCGGGCCGACGGACGCACACCTGGACCAACGACGGAGAGGTGCGCTCATGGCCAGCGTACGGGGTGTGGCATCGCTGCCGCACCGTCCAAGACCCCCTGACCGGGGCGGCGGTCCCCACACCGCCCGAGAGGCCGGCCCGCAACACCAGCCTCTCCTCTGACATATCTGCGGCCGCTCTCCTTTTGCAGAAGGAACGGCCGCCGACTCTCGCCCCGAGTCATTGCTCCACCAGCGATGAACCCAAACCCACTCGCTGTGGATGCTCCAGCCGGCGTGCGCAACCGCGTCGGCTCCGCCACAGGTACGACGCGAGGCCGACATCCGCATTCCGGAGCGGCCGCGCTGCGCCGTACCCGCGCATGGTGCATCCCCACGCGTTCGCCCTAAGGGGGAATGCCCTCGTGCAGCGCCCAGACTTCAGCACATCCGTCCACCTCGCCTTGTCTGCTTTCCCAGGCCACACCAGCGCGCCCTCCCGAGCCGGGGTGAGCCAGTGAAGAAGCGCAGCGGACGGCCGGCACGGTTCGCGGCAGTCCCCAACGACACCATCGACGACGCGGTGGCCATGGACCTCGAGGCCCTGGGACTGCTGGCGGTCCTGATCCGGCACCAGGACGGGTGGGACATCCAGCTGGCGACGATCGCCCGGAAGTACGGCTACGGCCGTGACGGGCTCGCGGGCGCCATGGGACAGCTCCAGGTGTCCCGGTACGTCGTCAAGATCCGCATCATGGCCTGGAAAGGCAACGCATGGTCCACCGAAGTGGTGGTGTACGACACCCCGGCCACGGACGCGGAGGTGTCGGCGCTGCTGGAGTCGGTCGAACGTGAGCCCGATGTTCGGCAGGTGCAGCTGATTGAGCCGACACCCAAGGCCTTGGCCGCGGCCGCGAAGCGCCGGGCAAAGCTGGCGGGGGAGAAGCCTGCGGGCAAGCTCAACATCATCGTTCCCCGACTCCCGGATTCCCGGGAGTCGGGGCTGACCTGCGAGAACGGTTCAATTGACGAGGTCGCTCCCGACTCCCGGGATTCCCGGGTGTCGGGGAACGCGGGAGTCATTAAGAAGACTGTCAGCCAGAAGACAACAGAAGACGATCAAGCGCCTGCGGCGCGAGCCGCTGGTGACGCCCGTAGGGCTGGTGCGGGTAGTAGCGCGCGGGCGGGCGCGGGCGGCTCAGCCGCGTCCTGCGGCGCTGGCGCGCCGACCCCGGGGGCTCGGTCGGCGAAGGGCACGAGGACCGGCCGCGCCCGTATGTCGGCCGAGCAGGCCGCCTCCGTGGCCGAGGTGGAGGCTGCCTGGCCCGAGGCCCTGGCCCTGCTGCTGCCGAAGCACCGCCCGGCCGTGCTCCGGGACACCATCCTGGCCGCCTTGGACGGCGGCCGGACCGCCGAGCAGCTGGCAGACCGGGTGCGGCGCCGGTGGTGGAACCACGGCTACGCCATGGACGCGGCCCGCGGAGGCAAGGGGATCTCCTCCGCGGTCGGCGTGGCGGTCGGCCTGGTCCGGCCGTCCACGGACTGCCCGGACCCTATGTGCGAGGACGGCGCCCGGATACACCTGGGCCCTCAGGACGTCTGCCCCAAGTGCGAGGAACGCCGGGCTGGGCACCGGGCCTCCCGACGGCAGGGGCGCGTTCCCGGCCCCTGGGCGGCTGCGCCGACCGCGGTGTGGTGGGAGTGCGAGGGCACGGACGACAGGGGCCGGCCGTGTGAGGCGACCGGGAAGGGCACCCGGCCTGAGGACGGCCTGTGCTGGAAGTGCCATGCCCAGGCCGAGGCCGAGGTGATCGAACGGGCCGTGGCCGGCCTGCGGGCCGAGATGGCGGCGGAGTACGCCGCCCAGGCCGATCGGCTCAGGGCGACAGCCCGTTGGGACACGATGCTGGCTGACGCGTACGCCGAGCACGCCGGGCGGGAAGCGGCCCGTGCCGCGCAGCGGCAGGCCTGGCGGGCGGCTGAGGTGGAGAGCACTCGGCGCATGCATGAACTGCAGGCCGTGAACCACCCAGCGCCGGCAGGCCCGCAGCAGTCCGACCCACCGGCCGCAGCAGACCCTGACTAGCGCCTGCTTTCCCCGATGCGTACTCGCATCCCACCCCCGGGAGCCATGGAAGGCGCTACCCGGCTCCTCGGCAACCTGCATGGAAGACTGGACCTTATGTAGCAACGAAGGGCAAGAAATGGACGACTTCTGCGTGCGCGAGAACATGACCGGCATGCCCGTCCTGCGCAGCCCGGACGGCGCAGACGGCAATCGCACTTGGCGGTTCTACGCCCCTTTGTCTCTCCCTGCCGACGGGGAGGCACTCGCCTCCGCGCCCCTGTACCACACCGTCTGGATCACGACCACCCGCGGCCGTGTCTATCCCGTCCCCTGTAGCTCTTCCGAACAGCTGGCCGGGCACCGCTGGGAAGGAACACCAGTTCAGACCGCGGCTGTCATCGACGCGCTGCTTGACGATCTCGGGGCCACGGTTGACTCCGTCAAGCATCACGCTGTCCCCAAGGGCCTGTCCGAGCTGCTTCACATGTACTGCGTGGAACTCGGTCGTGACGTGCTGCTGGAGGCGCGCCGGTCTTCGACGGCCTAGCGCAGCTTGAACGTCAAGCCCTGATGCAGCCGCGGGCCGACGGCCTGCACTCCGTAAATAGAGAGGTTTACTCCACCCGTGACGCTGAGCTCCGCGGACCGCCTGAGACTACGCTCGATCGCTGACGACATCATCGGCTGTGCCGCTCTGCGGGAGCACCGCATGGTGGACATGCTGATGGGTGAGGTTGCCCGCAATTGGGGTGAGGACGGCGAAGAGCACGTGACGTTCCTGATGGCACAGGACATCGTCGAGAACGCGGCTCCATCCGCCCGCAACGCGTACGCGAAGGTGACCACGGGCACCGCCCTGACACCCGAGGACCGGAAGGAGCTTGAGAAGCGCATCCATCGGCAACTCGCGGGCTGTGAGGACATGGAGATGCTCTACGCCCTCACTGAGGATTTCCTGAATGCCGTCTGGCGGGACGAGCCGTCGGATCGCAAACGCGCCGTATCCGCAGCGCGGGCGTACGGCGGTGCCAGTGCGCTGCGAACGATCCTGCTGGCGATAGCGGTCAATCATGCGCCAGAGGCGCAAAGCGGGCCCACTCCCCCGTCGGCCTGACCCGGGGGTTGCGCATTCAAGCGGAAGCATGGGCCTGCTTGGTGCATTTGCTCGGATCGCCCCACTGGATCGAGCCATGCTCATGCCGCATGATCGCGAGTCGAGGTGCAGAAACGGGTGTGAAGCCTGGGCCACGCGGCGCAGGCCTTCGTCACCCGCGACAGAGGAGCCCCCACTCGTGATTGCCGTCCCGCCCTTGTTCTCCCCCATACCGCCTGCCATCCACCCCTGTCACGCAGAAGTCAACGCACAGACCGCCGACTGGGCGGAGACGTTCCAGATAGGGTCCGTCGACCTGCGCCGCCGGCTGGTTCGGCACGAGATCGGCGTTTTCGCGGCCCGGATCCTGCCGCATGGGCGCGAGGAAGTCGTCAGGGTTGTCGCGGATTTCGTGATGTGGCTGTTCGGCGTCGACGACGGTTATTGCGAGGAAGGCCCTCTCGGCCAGCGTCCAGGAGATCTTGCAGGAACGATGCATCGGCTGCTGCGGGTGGCACAGAATCCCGAGGCTCCCCTGCTGCTCGACGATCCGCTGGCAAGCGGGCTGCGGGACCTGCGGGCCCGCGTGGACATGTACGGGACGGACAGTCAGGCCGCCCGCTGGGTCGCCAACTTGCGCGAGTACGCCCTGTCCGTCGTATGGGAGGCGTCCCATCGCCGTGCGAACACGGTCCCGGTCCTGTCGGACTACACCCTGATGCGGCTTTATGACGGTGCGACGACGGTCATCTTCCCGCTGCTGGAGATGGGGCACGGATATGAGCTGCCGCTCAGCGAGCGCGACGACAAGTCCGTCCGGGCTGCCGAGGAGATGGCGTCGTTCGTGATCACGTGGGACAACGACATTCTCTCCGACCACAAGGAGCGGTCAGCGGACGGCTACCACCTGAACGTTCTGCGGGTCCTGGAGGAGGAGGGGCTCGGTCCGCAGGAGGCGATGGACCGGGCCATCGCCCAGCGTGACCGTGTACTGGGCGCATTCATGCACCTCACCGACCACCTCTCTGCAGTGGGCAGTCCGCAGATGCGGCAGTACACGGCCGGCCTGCGGAGCTTCGTCCGCGGGTCTCTGGACTGGGGCGTCACATCGGTCCGGTACACCACCCCAAACGACCCCGCCGATCTCCCCACGGCCTTCGCCACGAGACCGACGGACGACAGCCCTGAGCCCTTGGGTATCGACGCGGTGTCGTGGTGGTGGGACGTGGTGCCGGCCGGCCGGCCCCTGCGAGCGGCTCAGCCGCTCGGCCTCTCCGGTATGCGAGGCTGACCGGACGGCCGAGTCCCGCTGGCCGGAAGCTCAACGGGAGACGCTTGCCGGCACGTCACTCGCGGGCGACCACAGTCATGGGAATGGAGTCCGCGTGTGCCACCGCTGAGGCGACCTCCCGCGGCGTATGCCCGGCGACCGGGACCAGCTTCCAGCGGTCCAGGATCGTCGCGATGGCGATCGTCGCCTCTGTCCATACGAACAGGTCGCCGATGCACTTGCGGTTGCCCGCCCCGAACGGGATGTAGGCGCGGCGGCCCGGCCCGGCGGCCTGCCGTTCGGGAAGCCAGCGGTCAGGGTCGAACCGGTCGGGGTTGTCGTACAGGCCGGGGTCGCGGTGCAGCGCGTACAGGCTGAAGGCCACCTCGGTACCGCGCGGCAGGGCGACTCCCGCCAGGGTCACCGGCTCGGTCGTCCGCCTCATCAGAAGCGTGACGCCGTGCAGCCGGATCACCTCGTCGATGACGCGGCGCAGGACCTCCAGCCGGGGCACATGCAGTGCGGTGACGGCGCCGCCACCGACGACCTTGCGGATCTCGGCAACGACCTCCTCTTCCACGTCGGGTCGGGAGGCGAGCTCGTGGAAGGTCCAGGCGAGGGTGGCGGCGGTGGTCTCCGCACCCGCGAAAAGAATCGTGGCCAGCTCGTCCCGCGCCTCCTGGTCCGACAGCCTCGTTCCGCTGTCGGGATCCTGGGCCGTCAGCAGCAGCGACAGCAGGTCGTCGCGGCCCGTGGGATCTGCCGCACGTGCGCGGGTCACTACCTCGTCGATGACCGCGCGGAGCTCGGCGGCCGCACGGTCGAATTGTCTGTTGGCACGTATGGGGAGCCGGTCGAGGATTTTCGGGGAGGCCGCGCGGACCAGGAGGTTCGTGAGCAGCACGGGTAGGTGCTCCCGGACCGCGTTGACAGCCGGAAGGCCAATCTCGGAGGAGAACAGCGTCCTGGACAGGGTCTCCACGGCGTAGCCCGCCATGGCCGGCTCCAGGTCGATGACATCGCCGGGCTTCCAGGACTCGGCGAGTGCCAGGGCGCTGCTGCTCATGATCTCGGAGTAGCCGGCGATGCGGTCGCGGGTGAACATCGGCTGGATCATGCGGCGGTGTGTGCGGTGGAACTCGCCGTCGGAGTTGGCGAGCCCGTTGCCGGCCAGCGGCCTCAGCCTGTCGAAGAAGCGGCCCTTCTCAAAGCTGTTCACCTGCCGGACGGTGACCTCGTGCACCAGCTCGGGTGTGGTCACCACATACATCGGCATGGTTCCCAGGTTGACCCGCACGAGCTCTCCGTGGCCTCGCAGTGAGGAGAGGAAGCCGAGCGGGTCTCTCCACAAGGCCAGAGCGTGACCGAGGAGGGGCATGGCTCCTGGTGCACACGGAACGGACGTGAGGGATGTGACGGACTGCTCTTCGGATACTGACGACATGCCAAGTGGTCCTTCCTGTCGGGGCTACGCGGACCAGGATCCCCCTGCCGTACCCCCGAGAGCCCAGCGGCTCCATGAATCAGTACCACGGCCTTCCACACAAGATCATTCTCGGCCAAGTACACAACCGCTTGTCCTAGTTGAGGCGGAGACCTGCGCTCCGGTGGGGCGCCACTCGACGGTATGCTGCACGTCGCTGACTCCTCGTCACTCTCAGTGGGGGCTCACCCCAAGCCTTCCAGAGCCCCGCCCCTGCCCGGAGGCAACGCGACCATGCAATCCCCCGATACCACCACCGCCTCGGCCGCTGCCGCTCGTGGCTGCCCCATGCACGCCGCGGCCTCTGACGGCGTGCGCCGGCTCTACGGCGCCGAGGCGGAAGCACAGCCGTACGCCCTGTACGAACAGCTCCGAGCCGAGCACGGCGAGGTGGCTCCCGTACGCCTGTACGGAGACGTGCCCGCCTGGCTGGTACTGGGGCACCGGGAGAACCTCGAGGTGATGCGCTCCAGGAACTTCTCCTCCGACTCCCGCAACTGGCAGGCGATCCGCAACGGAACTCTCGCCCCTGATTCGCCCCTGCGGCCCATCACGGCGTGGCAGCCGCTGGTGGCGCTCACCGACGGGACGGAGCACGCCCGTCTGCGGGAAGCGGTGACGGAGAGCCTGGCCGGGGTGAACCGGCATCGCCTGCGCCGCTACATCACCCGGTACGCGGTACGCCTCATCGACGGTTTCGCCGGGGAAGGCAAGGCCGACCTCGTCGCCGACTTCGCGCGGAAGCTGCCCGCGTTCGTAGTCGCCCAGCAGCTGGGCATACCCGAATCCGCCGCCCTGTCGGTGGGAGCGGCCGTCTCCGACATGATCAGTGGTGGCGAGGCCGCTCTGGCCGGCAACCAGCTGGTGGTCGATACCGTGCACGATCTGGTGGAGAGCCGGAAACTGCAACCCGGTGACGACCTGGCCAGCCGGCTGCTGGCCCATCCGCAGGGCCTGACCGACGAGGAGGTCCGCCAGCACCTGCGGCTGATCCTGGTCGGTGCGCTGGAGCCCACGGCGAACCTGATCGCAAACACACTGCGGATGGTCCTGACCGACTCCCGTTTCCGCGGCAACCTCTCAGGCGGCCAGATGACGCTGCCGGACGCGCTGGAGCAGGTCCTGTGGGACCACCCCCCGCTCGCCGTCGTCCCGACCCGCTGGGCGACATGCGACATCGAGGTCGGCGGCACCCAGATCGCCGCGGGTGACATGGTGATGCTCGGCCTGGCCGCCGGGAACGTCGATCCGGTGATCCGCAACGACCCCGACAAGCCCGTTCACGGCAACCGCTCACACCTGTCCTTCGGTGCCGGCGCCCACGAGTGCCCGGGCCAGGACCTGGGCCGGGCCATCGCCGAGACCGGCATCGACCTGTTGCTGGAGCGCGTCCCGGATGCGACCCTGTCCATCCCCGATGACCACCTGCAGGTGGTGGGCACGTGGATGTCCCGCCGACTGACCAGCCTGCCCGTCGAATTCAAGCCCCGCCGACAGGCGGCTCCTTCGGCGGCCGCTCCGCAGGCCCCCAGGGACCCGGTTCAGCCCGAGGCCGCTCCTGCGCCCGCGCCGGCACAGCGCCGGTCCTGGCGGTTCTGGCGCCGCTAGCCGGCCAGGTCCGGCGCGCCTGGTCACCTCGCCTGCGCGCGGATGGGGGCACGGACAGGAGCAGGGCCCGGTCGATGCCGGGATCGACACCGGTCTCGGACATCGGCCGGGCGAGCTGCCCCGTCGGCGCGGAGCGCGACTGCTCCGGCGGCGTCCGGTCGAGAAGCCCACCAAGGGCGAAGTCGTTCCGACTCACGCACTGTCTCTCTCCGGATGACGGTGGGACAGCTGCTGGTGGTACCAACGCTCATGCTCGGCGTCACGGAAATCGAGCTTGCACCAGCGGGCGTCCTGATAGCCAGGTGCAGAGCGCCAGTAGCCGGCGAGGACACACAGACGGTTCCAATCGTCCCGGAGGCGATCCAGCCGCACCTCCGCTCGCACCTGGCGCTCCAGCGCAGTGGACATTGGAGGCATCGGAACCCCGATCGGGATACGGGTACGGCCGGGCGTTTCGCCGGTGATGGACCACTCCAAGGTGAGAACCAACGTGGCTACTGCCTCTGCGAGCGCCGAGGCCGTGATGCCCTCCTCGCTGTATGACGGGTGAGCACGTGCCGCTCGCTCCAGTCGGGAAAGCAGGAAGTCGCCGATCTCCCATACGACGTCGGCCGTCAGCTCATCGGCGTACCTCGGTCCATCCCCCACCCGATCGACGTCGCTCGTCAAATCGCCCCCTCTGGTTCGGCCGGCCATGGCCGCGACTGCCGCGCCGACCTGGGACC
The DNA here is from genome assembly GCF_056436685.1 of Streptomyces sp. NPDC043680. Classification (NCBI taxonomy): domain Bacteria; kingdom Bacillati; phylum Actinomycetota; class Actinomycetes; order Kitasatosporales; family Streptomycetaceae; genus Streptomyces; species Streptomyces sp. NPDC043680. The sequence goes on along the minus strand of NZ_JBWKCE010000018.1, from coordinate 92,873 downwards.
CCGCAGGTCGGCGCGGCACGGCGTTGCATGCCGCTGTGCGTCCGGCTCGTTCTGCGGCGAAGCGTTCCTCTCGACAGACTGCGGTTCGTTCTTGTCGAAGTCCAGCAGCGCCGCTGCGGAGCAGCAGCCGCGCATCAAAGCGCCGCGACGGGGCCACACGCCGGCTGCGGGATGCCCTAACGCGCCTGCGTGGGCGGGTTGTTGGCGCCGGTGATCGTCTCCGGACCCATACTATCCATCATGTACATCGCAAGCTGCAACTGCCGATGTGTAAATTGCAGCTTGGAATGTACACATCGCTTGTGCCAGACTCTGACCACTTCGGAAGGGGGAAAGTTGGCTGCGCCGAAAGCGACCACAACACTTCAGTCAGTCCTGGCGAAGCGCCTCACGGACTGGCGCATGCAGGCTGCCCCGCGGATCAGCCGGTCCGATGCGGCCCAGGCCGTCGGTGTCACGCCACACACTGTGCGCCGCTGGGAGATCGGCGAGTCCAACCCTCCGCGGACGACGATCGAAAAACTGCTCGACCTGTACGGAGCCACTGCGGAAGAGATCACGGGCTTCCTCGCAGAGGTGGAGCAGGCCAAGCAGCCGTCCTGGTGGGCGTCCTATCCCGCCGAAGTCCTGCCCAGGAACCTGCACCGGTTCCTGAGCCTGGAGAGCGCGGCCACCGTCATCCGCGCGTTCGAGCCGTACCTGGTGCCTGCACTGCTGCGCACCGAGGACTACGCCCGCGCCGCCCTGAGTGCCTGTCACCCTGGAATCGGGACAGACCTTCTCGACCGTCACATCGACCTGCTGCAGGAGCGGCAGCGCCGGATCCTCGGCACGCGCCCCGGCACACCGGAGGCCGCGGGGAAGACGCGCCCGATTCTATGGGTAGTCCTCGACGAAAGCGCCCTGCGTCGCAGCGTGGGCGGCCCGCAGGTGATGCACCAGCAGATCGAGCATCTCCTGGCCATGGCGAAGCAGCCGGAAATCAAGATCCAGATCGTCCCTCAGCACCTCGGCGCCTACCCGGGAACCGAGGCGGGCCCGTTCCACCTCTTCCGATTCGCCGAGCCCGAACTGCCCGACATCGTCTACCGGAGCAGCTTCGACGGCGGCGAGTACCTGCACCAGAAGACGAGTCGCCATCTGCAGGGTTTCGACACGATATGCGCGGTATACGCCGCGCCGATCCGCGACACGCCGGCGATCTTGGTGGAGATCGCCAGAGAAACATTGCCCCGATGACCGGCACCGCAACTGCCCGGGCCGCAATGATCAAAGAGGGGGAGTAGATGGGCGCGAAGCACAAGACGCTCACGCCAGGGCACATCGATGCCAGCCAGCCGCACCCCGGAAGGGTGTACAACGCCCTCCTGGGCGGAAAAGACCACTACGAGGTGGATGCCGCTGTAGCTGCAGCCATCGGGAAGGTCCACCCGAACAGCAGAGCCACGGCCTGGGCGGCCCGGCACTGCATGGAACGCATTGCGACGTTCATGGCCCGCGAGGGCATCACCCAGTTCCTGGACCTCGGGTGCGGTTCTTCCATCGAACCAGACCTGGACCAGATCGTGCGGAGCATCGCACCGGATGCCCGCGTGGTGTCGGTCGACAGTGACCCGATCGTGGCCCGGCGCTCTGAGGCGTTCATGTCCGCGCCCGAGTCCGCGGAGGGCCGTTCCGTCTTCCTCCAGGCCGACCTGTGCGACCCGTCCTCCGTGCTGGACTCGCCCGAGGTCCGCAACACCCTGGATCTCACCCAGCCAGTCGGCCTCTGCTTCAACAACGTGCTGTGCTTCATCGACGACGCGCGCCGGCCGCATGATGCGGTGGCTGCGTATGTCGAAGCTGTGGCACCGGGCAGCTTGATGAGCGTCATCCACCCGACGGCTGACTTCAAGGACTTGAGCGAGGTCGTCGTCGCCTACAACTCCGAGGATGGAAGCGGCCCTCTCCGGCTCCGCGGCCGAGCCGAGATCCTGCGGTTTTTCACCGGTCTCGACCTCATCGAACCGGGGCTCGACACCTCCCGCGGCTGGCGGTCCGACATCGCTGTTCCCCAGGTCGGCGTCAGCAACATCGCCGTCGTCGACACCTCGACCCTCACTGATGCGGAGGACTCGAAGTACGCAGCCGTCGCCCGTAAGCGGTAGCGAGAAAAACAGTGGCCGTCCCTCTTTGCAGAGAGGAACGGCCACCGTGACTCGCCCGAGTCATCGCACCACCAGCAGTGGAACCCAAACCAACCCACCGGGGTGCTCTAGCAGGCGTGCGCAACCACGCCGCGCCCAAGGATAGCCATGTCCAAGGTGCACGCGATCAATTGCCCCGGACCCAGCAGGTTCTGAGCCACTGCAACGCCCCGGCCGAAGCCGATGCCGAGCAGCGCCGAAGCCGCTGCGGACGGCAGTCCGGACCAGGCCACGTGCAGCGGCAGCTCGACCACGCCGTGCCGCGGACCTGCAAGCTTCTCCAGGGAGGCGGGCAGTCGGCCCGCGTACCGGGCGTGGAGCACCTCGGCGGCAGAGGGCGCTGTGCTGCTGGAGGAGAGCCTGACCATGCAGCGATTATCTCGCGTCCCGTCTCCGGTACCGCAGACGCGACGCACGCGCCCAGCGACGATCCCGCGCAACGTGTGCCCCGGCCCATCCGAGCTACGCCCACGTCGAGCTTTCCGCGATTGGGATCCTGACCGGACGAGGGCATGGGACCGAAATGCCGGTTTCGATGAAAGTGATCGAAAGGGCCTTCCGCCCGCCTAAAGTGGCAGGCCAGTGCCGCATCACCGCGGCAGTCTCGGTAGGCCGGACTGACCGGCACTCTCAAAGGTATCGCGTCGACCGGCAAGCCTGCCGTGGCCGGCACCGGCTTTCGGTTTTGGTCTGGAGGCTTACCAGAGCCTCTCCCTCACCGACTGGATAAAGAAGGACTCATGTCGGGGGCCGGGCCGGACAAAGTTCACGCTACCCACGTAAACGCGGAAGAGAGGAGTGGATCGAAGGTCTGGAGGAACGCTCCGCCAGGCTGGTCGATGCCCTGCACACCTTGCTCAGCCGAGGCACGGTTTCAGCGACGAACGGGTCACGGAAATCCTGAAGAACCCGGATGCCGTGTACCCGTCGACGGGAACGGCCAAAGGCTCACCTTCCGGCAGGGCGAGGACATCGTAGTGCTCGATGGGCCCGGCAACACCCAGGGCCAGGCCATTACGGCCTACGGCTCGTCTGGGATCAAGGGCGACAGTGGGGCGAAGGCGCTCGGTGGGAATCCTACGGACCCCCACCCGCCGATCACCCACGAGACCTCGTGCAGGGCAGAGTTCCGCTCAAGGACGGGTACATGGCCCCGGCGAAGCAGATCAGATGAGGCAAGAATGACCACAAAATTGACGTTCGACGGCGGCTGGCACGCAACAGTGACGGACGCTCCGCTGCCCATCGCTCCCCGCTTCACCAGCGACGCCTGTATTGACGTGGCGCGCTATACGGATGTGAGGGAGCGTGAGCAGTTGCTCGCGGACACCTTCGGCAGCCAGGAGCGGCTGTGGGACGCGCCTGACATCCTCCGCTTCGACAGGAGCAGCCGAGAGCTGGTCGCGGCACGATTCCACTGGCCGGAAGAGTCCGCCTCCCCCGAGGAAGCCGCTCGCCTTCCCCGCACGCCCGCGGTACGCCCCGGCGGGCTCCATGCCGATGAGGCCCGGGACTTCCGGCACGAGAGATGCACGGTGCTGTGCCGCACTCCCGGGGACACCGTGCTGACCTGCCTGCGCGACCTCGACGTCCTCGACGAGCCACTGGACGCCCGTATCGGCATCGCCCCCGACATGGCGCTCCTGGTCCAGCACGGCGCCGTCGTCGGCTGGAGCCTCACCGACCCCGCACGCCACCTGACCACCGCGTACACCGATCCCGACCCCGACCCGCCCTCCCCGGCCACCCGCCGCCTGCTCACCGAATGCCTGGACCTGATCACCACACCCGTGGTCGATGACCTGGTGGACGGCGAACGGGCCGCCCTGGCCAGGCTGAGAGCCGCCGACGAGGCCCTGCGCGAGCAGCGCGAGGATCGGCACCGAGCCGACGCCCTACGCGAGCTGATCGCCACCTATGTCGAGGACTACGGGAAAGGATGACGGACATGATGGAGAGCCGGATCCAGGCCAAGAAGCTCACGAGGCGGCATGCACGGTGAAACTCACACTCGACGACGACTGGGAAGCGACGGTGACGGGCTCACCCCTGCCCCTCACCCCGCGTTTCGGCTTTCGCGACTTCCGCGTGACGATCGCACCGTACACGGGCGCGGAGGAACGGGGGCGGTTCCTCATGAGCACTGTCGGCAGTGTGGCGTGGCTGTGGGACACCCCCGACGAGCTCCGGTTCGATCCAGTCAGCCGAGAACTGGTCGGAGCCGAATTCCAGATCGCCGGTGACGCCGCCGCTGCCGGCGACTGTGCCCGCGTTCCCACCACACCCCTCGCCCAGCCGGGCGGCCTTCACGCGGAAGAAGCCCGAGACTTCCGGCTGGAGGCGACCACGGAACTCTGCCGCGCCCCCGGGGACACCGTGCTGACCTGCCTGCGGAACCTCGACGTCCTCGACGAGCCTCTGGAGGCCCGCATCGGAATCGCACCCGACGTGGCGCTCCTCGTCCAGCACGGCACCGTCGTCGGCTGGAGCCTCACGGATCCCGTGCGCTACCTGACCAGCGGGTTCACCGCCCCGGACCCGGCTCCTCCCGCCCCGGCCACCCGACTCCTGTTCACCCAATGCCTGGACCTGATCACCACGTCGCTGCTCGACGAGGTAAGGGAGCGAAACCCGGTCGCCCTCACCAGACTCCGGACGCTCGACCGCGCCCTGCGAAACCAGCGCGAGGACCGCCACCGGGCCGACGCCCTGCTCGCGTTCATCGCGGAACAGGTCGAGGACTACGGGCAACCGTGAGCTGAGCTCGACGGCGAGTGTCCGGCAGCGGTGACGGGCGCCTACGACCCGCAGACCGCACGCTACCTCCCGCGGAGCCTCTTGGCCTGAGACCTGCATCCACGCCCGAGGTCCCTGGCGCGGCACTACGGCGACGGTATGGGTCCTCGGCCACTACGACGAGGACGACCACTCGATGCCATACTCGATCCACCACTGTGGGGGCTCCGAAAGGGGCCGGCGTCGTGCCTTCTCGGCGTCGGCCGCCGGGACGGCAGTGATCTTCTCGTCGACGCGGGCGAAGGTCAGCTCCAGCCAGCGGCGTATGACCAGCAGCTGATCCAGTGCGGGTGGCAGGGGCAGGAGGGGTCGGGGCCGGGCAGGTCTACGCCACCTCATGGGAGGGCGCGTCCGTCGGGCGGCCCTGCTTCTCCAGCTTCATCCGGGCGGCCACGACCTCCTCGCGGGGAACAGTCGCCCAGTGCCGCCACCGGGCTCGTGGCTTACTTCCTGCAGTAACCGCCCGCAACGCTCACGGTGCCGGGAGAGCACATGCCCGGCACCGCGAGCGTTGCGCCGCCGATAGCGCCCCGGTGGAGCCGATTTTGGGTCGCTCTGCGGGGCTTCGCCCTCGCCTCTCCCCCAGCTGGCCCCGGCGTCGTGCTCGGCCGTGCGCTGGTAGATCGCTGGGACCGTCGGTGCACGATGTGGTTCACGGACGCGGCGCGTGCGGTGCTGCTCGCCATACCGGCGGCGGCCGCGCTCGACGTGCTGAGCATTCCACTGCCCGCGGCTCTCGCCTTCCTGCTCGGCCTCGGTGGGCTCTTCTTCGACACGGCCGCCACGGCCTAACTGCCGGATCTGCTCGGCCGCGACCCCGCGCTCCTGGAGCGCGCCAACTCTCGCCTGCGCGGCACCCAGACCGCGATGTCCGGCTTCGCCGGGCCGCCCGCGGGCAGTGCCCTGCTCGCGCTCGGGCGGGCAGTTCCGCTGCTCGCCGACGCAGTCTCGTTCGCGCTCTCCGCACTGCTCGTACAGTCGCTGCCTGCCGCATCCCGGCCCGTACCGCAGGCCCGTGAGTCGCTGCTCCGGCAGGCGCGGGCCAGCGCCTCGTACGTATTCCGGGACCGGTTGCTGCTCGGGCTCGCGCTGCGTCCGGCGGTCGGGAACATCGCCTTCCTCGCCGTGGAGACCGTCCTCGCCCTGTTCACGCACGAGCGTCTCGGCATCGACACCTTCGGCTTCGGCCTGCTCCTCACCGCGGAGGCCACCGGCGGTCTGCTCGGCGCGGGCATCGCCTCCTTCCTCGGGCGACGAATCGGCACCGGCACCGCACTGACCTGCACGGCCGCAGTTGAGGGACTCGCCATCCTGGGCCTTGCCGCCGCCCCGAACCCGTACGTCGCCGGCCTCGCGCCTCGCCGTCTGCGGAGCGGGCATGGGCGCCATGATGGTGCTCGGCCTCCCTCCGACAGGCGATCGTCCCCGCCCACCTGATGGGCCGGGTCGCCTCCACCTCCCGCATGCTCGCCATGTGCGCCGCCCCGTTCGGCGCCTTCCTCGCCGGCGAAGTGGGGTGATCGGCCACGGCGATCACGATTCTGCTTCTACGGTGTCCGCAGCAGTGTGATCATGCGTCAGGTACGTGGGGGTTGCTGTGGATATTCCTCTGGCGGACGCGGTGGCAGCCGTACGAGACGAGCTGTTCGCGGCAGCGGCGCGGGTGGGTGAGGATCCCGGGGTGGTGTTCGCGGTGGGGCCGGTGGAGATGGAGTTCGAGGTCGAGCTGCGCGCGGACGCGAAAGCGAAGGCCGGATTCAAGCTGTGGGCGGTCGGCACGGAGGCCGAGGCCGGGGTGTCGCGGGGGCGCACGCACAGGGTGTCTTTCACCCTCACCCCGCGAACCGCGAGCGGCAGCGATGTCCTGGTGCACGCGACGCGGCCGCGCCCCTCCGGCCCCGGGGACACCTCGCAGCGCATCGAAGACTGAGCCCCGAGTCGGCCCGGGGACCCTGTTTCCCCGGCCCGGTCGGGGGTGTGTTCGCATGAGGTCGTGAGGAGCCGTCGTGGACAAGGGGCGTCTGGCCGGGGTGAGCGGTGCCCGTGGGCCGGGTTCGGGGTACGCCGTGGGCGGGCGGCTGGTGCTGACCTCGGCCCACGTCGTCGGCCCTGCCGACACCCGGGTTGAGGTGTTCCACCCAGGTGGCAGCGGTGCAGCAGGCGGGACAGTGGTGTGGTGCGGCACTCCCGCCGGCCGGGACGATGCCGCCCTGGTCCTCGTCGATGACGATCCGCACTGGCGGGGGCCGACCGCGCCGGTGCGGTGGGGACGTACGGTCACGGACCGGCCCGGCACCGGGTGTGAGACCTGGGGCGTGCCGGATGTCGCCCAGCGTGAGGGCAGTGCGGTTGAAGCCGCTCAGCTGCGCGGGAAGCTGAACCCGGGCAGCGGGTTCGTAGGCAACCAGTACGTGCTGGACCTGCGTCGGCATCCCCCGCGGTGGTCCGACGACGGCACCTCGCCGTGGGGCGGGATGTCGGGGGCGGCGGTGTTCGCCGACCGGCTGCTCGTAGGCCTGGTTGCCTCCGACCGTGCGTACTCGGGTGGAGGGCAGCTGAACGTCGTGCCCTCCTATGTCCTGCACCGCGACCCCGCCTTCCGCGCCGCTCTCGCCGAGCACGGCGCCGGAGCGGACCACAGCCTGGAGGCAGTTGAGTTCCAGCACCTCAGCGATCCTGCCCAAAGCCACGGGCAAGGCACGAGGCTTCCCTCACCGGCGACGCTGCTCGAGGCGCGGCACCAGACCGTGCCCTTCCACGGCCGTGAGGATTTGCTGGGCGAGCTGAGGGCGTGGTGCGAGCTGGGCGGGTTCGGGGCCTGGCTGCTGCACGGGCCGGGCGGGCAGGGCAAGACCCGTCTCGCCCACCATCTCGCTGCCCAGCTGTCCGCCGACCGCTGGGCCGTCCTGTGGCCGAAGACAAACGCCACCGCAGACCAGCTTTCGGAAGTGCGGCATGCCGCCAGGCCGCTGCTGCTCGTCCTCGACTATGCCGAGACCCGCACCGAACAGCTCGCCGCCCTCGTCGAGGCCGTCGCCGACCACCCAGGCACCACCCCCCTGAAACTCCTGCTGCTCGCCCGTACGGGTGGCGACTGGTGGCGCCAGGCCGCCACCGCCACCCGCCTCGCCGAAGACCGCCTCGCTACCGCCCCCGCCCTTCTGCTGACCGCGCTGGAGCACGACCCTGCTTGCAGGGCGGACCGCTACCGTGACGCGGCCCGGGCCCTGGCCACAGCTCTGCCGCTGGTCGACGGCCTTGCCGCACACGACTGGCCCACGGCCGCAGCCCGCCTACCGCTGCCGTTGCAGCTGAACCAGCAGGCATACGGCAATGCCCTCACCCTCCACATGACCGCCCTCGCGGACCTCCTCGACACCGCCCAACCCCGTATCGCCGAACGCACCGGAGACCGCCGAGACGATGCGCCACTCCCCCGGGCTGCGGACGTCGAAGACCGTCTCCTCGGACACGAGAGCCGTTACTGGAGGGAGAACGCTGCCGCCCTCGGCCTCACACCAGGGCTGAGTTTCGCGACGCTGGAGACGGCGATGGCCGCAGCTCACCTCACCGGAGCGGCCGACCGCGAACAGGCCGACCGGCTATGGCAACGGATCCCCGCACTGGCCGACCAGACCCGCGACCGCCGCAACCAGGTCACCACCTGGCTCGCCGGCCTCTACCCGCCAGCCTCCGCTCCGCTGCCCTGGGGCACACTCCAACCCGACCGCCTCGCCGAACGCCATATCGGCCGCACCCTCGACACCGACCCCACCCTCGCCGACCACCTCCTCCACGGCGCCGACCACACCCAGACCGAACGGCTGCTGACCGTCTACAGCCGCGCCGCCGCCCACACCGTCTTCCAGGTCCGCCTCGATGCCCAGCTCACCGCCCTGTGTACCCGCCACCACCAGCTGCTGGGCAAGCAGATCACCGACACTGCCACCCGCACCGACCACCCCGCTCCCCTCATCACCGCCCTGAACAACACCATTTCCGCCCCCGCCACCTCCCTTCAGACTCTCCGCACCCTCAACGATCAGCTCCCGGAGACCAGTCGCCGCCTCGCCACCACAGCCGTCCACCTCGCCCAAACCCTGGCCGACTGCTACCGCGTGCTGGCCGAGGCCAGTCCCGAGGCTCACCTGCCCGAGCTTGCCACCTGCCTGAACAACCTGGCCGTCCGGCTGGGTGACGTGGGCCGACGGGAGGAGGGTCTGACCGCCATCGAGGAAGCCACCGGGATCCGTCGCACACTCGCCCAGGCCAACCCAAACGCCTACCTGCCCGACCTCGCCTCTTGTCTGAACAACCTGGCCGGCCGGCTGGGTGACGTGGGCCGACGGGAGGAGGCCCTGACCGCCATGGAGGAAGCCACCAGCCACTACCGCGCGCTGGCCCTGACCGACCGCGCCGCCCACCTGCCCGATCTCGCCATGGCCTTGAACAACCTGGCCGTCTGGCTGGGTGACGTGGGCCGACGGGAAGAGGGTCTGACCGCCATCGAGGAAGCCACCGGGATCCGTCGCACACTCGCCCAGGCCAACCCAGACACCTACCTGCCCGGCCTCGCCGCCTCCCTGAACAACCTCGCCAACCAGCTGGGCAACGTGGGCCGGCGAGAGGAGGGCCTGACCGCCAGCACGGAAGCCACCAGCCACTACCGCGCGCTGGCCCAGGCCAACCCAGACGCCTACCTGCCCGACCTCGCCATGACCCTGAACAACCATTCCCTGCGGCTGGGCGAGATGGGCCGACCGGAGGAGTGCCTGACCGCCATTGAGGAAGCCACCGGTATTTATCGCGCGTTGGCCCAGGCTGCCCCCGACGCCTACCTGCACGCCCTCGCCTCTTGTCTGAACAACCTTTCCGTGGGGCTGGGCGAGACAGGTCGACGGGAGGAGGGCCTGGCCGTCATTGAGGAAGCCACCAGTATTTGTCGCGCGCTGGCCCAGGCCAACCCAGACGCCTACCTGCCCGACCTCGCCATGACCCTGAACAACCATTCCCTGCGCCTGGGCGAGATGGGCCGACCGGAGGAGTGCCTGACCGCCATTGAGGAAGCCACCGGTATTTATCGCGCCCTGGCCCAGGCCAACCCAGACGCCTACCTGCCCTACCTTGCCACCTGCCTGAACAACCTGGCCGTCCGGCTGGGTGAGGCGGGCCGGCGGGAGGAAGGCATCACCGTCACCGAAGAAGCCACCGGGATCCGCCGCACGCTGGCCTTGGCCAACCCGGACGCCCATCTGCCCGACCTCGCCGACTCCCTGAACAACCTGGCCGTCGATCTGGGTGAGGCGGGTCGGCGGGAGGAGGGCATCACCGCCATCGAGGAAGCCACCAAGATCCGCCGCATGCTGGCCCAGGCCAACCCCGCAGCCTTTGAAACCCAGCTATTCCAATCTCTGGCCGTATCGGTCTGGCTCAAGGCGCTCGAACGGTAGTCCAACAGGCCGGCGCACGTACCTGGCCCGCTCAGCACTAGCACGGCTCGGCCCCGCGACACGTGGTGCAGACAGCCCACCACCCGGGCGTCGGTGACGAGCACGTCCCGGGCTCGGGGAGCAGTCGCCAGCTACTGGGCGACGCAGGCGCTGGGGTCATGCCCGCGTGCGGGGAGCAGAACTTGTACGTGGAGAAGTTCGCCGCGGACACGGGATCATCCCCGCGTGCGCGGGGAGCAGGCTTCCTGACCAGGCACTCTAGGCGGGGCGAAGGTCGTTCGCTAGCACCGAACCCGACAATCGCCGCATAGTTCCCGGCACACAGGCCCTAGCACCTATGTCTGAGCCGTTCATGACATGCGTGGTGTACCGAGTCGGCGGCTGAGCTGGAGGTGCTGGTTCAGGCGACTTTGGCGAGGGTGGAGGGGCTGAGCTTCTTCTTCTGGGTGATGCGTCGGGTCATGAGGGTGATGGCGGCCCATCCACTTGCCCTGACGCCCCACGGCGGGACTGCGCGAGGTCCATCCGTGCCAACAGATGACACGCCGACGATCGCTGGCAATTCAAGCCGCCGTCGAGACGCTCGGGAGACGTCAGCCTTGCACGTGTTTGCGGAGAGCCCCTGCCGAGGGCCACCTCAGGGGCAGGAGGAAGCGCTTCCCAATTTGGAACACATGACCGAAATGCATCCTGTGATCTGACTCATGCCGATAAGTCTTTGGGCAAGATCAGACATCTGCGTTACGTTCATGAAACACGCACCGGTTGAACCCGACCAGTCCAACTGGGCGTGTAAACAAGGCCATTCGCACGGGGGGGCGGAGCCAGGCGCGGCTCGGGGCCGAAAGTGTCCAAGCCGACGGCTCCAGGAACAGGCACCTGATCTCCGCACCCCTTTGTGCATGACACAAAGGGGAGAATACGTGAATCGCAACACGATACGCATCGGCGGCGTCGCAGTACTCGCGGCACTGACCCTGGGCCTCGGCGGTACTGCGGCGCAGGCGAGCACCGCCCCTGCCACCCCGGCCCTCACCGCGACAACGCAGGAACAGCAGCAGACGGTCCGATCGATGGCCAACGCCCTGCTCAACTCCCCCATCGAGTACAGCGCGGCCGAACGTGCCCAGCTGGTGGCGATCGCGAACGGCGAGAGCACCACTGCCGGCAAGTTCGACGGCATCGTCAAGCTGTTCAAGAAGATCCCCGGCTTCGCCAGGGCCGTCGCCGGGACGTACAGCGACTTCAAGGCGTGGTACGACGGTCTGTCCTGGGTACTGGAAGGCTCCTCTGACTGCCGCCGGCCTGGGCGGCGACCTGCTCACCATCTGGCAGCTCTTCCACTGATGAGTCCCGAGCTGTAACTGAAGGGGGTGGGCCGAAGCCGTAGGCGCGGCCCACCCCCTTCGGGGCCTTGCCTCCCACGAACCCGAGAGGACATGAGACGTGAACACTCCTTCAGTCGCACCGCACTCCGTCCAAGAACAGCAGAAGCCGGGATGGTCTCTGACTGCTTTCCTCTTCGGTGCGGTATGCGCCGTTCTCCGTCTTGCTGACGTCTGGTCCTGGTGGGCCCTGCTGTGGGCGCCGTCGTTGGCCCTCGCCGTCGGCTCCACGGTGTACGAGTGGCGGCTGTTAGCCCGTAACCGATGGCGCATGGGCCCCCTGGAATGGGGATTCCTTGCCGTCTCCCACCTCGGCTTCGCCGCCTCCCTTACGGCCATCTGGCTTGCCGCACACTGAGTAGGGTCGGGGAGGGGCCGAGGGCAGCAAGTAGGCGGCGGTCAGAGCCCGGCGGATGCCAGGGCAGAGATTCGGTTCGTGGCCGTCCTCGGTGTTCCACCAGCGGTGCGGCCCGCCAGCCCGGAGCGCGGCAAAGGCGTGCGCGGCCGCAACGGCTTCGGGACGTCGATGACGCGTGTGTGGCCGGTGATAGTGAGCGTGGCGGTCGAGCGGATGTCGGTGGAACTGCTGCTGGCGCTCAGCTCGATGGGGCCGGGTTCCATGACCACCTCGCCCGTGCTGCCGGTGTAGGCCAGGACGCTCAGCGGAACCGTGAATTCGACCGTCTTCGACTGCCAGTGCGACCGAGCGAAGCCGGTGAGCTGCTGCGAGGGGAGCGTGACGCCGGTCGCGGTGTCCCCGGCGTACAGCTGCACGATCTCCGCGCCCCCACGTCGACCAGCCCGGCACCGGAGCCGGGAGATGCTCAGCCCTGGGACGCTTTGCGCGCCCGGAAGGCCGCTGCCTTGACTCGGCTTCGGCAGGTGGTGGAGCAGAAGTGGCGGACCGCGTTACGGGATGCGTCCACGTACACGCGGTCGCAGAGCGGGGCAGTGCAGACGCCGAGGCGTCCGGCGAGGTTGCTGCCGATCGCCAGTGCCAGGGCGGTGGCACATCCGGCGCTCCAGCCCACGGAGAGGCTGTCGTCGGAGCCGTGGAAGTGGACTTGCCAGGGCTCGCCATCGACGCGATCGAGCTGAGGGCGGGCGCCGGCGGTGCCCAGCAGGACGTTTACCAGCTGGGCCGCCTGATCGATGTGGCCGCTGTCGACGGCCTCGAACACCGCCCGCATCTGCTGGGCAGTGTGCGCGAGATAGGCGGCGTGACCCGGCTCGACCGTGGAGCGATGCGATGAGAGCGGCAGTGCGTCGTGTACCGCCTGCGGGAGCTGGTCCCCGTGCGGAGCGGTGTAGGGGCGGCCCTGTCGGGTGCCGTCGGTCAACGTATTCACGAGGGAGACGGCCGCATCGAGCAGCGTCACCACGTGACCATCGAACATCACTTGACCGGTCACTCCTTCGGCCTCTAGCGTGCATGCGTGACCGACGATACCTGTTTCGTCAGTCACGCACGAGGGGGCATCATGGGGTCTGCGCAGAGCGGAAAGCATGTGCCACGCACGGTGCGACTGCTGATTGTGGCGCGGGCGGTGAACCGGCTAGGGGCGTTCTCCCTGTCGTTCCTCACCGTGCTGATCACGACGAACTTCGGTGCAAGTAACGTCGTCGCCGGGTACATCAGCGCCGCTTTCGGGCTCGCCACGATTCCTTCGCGCCTGGTCGGCGGTCGCCTGGCCGACCGTATCGGCCGACGCCGCACGATCGTGGTCGGGCTGACCGGGTGCGCGGTGACGCAATTGGGCATCGCCTTGTCCGACGGCCTGGTGTCGGCAGCCTGCTTCGCGGTGCTGATGGGGTTGGCCTTCGAGATCTACGAGCCGCCCAGCCAGGCAATGATCGCGGATGTTGTGGCGCCGGGTGAACAGGTCAGTGCCTACCGCCTGTTGAACGCCGCCCTCGCCGTAGCCGGCATGGGTGCGGGCCTTTTGGCGGCCGGGTTGGGGTGCTGGGACCTGCGGTGGCTTTTCGTGGTCGATGCCCTCACCTGCCTGGTCTGCGCGCTGACCGTGCACCTCGTCTTGCCCGCGGACCACCACACCACGACAGCGGCAACCCAGCAGGCGACCACCGCCGCCCCCTGGCGAGATCGCTCATTGCTCGTGATGCTCGCGGCAGGGACGCTGTTCGCGGTGGTCTATCTCCAGATCATGATCGCGCTGCCACTGTCCCTGGAACTGCGCGGACTGCAACCGGCTGACACCGGACTGCTGTTCACCACGTCCGCCCTCACCATCACCGGCGGGCAGCCATTGTTGCGGCTCAACCGACTCGCCACACTCCCGGCACATGCCGCCTTCGCCGGCGGCTATCTCCTGCTGGCCCTTGGCCTTGCCGGATACGCGCTTGCTCACGACCTGGTCATCTACATCGCGGCAACCATCGTATGGAGCGTGGGTGACCTGCTCCTTGTGGGCCGCGCGTACGCACTCGTGGCACGCCTGGCCCCCGCCGCCGGAAAGGGCCGATACCTGGCGGTCTACGGCACGAGCTGGGGCATCGCCGGGATCGCCGCCCCGCTCGCCGGGACACAGCTGCTCGAGCACGCCGGAGCGGCCGGTCTCTGGAGCACGATGGCCTGCGCCTGCCTAGTCCTCGCGGTCCTGCATCCTGCCTGGATCCGCACCGCCGACGACGGCCGCGAACGAGAGAGCGAGAGGCCCGACGGCTCCCTGATCCGCGAGATGATCGAGGACTATCGGCTCGAGGAGTACGTCCCCGCCGGAGGCGAGCCGGAGAAGTTCGCCGGCCTGACCTGAAGTACCTGGTCAAGGTTCTCGCAGGCATCGACGAGTCCACCAGGATCGGGCGCCGAGACGCGGCCATGCTCGTGCAGTGCGGCATGGTGTACCGCTCCATCGAGGTCGCCGACTTGCTCGTACGGCATGTCCGCCTCGACACCGATGACGTATGGGTATGGACCGCGAAGTCTAAGACCGTGTCCTATGTGGTCATTCGGATGAGGCGTTTGTAGCAGCAGAGGGCGGCTGCGAGGCCGAGGAAGGCCAGGTAGTTGCGGGGTGGCGTTCATAGCGGTGGTTGAGTCTGCGGTAGCCGGTCAGCCAGGACATCGTCCGCTCGATCACCCACCGCCGACGCCCTAATCGCTCACTCGACTCGATGCCTTTGCGGGCGATCCGGACGCCGATGCGCATGCCCCGCACCCATTTCCGCAGGTGGGGGATGTCGTAGGCCTTGTCGGCGTGCAGGCGTTGAGGCTTGAAGTAACCGGCGGATCTTCTCGCCGGTTCAGGTGCGACTGAACCGGTGGTCACGCCGGGTCCATCCCCGCGTGTCGGGGAACAGGCCGGGGTCAGGGCGAAAAGCTCGCCGGCTTACGGTTCATCCCCGCGTGTGCGGGGAGCAGGCTCAGCGACCTGGGACTTTAGTTGAGCGACGGGCCGTTAGTAAGCACTTTCACTGAAACCGGCAATCCTGCCAAAACGGTATGCCCCGGGTGAATAGAGGCCGCGAACGCCACCAGCTACATGTTCAACGCCGTGCACTCCGGGCGTGCGTCGTGGAGGTACAGGTATTTCAGTGGGAACGATCACGGCCGCTAGACAACAGCAAGAGGGTCAACACTCACGCAAGCAAGGTGAGGAGCCGGGCGCCGTACGCGCGGTGAACGCCGCACGGCCCTCGCCGCTTCCTCCCCCGGTGTGCGAGCAGATGGACCAGAGGCTCCGCAGGCCGTCGAGTGCGAGCTGCGCCGGACGGGATCCGGGTTCGACGACTTGCCGGACGCTGTTCCACTCCACCAGCATCCGGCCGGCCATCCTGGCCATGGGCAGGGAGCGGATCTCACGGGTCCGCAGCCGTCCCTCCGATGCGGCCGTGTACATGGCGCTGACCGCTTCGAGTACGAGCTCCCGGAAGTGGAGCAGCTCGGGCTCCTGGAGCGCCATGAGCTCGTCGAAGCGCTCCGCGCCGTTCGTCTCCTGGCGGAGGGCCAGCTGCTCTGAGCGGCACAGCGCCGCGTGCATCCACGCGGCGCGGGATCGCGCGGGAGGGCCGTCAAAGGCCATGGCCGCCTTGAGGTCCGCCATGATCTCGGCGTCCTCCACGGGAAGGCGGTCTCTGTTGAGCGCCGTGAGCACCCCGTCCACCCGGGCGTCGAGCTGCTCGCGCGGGGCTCGTGCGAGACCCGGCAGGCGTTTGAGGTTCTCGCGCATCTGCTGCACGTGGGGGCCACCCTGGCGGATCTCCAGCGCGGCTCGGGTCTGTGCCCAGTTGAATTCGGTTGGCAGCTCCGCGCGCCAGTCCTCAGGCACGGCGTCGAATGCCCGCTGCTCCTCCTCCCGCCAGCGGAAGCGGGGACCGAAGAACGTCTGGGCCAAGGCGACCTTCAACGGCCCGGTCGGCAGCAGCGGAAGCGGCATTTCGGCGAAGAAGGTGAGGAGCAGCAGATCGTAGGGCGACATCCGCGGATGGAGCTGGTCGCAGGCGGCCAGGCACAGCACCTGTACCTCGGTGCCGGGCGGGTAGACCCGCCGCGTCCCGTGGCGACCGCCCAGGAACACGGGCTCGGACGGTGGAATCAGAGCGTGCGCCCGCCACGCGGTAAGGCGAGACGGCTTCAGCGTGATCCTCCGGTCACGACAGAAGTGGATGAGCTGGAGATCGGCTTCGCTCGGAGGTGTCCTCGTCATGAAGCCAGGTTAGGAATCAGCGCCTCGTGCAGCCGGAGCGCGAGCCGGGGGGTGCAGCCGCTGCAGGGAGCGGCTCATTTGGATGCGGGCCGGCCGTGGCGGGCCGGCTGCCGACGGGCCGGTGGGCAACGAGATGCCGTGGAAGCCGGGCTGCCTCCGCGGGCTCCGGATCGTTGCGGTGTGTGCGAGTTCATCTCCGGGGGCATACGGGGTCGGATTTCTGGTCCGGCAGGTATGCCGCCCGCTCCTGCGCTGTGAGGTCGCGGTTGACGGCCTGGCAGATCTTCCGAATCGCCGCGGCGGGCGAAGGCAGGGTGACGTTCCACAGCCGCGCGTTGCCGTCGGCACTTCCGGTGGCGAGGGTGTGGCCGTCGGGACTGAACGCCACCCCCTGCACGATCTCGAACTCAAGCAGGGTGGCGCGGGCCTTGCGGGTGGGCACGTCCCACAGCACTACGCTTCCGTCGCTGCTGCCGCTGGCGAGAGAGCGCCGGTCGGGGCTGAACGCCACGGCGGGTACCGACCCATGATGTTTGGTGAGGGTGGCCAGGCTCTTGCCGCCGTTCGCGTCCCACAGGCGTACCGAGGAGTCCTCGCTCCCCGTGGCCAGGGTCCGCCCGTCGGGGTGGAACGCCACTGCGTACACCGCTCCGCTGTGCCCCTTGAGCACGGGGCCGGGGGCACCTGTGGCAGCGTCGTACAGGCGTGCGGAGTTGTCCATGTCGGTCACGGCCAGCTTCATTCCGTCGGGACTGTAGGCCAGTGCGGTCACCGCGGTGCTGGCGGTCTTCAGAGGTGCGCGGATCTCCTTGCCGGTGGCCGCATCCCACTGCCGTACGCGGTTTCCGCCACCGGTGACGATGACGCGTCCGTCCTTGCTGACGGCCACTGCCTCGACCGGTCCCGTGTTCGCCGAGATGGCGATCTTCCTCGTGCGGGTTCGCACGTCCCACAGCTCGGCCTTGCCGTCCATGCTGCCGGTGGCGAGGGTGCGCCCGTCGGGGGTGAACGCCACCGCTCGCACTGCGCCGCTGGCCTTGAGTGGGGCCTGGCTCGTGTGCTTGGCCACGTCCCACAAGCGCACGGTTCCGTCGAGGCTGCCGGTGGCGAGGGTTCGACCGGACGGGCTGAACGCCACCCTCCAGACCTTGTCGGTGTGCTCGCTCAACGTCGCCCGATTCGGTCCGGCGGCCACGTCCCACAGACGCACGGTGGCGTCGCTGCCCGTCGCGAGCGTATGGCCGTCGGGGCTGAACGCCACCGACCAGACGGTGTCGGGGTGACCCGGCAGGATGGCAAGGGTCCGGCCGAATTCATCGGACAGCACTGCCGTGCCACCCTGGAGGCCCGTGGCGAGGGCACGGTCGTCCGGGCTCAACGCCACCGATTCCGTGATGTCGTCCAAGTAGCCCCGCTGGGGGCTGTTGCGCTCTTTGCCCGTGTCGATGTCCCACACCCGCACGCCGGTGTCCGTGTTGTTCGATGTGACGAGTTTCCGGTTGTCGGAGTCGAACGCCAGGGAGTGCACCTCGCCGGGCTGCCTCAGCGGGCCTGCGTGTTGCTTGCCGGTTGCCGCGTCCCACACGCGCACCGAGTGGTCGAGACTGCCGGTCGCGATGAAGCGCCCGTTCGGGCTGAACACCGCGGACCACACGGGGCCGGTGTGCCCCTCCAGCTCGGCCCGGGGCTTGCCGGTCCCAAGGTCCCAGAGGCGGACGGTCGCGTCGTCGCCGGCGGTGGCGAGGGTGCGGGTGCGGCGGTCGGGGTTGAAAGCCACGGACCGCACGGCGGCGCCGTGGTCTTGGAGGATGTGGCGGGGTGCGCCGGTGTGCGCGTCCCACAGGCGGACGGTACCGTCGAGGCCGCCGGTGGCGAGTGTGTGGCCGTCGGGGCTGAAGGCCACGGACATCACCGGAGCGGTGTGTCCCTTGAGGATGGGGCCGGGCCTGCCGGTGTGCGTGTCCCACAGGCGCACCGTCCGGTCGAGGCTGCTGCTGGCGAGAGTGGAGCCGTCAGGGCTGAACGTCACCTTGGTCACCCGGTCGCCGTGGCCGGACAGGCTGCGCCGCAGCGGAATCGCAGCGGCGTTCTGCAGGCTGTGAGCCGCTTCGGACGTGGGGCTGGTGCGGTAGGCCTGCACGGCGAGCAGCGAGGCCACGGTGGGGTTGGTATCCAGAAGGGTGTCGGACTCACCGGCGAGCTGGCGGGACAGGGCTTCCCGCCGCTGCCCCTCGGCGGTCCGCCACTGCAAGAATGCACCGGCCCCCGCGATGAGAGCGATGACGAGCAAGCCGGCCAGGATCGCGTTGAGGCGCCGACTGCGGCGGATAACAGCCTGCTGGCGCTGCTCGCCGGCGGTGAGGAACTCGACGATGTCGGCGGGCAGACGGCCCCGGCGGGACCACATTGCGAGCCCCTCGGCAAGCGCCGTTCCCGTCAGCAGGTCGTCCTCATTCCTTCCCTCCGCCCAGCGAGCCTGCTGTTCGCTGACCCGTACGAACCATTCCTGAAACTGGCGGTCCTCGCTGACCCACTTGCGCAGGGTTCCCCAGTCCCGGATGAGCGCGTCGTGAATGAGCTCTGCCACCGGCTGTGCCGAGGGCACTTCCGGCGTGTGCGTGGTGATGATCCGATGCCGGGTCAAGGCCGCAAGGACGGTGTCGAAGGCACTGCTGTCCTCTGGCCCGCTGTCTGGGCCGGCCGCGAGATCTCGCAGATCCGCCAGTCGGACCTGCGCCCGGATCTCGGGGATGTTGCGGCGGAGGTCGGCAGGGCGCACGAGCGAGGTCAGCATGCGCTGGGCGACAGGCAGGCCGCCCGGAGGCAGTTGGTCCAGAGCGGTGTCACACCACGTGGTCAGGCTCCCCGTCACTCCGCCGATGCGCCGGTATGCGTCGTGCGTGAGGAAGCCGTCACGGAGTCGTCGCCACAGCTCGCTGAGCGTCAGTTCCAGCAGGGGCAGCACCGTGACCGGGGCCCTGCGGCTGCGCACCCCCTCCGGGGAGGTCGCCAGGACATCGGTGACGATCTGCTCCGCAAGCCCGCTTTCGAAGCGGGCGCCCACGCTGTGGGCGGGCAGCGTGATGATGTCGTGCAGGTCGTCCTCACTCAGGGTGCCCGGCACGTTGAGGAGGCCCGGCATCGCCGCCTCCAGCAACGCGCGGGCGCGGGCGGCGAGCTGCGGGTAGAAGTCGTCGCGCATGACCAGGATCACGCTCAGGGCGGCGTGCGAGGTGATCGCAGACGTAAGGCTGTCCGCGGCGGCGGGGCTGCGCTCCTGTGGGGCGAGGAACTCCTCGAACTGGTCGATGACGAGCACGACGCGCCGGCAGTCGGGCTCGGCCAAGAGCCTGCGGGTCACGGCCTCAGGGATCCCGTCAGTGGCGGCCCCGGGCAGCCCCGCGCGCCTCGATTTCGGCGAGCAGGTCATCCCCCGGCCGGAGCACCACGCGCAGCCACCGGTCACTGCCCGCCAGTTCGCCCGCTGCCAGTGCGGGCAGGACCCCGGCCTGGACGAGGGAGGACTTGCCCGAGCCGGACGGACCGAGCAGCAGGATCACGCGCTGCTGTTCGGCCAGATGCGCCAGGACCTGGCGCACGGCGTCCTTCCGACCCTCGAACCACTGAGCGTGGTCCGCGGTGAAGGGCTCCAAGCCCCGGTAAGGGCAGACGTCCCGCACGGTCAAGTCGGGCCAGATCCCCCGGAGCACATCCACGGGGGTGGCGTAGGCGATGTTCTGGCCCCTCTCGTGGGCATCGGGCTCGATGATCTCGCTGAGCATGCCGATGACCAGGCCGGTCACCTCGTCGACGACGGGGCCACCACTGAACCCGGTGGTGAGGTCGTTGGCACCGGTCAGCTGGAGGTGCTCGCCCCGGTTCTCCGTCGCCGGCAGAAGGTCTCCCGCCTTGGCGTACCCGAAGTGCCCGCCCGACGCAGCCTGTCCGGGAAAGCCGAAAGAGCGCACCCCGTGGCCGCTGGAGCCCGCGGCGGACCCCAGCGGCGGGACATGTGTGCCGGGCACGACGGCGTCAAGGCGCACCACGGCGACGTCTTCGGACTCGGCATCCCGCCACGGCTCCTCCAGGACGGTCCCCTCGACCGCGCGTGCGCCGTCCACGTACGGGAAGACCAGCCGTACTCTGCTCCCGGGCTCACTGCCGGCGGCGCGTACGACGTGTGCACAGGTGACGAGGACGTCGTCGGCGACCAGGAAGCCGGCTCCGCACACCTCGTCGTGCTCTCCGAGGAGCTGGGCCAGGGCCCTGAGGGTGGCGTCCACCGGGTCAGGCGTCCTTCTTGTGCCAGCTCATGGTCACCTTCAGGTGGCAGTTGGCGCTGCCCTTCGTGATCACGGCGCCGGCGGTGACGGCGAGGTCGACGCCGAACTCGACCGTGACCCCCTCGGGGCCCGCCTTGCGCAGCTGGTCGAGTGTGGCGCTCGCCGCATCGGTGACCGACACGAGCGCTGCCTGGAGGTTGCCGGGGAGCTCCTGGATGGCGTCGCCGAGGCGCCCCGCCTTCACCGGTCCCCCGGTCCCGGGTGGCGCCTCGACCAGAATGGAGCCGCCGTCCGCCAACGGAATCCGAGCCAGATGCGTCATGGCTCCTCCTTACCGCGAGGCCTGCGCAGGAGGGCGGACATCGGGTGGGCAGGCAGGTGTATTCAACCGACCAGCCCATGCCCGGAACCTGGCCGTGCCGGGCTCGACGTGGACGCCGGCCTGCCGCCTCGTGACGTCCCAGCGCGGTCAGGACACGGGCACCCTGCCCGGCGCAATCCAAGTACGCGGAGCCGGGGCCCGGCGGATATAGTGGGGGTACCAAGTTACTCAGGCACGGAAGGCCCTCCACCACGGTGGAGGGCCTTCTGTCTTGTCCGGGTCCGCGTTCGAGCCCGGGGTCCCGCTCCGTGGCTCCGCTCAGGCGACCTGGAGCTTGGGGCGGCCCGTCGGGGTCGGCGGGGCCTGGTGGTAGGTCGGCAGCTTCAGGTTGGGAAGCTCGCCTCCCTGGATGCGGACGAGCGCCGCGCGGAACGCCGCCTCCATGGCCTCGGGGCTTTCGTACTTCGCCGCGAGCGGGTGGAGCCGGTAGGAGTTGCCGTTGCGCTCCTCGCTGCGCGGCCTGAGCACGATGTTCAGGTCGCACAGCGGCGCCATGAGTCCGCTGACGGCCTGGGGCGTGACCCCGTACTCGGCCGCCATGTCCTTCTGCCGTACCGGCAGGGCTCCCCCGAAGTCGCTGCGGGAGACGAGGTACTGGAGGAACTTGACGGCGGACCCTGACAGCGGCAGGGCCCAGATGCGCTCCGCGACGATCGGAGACATGACGTTAGCCATGGGACAGCCTTCCTCGAGAGCGGTCGCCCGTGCAGGGGCCTGGCAGCACTATCACCCGGTACGTCTCCTTCCGCGAACCTCGGTCTCGGTCCCGAAGTCGAGGTCCAGCTCCTCCTGATGGGCGCCTTCGGGGCCCACCGCGTACGGGAACGATTCGACGTCGTGGTCGTGCCGGTCGGCGATCTCCGCGAGCACCTCGTGCTGGGCGGTGCTGTTTCCGTGGAACCACAGACGCACGTTGATCTGGATCCGGCCGTTGCCGGCCTTCTCCACCCAGTTGTAGCCGCACAGCGCCTGGACGGCACGGTTGACCGTGGAACGCGTGATCATCTTGCCGCCCTTCTGTGCGGCGATCTTGTTGAGCCCGTCGGTGATCTCCTGCTGCGTGTACTGGGTGATGCCGGTCCCCGGCACCTGCCCTCCGGCCACGAAGAGGAAGACGCACAGCTGGGACTTGGTGATGCTGTTGGCGACGGCGAGCTGCGCCAGCAGCTGGGTGAACCAGTTGCTGGCCAGGCTGTACCCGGCGCCTCCGGCCATGTCGTGGACGGCCTTGGGGTCTGCCGCGTACTCGAAGTGGACCCCCTTGAGCCGACGTCGGCCGCCGGGGTCGGCGACGTCGGCCACCTTCTCGCCGAGCTGCTGGCCGAGGACGGCCAGGATGTCGCCGTACTCGGCTTCGTTCCCTGCGGCGACCGGGGTGGGTACAGGACGGGGCCCGCGCTGTCGGCGACGTGCGGGCGGATCAGATGTCACAGGACCTCCTTGTTACTCAGGCGGTCCGAGACTATCCAAAAAATCAACGTGTGCTTGTCTTTTGACGCGTCGACGCGCCGCCGATGTGTCAGATCCGGGGCGCTGTTCGAGGGAGGCGCTGAAAGTACACGGTACGTGAAGTTATTTTGCGGTCAAGCGCCGAAAGTACACGACTGCTTGACTTCGGTTGTCGTGATGGCATCACATTCGGGAGGGGTCTGGGGGTGTGCGCGAGCTCTGTGCGTGTGTCAGCCCGACGCTGTGACCTGCGGTGATCCACAGCCTGTTGGCCGCCCCGAAAACTCAAGCGCTGCTTGAGTTTTCGGCGAAATGTGCTCGCCAGGTACACACTTCGGGAGTCCAAATGTGTCCTGGGCGACACACTCCCTCTGGCAAACCCGCAGGTCAGAGGCCTGAAATCGCCGCGCCCTCTTACTAAAGAGCAACGGGACCGCCCGCATCAGCCGACTCCGGCCTGCTGTGACCTCAGCATGACCGCGGCGCTGGTACGAGTCCGTCCGACCCATGCACGAACGGGTTGCTGCCCCTTCTCTCCCCCACTGATGCACCAGCCAACGCACGCGCACTTCACGAGTGCTGTACTTTCTGTGCGGCATCGCAACCCCCACCCCTGCCACAGCTCACAGCAACCACTCTTCGCCGTGGCCCTCGTGTCCAGTGAGGGCGCCCTGCGCCCGAGGGGTGCACCGGCGACCGTCAGGGAGCCGGGGCAGGGCGCGAGGGGGAGCGGGTCCAGGGCGCCCAAGCGCCTGGCGAGGGGGTCTGGGGGGCGAGCAGCCCCCCATGCCAAGGCCGGTCCAGCGCGGCCTAGGCGCTGGCGGGGTCCAGGGGCTGGCCCCTGGGATGTACGGTCCGCAGTTTGCAGCGAGCAAGAGCCCGTAGCAGAGATGGGTTGTCGGCGGGGAGTTCGGTCGGCACGCGGGGCCGACCGGTAGCCAGGGGGTATGAGTTGTTGCGTATCTCTGCAGGAGCGGGGCCAACCGCCCTACCGTGACGGAGTCGGGTGTGACGGTATGTCGATCAGGGGTGGCACGGTGGATATCCCACTGGTACAGGCGGTGGCCGCAGTACGGGACGAGCTGATCGCAGCAGCGGCGGCGGGCGGTGAGCATCCGGATGTGGTGTTTGCCGTGGGACCCGTGGCGATGGAGTTCGAGGTGGAGCTGAGGGCCGATGCGAAGGCCAAGGCCGGATTCAAGCTGTGGGCGGTCGGGGCGGAGACGGAGGCCGGGGTGTCTCGGGGCCGGACGCACAGGGTGTCGTTCACGTTGACGCCGAGGAGTGTCGGCGGTCGCGAACTACTGGTTAGTGGAGCGCCCGACCGCCCATCGGGGCCGGGCGACAATTCCGACCGCATCCCAGACTGACCTGTACGGGGGGTGCCGAAGGGTGGAACGGCTGCGGCTGGCGGGAGTAACCGGGCCTGGTGGGCCGGGTTCGGGGTACGCGGTGGGTGGCCGACTGGTGCTGACCTCCGCTCATGTCGTCGTCCGGGCGGACGAGCGGGTGGAAGTGTTCCGCCCCGGGACGGAGCACACGGTGGGCGGGACGGTGGTGTGGTGCGGCGCACCAGGCGGCCGGGATGATGCTGCGCTGGTCCTCGTGGACGACGACGAACGGTGGCAGACACCGACAGAGGCGGTGCGCTGGGGGCGTCTGGTGACGGACCGGCCCGCTACCGGCTGCGAGACCTGGGGGGTGCCGGAGGTCGCCCAGCGGCCAGGGGCCGGAACCGGTACGGCGGCGGGTGGTTGTGCGGGCACCGGCCGGGGGGCCGGGGCCAGGACGAAGGTGGAGGCAGGCCAGTTCAGCGGGGCAGTGAACCCGGGCACCGGGTTCGTCGACAACCGGTATGTGATGGACGTCCACCAGCACCCCCCGCAGTGGTCCCAGGTCGGCACGTCGCCCTACGGCGGCCTCTCAGGGGCGGCGATGTTCTGCGACCGCCTGCTCGCCGGTGTCGTCGCCTCCGATCGTGCCCATTCGGGGCACGGGCAGCTCAACGTGGTGCCCGCGTACGTCCTGCACCACGATGCAGCCTTTCGCGCCGCCCTCACAGAACACAGCCCCACCCCCAACGGTTTGGAGGGGGTGGAGTTCCAGGACCTCTCCGATACCTCCTCCCGGCCGACGCCGAACGGCTTGCGCTCGCCCTCGGCTCTCTTGCAGGCCACGCGGCAGGCCGTCCCTTTTCATGGTCGCGAGGATCTGATCGAACGGCTACGGGCGTGGTGCACGCTGGGTGGCTTCGGAGCCTGGCTGCTGCACGGGCCCGGGGGGCAGGGCAAGACCCGCCTCGCCCACCATCTCGCCAACCTGCTGGCCGGCGACGGGTGGGCCGTACTGTGGCCCCGCCCGGCAGCCAGCGCGGCCGAACTGCGGAAGCTCCGGCACGTCTCCAAACCACTGCTGGTCGTACTCGACTACGCGGAGACTCGTGCTGACCAGCTCTCCGCGCTGGTGGAGGCCGCCGTCGAGCACCCCGGCACAACGCCCCTGAAGGTACTGCTGCTGGCCCGGACCGCGGGTGACTGGTGGAGTCGCGCCGCCACCGCCACCAGCCTCGCCCAGGACTACCTCGCCAACGCCCCCGCCCTTCTGCTGGCGCCGCTGGAGGGCAACCCGGCGGATCGGCAGGAGGCGTACCGCACCGCTGCCCGCGCCCTGGCCTCCGTACTGCCAGGGGTGGACGGGATGGCCGGCCACGACTGGACAGCCGCGGCAGCCGACCTGAAACCGCCCCCGCTCCAACAGGACGGTTACGGCAACGCCCTCACTCTCCACATGACTGCGCTCGCAGACCTCCTCGATGCCGCCGAGCGCGGTGCCGCCGAGCCCGAGGGCGGCGAGCCGGGGGCCGACGCAGCGGACAGTTCCATCCAGCGCAGTGAGGTGCCCGGGCAGGCCGAGATGCTGGAGGACCGGCTACTGGGACACGAACAGCGTTACTGGCAGAACAGGGCCGGCATCTGCGGTCTCGTGCCCGGACTGACTGCCAAGACGTTGGAGCGCGCGCTGGCCGCCGCGCATCTGGTTGGTGCAGCCGACCACGAACATGCCGACGAGATGTGGCGCCGACTGCCGGCGTTGGCCGACCAGCCGCGTGACCGGCGCGACGCGGTCACCGCCTGGATTGCGGACCTGTACCCGGCTACGGCCAAGGCCGGGCCGCCATGGGGCGCATTGCAGCCCGACCGGCTCGCCGAACGGCACATCGGACGCACCCTCGACGAGACCCCGGTCCTCGCCGAGCTCCTCCTGGACGGCGCCGACGACACCCAGAGCGCGCAGTTGCTGACCGTCTACAGCCGCGCTGCCGCCCACCCTGTCTTCCACGACCGCCTGGACGCCCGACTGACTGCTCTCTGTGTACGCCACCACCGCCGACTGGCCGGGCAGATCATCACCACCGCCACCCAGACCGATCACCCGGCCCCCCTCATCGCCGCCGTTGACGAGCTCACGGAAGACCTCGCCACATCAGTGGAGGACCTCACCACTCTGCAGCGATGGATTCCCCGGTCCAGTCAGCGCCTCGCGGGTACGGCCGCCGACCTTGCACAGGCGCTCACGGACCGATACGGCGCTCTGACTGAAACGGGCCAGACCGAAAACCTGCCCAGGCTCGCCGACTCGCTGAACGATCTCTCCATCCGGTTGGGAGAGACGGGGCGGCGGGCGGAGGCCCTGGCCGCGATCGAGAAGGCCGTCGGTATCCGCCGCACGTTGGCCGAGGCGGACCCGGACGCTCACTTCCCCCGCCTCGCCATGACGCTGAACAACCTGTCCATCCGGCTGGGGGCGGCCGACAGGCGGCACGAGGCGCTGGCGGCGGTCGAGGAGGCCGTTGCCATTCGCCGTACGTTGGCCGAGGGAGACCCGGACGCCTACCTCCCCGGCCTCGCCTCAGCCCTGAACAACTCGTCCAGCCGGTTGGCTGCGGTGGGACGACAGGAGGACGGCCTGAGCGCCATCCGGGAAGCGGTCGAGCTCTATCGTGCACTGGCCCGGGTGAACCCGGACGTCCACCTGCCCAACCTCGCCGATGCTTTGAACAATCTGTCCATTCGGCTGGCTGACGCGGGTCGACGGGAGGACGGTCTCACCGCGATCCGTGAGGCGGTCGAGCTCTACCGCGCATTGGCGCGGGTGAATCCAGACGTGTACCTGCCCGGCCTCGCCGATGCCTTGAACAACCTGGCGGTCGACCTGGGAGAGATGGGCCGGCGCGAGGAGAGCCTGGGCAGCAGCCGCGAAGTGGTCGACCACAACCGGGCACTCGCGCAAACGAACCCGGGCCGCCTCCCCGACCTGGCCATGTCCTTGACCAACCTGGCCGTCGAGCTGGGAGCGGCGGGGCGGCGGGAGGAGGGCCTGACCGCCATCCGGGAGGCCGTCGACATCCGTCAGACGCTCGCCAAGGCCTACTCCGCCGACTTCGAAGACGAGCTGAGAAATTCGATGGAAGTCGCAGCCTGGCTGGAGAGTCCGGAGTAGGGCACGGCTTGCACGGGAGTGCCGCAGCGCCTGGTTGCAGGAGACCCTAGCCCCCTGCCAGCCGCTGGCTGAATGCCCCGGCGCCGTTAACGGCTCGCCCGGCAGGTGCCCTCGGGCCAGGGCCCCTTGCACGGGCCGGGATCGACAGGACCAGCCCCGCGTGGAATGACACGGTCGCACCAGTCACACATCACAGCCACCCGTGCGCCTGCGTCCTCAAGACGCCCGGCAACCTCTTCTGCGACCTCGAACCAGTTCGGCTCCGTCACCTCTGTCGGCACCTGGTCCAGCAGAATCTTGCTGCTCCAGAGACTGAGGGCGGTCACGGCACGGACAGCGCGCATCAGGTCGACCTTCCTGTCACCGACATCCTTCAGCAGCACACGGAAACCCGGATCCTCCACACACCCTCCCCAGTCGGCCAGGCCATCGGCCAAGTGAACCATTCACCGCAGAGCTGTCGGCGGGGCGAGGGGCACCCGAGGTCCATGCCCGCCCCGGAGCCTGACCAGAGCTCGGGGTCGGCGAGCACACCACGCCGAAGTGGGGTGCGGGATGCGCAAAGAGACGGATTGTGTCCGGTGTGTCTCTTCGCCTTCCGCCCTGGAGGTTAGTAAGGTACCCGCATGACCGCTCCATACGATCCGGAAGTCAGGGAAAAGGTAGTCGCCAAGCTGCCCGCGTCCCTGCGGCAGGAACTCAAGGTCCGCGCAGCACAGTTGGGCGTAGACATCCAGGACGCCGTCACCGAAGGCATCCACGCCTGGCGTGCCGATGCCTCCGCGGCGACTCCCGTGGACACCTCGGGCGCCTCCTCGTTCTCCACGTACCTGCCCACCGGCCTGTACGGGGACTTCAAGGAGGACTGCCGGGTACGGGAGGTTCCGTACAACCAGGGCGTCGCCCAGTCGATCCGGCTGTGGCTCGACACCCATCCCTCCCCCGCCGGTCGGCGCAGGCCCCCCCACGAGGGCGCCCGCCGGATCGTGGTCTGCAACCAGAAGGGCGGCGTAGGCAAGAGCGCCATCAGCAACGGCCTCTCCCAGGCCCTCGCCGAGACCGGTGCCCGCGTCTGCGTCATCGACTTCGACCCGCAGGGACACCTGACCCGCCACCTGGGCGCCGAGATGCTCGGCATCAAGGAGCCGAGCCTCGCCAAGCACATGCTCGGCGAGATCGAGGGCCGGGTGCGGGAGCTCCTCGTGCCCATCGAGCACGGGGTCTTCGCCGGCCGCCTCTTCCTGCTGCCGTCCTGCAAGGACGCCTTCCTCCTCGACGCCCGGCTGGCCACCACCCGCCACGTCCGGACGAAGGAAACCGCCCTGGAGAAGGCGCTGGAGGAGCTGGAGAAGGAGTTCGACTACATCGTCGTCGACTGCCCTCCCAGCCTCGGATACACCATGGACACCGCGCTCTACTACGCCCGGACCCGCGAGGGCGAAGCCCCGAAGACCTCCGGCATCATCGTCCCCGTCCAGGCCGAGGACACCTCCGCCGACGCGTACGACATGCTCAGCGAGCAGCTCGAAGACCTGATCGACGACCTCGACATCGAGATCGCCCAGCTCGGCTTCGTCGTCAACCTCTACGACAGCCGCAAGGGCTACGTCGTCACCTCCTCCCTCAACAGCTGGAAGGAGTTCGGGGACCCGCCGGTCATCACCGTCATCGCCGACCTCAAGGAGCAGCGCGAAGCGGTGCGCGTGAAGCTGCCCCTGCTGCACTACGCACCCGACTGCGAGCAGTCGGAGGCCATGCGCGAGATCGCCCGGAGGATCGCGGCATGAGCAAGAGCGACCTCCTCGGCACCGGCGCTGCCTTCAGCAACGCCCGCCGCACCAGCGGCGGCCGCAGCGAGCGCGGGCGGGCCAAGGCCATCGCCCAGGGCGACCTGCCGGCGTACGAACTGATCCGAGTCCCCCTGGACCAGGTCTCCCCGACCCCCCTCAACCCGCGCCGCAACTTCGGCACGGACGATGACCTGACCCGCTTCGGCGAGGAGCTGCGCCAGGCCCAGCTCTCCGCCTGCGTCGTGGTCAGCCGCAGCGCATACC
Source organism: Streptomyces sp. NPDC043680 (assembly GCF_056436685.1). Classification (NCBI taxonomy): domain Bacteria; kingdom Bacillati; phylum Actinomycetota; class Actinomycetes; order Kitasatosporales; family Streptomycetaceae; genus Streptomyces; species Streptomyces sp. NPDC043680. The sequence goes on along the minus strand of NZ_JBWKCE010000018.1, from coordinate 63,721 downwards.
TCGGGCTGTGGCCCGACCACGAGTCCCGGATCGGGGCGGCCACGTACATCCTGATCAACGGCGAGCGCCGCTTCCGCAGCGCATTGCACGTGGGTCTGGAAGCGCTGGACTTCGTCGTACGCGACGACCTCGCCGGCTCCCGCACGGACTTCATCGACCACCTCCTCGCCGAGAACCTCGAACGCGAGGACTTCGACGTGATCGAGCGCGCCCGCGGCGTGCAGCAGCTCGTCGACACGTGCGCGGAGCAGGGCCGCGAGCACGGGGCGAAGTCCCGAGCGGCGGAGCGGCTGGGCAAGTCGCCGTCGTGGGTGACCAACCAGCTCGTGCTGCTGGAGCTCCCGGAGGAGATCCAGCAGATGCTCAGCTCGGGGGAGCTGCCCGAGCGGGACGGGCGCGCTCTGGCCCGGGCGGCCAAGGACCGACCGGGCGTGAGCGCGGCCGAGCTGCTGGACCTCCTCAAGGAGACCAAGGCACAGGAAGCCCAGGCCAAGGAGGCCCAGCGCGAAATCCTGCGCAGCGCTGCCCAGGAGCCGGCGCCGGTACGCGCGGAACCCGCGGCGCCCGACGCCGGGGGAGTGGTGGACAACCCGGAGCACACCCAGGCACCCGCCCGACTTTTGTCCGCGGACAAAAGTCGGGAGACCCCGAGCCCAGCCTCACCGCGTACGGAAGCGCCGATTCCGGCTGATGAGCCGGCTACCGCACCCGTGGCCGAGGCGACGGTGCCGGCACCGGTCCTCGCTGAACCCGTACGTGCGGAGCCGGTGGGGGAGCGCGAGTCCGAGGGAGTCATCCCTGCGCAGGGCAGGGCAGTGGAAGCCACCTCGGTTCCGTGGCAGGACCCGAAGGCTGTGTGCGAGGTGATCTGGGCGAACATGTCGGCCAAGCACCGGGCTGAGCTGACCATGCTCCTGATCGAGAGCAACAGCCAGCGGAGCTAGACCCGCTGACCCGAGTTGAGGGCTCCACCGCACGCGCGGGGGAGCCCTCAACTTTTGTCCGCGGACAAAAGTCGGCTCCGCGCCCGACGGCGCGTATGCCAGAGAGCAGCGGTGAGCCACTGCGGCAGCGCTGGAACCGGCGACTCGACGTGTTGGGCGAGGACCAGTTCGGTGATCCTCGCCGTCCCTCCGAAGTCCGGATCGAGCTGGCCACCTACCCGGAAGCCGTCGTCCTCACCGGCCTGTTCACCTCGGCATACTGGCGAGCCCATCCTTAAATGCCCATCGAAGCGGCGCAGCGACTCAACGTCGCACCCCACCAGCCTCCACTGCGTGAGGTGGTCACGCATGATCGAGAAGGTGCCGTGACCCTGCTCCCCGCCTGTCAGTGGTGATCGCCATCATGGGGACATGACCGACCCGAACCTGACCACCGGCAGCAACTGGCGGCTCCACCACGGTGACCAGGAGATCGCCCGGCTGACGGTTACCGGCGCCGACATGCCCTGGACTCACGCCGAAGTCGAGACGCTCCCTGGCTTTGAACAGTTCCGCCTTCTCTTCCGTGAGCAAGAGCGAGCTGTCGACGAGGAGGACTGGGAGCAGGCCGACGCCTGCTACACCCAGATCCGCAATGCGCTCACCATGACGTTCCCCGACGGCAGCCCGGTCGCGGAGTTCATGCTGCACATCCACGACGACGGAACCGCCGACTGGCGCTGGCACGACGAACCCTTCGACACGGTGAACCAGTGACCTGGGTTCGCTGTTTCTGGGGCGAGGAAGCCGTCTGGTTCTACTTCGAGCTGGACACCGATGGGTACGTGATCCGGCAAGTCGAAGTGCAGGAGCCCGGAAACAAGGCATTGGCCGCTGCCTCACTGGTCGAGTGGCAAGAAGCCCAGAGAGACGGTCGGTTGGCCGAATACGAGAGCGTCTATGGTCGGACCGCCGAGCTGCCCATCTCTGAGTGGGAGGGGCACGACCCGCAGCGGTTGTCGGCCAATGAGTTCGAGGTCGTTTGGTCGACCGCCCGTCGGCAGCTCCAGGATCGTCAGCGGCGACATCCTTCCTGAACGCATCCACTGCTGCGGCCTCTGATCGGGAAACAGCCATCTTCAGTGCGAAACCGGGCATCAAGCGTCTCGCCATACTGACAAGGCCCTGGTCAGGCGGCATCACCCTCGCCATGATCCATGAGACACGCCAGCGGCACCGCCCACGGGGCTTCCGCGGCGCCCCGCCATCCCACCAGTAAGTCGCGATTCAACCCGTCACCCCACAGGTCAACGGCCCCACACCTGAAAGGTCTGAGACGGGACACCGGAGGCCAGATACGGTGCGGGTATGACGCTTGGGTTGCCCTCCGATGTTGCCGACGCGCTCGACGTGCTTCTCGGCACGGAGGACGCGACTCACCTCGCGCTCCGCCGACAAGTACCGCACCTACGGGTGGCTGGACGCTGTTCGTGCGGCTGCGGTACGACGGACTTCGACCTGGACACGGACACCGTGGCGGCGGCGCCGCTTCCCGTCGGCACCCTGGTGGCGGCCGAAGTTCAGCTCTACGACACGGCTGAGCACTGCATCGGTGAGGTCCTGGCGTTCGCGCGGAACGGGTACTTGTCTTGGCTGGAGGTCTGCTCGTGGAGCGATGGCCCCGTGACCTTGGCTGACGCACTAGGGATGCTGCGCTCGTAGATGCTCGAACGCCCCAGTGAGCGGTCACGCTACTGATCTCTCGGTCCTTGGGCGGGGACGCCGATGCTCCGTCGCATGATTCGGCGCATCTCGCTGAGCTGGTTCCAAAGCTCCACGATCTGAGCGTGCGCCTGCTCAAGGGACTCGCCTTCCCGGCGCGGCGGGATCCCGCCGTCGAGACGCTTGAGGACTCCATAGATCCGGCTGAGCCTGCGGTAGACGTCGTCGGCGGCGCCGAGCACTCCGTCCGGGACCCGCATTTGTGCCTCTGAGTACCGCGCCCGGTGCTCGCGCCGCGCGTCGTCCAGACGCGACCTCAGGTCATCCGTAACGTGGCCGGCCCGGAGCGCGTACCAGAAGTTGTTCAGCTCGGAGTGATAGTCCAGTGAAGCGGTGTTCAGCATGATGCAGCAGGTCCGAACGGCCTCCTCCCTCGCACGCTCGGCCTCGTACAGCCGTTCCTCGGCACGTTGCCGATCGGCATGGCCCAACTCCTTGGACTTCGTCTTCTCGGCGAGCCTCTGCGTCATGAGTCCTGACAAGAGCGTGCCGACGATGCCCAGGAAAGCGATCGCCAACGGCACCACCGTGCTGCCCATATGGCACCTACTCTCTCTGGCCCGCTCCGAGTATGGCGGTGCCACGCGGTCATGGCCGGGCACCCCCACAAAGCGCGACGGTCGGAGAGACCGCTCAGGGGCGAAGACCGGCCCTGCTGGCAAATCCCCGTCGGAGGACAGGCTCTAGTACGGGCCGCCGCGGAAGAGCACACTGCCGTGGTGGCGCGGGCGGTCGCCGCGTTCGTACGCCGCGTCGGAGCGGTCGGCGGGGGCCGAAAGCTGGGCAAGCCTTCCGAGGGTGGTGAGGCCGACAAGCACCTCCTCGCGCCGATCCGAGGACTTCATCCAGGCCGGAAGGCGGGCGAACATCGACCTCGTCGGGGAGGTGTACCGCTCGCGCAGCTGGGCGCCCACGTACGCGGCAAGCGCTTCGATGTGCTCCTCGTTGTAGGCCCACAGGATCCGTCCCGCGCAGCGGGTCTGCAGCCAGAGCGGACGCCGGAAGAAGGGGTCTTCTGTGCCACCCGGCACGGCGCCGACCAGGCAGGCATCCCGTTCCTCGGCCGTCCACTCGGCGACCGCGCCGCAGCCGGCACACGTCAGGCGGCGGGGCTGAAAGAGCAGGGCACTGAAGTACTTCGGCTTCGCCAGGCGCGGCAGAGGCACGACGGTCGCGCGGCCCCCGCACCGCGGGCAGACGACGAGCACCCGACCGGTGAACTCGACCAGCCACGTGCCGTGGTCATGGTGGCGGACAGGTGTGGGATGCGGAGGCTCGGAACTCATGACCCACACCCTGCCAGCCGCGTCCCGCCTCGGTCGACCGAGATCCGGCGGCCCTGCGGGATCGAGGCGGAACCCCGCAATTCCAGGCTTATATGCCGCACGTAGCTGGGGGTGTCTGTGAGGGAGATCGCATGGTCGCGCTGCATCAGTCGATGGCGATAGACGGTCGGGTTCTGCCGCTGGCGACCTGGGGCCGAGGCCACCCTGCAGGCCAGCCCTGATCGCCCCCCAGGGGCCCGACTTTTGTCCGCGGACAAAAGTCGGCGTGAGTACCGCGATCTCGGGGGCCGTCCCAAGTGCGTGCTGTGCAGGCGCCGGACCGGTCCTCCCCAAGTCCCACAGGCCTGTGGTGTCGGACCTGCCTGGCACGATGCACCGCATGGCACTCGCACGCGCACTCGACGGCCTCGACGGTCGCCCCTGGTCCCGTCTCTCCCACGCCTACGGCAGCGCCGAAGATCTCCCCGACCTGCTGCGGGCCCTGGCCGGAGCCGACGAGGCGGCGGCTGACGAGGCCCTGTCGGAGTTGTACGGGAGCGTGCTCCACCAAGGGACCGTCTACTCCGCCACCGCCGAGGTCATCCCCTTCCTGGCGCGGATCGCGGCTGCCGGCCACCGGAAGGTGGATGTCCTTGCACTGCTCGGCGGCATGGCCGAGAGCGACGACGAGTACGGCGTGCCACCGGGCACGGTACGGGCGGCCGCAGCCGAGCAGCTCCCGCAGTTGCTGCCGCTGCTCGACGACCCGGATCCGGCGGTGCAGCAGGCTGCCGGTTGGGCGCTGTCACACACGCGCACGGCAGAGGCGGTGCTCCCTGCACTGCGCGCACGCTGGGGTCAGGAGTCCGATCCTCTGGTACGTGCAGAAGTGCTCGCCGGGATATCCCGTCTCGACCGGTCGCTGGGCGCGGCCATCGCGACCACCGTCTTGGACCCGGCCGAGCCGGCCCAGGTGCGGCTGGCCGCGGTTCTCGCCTGCCTGGACGCGGACGTGCCATGGACCGGCATGCACACCCGCACCATGTTGTCCCTCCTTCCGGCCGACCCGCTGGTCGCGGACCGACTCGACCTTGAACGCAACGAACCGCTCGCCGCCGTCACCGAGACGCTGCTCGGCCGCGGCGGTGATGCGGACCGGGAGGCCGTGTTCGCGCTGGTCGACTCTGCGCTGCGGGACGACCGGGCCGAGGTCCGTTCCGAGGCGCTGTGGGCGGCCGAACGTGCCTGCATGCTGTCCCGCAGCGCCCCCGAGCGGCTGCTGCCCGCTCTGGTCGCCACGGCTGTCGACGAGGAGGCCGTGGTTTCGGGGGCCTCGCTCCTGGGTCATCTCGGGACGGTTGCCGCGCAGGCCGCTCCGGTACTGGCGCCGCTTGCCGGCCGCAATCCCGGGCAGGAAGACGACCGTGCGGACCGCGCTCTCGCCGCGCTCGTGCTGATCGCCCCTGACGAGGCCGCCCCGGTCCTGGCCCGCGCGCTGGAGCGGCGCCCCCGCGCGCTCGACGCCGCCGCCGGATTTCGTGCGCCGGCCGATGCCGCCTTCCCGTACGACGACGAACTCCTCGACGCCGTACGACACCGCCTCGCCCACCCCGAAGCGCTGCACGGCAACGAGCCATGGCAGCTGACGGCCCTCGTCGTGGGCTGGGGTGGGCGGGCAGCCGCGGCGCTGCCGCAGCTCTACGCAGCGCTCCCTCACCATCCGGACCAGACCGCCCGAGCCATCACCGCCATCGCGACCGACTGCGGAACCGACGAGCGTAGGCAGGCGGCACGGGAGCTGATGGCCGCCGCGGAGAACGGATCGCTCCCGGCGGCCAAGGCCCTGTACGACCTGACCGGCGAGGAGCAGCACCTACTGCGCTGCCTTGCGCAGACGCTCGAAGGCCCCCTCCACCAACGCACGCAGGCAGCAGCGATCGCAGCCACCCTCGGCGCCCAGGCCATAGACCTGATTCCGGTACTCCGCGCAGCGCTCACGGAACCGGACGGCGACACGACCACCCCGGCCCTCGACGCCGACACCGCACTCGCCGCGGCGCTGTGGCACATCACCCAGGACGCCGACACGGTGGTCCCGGTCCTCGACTCGGTCTTCGCCCGGGCAGCCCAGAACCCCTGGTCCCAGTGGTCCGTTGCACGGGCGGCCCAGGCAACGGCACTCCTGGGGCCGGCCGGAAGGTCCTTGACCTCACACCTCGAATCCGCCCTCACCCACCCCGTCGCGGTCCCGGCAGCGGCCACAGCCCTGGTCGCCGTGGCAGGAACCGGCACCCTGGACCGGACCGCGCTCGCCACCGCCGTCCTCGACGCAGCCGAGAGGGAAGCCGACCCCTTGGGTGCGTGCGACGCTTTGGAATCCCTCGGCCCAGCCGCACTGTCCGCCGCCCAGGTGCAGCGGCTGGCAGTACTGGCCGAGGGTGACGCACGGGTCATCCGCTCAGGACTGGAAACCCAGATCATCAGCCGGGACGAAGCCTTCCGCACCCGAGCTCGCGCCCTCCTCGCGGCGGCCACCGACCACCCCACTGACTGACTTCCAGTGGTGCCCGACTTTTGTCCGCGGACAAAAGTCGGGCACCACTGGAGAGACCCGCACGGTACGACCGCACCTCAAGTCAGGTCGGCGCGTGCGAGAGCGAGGGCGCTCGCCAGCCTGTCGTACCGCGATACGAGGGCGCGGAGTTCGCGGGCACTTCTGGGCGGCAGGGCGTGCATCACCTTGTCGAGGAGAGCGCGGCCCTCCAGCGGGTTGCCGCAGCAGTACCAGTGCACGTCGCCCCACTCGCACTCGTCCCACTGCCGGCCCTCGGAGCTGCGAACGAACTGCTGCCAGCGGTCGAGGGCCAGGATCACATCCCCTGGCTCCAGGTAGTTCCTCGTGTCTTCGAGGCGGACCACGTCCCATACCGCATGCGCGGACAGACCGTCGATGGACGGCTGCGCGCCCTGGGTGCGGCCCTGCCGGGGATAGCCGGCTCGGAGCTCGCTCGGCCGCCTACGCGGCATGGGCCCTTGGCGTTGTCTGCATGCCGCATAGGGTGCCATCCCCTCCAACATCACCACCCCGACTTTTGTCCGCGGACAAAAGTCGAGCTGTGGGTGGATCCAGTCCGCGGCACGAGCGAGACCCGCGGTGTCACACCTGTGCAGGCCGGTCCATGGGCCGAAGTGGACTTGGCCGATTCGGAACCGAAGCCGCGACGGCCAGCTACCGACTCGACCGCCGCGGTGCCGAGCTTCTTCCAGGTCCTGACCGGACGAGAGGAGAAGAACGGTGTCGCCGTTGCCTCTACGGAGTCTTCTCCAAGCGCACATGTTCCGGCGAAGCCGTGCGAGGTACTGCCTGCACAGCACGGGTGCAAAAACGGATAGGCAAGCCACCAGCCTGGACGTACTCTGCGGCTGTGACAGTGAGATATGTGCTGGATGGCAGTCAGGTCAGGACCCTGGAGGACTTCTGGCGGGTCGCCGGCGAGAGCATCGGCTGCGGCGGTTACTTCGGCCGGAACCTCGACGCATTCGCTGACTGCCTCCGCGGCGGCTTCGGGACTCCGGACGATGGCGACTTCGTGATCGAATGGCGTGACCACGAAGCCTCCCGCCAGCATCTCGGGCACCCCGAGACTGCCCGGCAGCTCCAAATGTGGCTCGCCCGCTGTCATCCGACGAACAAGGAACGCATGACCGCCAGGCTCGCGGAAGCCCGCGTCGGCCGTGGCCCGACCGCCTTCGACTGGCTGGTCGAGATCATTGAAGAGGAACTTCCGGGCGGCCTACGCCTTCGTTAGCCAGGCCGACTGGTTACCACCCCGCGCCCGCACCAAACAAAGTCCTGGCTGACTCCGGCTCGGGCGACTCGGCCGGCCGAAGCCTGGGATGTGGTCAGCGATAGTCGTTGAGCCAGTCACCCGGGATCAGGTCGCGAACGCGGTCGAGGTCTTCTGCCGTCCGGCCGCGGGCCAGAACGGCCATGCCGTCGTCGTCACGCAAAAGGACGTCCTGGCCCAGGAACCACCGGATGGCGTGTTCCTCCTCGCCGATGGGATACGCGGGGAAGGGCAGCCGGAGGGCGTTCTCCTCCAGCAGCTGGATGCTGGTGTCGTCCGGGTCGAGGAAGTCGCATAGCTCTTCATCGGCCTGCAGAGACTCAGACAATACGATCTCCACGAAGCAGAGGGAAAGGCGCTCCAGCCACTCCTCCCACCGCTCGGCGCTCTTGTCGGCAAGGTCAGCTCGCATGAACACCGCAGGGTCGTCCTCCTGCAGGCTGTCCAGGAGGATGCCCCAGGACGCGGCTCCCTGGTTCTCGTGACGGAAGACCAGGGCCTGGTTGGTGTCATCCACATACAGCTCGGCCGGGCCGAGCAGCACATCGTGGTTGCTCGTGAGATCCCGTCGGCGCCCGAACAAGAGATACGCCTCGCGCAACGCCGCTGGCAGCCGGATTCCCAGGCTCTCCTCGGCAGCCATGAGATCGGCCTCTGCCCACCCATCACCGTTCTCCAGTGCATCAGCCCAGTGGGCAGCGAAGCCCTGGATGAAGCCCCACGCACCACTACGGCTTTCGACGCCTCTGGCAAGAGACGCAGAAAGATCGAACTCTTGTGTCATGCCAGGACGATATCCGTCCCGCTCACGTGGCCCATCCACACCTCGACACGCCGACCTTCCCACCTCACGCGACGAAGTCACGGGGTCGCCACTCAGGACGCCGTCTTGTCCGCCATGGTCGCTTCGGTCACCCTGGGGACGGCCTGCCGACGCATCCTCGACTTACCGAAGGCGTATTCAACCGCTACGTGTCGGAGCGAGTGTCCTCGCTCGATCGTCGTGACAGCGCCGGACTGGAGGCGGTGGAGACCGGACCCCCTGCTGGCCGAGAGCCTGGCTCGCATCGAGGCGCTGAAGCTGCGGGGCGTGGATGCGCCGGATTTCAGTTTCGGCCGGCCCGAATTCTTCCTGCCGGCAGAGCGGGCGCAGCAGACCTATCCGCGGTCGTTCGTCGATTTGAGCAGGAATCCTTCCGACTTCGTCAACGCCACTCGAGACACCGCCTTGCACTACTTCGTGCAGGACGCTCCGGGCGGCGACTGGAAGGCTGCGGTCATGAAGCAGCGACGCCCGGCAAGAACGAGTCGAAGCACCAAACCCTGTTCGGCTACGCGGTGCGCGACAAGGAGATCGCCGGGATCGTTCGTGATGCCGGGGCGGCGTCCCTCTCGCCGACGGCCGCCGCCGACCGGGAGGTGTGTGGGCGGTACGCGCGCTACATGACGTTCTCCGCCCCCAGCGGGGTGCCGGAGAGCGAGCACTTCGTTCCGGGCGAGCTGACGAGCGAGGTGGCCAAGGCGTACAACGCCGAACACGAGAAGCTGCCGCTTGTCGGGATGCGGTATGCCTTCGAGGTGGCAGGGGGCGAGCTGCCGGTGCTGCGGCTGGCCGATGGAAAGACCCTGGTGACGTGCTCGTTCGTACGTACGGACCAGTGGGCGGGCGTGAACGCGAAGTTTCGGTACGGGACCAAGGAGCATGGGGATGTACGCGCACGCCTAGGCGAGAACGTGTGGTGGGAGCGCACGACGGTGAAGCGGAGCGTGACGGTGACGTTCGAGGTGTCACCGAACGCTCCGTCCGAGGTGGTCGGGTGCAACTGCCTCACCGCGCCGCTGCTGTCTGCGGAGGGAGATCCGGCGTAGGCCGGCGCGCCGTGGCGTACGTGGTCGACGGCGCCCTCGTCGGTGGTGTGGTCGGCGGTGCTGAGAGGCGGCAGCGAGACGGTGGCCGCTCCCTGGGACTCAAGGGAGCGGCCACCGTGTGTGTGAGCAGAGGATCTGACTACGGGGTGGGCACGGGGAGCGGGGCCGTGCTCAGAGTGGGGGTGGTCCAGCGCTGGGCCGCGCTGCTGTTGCAGTCATACAGCCACAGCTGGGTCCCTGGAGTGGTGTTGAGGTTGTTGAGGTCGAGGCAGCGGCCGGATACCGGGTTGTGGATGCTGTTGTCGGCCCGCGGCAGGAATTGCTGGCTCGGAGCCGAGCTGTCGCAGGTCCGTAGCTCGATGAGCGTGGTGTTGGCGGTGCTGGCGTTCACCGCGTTGAGGCACTTGCCCGCGGTGCGGATGGTTCCGTCGCCCCGAATCTGGAACTTCTGGGCGTCGGTGCCGTTGCACCCGGTGATCTGGATCTTGTTGCCGTCGTCGGTGCGGTTGTAGTCGTTGTCCACGCAGTTGGTGGCTGCGGCCGTCAGTGACATGGGGCCCGCGGCGGCAGGCGCGGTGGGGGCGGCAGCGTAGGGGTAGACGGCGAAGTTGCTGATGCCGCCCTTCTGGAGGTACACGTCGCCGACCCCGTTCGCCTTGTAACGGCCGAGGACGACCGGGCCGCTGGGGGCTGGGCTAGTGGACGCCCTGTGATAGCCGCTTCCGGCAAGGACGTCGTTGACGTAAAGGCTCATACGACCGGTGTCGGCGTTGTAGACGGCCGTAAGGCGGGCCCACGCGTCAGGGGCGACACGGGCAGCATCGTTGACGGAGTCGGTGAAGTCGAACGGCCATCCGTCCTCGTCGGCGTGGGCGAGGGCGAAGAACCACCGCTTGGTTCCGGGGTCGGCCCAGAGGGTGAGCAGGCTGTTGCGGTTGCCGTCCTGGCTGGCGATGACGCCGCCGGCGGCGTCGGCCTTCGCCCAGGTGCTGAGGGTGAAGCTCCTGCGGGTGTCGACGGCCGGACGGGCCGCGGTGAGGGTCGTCGGCGATGTCTTGCCGTTGAGGGCTGCGTAGGTGGTCGCGCGTCCGCCGATGGTGTCGTCCGTGAATGTGACGCCGGCGGGGGTGGCGTGGTTGGTCCCGACCGCATCGGGGGAGGTGGTGCCGGTCTGGCCCGTCAGCTTCCACTGGGCCGTCGGCAGGTTGAGGTTGCCCAGCGCCACCGGGGTCGGTACGACGCCGGTGACGGTCGGGTGGGGGACGGTGGTGCCGTTCGGTGCGGTGCCTGCGCCGTTGAACGCGACCAGCTGCTGGTTCGCGTCGACGGCCCACAGGTCGGGCAGCCCGTCGCCGCTGACGTCTCCGTCGGAGCCGACCCGGGGGTACGTCTTCGGGTCGATCGTGCCGGAGATCAGGCCCGCTGCCGGATTGGTGAAACCGGTGAGGTCGGGAGCCTGGGGCGTGCCCTTGACGGAGAAGGCGTGGAGGGTGCCGTCTGCCTTCGATCGCGCCCACAGGGTGGGGAGGTCCGTTCCCTGGGCGCGGCCGGGAGTGACCACGTCGTACGCGTCCCAGCGGGTGTCGTTGGCGGACAGCAGGATGGAGCGGGTGGTGAGCTTGTTGGCGGTTCCGGCCGCCGCGAGCCAGAGCCGGCCGTTCTCGACGAACACGAGGGAGGTGCGCTCCAGCGCCCCGTCCTTCGCGGTGTCTCCGGAAAGGGAGCCGAAGGCCGCGATCTGGCTGGTCTTGGACCAGTCGGCGCCGTAGCCGTGGGCGGCGCAGTCGAGTGCCGCACCGGCGGGTGTGACGCAGCTGCCGGGCTTGCCCACGGAGACGGGGGCCGCGCCGTCGAGGCCGCCGGTCGCGTTGTTGAGGTAGAGGTACAGGTTGGCCTGCCCCGGCTGGTGGGCGAAGAGGTCGTCGACGTTGTTGTCGCCCAGGCTGCCGCGGTGGGTGGTGTGGATGCCGTTCCAGCCGTTCCAGCCGGGGGCGAGTTGAGGACGGGCGCTGGGCGCCGCAGCCGGGTCCGTGCCGCCGCCGATCACGCGCAGCGCGCCGGAGCTGTCGGGCAGGAGGATGTCGGCTTTGCGGTCGCCGGTGAGGTCACCGAAGATCGGCGCCGGGCTGTTCGGGTTGGCCGGGACGTAGAAGCTGTAGGCGACGGGTTGGGAGAGGTTGCCCGCGTTGTCCTGTGTCTGGACGTAGAGGTAGTTCGTTCCCCAGCGCTGGGGGGTGAGCTTGATGGTGGTCTTGCCGTCAGTGAGCTTGGTGATGCCGGTCTCCGTGTCCGTGCACTTCCAGTTGACGGCGGCCGCCTTGACGGGGTCCGTCGTCCAGCGCGCGCACGCCAGGCCCGAAGTGCGGCCGCCCGCGGCCGGCGCCGGGTCGGTGCCGGAGAGGGTGAAGGTGCCCTCCTCGTTCACCCGCTTGGGGTGGGCGTCGATGCTGCCGGAGGCGGGGAAGTCGGTGGAGGTGACGGCTGCGGTGGGCGGCGTCCGGTCGACGCGCAGGAAGCACCAGTCCGTGTCCCCGCTGGTCAGGGTTCCGTCCGTGGTGCGCGCCGTCCAGCCGTACTGGTGGCCGTCGGTCAGCGGGCCCACGTCCACGGTGGCGTCGCCGTAGTCGCCGTTCCAGCCGGTCTGGGCGAAGCTGGTCCGGCCCGAGTCGTCGTCCCAGTAGTGGAAGGTCGTCTGCAGCTGGCGATTGGTGGGCGACCACGTGGCGGTGGTGAGGGTGATGTTGTTGTTGGCTCCGACCCAGCCGGGGTTGTCCCACGGGTTTGTGGTGCCGGGTGTGCGGCAGTCGGCGGAGGTGGCGGTGTCGGCGAAGCCGGGGCTGGGCCGGGTGCGGGGCCACCAGACGGTAGGTCTGATGTCGTACTCGACGGTGATGTGCGGGGTGTTGTTGAAACGCTGCCGGTAGTACTTGTTGTACTCGTCGTCAGGTGCGAGGCCGAGGGTGATCGTGGGCCACTGGTACCGGGCGGCGGCCTTGGCCAGCTCCGTGACGTTGAAGTCGATCTGGCCGGTCCCGGACATGGTGGTGTGCCCGACCTGACTGCAGCCCTGCATGGTGGAGCCGGTGCCGCAGGGTTGCCTGTTCCAGCTGGTCGGGTTCCCGATGGCGTTGGTCGCGTACAGGCCCATCGGTGTGGCGGTGCTGGGGCTGGAGGAGGAGACCACGGTGGCGGAGAACGTCGCGTTGATGATCTCGGTGTTGTAGAGCCTGGAGTCGAAGCCGATCTGGAAGTAGGCGCGGGTGCGGCCGATTCCGGTGCAGGGCGGGTTGCCGATGTTGTAGCCGCAGTAACCGGTGGCCGGCCTGTCCTGGCCGTACTCGGTGCCGTTGAACTCGTTGGTGTTCTCGTACGCCTCCTGGACCTGGGCCCAGGCCTGGTTGCCGTTGTCCAGGACCGGGTTGTAGCCCGGGTCGATGTACCAAGGGCCGGTGCCCTTGCCCAGCAGCTTCGCGTCCGGAACGAGCTCGATGCCCTTGGCGTCGGCCGTCGTCCGGACCGGCTTCACGGCGGCGCCCGCGCCCGGGCCGTCAGCGGTGGAGGGCGCAGGCGGCTGCTCGGCGGCCGGGGCGGACTGCGGGGCGTCGGCCCCGGCCGACTTGCTCAGGCGGGAGGCCATAGCAGCTGCCGGAGCCGGCGCAGTCACTGCCGAGTCCCACATGAAGGAGGTCGGGCCGGTGAAGCGCGTCCGGCCGCCGGCGTCCTTGACGTCGAGGTTGCCCGCCGGGTCGCTGGAGACGGTCAGTCCGTCGGCTTCGACGTCCAGCCGGAGCTTCCTGACCGCCGGGTTGGCCGCGGCCTGGGCGGTGCGGACTGTGAGCACCTGGCTCCAGCCGCCCTGCCGGTTGGCCGTCAGCCGCAGGTCCACGTCCGGAAGGACGTTCGTGTACATCGCGCTGTCCCCGACGAGCGTGGGTTTGGGCAGCGCGAACGGGGCCTTGAAGGCCAGACGCTTGCCGTCGGCGGTGGTCATGGCGGCCATCGGGCCCGTGCCACCGCCGGAGAAGCTGAGCTTCGAGGACACGGCGGCCGGGACGACGGTGCCGTCCGCAGCGGCGCGGAGGGTGGCGTCGAGTGGGCGCCACTGACCGTCCGCGCCCTTGAGGCGCTCCGGGACGGGCGCGGCGTCGGTGGTCAGCGTGCCGCCCGGGTTGGCGAAGGTCTGGGAGTCCGCGGTGGTCAGGTCGGCGATGGGCACCCGCTTCCCGCTGGTCCTGGCCTCGTCGAGCGCCTTGGTGACGGCCGTCTCCCGGGCACCCGGCGCCGGTTTGGGCGGTGGGGCGGGCCAGGTGGTCCGCTGCGGCCCGTGGCCGCGGGCACCGTCGTCGGCCGCGGCGGGCGGCGCCGTGATGAGGCCGGCTCCGATGGAGAGCACGGCGGCTCCGGCGACGGGCAGGACGGCGATCCGCCGCGCCCGTCGTCTGAGGCCCCCCGGCCGTGGTGTCCGTGGTGCGAAAAATGACGGCCTCACGTGTATGGCCCCCCTGAGCTGTGAGACGGACAGAAGTCAACGGCACCTTTTCTTCACGACTGCAATCCTGTCAAAGGATTTCGGGTAACGCGTGTCCGTTTTGGGTGGCGAACGTCCGCAGTGCCCGGCGAGTGACATGAGTCACGTCAGGGGAATCTGAGACTCCGCTGATAAATCGAACGGACGGTACGTAGGGTGCGTGTGCTCTGGGTCCCGTCGGCCCGGAGTTTGCGCTTTCTGTGTCCTGTGGGGGGATTTGGTTGTCTCGTAGACGTGGTTTCTTCGTGCGCTCGCGCCCCGGACGATCGCGGGTCGCGGTCGTCGCTGCGCTCGCGGTCCTCTTCTCCGGCTTCGGTCTTCCCGTGGTCGAGGCGGTAGATAAACCGCCCAAGGTGTGGGTCCCGCCCAATACGCCGCTGCCGGATACCAAACCCGTCAAGGGGTCGAACGCCAAGCTTCCGGCCAAGCAGACTCCGTCTGGCCGGAAATGGGCCCCAGATTCGAACAGTAAGCTCCCTTCCGGTGCTGCGACCCTCGTCCTCGGCGACAAAAGTGTTGCCCGTGGGGCGCCCGCGGCCGGAGCAATTCAAGCCGGAGAGCTTCCTGTCTGGATCGCACCTGTAAATGACGCGAATCAATCGGCGAATCTGTCTTCTCTGGCCGTCGGCGGCTCGGGAGGCAACTCCGGCCAGGCCGACGCGCTGCGCGTCGAGGTGAAGGACGCTGCCAAGACCCGCGCCGCCGGGGTCAACGGCGCCCTCGTCTCCCTCAGCGGCGCCGCCGGCTCCGCCGTGCCGGGCAAAGTCGAGGTCGGCCTGGACGTCTCGGCGTGGGCCAAGGCCGCCGGCGCCAACTGGGCGGACCGCGCCCGTCTGGTGCAGCTGCCCACCTGCGCCCTGACCACCCCGGGCGCCGCCGGGTGCACCACCCGTAAGCCCCTGGCCTCCCACCGGGACGCCTCCGGGCGCCTGGTCGCGCAGGTCGACGTACCCCAGAACCCCGCAGCCTCCGCACTGACGCGCAAGCAGCAGAGCGGCGAGGCCGGCAGCGCACCCGCGGCGGCCCCGCAGGTGCTGGCCGCCCAGGACGTGGCGCTCGCGGTCGAAGCGGCCCCGAACGGCCCCAGCGGCGACTTCTCTGCCACGCCGCTCCAGCCGTCCGCCTCGTGGCAGGCCGGGGCGAACGCGGCCAACTTCACGTACGGCTACACCGTCGAAGTCCCCAACGGCATCGCCGGCGCCGGCCCGGGCATCTCGCTCGGCTACGACTCGTCCTCCGTGGACGGCCGCACGGCCTCGACCAACGCGCAGGCAGGCCCCTTCGGTGAGGGCTGGGAGTGGAGCCCCGGCTCGGTCTCGCGCTCGTACAAGGGGTGCAAGGACGCGGGCATCAAGGACTCGGGCGACGAGTGCTGGGCCGGCGACATCCTCTCGCTGAACCTCGCCGGGCACTCCGGGCAGATCATCCGCGACGACGCCACCTGCGTGTACCGCCTCGAGGGCGACGACGGTACGAAGATCGAGCGGCTGACCGGCCAGCGCAACCCCGCCTGGAAGGGCGAGGCGTTCAAGGTCACCACCACCGACGGCACGCAGTACTACTTCGGCTCCAACCGCCTTCCCGGCGGTGACGGCACCGACCCCGAGGCCAAGTCCGTCTCCACGGTGCCGGTGTACTTCAACAGCGGCCAGGACAAGTGCCTCGGCGCCGCCACCCCGGCCAACGGCTCCTGGCAGCAGCTGGGCTGGCAGTGGAACCTCGACTACGTCGTGGACCCGCACCAGAACCTGATCTCCTACCGCTACGAGCAGGAGGACAACTACTACGGCCGCGGCGGCGGCCAGAACAACGGCACGGGGACCTCGATCAAGTACCAGCGGGGCAGCTACCCCACCTGGATCGGCTACGGCCAGCGCCTGCCGGACCAGATCGCGGCCAAGGGCGCGGCCAAACCCGCGGCGCAGGTGCGGCTGGACAACGCGGAGCGCTGCTTCGCCGCCGGCGCCATCACCTGTGACCCGGCCCAGCGCACCAAGGCCAACGCCAAGTCCTGGCCCGACACCCCCGTCGACCAGGAGTGCTCGGCCACCGGCCAGTGCCTGAACCTCTCCCCCACGTACTTCACGACCAAGCGCATCACAAAGATCAACACGGAGGTGCTGGCCGGCAGCGGCTATCGCCTGGTCGACACCTACGTCCTCAACCAGTCCTTCCAGGACCCGGGCGACGGCACATCACCGACGCTGTGGCTCGACTCGATCGTGCGCAAGGCCTCCAACGGCAAGCCGGAGCAGCAGCTGCCCGCGGTCTCCTTCCAGCCGCTGCAGATCCCCAACCGCGTCGACGGCGTCGTCAAGCGCCCGGACGGCACCGAGGCCTCCACGCCGCGCTACTACCGGCCCCGCATCCAGAAGATCACCACCGAGACCGGCGGACTGATCAACGTCGTCTACAAGGCGCCGGAGTGCTCCCGGGTCAAGGGCACGATGCCGTCCGCCGAGGACGCCAACACGATGGCCTGCATGCCGGTCAAGTGGTACCTGCCGGGCCAGTCCTACGCCGACCCGGTCAACGACTGGTTCAACAAGGTCGTGGTCCAGTCGGTCACCCAGCAGGACATGGTCGCCGGCCAGGTGACCACCGTGACGGACTACGAGTACGGCGGCGGCATCGCCTGGCACCGCAACGACTCCGAGTTCACCGACCCCAAGACCCGCACCTGGGACCAGTTCCGCGGCTTCGCCACCGTCACCACCCGCACCGGCAACGGCAACGCGGCCGAGGCCCCGCGCACCAAGAGCGTGGCCACGTACCTGCGGGGCATGGACGGCGACGTCCTCGCCAACGGCAGCAAGCGCAGCGTGACCGTCGCCGACGCGCAGGGCGGCTCCATCAAGGACGAGAACATCCTCTCCGGACGTGTCCGCCAGACCGAGACCTACGACCGCGACGGCGGGACCGTGGTGTCCGATGAGGTCACCACCCCCTGGCTCGGCAAGAACGTCACGGCCACGCGCACCCAGTCGGCCGGCCTGCCGCCCATCACCGCCCGCGCCCAGAACACGGCCAAGGTCACCACCCGCGCCAAGCTCGCGGACGGCACCTGGCGCACCAGCGAGCGCACCAGCGAGTACGACGACACCCTCTTCTCCCGGCCCGTCAAGGTCGACGACAAGAGCGACCTGTCCCGCCCCGACCAGCGCCTGTGCACCACCTTCGAGTACGCGGCCGGCCCCGGCGGCGCCCTCAGCGAGCTGGTCTCCCGCACCCTGGTCCTCAAGGGCGCCTGCGGCCAGACCCCGACGGCCGCCAACACCGTCGGCGACACCCTCACCGCCTTCGACAACCTGCCCGCGGGACAGGCCGGCGCCACCGCCGACCAGACCGCCACCTCGGTCCTGGAGACCTACGACGCCGCGGGCAAGCCGGTCTACCGCCTCAACTCCACCTCGACGTACGACGCGTACGGGCGCGTCACCAGCAACACCAACAAGACCCGCAAGGACGCCACCCACCCCGACGGCGCGGTGACCACGACGCAGTACACGCCGGCCACCGGCGCCTTGCCCACCGAGGTCACCCACACCAACCCCCTCGGCTGGAAGACCACCACCACCCTCGACACCGGCCGCTCGCTCCCGCTGAAGACCACCGACGAGAACAATCACGTCGCCGAACGCGAGTACGACGCCTTCGGCCGGATCACCTCCGTCTGGCAACCGGGCCAGGACAAGGCGAACGGCGCCCTGCCGGTGCGCAAGTACGCGTACGCGATGAACGGCACCAACGCGCCGTCCAGCGTCCTGAGCCAGGCGCTGATGAACGACAACTCGTACACATCCAGCTACACGGTCTACGACGGGCTGGGACGCATCCGCCAGACCCAGGCGAACCCGGTCTCCGGCACCACGGGCCGCCTGATCACGGACGCGCTCTTCGACTCCCACGGTTGGCAGGTCAAGACCAGCTCCGCCTACTACAACGACGAGGCGGGCCCCTCGGGCGCGCTGTTCCTGCCCAACGGCGGCGTCAACCCCGACAGCAAGATCCCCGCGCAGACCGTCTCCGTCTTCGACGGCCTGGGCCGGACCACGGCCTCCGTCCTCCAGTCCTACGGCGTCGAGCAGTGGCGTTCGCGGAACGAGTACCCGGGCGCCGACGAGACCCGCACCATCCCGCCCAACGGCGGCTACGCGACAGCGACCATCAGCAACGGCACCACCTCGCTGCTGCGCCAATACAAGGCCAACACCCCCACCGGCCCGTACGACGAGACGACGTACGAGACGAACACGCAGGGCCAGGAGCTGCGCCGCAAGGACGCCGCCGGGAACGAGTGGACCTTCGCCTACGACCTCCTCGGCCGCGTGGTCAAGACCACCGACCCGGATGCCGGAATCAGCACCACGGTCTACGACGACGCCAAGAACCTCACCACCGTCACCGACGGCAGGAACAAGAGCGCCACCACGGTCACCGACCTGCTCGGCCGTCCCATTGCGACGTACGAGGGCATGGCGGCCGATCCGGCCAAGCAGGTGGGTGCCTTCACCTACGACACCAAGGCTCTCGGCAAGCCCTCCTCGAGCACCCGCTATGTCGGCGGAGCGGCCGGCAGCGCCTACACCTCCGAAGTCACCGGCTACGACGCCGGCTACCGCCCCCTCGGCACCAAGACCACCATCCCGGCGGTGGAGAAGGACCTGGCCGGCACCTACGAGACCAAGAACACCTACGACGCATACGGCCAGCTGGCGACCACCGAGCTGCCCGGTGTTCCGAAGGCCGGTCTCGGCGTCGAGACCATGGCGTTCTCCATGGACGTCGCAGGCAACCTCACGGCCTTCGATGGCACTATCGCCACGACCCGCTCCCCGTACGTGGTGGGCCTGCGACGTGACCCGTACGGCAACGTCATCCGCACCACGGTCGGCAAGACCGCCAAGCAGATCGTCTCCACGGTCGCCTACGACATCGCGACCGGCCGACAGATCCGCTCGACCCTCGACAAGCAGACCGACGCGACATCCAGCGTCGACGTCGTCGACTACACCTACAACCAGGTCGGCCAGCTGACCTCGATCGGCAACACCCAGGATGGCGCCAAGCGCGACCTGCAGTGCTTCACGCACGACTACCTGGGCCGGCTGACCCAGGCCTGGACCGACACCGGCACCCAGACCACTGCCCCCCAGCCCAGCGTCCCCGGCATCGGCGGCTGCGCGAATGCCGGCGGCCCGGCGATAGACGGCACTGGCAAGCCCAGCGTGGGCGGCCCGACGCCGTACTGGCAGCAGTACGAGTACGACCTCCTCGGCAACCGCACCAAGCTGGTCAAGAAGGACCTCACCGGCAATGCCGCCAAGGACACTACGGTCACGCAGACCTTCGGCGGCCGCCAGAACACCGGCAGCGGCACGGGCGGCCCGCACGCCCTGATGACCTCCACGGAGACCGGCCCGTCCGGCTCGAAGGTGACCTCGTACACCTACGACGCCGGCGGCAACACCGCCTCCATGACCAGCACCCCGGGCACCAAGACCCTGACCTGGAACGACCAGGGCAAGCTCGACAAGATCACCGGCACCGGCGAGAGCGCCGGCACCAGCTACCTCTACGACACGGGCGGCAACCAGCTCATCCGCCGCGACCCAGGCAGTACCACCCTCAGCCTCGGCACCGACCAGATCACCCTGGACACCGCCACGGGCAAGGTCACGGACGTCCGCACGTACGCGGCACCCGGCGGCCTGTCCATCACCCGCACCACCACCGGCGGCACCTCCACCCTCACCTACCAGTGCTCCGACCACCACGGCACGGGCGGCGTGCAGTTCAACGCCGCGGACCTGGCCCAGGTCCGCCGGTCCTCCGACCCGTTCGGCAACGACCGCGGCACCCCACCCGCTCCGGGCGCGTGGGCCGGCGACAAGGGCTTCATCGGCGGCACGAAGGAGACATCCACCGGCTTCACCCTCCTGGGCGCCCGCGAGTACGACCCGACGACGGGCCGCTTCATCAGCCCGGATCCGATCATCGACGCTGGCGATCCACAGCAGTGGAACGCGTATGCGTACTCCAACAACAACCCTGTCAACTCATCCGATCCGAGCGGCCTCAAGAACGCCTGCGACACACCTGCGGAGTGCACAAACAACCACAAGGACGGTCTCGATAAGCCGTTCATCTACAGCGGTGGCGGTGGCGGTGACGACGACGACGGCGAGACCGCACTGAAGAACGCCAACAACCAGCTTCACAAGACCAAGCAGCGGCGAGACCATCTGCTCCACGAGGTCATCAACATCGTCGGTGACCTGATCGGCTACAACGACGCCCGCGACTGCTTCACCAAGGGCGACGTCATGGCCTGCATCAACACGGCGCTGAACTTCGTCCCCTGGGGCAAGATCGCCAAGGCCATCAAGGTCGGCATCAAGGCCTTCAAGATCTACAAGGAGCTGAACAAGGCCTACGACGCCGTCCACGAAGCGGAACGCGGAGTCGCCCGCGCGGCAGAGGCGATGACCCGCGCCAAGACCGCAGCCAAGGAAGCCCGCGCAGCCGAGGCCAAAGCAGCCCAATCGGCATCCGAGAAAGCCGGCAAGGAAACCGCAGGCGACAGCGCAGGCACGGAAGCCAAAACCACCAGAGAGGCATCCGACGCCGAAGCCGGCGCCGCCGACTCGGTCGAATCCCACAGCAGCGGGGGCGGCGAAGCCGAGAGCGCCGTGGCATGCAAGCTCAACAGCTTCCCGACCGGCACCCGCGTACAGATGGCGGACGGTACGACCAAGGAGATCCAGGACGTCCGTGTCGGCGACACCGTCCTCGCCACTGACCCGCAGACCGGCGAGACGCGTCCCCAGCAGGTGACGGCCACCATCACCACCCCCGACGACAAGGACTTCACCGACCTCACCCTGACCGACGAGTCCAACCCCCGCGCCCCGCCCGTCCAGCTCACCTCCACGCTCCACCACCCGCACTGGAACGAAACCCGCCGGCAGTGGGTCGACGCGGGCGACTTCAACCCGGGCGACCACCTCCGCCGCCCCGACGGCACCACCCTCACCGTCCAGACGAAGCGCAACTACCCCTACGCAGTCTCGACGCACAACCTCACCGTCAAAGACTTCCACACGTACTATGTGCTGGCGGGCACCGCTCCGGTCCTCGTTCACAATTGCGATACGGTCTATCGGGGCGACTCGCGGGCACCTGATGTCATCGAGGCAGCCGGAGGTTTTGCGCCCAAGGCCCCTGGCTCGAATACCAGCCTCTTGGACTATGTGGTACACAATACCCCCAGTAATTTTGTCGGTGCATCCAAGCATGCCAACACGGCGCAAACGTTTCCTGCCGGCCCTGGCCGTGGATTGTATGTGTACGAGATTAGAGCTCCGGGCGGTATCGACGTGAACGCAAGGCTCGGACCGGGAGTGAATCCGAATGCCCATGAAGCTGAAGTAGTGTTTGAGGGGGGAATCTCCTGGGAGCATGTGACTCGCATCTGGAAGAGAGACGCCGAGACGGGGGATATCGACTTCGATTGGGATGAGCCGATTTGGGAGAGGCCGTGACGCATTCGCGGGGTGATGACGAGATGGCCGAGGAGACGAAGATCGCGGCGCGGGCTCTTCGCTTCGGCGAGGAGGTGACGCTTCGCGATGTAGAGCGCCTTGACGCATTCATGAAAGCCCAAACGGAGCGACTCGCGCGGGCTGATCGCGGATCTGATGAGCGTAAAATGGTGCGCTCTGTTAGGAATGCCCTTCAGCATCACGTTATTACACTCCAGCATTGCCTGTCCTTTCCTGAGGCGGATGCTGGGCCTCAGGAGCTAGTCCGCTGGAAGGTAATACTCTCGTGGAACTCGCTCTGTTCGTTGGTTTCTCCGTGGTGGGGGCATCAAGGGTACGACCAAGAGAGGTGGCACTCGGTTAGGTGTTGGGATGAACGCCGACAGGACGAGTCCAATCTGCCACCTTCGACTGTCGAGTCCCCGGGGGGCGAAATGGAGCAGAGCGAAAGCGAGAACTAGCTGACTAGATCGAGCTAGTGGCGAGTTTAGATTGACCGCCAACGCGCGATTCCTGCACGAATTCCTCAAGATTTCACCTGCGGGAAACTGTTCATGGTAGCGAATTGAAGCCCCGTCAGGCGAGTCCTGACGGGGCTTCGGCGCGGGGTGACGGCAGTAGTTGACGGCAACGTCAGCGGAAGGTGGCGGTGCAGGGTGGCGGTTCGTCGCTATTGCCGCTGGTCGTCTCGGTCTTCTCTGACCCGCCGAGTGCGGTGCTGAGGGCGTTGATGGCGTCGCGCTGGAGCCGGAGTCGGACGTGGGCGTAGACGGTGGCAGTGACGCCGATGTGGGCGTGGCCGAGAAGCTCCTTAATCACGACCAGTTCGACGCCCTGCTCAAGGAGCAGGGTGGCGGTCGAGTGCCGGAGGTCGTGGAAGCGGATGCGGCCGAGGCCGGCCTTGCGGAGGAGCATGGTGAAGGCGCGGGTGAGGTTGGTCGGGTCGATCGGGCCCCCCTGCGCAGTGGTGAACACGTGCCCGTTGTACTGCCACGTGGCGCCTGCGGCCTCGCGCTCGCGCTGCTGCTGGTCGTGGTGGTGCTTCAGTGACTGGACGCAGCGGGTGGGGAGTGCTATGCGGCGTTCGGAGGCCCGCGTCTTGGTAGGCAGTGTGGTAAGTCCGCTGGCACTGGTGCGCTGGAGCGTTCGGCGAACAGCGGCAGTGCCCGTGCTGAGGTCGAGGTCTTCCCAGTGGAGGCCGAGGAGTTCGCCCTTGCGGAGTCCGGTGTGCAGGCGAGTTCGAACAGCGGGTGCAGCCGGTGGGTGTGGGCGGTGCTGAGGAACTGGCGGGCTTCGTCGGCAGTGAAGGGTTCGAAGCGCCGGGGGCGGGGTGTACCCGTGCGGACGTTGCGGGCTACGTTGCGTGTGATCTCCTCCTCGCGGACGGCGTGCTCCAGGGCGGACTTGAGGACGGAGTGGATGTACGCCAGCGTCAGCGGGGAGAGCCGCTTGGAGCAGCACGCTCCGGCGGCGCAGCAGCGGGGCTGATCACGGCCGGCATCGATGCTGCGGGCGCAGCACTGGCAGGTGGTACGGAGCTGGTTGAGCCAGGTGCGGACGTCTTTGGCGGTCAGCTTCGCGAGCTTCTTCTTGCCCAGGCCGGGGGCGATGTACTGGTTGACGCAGGCGGTGTATCGGGTGTGGGTGTTCTCGCGGAGCTGATGGACGGCGACCGTCTCCAGCCAGTACGTCAGGTAGGCGCTGACGCTGCCCTGTGCGGACGGCACGGGGACGCCGCGGTTGCTGGTGGCGATCTTCTCGGTGAGCTTGGCCAGGGCTTCCTTGCGGGTGGTGCCGTAGACGCGAACGCGCTTGCGCGTGTTGCCGGGGCAAGGACGTACCCTGCGGCTTCCCAGCGTCCGTCCTTGCGCTGGTAGACCGTCCCGTCGCCGTTGGCGCGGACGCGGCGGGAGGGGGTGGCGTCGTGGGGCGTGGTCGTCAGGCGGCTTCCTGGTCGAGGCGGGTACAGATGAAGTCGGTGAGGGCGTGGGTGGGGATGCGGCGGGCGCGGCCGAGAGTGATCGAGGCGAGCTGCCGAGTGCGGAGCAGGTCGTAGACGGCTGATCGCCCGAGCTGGAGGCGGGCCATGACCTGGGGCACGGTCAGCAGTTCCTGCGACGCACTCGGTGCCGGGTGGGGCGCGGTGGGCTGGTGCGAGGTCATCGGCAGCCCTCTTCCGCTACGACTGCCGTTCCAGTTCCCTGCGGTGCCAGACGGCGGCGGCGAGGAGTCCGGCGCCGGGGCTGTAGCCCGAGCTGTGGTAGGCCCAGTGGCCGATGACGAGGGTGGTCGTCGGGTCGGGCTCGGGCAGGCCGGCTTGGGCGCGGGCCTGGTCGGTGCGCCAGGCATGGCGGGCGTCGCGCAGTGCGCCGAGGGTGACCGAGTAGCAGCGGGATTTGGTGGAGAAGTGGCCGCGGAAGCCGAGCATGTGCGCCCACTTCCAGAGCTTGAGGTCAGCGAACTCCGGCAGCTTGCCCAGATCCCAGCAGGTGCGGATCATCTGCCGCACGTGCCGGGCGACCGCGAGTCGGGGCAGTGACCGGGCCTGTCCGGTGCCAGTGCATGCGGTGCATGGGAGCGGGGTTCCATGGGGCAGGAGGGTGGCGCCGCGTCCCTGGCAGGGGCGGCAGTACAAGGCGCGGTCGAGGGTGCCGGAGGCGTCTGCGGACTCGGTGGCGTACTTGGCCACGTAGGCGGCGACGGCCTGGTCGGTCAGTTCGGCGTCGGTGCCGAAGGCGGCGATCTCGCGTACGTCGAGCTGTTCGCCCCAGGT
This sequence comes from Streptomyces sp. NPDC043680, assembly GCF_056436685.1. Lineage (NCBI taxonomy): Bacteria > Bacillati > Actinomycetota > Actinomycetes > Kitasatosporales > Streptomycetaceae > Streptomyces > Streptomyces sp. NPDC043680. Next base: position 39,189 of record NZ_JBWKCE010000018.1, on the reverse strand, counting down.
GAGTTCGCGTTCCCCGACCGCGTCCGACACGACGGCCACGCGGACGCGGGCGGCAGCAGCCCGGATGGCGCTGGCGAGCATGGCGACGGTGGCGGACGGCGGTGGCGGCTGGGTGGTGCCGTCCGGGCCGTCGAGCCGGATGACGGCGTGGAAGTGGACCAAGCCGCGCTTCTGGTACTCGGCGACCTTGGCGAAGGAGACCCGTAGGAGGGCGCGGGCGGCCTTCTGGGTGAGGCCGAGCTGGGCGGCGATCTCACGGCGCAGGTAGATCGTGAAGCGTGCCCACAGCGCGGAGGCGTGGGCGTTGAACAGGACCGCGCCCGCGTAGTCGTATGTCTTCGGGTTCAGTGGCGTACCCAGGAGGGCGTCCGTGGGTTCGTGGAACTTGCCGCAGCGGCAGGGTCGGAGCCCGCCGTCCGTGTTGGTGGGGCGGTTGTGCACGGGGCCGAAGGACGGGGCGGTGAGGGTAGCGAAGACGCGGGGGTGGGTGCGGACCGTGTCGGGCACGGTCTTGCCGCCGGACAGGCCGGCGCGGATGAGGTGGTAGGTGTCAGCGGCGTAGACACGGGAGCAGGCAGGGCAGCGCGAGGAGCGCCGGTTGCCGCACGCGGTGAGCAGGCTGCCCGTCGGTTCATCGGACGTGGTGTGGGAGCGCAGCACCTCACCGGTCGTGGTGTCGACGGTGGTGGTGTGGCCGGTCAGGCGCACGGGTTCGGTGCAGCCTCCGAGGCGTTCGATCTGCTGCTGTGCGCGGTCGAAGCCGGGGTGGTTGACGAGGCGGAGCAGGTCCCGCACGGCGGGGCTTGCCACGTGGCGCAGGTCCAGGGTGACCATGTCGGGGCGTGTCCCTTCTGTCGGGGTGGGTGGCCCCGAGCAGCAACCAGCCAGCGAGGGGGCGTGTTGGTGCTGCTCGGGGCATGACGAACCGGGCCCATCGGTGGGCGTGGGGTTCAGGTGGGGTGATTTGGCCAGCGGCCGGGGGAGGCTCAGAGCTGAGCGAGCGCGGCGGTGGCCACCGGCAGGGCGACGCCCATGCGCGTCGCCAGCTGGGCAGCGGTGATCGGCGCTCCGTGTTCCGCGTGGTGGGTGTCCGCGATGTGCCTGGCTGCGTCCAGCAGTGCGGCGGGCAGGGACGGACGGGAGCCGGGTACGGCCGTCTTGGTAGCGGAGGCTGGGGCGGGTGCGGGTGCCTCGTTCATGGAGGGCACGGCGGCCGGGGCCGAATCGGCCGTGGCGACGGGGAGCGGCTCAGGGGCAGGGGTTGCGGCCTCGGGAGCGGGTGCCGGGTCGGGGTCCGGCTCAGTAGCGGGGACAGGGGTGGGGATGGACGCGGTGGCGGCCTCCAGGTGCGGGGTGGGGTGGGTTGCTGTGTGGAACTGCGCCAGGAAGGCCGGTCCGACGCGGCCCCAGCCCAGGAGCAGGAATGGCAGCTCCTACTCGATTGCGGTGCTTGAATGGACCGTCGTTCCTGGACTGGCAAGGAGAAGCGCTGTGCCCCTGGTGTCCGTCGTGATGCCCGTGTACAACTCGGCAGCCACCCTCGGCGCAGCCGTCCGGTCGGTACTCACGCAGACCCACAGCGACCTGGAGCTGCTGGTCACCGACGACCAGTCCTCCGACGGCTCCATGGACCTGCTCCGCGAGTTCGCCGAGCAGGACGAGCGCGTCCTGCCGCAGACGGCACCCGAACAGGGCGGTGCCGGCCGGGCCCGCAACCTCGCGATCAAGCGGGCCCGCGGGGACTACATCGCCTTTCTCGACAGCGACGACATGTGGCTCCCCGAGAAGACCGAGAAGCAGCTCGCCTTCGCTGCGGAGGCCTCTGCGCCTTTGACGTTCACCTCCTACTTCAAGATGGACGCCGACTACGACGGCGAGAGCACCGACTGGATCCCGAACGGGCGGGTGGTCCGTGCTCGGGAGCACGTGGACTACCGCGCGATGCTGCTCCAAGACCACATTGGTGCTCTCACCGCCATGTACGACCGCAATGTGCTGGGCACGAGGCTGATGCCGGAGATGCGCAAGCGCCAGGACTACGCCCTCTGGCTGTCGATCATGCGGGATGGCGCTGAGGCCCGGGGCCTGGCTGAGCCGCTTGCGGTGTACAGGGCCCACCAGGCGGGATCCCTGTCCTCTAACAAGCTGTCCCTCGTGCAATACAACTGGACCCTGTACCGCGAGCATCTGTCGGTCCCGCGAGCGACGCGGGCACTGGCCGGCGCTGCATGGCAGTCCCTGCGCAACTCGCGCATCTAGATCCGTACACGGACCCAGGGAGCCCGGTGCGCGACCGTTTCCGAGTGGTGCCCGACGTGGCCCCGCCCCATGGCCGTGCCGCGTGCTCGGGGACTGGAGCCGGGGCGGGACTCGGTGGGTCACGGGTGCCGTCGGCCTGCTACGCGGCCGAGCCGGCTCCGGCCGGCGCGCGCAGGAACAGCTGGAGGAGTAGCCGCCGGTCGGCGGCAGGGATCGTCTCCTGACCGCTGTGGAGCGCCTCCCGGCCGTGCAGAAATCGGCGCTGGTTCACGATGAGGTAGTCCCCGGGCTGGAGCATGAAGGAGACCTGACCGCGGACGAGCTCCTCGGCAAACTCTCGGGCGGCGTCGGCGTGCGCCTGGCCGAGCTTGGACCGCTCCAGCATCTTGGCGGTGAACCGGACGAACCTCTCGCCCGGGTCGGAGCCGTCCAGGATCGGGAACGGCTTGTACTCCTCGCCCACACCGAACAGGTCGAAGAACGTCCCATAGTGGTAGGCCGACTCGGCAAGCAGGGCGCGGCAGTGCTCTGACAGCCGCGCCACCGTCTTGTGGGCGTCGGAGAGGATGCTGGGGCCGCCGCCGAGCGGGTCGGGGCGGACGCACAGGAGCGTGGTGTAGTCCGGGGGCAGGGTCGCGTTGACCAGGTCCATGTGGAAGGCGTTGTACCCGATGCCGCTGGACTTGCCGGGATCCTTGTCGACCTTGACCCCGATGTCCTTCCACAGAGGCCACCGCGGGAAGGGCGAGAAGGGGACGGCCACCTCGGCCGCGAAGGCCGTCGCCAGCCTCAGGAACCGGTCGTCGGTTCCCAGGGCCTTGGCGAGGTTCCCCAGGCGCAGCACGGCGTAGCCGCCGCCCTTCCCGGTCAGCGCGTGGCGCAGGGTCGCGGCGGTCTCCTCGAACCGCGGGGTGGCCGTCAGCTCGGTCCGGTACCGCTCCATGGTGGACTGCGCCAGGAACGAACCGTCCAGTTCCCAGGGCGGGAGAGAACGGTCGATCAGAGCGTTTTCGAGTTCGCTCGGGATGTCGATGAACACGATGAGTGTCCTTCCCTCTTGGGGTTCTCAGGGTGTCGTTCGGGTGCTGGTGCTGTCGTCCACGCACCGAGGGCGGGTGGTCACGTCGGCCGTGGGCCCTCGGGGCCCGGCCTGTCGCCAGGGTCGCGGCGAGGGTCGGCACCGACGTTGGTTCGATGGAACCGCTCGGGAAGCGGTGACCGACAGCGGGTTCGTGCCGTGTGTAAAACGGGCTTGCAGCGGTACAAACGGCTGGACTCCTCCCCCCGGGAAGGGGCCGAGGACCACATCGTTTGCCTGCTGGCGAGGGTGGCCCGCCGGTGTGCGCGGTGCCCGTCCCCGGCTGCTCGACCTGTCCAAGGTTGTTCAGCCGAGGACGGTGCCCGTTCCGGCTGGTGCTGCCCTTCGGAGTGCCGGGCCGGGATTCTGGCCGGTGGCGGCGCGGGCCCGGGGGCGCCGCGCTGTCACCGGAGCTCACAGGGTGGTGCGGGTGTGGGATCCGCAGCGGCAGGCCCGCGATTCGGTGGTACGGGCTTCCAGTCCGGAGGTGACGGTGTGCGCCGTGTCGTTGGCCAGCCTGCGGAGCGGCTGTGCTTTGGCGGGTGCCTGGCCCGGGACGGTGAGCGAGGGGACGGCGGTGGGGCCGTGTAACTCGCCCCAGTCGCCGGCGCTCACGACGTCGCCTTGCGAGTGGTGAGTTCGGCCCAGACCTGCTTGCCGGTCCCGACCCGCTTGCTGCCCCACCGGGTAGTGAGCTGGTCGACGAGGTGGAGCCCGCGGCCAGCTTCTGCGTCGGGAGTGGCGGCCGTGAGAGCGGGGAGGGCGCGGCTCGTGTCGGTGACGACGATCCGTACGTGGTCGGGGTGGCGGGTGACAGAGACGCCGATCCGGCGAGTGTGGGTGTGCTTGACGGCGTTCGCGACGAGCTCGGAGACGATCAGCTGCGCGTCGTCGACCAGGGCATCGAGGCCCCAGGTACGGAGGCAAAGGGTGACGTCGCGTCGGGCGCGGGAGGGGGCGGTGTCGCGGGGCGTGTAGCCGTCGCTGTAGCGCTGGGGTCCGGTGGGGGCTGCTTTCACGTCTTCCGCCAGGACGCCGGTCACCGGGCGGTCCTGTCGGCGTCGGGGCCCTGTATGGCGCGGGCGGTGAGGGCCGGGCGGTGGGTGCGGGGTGTGCGTGTGGTGCTCTGGCTCATGGGTGGCCTCGGCGAGTTGGGAGCGGGTGTCGGGTGCTGGCCTCGTGTCCCCGACGGGGGCGGGGACACGGGGCCGGCGGGCCGGGCCATGCTCGAACCCGGCCGTTCTGGGGCCGCGACCTAACACCTCAGTGTGATCATCTGCTGACACTTGGTCACGGCGTCACGTTGGAAGAATGCACCCGATGACGCGATGCCTGCAACCATTGCAACCAAACTCCCAACGATTGGAGGGATGTTCGATCGACTTCCGATCCCCGGGACGGGCAGACTGACCCGGCAAGAGGAAGCCACACCCGGAAGGGGAAGATCCGCCCCCTGCATCGACCGGACAGCCCGCAGAGAGGTTCAACTTCCCGTGCCCACACCGCCGCTTGTGCAGACCGTGCGCAGACGCCGTCTCGGCAGCGCGCTGCGAACCTTCAGGAAGAAAGCCGGCTTCAACACCTCCGACAGCGCCGCCCAGGCGATCGGATGGGACGGCAGCAAGATCAACCGGATCGAGAACGCCAAGGCACACCTGCCGATCAAGGACGTCAAGCCACTCCTCAAGGCCTACGGGGTCACCGACGAGACGGTGGTCACCGCCATGGAGGAACTGGCCCGCGACGCCAACAAGGTCGGCTGGTGGAGCAACTACGGCGACCTGCCCGAGACCAACTACAAGGACTACATCGGCCTGGAGGAAGACGCCGAGTCGACCCGGATCTACCTGCCCGGCCTGATCCCCGGCCTGCTCCAAATCCCCCAGTACGCACGCGAGATCATCACCGGCTCGGCCATCACCCGGACCACCGAAGAGGTCTCCGCCCTGGTCGAGATGCGCAAGAAGCGCCAGGCCATTCTCACCGACACCAGTCGCCCCGGCGGACCCCTCCACCTATGGGCCGTCATCCACGAGGCCACCCTGCACTACCGCTCCGCGGCACACCCTTCGCTGATGCGAGAGCAGCTGCGCCACCTGCTCGACATGGCTGAGCAGCCCAACATCACCATCCAGATGATGCCGATACTCGCCAACCCCCACCCCGGCATGGTGGGCCCGTTCCACATCGTCCGGTTCCCCCATCCCTGGCCCACCGTGATCAGCGTGGAGACGATCCGCGGCGGGACCTTCGCCGAGGGGACCGACGACGTGAAGGTCTACGAGGCCGCCTTCGAGCGGATCGTGGCCGCAGCACTCCCCGTCGACGACTCGCGGGAGAAGATCAAAACCATCATGGAGAAGTCATGACCGACATGAACAGGCTGTACGCCACCGACCTGCCCGAGGCGAAGTGGCGCAAGTCGTCGTTCAGCGACGGCGGTGAGCAGTGCGTCGAGGTCGCCGACGCCCGGCCGACCCGAGGCTTCGTCGCCGTCCGCGACTCAAAGAGGCCCACGGGCCCAGCACTCGCCTTCACCGAGGCCGCGTTCACCGCCTTCCTGCCGCACGCGGTGCACGGGCACACTCCGACAATCTGACCAGGCCGCAAAGCGGCCAAGGCCCGGAGTCCCCCAGCCCGCAGCGGGGGGACTCCGGGCCTGCCTATATGGCCATACCCCCTCAGCCGGTGCCAGCTCACCCGCCGCGAGCAGTTGACCGTGTACTGACTGGCTAAGCGAACCCGCAGGGGGTCGCCGAAGTCGCACACCCACTCGGAGAGCGCAGCCAATGTGGTGCTGCGGGACGAACCCGCAGAGATGGGGTCATGACCATGGTCCTTACCCTGGGCATCCGAGGGCCGTAGTGGTGCTGCGGGCTGCGCCCGCAGAGACGGAGGACCGGCGCGCGGTGCCGGGGGGTGATGCAGTAGCCGTAGTGGGGCTGCAGGATGTACCTGCAGGGGCGGTCCTCTTCGCGCTCTCCGGGCTCGCCGCGGCCATCATGCCGCAATGGTGCTGCGGAGCGGCTCAGAGGGACAGACGTTGCCAGGCAGGGCAGCAAGGTTCACCTGCTGGTAGCCGCAGTGGTGCTGCGGGGGGCGAACCCGCAGGGAGAGACCCGGGTGATCTGTCACTGGTCGCCGTTCTTGACGCCACGGTGGTGCTGCGGGGTGAAACCGCAGAGACAGGCCTTCCCGGCCCGAGGGGGCGATCAGGCCCCAGGTTCCATAGTGGTGCTGCGGAGGAAGCCCGCAGAGACAGGTCCCGGCCGGCGACGGTCTTGAGGTCGCTCGTGCAGCCGCAGTGGTGCCCCGGGCGAACCCTCAGGGACCAGGCGTCGATCTGGTTGGCCACGGCCTCGACGACGCTGCCGTAGTGGGGCTGCGGAAGGAACCCGCAGAGACAAGCCTCGACGCGGCTCATACCCTTCTCCTGCTTCAGTAGGCCACGGTGGTGCTGCAAGATGAACCCGCAGGGACACGGGGCGTCTCACGTGCCTTCCGGGTCGACGACGGGGGCCGTAGTGGTGCTGCGGGATGAACCCGCAGAGACAGAGCACGGTCCGTTGAGGTATCCGTTGATACCGTCACAGCCGCAGTGGTGCTGCAGGGCGAGCCCGCAGGGAGCGGTTCTTCTCCGAGGCGGCGCCGATGTTCCATGAGCTACAGCAGTGGTGCTGCGGGACGGACCCGTAGAGGTTTAGTCGTCAACTCTATCGCCGAGGCAGACGTGTGGATTCCCGAGTGGTGCTGTGAGCCGAATCCGCAGGTAGCAGGTATGGGACGGCGATACCGCCGACCATCGCGTACCAGTGGGCGCCGGAGTGGTGCCGCAGGTCGTGCCTGTCGAGACGGCCGCTGGACCCCGCTGTGGGAGACGCGCTCCAGGAAGTGCCGCAGTGCTGCCGCAGGTCATGCCCGCGGAGTCGTCAGGTCGCGCACGCGGTCGGGAGGAACGGGTACGTGCCGCGATGGTGCCGCAGGTGGTACCTGCGGAACAGTTGCGCCAGACCGAGCCCGCGACCGCCAGAGGCCAGCTGAAATGGTGCCGCAGGACCTGCCTACGGAGACGGCTCACGCCGAGCCTGGTTGAGCCGGGTCATGGAGTCCCGGTAGGACGTACCCACGGAGACGGTGTAGCTCGCGGATGGACGCGTCGTCGAGGTAGCGGTGCCGCAGTGGTGCTGCGGGGGGGGGAAAACCCGCAGAAACAGGCCTTTCCGGGCCCGAGGAGGCGACCAGGCCCCAGGTCCCGTAGTGGTGCTGCGGAAGCAACCCGCAGAGACAGCTGTTGCTCGCTTTCGTCTCCGCGTCGGCGGCGATCCCGTTGTGGTGCTGCGGAAGAAGCCCGCAGGGACGATCCTGGTCGGCAGCACCCACAAGATGGGCACCGGCACGCCGTAGTGGTGCTGCGGAGAACCCGTAGGAATAGCGCTAAGCCCAGCATGAGACCGATCTCGGCACCATCGCCGTAGTGGTGTTGCGGGACGAAGCCCGCAGGGACGGCTCCGCTGACGACACGGCTCTGATCGAATACCTAACGCCGCGGTGGTGCTGCAGGTCGTACCCGCAGAGACGGTGGAGTCCGGGTGAAGCAGCGGATCGCTCCCGACGGGCCGCAGTGGTGCTGCAGGGGGAGCCCGCAGAATCGGCCCTGACCCTGATCCGCGAGCTGGTCGCCTATGCCCTGCCTCAATGGTGCTGCGGGACGCGCGCCGCAGAGTCTGTTGGAAGGGAATGCCCCCCCGACCGGCGCCAACACTCGCCGCAGTGATGCTGCAGGGTTAAGCCGCAGTGACGGGTTCGCTGCCTTAGCCAGATACTCGGCGATCTCGTCACCGTCGTGGCGCTGCGCGACGTACCCAGAGCCCGTCGCGCTGACGGCGGTCATCTTCCTCTTCAACTGGAAGCCGTGGTGGTGCTGCAGAACAAAATGACCCGCCAGCCCGGAGGGCACGGTGGTCCGTCTGATCGAACCGAAGTGGTGCTGCGGGGTGAACCGAAGAGGCGCTCGACGGCCCATAGGCCCCCGTTATTCACGCCGTAGTAGTGCTGCGGGATGAACCCGCAGAGACGAACCGAGTTGGCATGCAGGCCACCGGCACGCCCATCGCGCCGTAGTGGTGCTAGGGAAGAAGTCCGCAGGAACAGCTCAGCCCACGACCAGCCTGGACACCGGCGCGGCCTATGAGGCCGAGTTGATGTCCAGGCCGTGCCAGGCGAGACGGGAAGACCCACAGCTCCACATCCACGCCGCCGTACTGCCACAGTGGTGCCGCGGGGCATGCCCACGGAGATGGTCGCGGCCATTGCGGCCGGCGTGATCCTCACCAAGGTGCCGTCGTGGTGCTGCGGGTCGAACCCGCAGAGATGGCCCAACAAGGCCGCCCGGGCGGCCATCGTTGTAGATGCCGCAGTGGTGCCGCGGAGCGTGCCCGCGGGGCCGGCTGTCTGGCCCAGGAGAGCGACCAGCACCGCAGGAGCCGCAGGGGTACTGCTGGCGGGCTTCGCCATGGTGGACACGCTACTTATCCGGCTTCTGGCTTCGGTGTGGTTCGGCGTGTCTTGGTGGGCTTGGGGTTCCGAAGTCCGTCGAGCTTCGTCGGAATGAGGCGCCCTGGTTGTAGGGGGCCGTCGCCGTTTCTGAGGCGTGTGCGGGGTGCGGTGTAGAGGGCGGTGACGCCGAGGTTGTGGAGTCGGGTCCGGCTTGGGGTGTGGGTTCGAATGTCGGGGTGTTCGAGGAGGGTGGCGAGGGTGGTCGCCGTGTGGGGTGATTGCCAGATGGGCCAGATCAGGGCATTGGTGGCAGTGTCCCAATTGGTGGCCGCAGGTCGGTTGGTGTTGCCGGTGAGGCGGAAGGCGGCGAAGCCGTGGAGAGCGAGCCAGGTGGCGCCCGGAACGCCCTGTTGGCTGGCTTTGCCGTGGCTGACCATGTGGGCGTCACCGGTGGAGAGGTAGTCGAGGTTGGCGCCGGCGTAGTCGTCGACTCGCTGCCAGCGGGTGAGCGCTGCGTGGATGTGGGTGGGGGCTTTCAGGCAATGCTGGGCGGCGATGGTCCAGTTGTTGGGCAGCGTCATCTGGCCGGTCCGGCCGAAGTGGGGGGTGGTGCGGGTGTAGAGGGCTCCGCGATCCGTGGCGTTGCTCTTTGCGGTCTCCTTCTTGTTGGTCTTGCCCGGGGTGAGGCTGAGCGTGTTGATCAGTGAGGTGAACCAGTGGGCGCGGTTGTCGTCGTGGTCGCGTTCAGCCTTGGCATGGCCGCGGAGCCGGGTGAGGGCTTCGTCGATGGGCATCTGGAGTGGGTCGTTGGGTGAGCCGGGTTCGGGGTGGCGGGGTTGGTCGAGGATGCCGGGGGCGACGGCCATCGGGTCTTTGTTGGGCTGGTTGGGCAGCTGGGTGGTGAGGAGGTCGGCGAGTGTCTGGTGGGTGAGGGGGTGGTGGGTGTGGAGAACGGCGGGTGCGTCGGGTCCGCTCCAGGAGAGGCGGGGGGCTTGGTCGAGGATGTGGGTGGTGAGGTGGAGGGTGCCGAGTGCGGCGAGGAAGCCAAGGGGTGAGCTTCCGTAGAGGGCGGGGAGTTCGAGCTGGTGGGTGGGCATCGGCATGGTCAGGTGCCTTCTTCGGAGCAGGCCATGTCGGCGAGGCGGAGGACGGCTTCGAGGAGGGCTAGGCCCCAGGGTCCGTAGTGGCGATTGAGGGCGTGAAAGCGGTCGGGTCCGTTCCAGTCGGTGCCCATGTTGGCGCTGTTGACGGTGATCTGCTGGTTGTCGGGCATGGTGCAGGTCACGGCCTGTGGTGAGGGGTCGGTGACCGGGGGCAGGAGCGGACGGGCGTGTCCGTGGTGGGCGGCGACGAGGTGGATGAGAAGTTCATCGTCGGTTCCGCGTGCATGGTCGGGCTGGGTTTCGAGCCAGGCGGTGACGGCGAGGGCGCTGAGTGCTTCGTGGCGCATCTCGGGATCCCACTGGGCGAGTCTGGCGGCGCGTCGGCGTGCGGCGTGGTCGGCGGGGTCCATGCCGGATTTCGCTCGGGGTTCGTCGAGGGATTCGGCGAGGAGCCGGTCGCCGGCGCACAGCATGCACTGGAATCTGCTGTGGGCCTTTCCGCAGTCGTGGGCGTGGCCGGCGGTGCGGAGCGTGTCGATGAGGTTGGTGGGCAGGTCGAGGTAGGCGGCGAAGGCTGCGGTGCGGTCTGCGACGGCCAGGCTGTGCTGGCTGAGGGGGACGGGCCTGGTCAGGGAGCTGGAGTCGGCGCTCTCGTCGCCGACTCCCGCGCCTTGTTCTCGCTGTCCTACGGGCAGGTGTGGGGGGATGAGGAGGAGACGGGCGGGTTCGTCGGGGTCCAGGACGATGCGTCCTCGGCGTTCGGTACGGCCGGTGGGTTCTACGGTCCACTGCCCAACCGTCCGAAGGTGGCTCAGGCGGTCACGGGCCAGGTCGGCGTACGCGCCGTCCCCCGTGTGCCGGTTCAGGTGCCCCAGGAGGGTGTCGAGGAGGTTATGGACGATGACGGCCTCCTCCTGTTCCGCCGCCTGCAGGAGCCCGACAGCTCGGGTGATGGTCTTGGTGAGGGTCTCGGTGAGGTGGTCGTCGCCGCCGGCGAGGAGGGTGAGCAGGGGCGCGTGGATGCGGGTGGGGGCGGTGGCGGCGGGCGGGAAGTCGCCGAGGTCACAGGTGGGCAGGTCGCGGGTGCCGGACCAGCCGTAGGCATCGTGGCCGCCGTAGTGGCTGGGCAGGACCACGGTGCTGCCCGGCCGGATGTCGTTCGCTTCGGTCACCGGCACCCATTCGCCTTGGACCTCGTCGAAGGACAGCACCGGCGCCATGCGCGGCTGCTTCTGCTTCTTCGGTCCGGGGGCGGGTTCATGGGGCGGCGGGGTGGATTCGAGGTCGCTGGTGTCGTCTGCGCCCGCGGTACGGGTGAGGAAGCGGCGGAGTTGCGCTGCGGGAATGGCGACGGTTTCGCCCGGGTGAGGAGGGATCTGCCGCATGCGGACCATCCACTGGTCAAAGTCCGGCCGTCCGTCGACCTCATGAAGGTCGGCTCGCCACAGGACCTGAACGTCTTTGGGGGTGGTGTCCAGGCCGTGCAGGAACGGGGCTGGGTCCTGGTCGGGGACAGGGGTGGGGCTGGTGCGGGTCCAGGAGTCGAGGAGCGTGCGATGCACCACGGGTATACGCGGCGGTGCCACGTTCAAGAGGGTGGTGTCGACGTCGGCGAGCAGGCCGGGCAGGGTAAGCGGATTGACCAGCAGGCCGCCCGGCAGTGCCTGGGCGAGGGCGGTCCTATCGAGGTCGGTCGCGGGCAAGGCGGGAGTCTGGTCGGTGAGCCAGTTCCAGACGTGTTCGGCGGCCTCTCCGTAGACGGGGATGGAGGACTGGTCGCTCTGGGTGCTGGCACGGATCACGAGTGCGGGGGCGAGGTGGAGGTCGCCGGTGCGGTCAAGGCGGCCCAGGCGCTGGATGAGCGCGGCGAGGGCCGCGTTCTCCGTGATGAGGCCGGCGAAGGAGATGTCTATGCCGACCTCGACGGTCTGGGTGGCGACCACGACGAGCGGCCTGACGCGCTCCGCGTTCACGCCGGTGAGGAGTTCGGTGACGAGCGTGCTGGCGAGCAGTCGTTCGCGGTCCAGGGTGCGGGAGCGGCCGGTCAGCAGCACCACGTCCACGTCGTCGCGCTGGGACAGCAGGCGGTAGGTGGCGCGGGCGGCTCGGATGGTGTTGGCGACCACGCCGATCACCGGGCGTTCCACGATCGGCAGCAGTGTGTCGACGGCAGATTCGGCGGCGCGTGCGAAGGCTTCAGCGGTGTTCTTCGCGTCGGCAGAGGCGTCCAGCAGGGTCAGGCGCCGCCGGGCGGCCAGGCGCCTGCCGGCCACAGGGTGCGTTCGGTCGGCGCCGGTGATGGAGTGGCGTGGCCGGTCGGGGCCGGTTGAGGCGGTCGCGGAGAGGCTGACGACCTTGACGGCCCGGTCGGCGAACTCGGGCTGGGTGGCGGTGCCTTGGTAGGCGGCGCAGTCGGTGGCCGTGACGAGCAGCGGCAGGGCGATGTGGGCCTCGTCCACGGCGAGCAGCGCGTCTATGCCGCACAGGGCGGCGTCGATGGGTCGCATGCGGGGGCTGGTGTGGTAGCCGCGGAAGAGCAGGCGGCTGCCGTACTGGTCGACGGTGGAGGTGATGACGGCCGGCTGGGCGGGAGAGCGCAGCCAGCGTGAGGCCCAGTCGACGCCGCCGCGCATCCGCACGCTCTCCAACGCCGAACCGGAACCCGCGATCTCGCGCAGGGCGCGTGCGACGCGGGCTATCACGGTGTCTGGCAGTGCGGTGTCGAGGGCGTGCTGAAGAGCGCGGGCACTGTCGTGGGCTTGGTCGACGACCAGGCGCCGGTCGACGACGAAGAACAGCCGCAGTGGCACCGTCCGGCGGGTGCCGGAAGCGTGCTGCCAGGCGAGGAGGAAGGCCCAGATGTCGATGATGCTGGTCTTGCCGAGGCCGGTGGGGATGTCCAGGTCCGGCCAGGTGCCGCGGTCGGCGACCTCGTGGAGGTAGGCGGTCTGCCAGGGAAAGGGACGGTGGCCTCGGACTTCCTGGACGAAGTCGGGGAACTCTTCCAGCCGAAGGTCGTGTTCCGGGGTGAGGCTCATGCCGACTTCTCCTGCGGATGGGTGGGCAGGCACAGGCCCAGGCCGTAGTTCTTCTTGCTGCCGAGCAGCACCGGGCCGGTCACTGGTTGGGCGAATCGCAGGCGGACGTGCCGGGCGGGCAGCGGGCGCTCGTCGGCCTTGCGGCGCAGGGCGCGCGCGGGGAGCGTGGGGGCTCCGGCCGCGTAGGCGCCCGAGTGCAGGACTTCTATGGCAACGGGCTCGGGAAGGCCGGCGAGGCGGCAGCTGGCGGCCACCGAGGCCTCGATCTCTCGGCCGTGGCGCTTGGGGAAGAAGTCCAGCACCATCGGCAGTGCCGTGGTCCACTCGCGGGCGGGTCGTGTCCAGCGCTGCGGCCGTACGGTGCGGATGGCGTCGGTCGGTGTGGCGCCCGTGCTGATGTAGGTCAGGCGGATCGGCTTGGATACGGCCGGGACGTTCAGTTCGGCCAGGCCGCCACCGGCGCGCAGCAGGATCGCCAGCAGAGCGCGGCGGTGAGCCGGTTCCAGGTCGGAGGGCAGGGCAACGCCCACGCCGCGCAGCCTGCCGTCGGCGTGGTGGTGTCCGACGAACGGGTAGGCGACGAACGCGCACAGCCGTCGCTCGTCGCCGGGTGCCTTGTGGCCGTGGACCGCGACCATGGCGTCCACGTCGTGACCGGCCTCGTCCAGCAGGGTGCTGACCGTGCTTCGCAGGGCGCCGGTGACCTTCAAGGTGAGGGCCGGGTCCAGCGAGAAGCCGGGCGGGAACGCGAAGGACAGGAGATCCGAGTACGGCCCTTCCAGCACGGTGGGTTCTTCGTCCTCGGCCACCGTGCCGCGCAGGAAATAGGGGTGCGGGCGCGCCTGCTGGTAGGCGCTCTGGCCCTCTTCGTGAGCCCACCGCAGCTGTGCCAGCAGCCCCGGGTACGGGATGCGCAGGGATTGTGCGTCCGCTCGGTGTGCGTCGCTGTCGCCGGTCGGCTCCCACACCTGCCACTGGCCCTCGTCGGGGGCACTCTCCTCGCCGGCGGGCCGGATCGCGGCGTGTACGAAGGCGTGGCCGGTGGCCCGGCCGATGTACGGCACAGACCTCGCCAGCATCTCCAGGACCGTGTGGACGCCTGCTGGTGGTTCGGTGGGCCACTCGAACTCCACCGTCGGCTCGGCAAGGGTGCGCTCGGGCCAGACCTTCGGCTTTCCGCCGGCCGTCCGGCCGGGCAGCACTGCGTGGCTGGGCTTTGTCTTCTCGATCCCGTTGGTCGGCACCCACGCGCCGCGCGGGGAGGCGGCCTCGGCAGTGCGTTCGGGCACCCGCACGGTCGGGGCGGGCTGTTGTTCCAGCCACTGGAGGGCGGCGTCCTGAGCCGGGTCCTTCGGGTCGGCCACCGACACCAGGCCGCAGAACACCCGGTAGGGGTGGGGCGGCCATTCGGCCGCGCCACGGTCCAGCGTCGAGGCCTGGTAGACGGGGTCCAGCAGATGAACAGTTATACGAAATGGCATGCCGTCACTCGCCCTCTGCCTCGCCGACGCCATCGGACAGGAACGACTTGTCGATGGCCTGCTGCAGGCTCGCGTTCGGCTTCAGCGCCACCGGCTCGGCGGACCACTCCAGGCCCGCCGCGCGCGCCCGCTCGGACGCGATCTCGAAGAGGGCCAGTGCCTCCTGCACGGTGTTCACCGCCAGCGGCTCCTCCTGGGGACGCCCGTCCCGGCCGCGCTGAACCCACTGCACCCGCTCCGAAACGAGCACCAGGTCACAGCCTGAGCGCAGACGCAGCGCGGGCGAGGCGAAGGCCAGCCGGTCGCCCAGCAGAGCGATTGCTGCCACCAGAGCGCGCGCCGCCGCCGTGAACTCCTCACCGGCGTCACCGAAGCGCAGCGAGGCCAGCTGGGCCATCGCAAGACTCGCCTCGCGCTGGACAGAGCGCACCGAGACGCCACCCAGTCCCTCCGAGGGCGGGATCATGCCGTGCCCGAGCTCGGACATCCGTGCCGTCTTGGCGCCCTTGGGCGCCTTGGTCCCCTCGACGGGCGTCCAGCCGGATTCGGACACCTGCACCGTGTCGCCGGCCAGGTTCAGCGGGTCAACGCGGCCGGCCCCGCGAACCCCGATCAGCGGGGCGATGCCGATCATCGCCGACTTGTACGCGCGCGGAATCTTCACCTGGATACGCCGCTTGCGGTGCGAGTCCCACACCCCATACGCGAGATCGCTCGGCACCAGGCGCAGATAGGCGCTCCAGTCCTCGGAGCTCGCCTGGCGCAGGGCACGGCCCGCCTCGGTCTTGTCGAAGGCAGCACCAGTCGCATCCTCGGCGTCCCGGAAGTAGGCGTCCCTGGACCGGTGGGGCGCTTGCAGGTTCGTCGTTCGCACGGGGACACCCGCCGACTCGGTGACCAGCAGCAGATGCGGAAGGTACGCGGATCCGTCGCGGATGGCGTCCATGAGTGCCTGCTCGCAACGGTTGGCCTGCGACTGTGGCTGGTCTAGCCAGACCACCTCGACCTTCTCGCCGTCCACGTAGCGGGGTTCGAGGAGGTAGCCGGCGCCATCGGTTTCCTTGATTTTCACGGTTGGCGGGAACAGCGTGTCCCCGGCACCGCCGATCGGCTCGTACTCCGCGCTGACGCGGATTGCCCCGTCGGTCGAACGCAGACTCGCCGCGGCAAGCAGCCGCTCGTAGATGTCCCGCACTTCAAGTCCCTTTGTCGTCACCCAGTACCCGCGCACACCGCGTCCTCCGCTGGCAGAAGCAGCAGGTCAGGGGCGGTGAGATGGCGACATGGAAGCAGCACTGCCCGGATGGCGCAAACACTCACCATTGGCTGGTTCGCGCCTATGTCAGAGCGTGCATATACGGTGCGCCCCGCGTCCTTGTGAGCGGCTGTCAGCCAGGCCTGCGGGCACCACGAAGAACAGATCAGCGAAGTCCTGACTGAAGCAGGCCGCCCCGTACGCAACATGGCGGGCTGACGCCTACTGGGATCGCCCTGCACCCAGTTGGGCTCTATATGCGGCAAGTTGGCCAGGGCCCCTCCCCAGACCAACCTCAGCCCTGGTTCGGCAGGTGCTCATGGGCTCCTGATGAACTTGGCCTCCGGCCGGCCTCGGCGTGCCCGACCAATCCAAACGACTCGGTCAAATTCTGCTGTGACATGAACCACCACACTCGGGCGCCGACGCCCCACTCGGGAGGTTGTGCCTGCGACGCTCTCGCAGCTCGCCCAGGGCAAGCTGCTCTCGCAGCTCGCCCAGGGCAAGCACCACAGCCAGGCCTACCCTGCCTCGCCCGACGCCGGGCCGACGTCCTCTTCGCCATGCTCCGCGACGGCACCTAACGAACCCCAGCCCGCCCGGGCAGTCGCCCAGCAGACCTAGACCATGGTCAGGAGGTGATCCGTGGGGCCGTAGTCGATCTTCCAGTCGGCATACACCCCGCAGAATCCGTCCTTGGTGCACCGCAGGCCCACGTCACCCAGCGAACCGATCCGTCGTCGCCGAGCGAAAATGCGACGGCGGCCTCGAACTCCTCGCTCGAAACGGCCATCGCGTCCACTGCCGTGGCCACCCCCGGCTGGGCTGCTGCCACCCTGGTCCTCGCGCAGGCCGAGGCACCCACCCAGCCCTCAGACGCCGCTCAGCGGGCCCTCGACGTCCTCGACCGCCTCCCCGCTGCCCGGCTGCGCTCGACGTCGCGCGCACGCCTCGCCCGTCTCGACAAGATTCTCACCCTGCGGACATGCGGCGGCCTCGCTCCGCTCGGTCCCCGGTACGCCAATCACCGACGAACGGCCCGCACATCAGAAGCATGGCGGCAACCCGGTCAGGATGCGTCAGGCAGAACCGGCTCGCCAGGTCAGTACCGTAGGAGTGCCCGATCAGCACAGCTCTGGGCACGCCCCATGCGTCAAGCAACTCGACGAGATCGTCGACATGCCGGGCGAAGGAATGGCGCCCCCGCCACGGGGATTGACCCGGGACGACGGGCGAGGGCCCGAAGGCGTTGTTCGACGCGGCGGCCGGCTGGCTGCGCGAGTGCCGCGTGCTGCTGCCCAGGGTGACGACGCTGACCCGGCTGGTCGCCTCCGTGCGCGAGGCGGCGAACCAGCGGCATCGAAGTACTGACCGGGAAGGCGAAGAGGCGTGTGCGCCGTCGCGTCGCGGTTCCCTGGCGTGACGCCCCACAGCGTTCGCGACGTGCGCCCGTCGCCGCTGCCGGCCACCCGCCGTCGAACTCAGCTTCACGGTTACCCGTAGTCCTCGACCAGTTCCGCGATGAACGCGATCAGGGCGTCGGCCCGGTGGCGGTCCTCGCGCTGGTTCCGCAGGGCGCGGTCGAGCGTCCGGAGGCTGGTGAGGGCGACCGGGTTTCGGTTCCTTACCTCGTCGAGCAGCGATGTGGTGATCAGGTCCAGGCATTGGGTGAACAGGAGTCGGGTGGCCGGGGCGGGAGGAGCCGGGTCCGGGGCGGTGAACCCGCTGGTCAGGTAGCGCACGGGATCCGTGAGGCTCCAGCCGACGACGGTGCCGTGCTGGACGAGGAGCGCCACGTCGGGTGCGATTCCGATGCGGGCGTCCAGTGGCTCGTCGAGGACGTCGAGGTTCCGCAGGCAGGTCAGCATGGTGTCCCCGGGGGCGCGGCAGAGTTCCGTGGTCGCCTCCAGCCGGAAGTCTCGGGCTTCTTCCGCGTGAAGGCCGCCCGGCTGGGCGAGGGGTGTGGTGGGAACGCGGGCACAGTCGCCGGCAGCGGCGGCGTCACCGGCGATCTGGAATTCGGCTCCGACCAGTTCTCGGCTGACTGGATCGAATCGGAGTTCGTCGGGGGTGTCCCACAGCCACGCCGCACTGCCGAAAGTGCTCATGAGGAACCGTCCCCGTTCCTCCGCGTTCGCGTAGGGCGCGATCGTCACGCGGAAGTCGCGAAAGCCGAAACGCGGGGTGAGGGGCAGGGGTGGGCCCGTCACCGTAGCATCCCAGTCGCAGTCGAGTGTTGGTTTCACCGTGCATGGCGCCTCGTGAGCTTCTCGGCCTGGATTCCGCCCCTCCGCCACATCCGTCATCCTTTCCCGTAGGCCTCGACATAGGTGGCGATCAGCTCGCGCAGGGCCTCGTCGGCGGCTCGCAGCCTGGCCACGGCGGCCCGTTCGCCGTCCACCAGGTCATCGACCACGGTGGTGGTGATCAGGTCCAGGCATTCGGTGAGCAGGCGACAGGTGGCCGAGGAGGGCGGGTCGGGGTCGGTGCCACCGCCCGCGCAAGGGGTGTCACCCCGTCATGCGCCGGCACCAGGCTCGGCGCCCTTGTCGAGCCGGAAACCGAGCGCCCGTGTCGCGGCCACGGAGATGCCCAGCAGCCGCTCGTAGTCCGGGGCGGGTACTGAGAATCCGTTCCCGGCGGCGAAGGAGAGGAACTCCTGCGGCAGTTCGATGTTGTAGGCGCCGACGTACCGAGCCAGATCAGCGCGCCATACAAACCGCCCGTCGGACAGCAGCGAGGAACCGCCGGGTACTGTGAACGACCCTCGCAGGACATCCCGTGTCATTTCCATGACGTCGAAGATCGGATGTCCCGCTTCGAGATACCGCGTGACCTCTGCCTTCGGATACCCGGCCTCGCTCCTCACCTGGTCCCTGAGGGATTCGTGAAAGACCTCCTTGGGCTCCGGCTGCATTTCGCGATAGAAGCCGATCAATTCCATCCACGTCACCCTTCAACCATCGGGAGGAACACCCTCCAGTAGCCACCGTTGTCCACCACGGGCGTCTGTCCCGGCCCCAGCAGCGGGTTGGTTCCCGCCCTGTCCGTAGGCGCCCGCACCGTGGTTCCGAGTTCGTTGGCGATCCGCTGGGCGGTCCAGGCGGTGTCCGATCCTGAGTGGCACACCATGAGCCGCAGAGGCCCCCCATCATAATTCGGGTTGTTCCGGACGGCATCCACGATCTGACCGGAATTGACGTTGCCCCCCGGCATCTCCAGGAATCCGTCCCGGCTGCCGTGGGCGACGACGTCGTGCTCGCCCGCGTTCAGCACATTCTGGAAGTTGCGCGTGCTCGGCCCGTCGGACCCGATCAGAGTCGCCGTCGGGCCATGCGTGACCGGATGCCCGGCCGGGATCGCATTGTCCTCCATGTAGTCCATGGGGTGCCGGGCGTCCGTACACGAGAACAGTCCCATCGGGTCCGCCAGCCTATGCGGATTACTGACGTATGCTATGGGATTCGGCGCCGGTGAAAGTCCTAGCGGGTCCGAGGACGCGTAACGTCCCGATTCCGGGTCGTAGTAGCGGAAGCGGTTGTAGTGCAGCCCCGTCTCAGGGTCGAAGTACTGCCCAGGGAAGCGGATCGGCGTGTAGGCGGTGCTCGATGCCGCCCACGTCGTCGTGCCCCACACCGTGCTGCGCGTGTACCAGGCCAGGCGGCCCGCCTCGTCGACGAGCTCCCGCGGGGCGCCCACTAGATCGGTGACGATGGAGAAGAAGCGCTCGTCGACAGCATCCTGGGGGGCGTCCGCGCTGAACCGGCGTTCCGTCTGCGTGAGCGGGCGCAGGCCGTCGTGGTCCCAGGACAGGGCGATGCGGTCGCCGCGCCCGCAGCCCTGGACCAGCTGCTCCTCGAGCTGCTCGCACAGCGTGTCCCCGTCCCAGGTGAAGGTGATCCGCTCCACCACCGTCGTGCCGTCGTCTGCGAGACGCTCCTTGGCGGTGCGGCGCCCCAGCGGGTCGTAGGAATACCTCCAGCGCGAGCCGTCCGGGGTGGTGACCGCCGTCAGGCGGTTGTCCGCGTCCCAGGTGTAGTGCCAGGTGTCCGGCTTGCGCGAGAGCCGGGTCACCTGACGCAGGGTGGTGCGACCGAGTGCATCGTGTTCGTAGCGGACCTTGCCAGCCCGGGTGAGGGTGGTACCGGAGTAGGCGCGGGGACCGGTGGCTTCCTGGCCGGGGTGGGAGGCGGGCCAGGAAGCCGCGGTCTGGTTGCCTGACTCGTCGTAGGTGTACCGCTCGGTCCATTCGTCCGCCCGGACAGCGGTGACGCGGCCTCCCGGATCGAGCTCGAACGTCTGCGGCCCCGACAGCTGGTCGTGGATGCGTATGAGGTGCCCGTCGGCCCGGTAGGCGTAGTCGCGCCGCTGGATGCTGCGGCCGGCGCTCGTGACCTGCTGCGTGCGAAGACGGCCGCGCGGGTCGAACTCGGACGTGAAGGTGAGCTCGCCGACGTGACGTCCGATCTCCCGTCCCGCGGCGTCGTGATCGAAGGTGAGGGTACGCCCGGCGGTTGTGAGCAGGGACCGGCGCCCCGCGGGGTCGTAGGCCCAGGTGCTCACCGACCCCGTTGGGGTGGTGCGGCTGATGCGTCGGCCGAGAGCGTCGTACGTGTAGCTCGTCGTGCGGCCGTCGACCGTCTCGGACTGAAGGCGGCCGCTGCGGTCGCGGAGGTAGGTGACCGTAGCGGCCGCGTTGGCTGCCTCCGCGAGCCGGCCGGAGAAGTCGTACGCGAACGTGGTGACGTCTCCAGCGGCGTCCTTGGCGACGATGCGGTCGAGGTCGTCCCACACATAGCGGATGGTCTGCCCGAGCCCATCGGTACGGGCGGTGACCCGACCGACCGCGTCGCGCTGGTAGGCCAGGGGCCGGCCGTCGAAGTCGGTCTCCGACACCAGACAGCCCGCGGCGTCGTACTCGTAGTCCCAGGTCGCGCCCTGGGGATTGCGCACCTGGACCAGCCGGAGCTCGTGGTCGTACGTGAACGCGTGGCGAACGCCGTCGGGGCCCGTGCGGGCGGTCATGAGGTCGAAGTGCGTGTACTCGAACCGGGAGACGGCGCCGACGGCGTTCGTGTGGGTGAGGCAGTTGCCCTCGCCGTCGTACGTCCAGGTCTCCTCGCTGCCGTCCGCTTCGATCCGGCGTGCAAGTCTGCCCTCCGGCGTCCAGAAGAGGCGGGTCGTGTTGCCCAGGGGGTCGGTGATGGCGGAGGTGCGGCCGAACGGGTCCCGTGTGAGGCGGGTGGTCGCCCCAAGCGGATTGGTGACCGCGATGGGCAGACCAGCCGCATCACTTGCGATGCGGCTCGTGTGGCCCAGGGCGTCGGTGATGGCGGTCAGGCGCCCCGCCTCGTCGTAGGTGTACCGGGTAAGGGCGCCGGACGGGTCCGTCACGCCGGTGCGGTTGCCCCGTGCGTCGTACTCCTGGCGGATGGTCGTCCGGTCCGGATTGACGACCCTCGTCGGAAGCCCGAGCTCGTTGTACTCCGCGATCGACTCGCGGCCGTCGGGGCGTACCATCGCGGTGAGCCGGCCCAGGGCATCGTATGAGAAGCGGTGCGTCCGGCCGAGGGCGTCCGTCCGGCTCAGCAACCGGTTGTACCGGTCACGTTCGTAGCGGGTGACAGCGCCGACGGGGCTGATCTCCTCGACGATCTGGTGGGCCTCATTGACGACGTACCGGTGGACTGCTCCGCAGCCCGTGGTCATGGTGGTGACGCGTAGTCCGGTCACGGGATCGGAGCTGCCGTAGTCCAGACGGACCGAGAGGTGGCCTTCGGCGCCTCCCTGGGCCACGCACCGGTCCCGGTCGTCGTAGACGTATTGATAGTGGCTGCCGTTGGTATCGGTCCACGAGGTGACCCGGGCACGCTCGTCGTAGGTGAATTGCAGAGGTCGGCCGGAGGAGTTGGTGACAGCGGTGAGGTTCCCGTCCGTGTACGCGTAGCGCAGGATCTCCTGGTCCGTGCCATCGGGACCGGCTGCAGCGAGGTGCAGGGCGATGACCCTGCCTTCGCGGGTCGTGAGTTTCAGGTGGTAACCGCCGTGGTGGACGATCGCTGCCGGTGCGTCGGCGTCGTCGTACTCGAAGGTGATCCAGTTACCGTTGCGGTCGTCGATCCGGGTGAGCAGCGCGAAGTCGTCGCGGGACGAGGTGAAGCGCCGGACGTTGCCGAAGGCCGGGTCGGTGAGGGTGTACTCGCCGTCCGCGTCCCGGTCGAGGGACCAGCGGGGGCCGGCTTCCGGCATGACCGGGACGCCCGGAGCCGGATGGGGATAGGCCAGCAGCATGCCGTCCTCTCCCACGAACACGACGCCTTCGGAATCGATCTCGAGGCGCTGGTCGATCGTGGATGCCCAGGATGGCCCGAACCAGCGCCCGGCCCGGTAGTCCGACGCCACGCGCCGGGTGAAGACGAGCGGCAGCGTGCCCGGCAGGACGACGTCCGTCTGCGGCAGGAACATCGCTCCGGTGGCGAGGTCGATCGGGTCGGTGTTCCCGCTTTCGACGGCGTCCTTCGTGCGGGACGTCCTCGCGGCGTCCCCATCGATCGACTTGCGGGCAGGGCCTTTCAGGTCATCGAGGTGTTTGGCGGTGGAGCTGAGCTTTTTGAAGGCGCCGGCGCCCTTGGAGCCGATGAGTTCGGGGATGAGTTTGCCGATGCCTTCGGAGGGGTCCTTCATGAACTCGTCGAGCATCTGCTTGCCCGCGCCCCACGGGTCGTTGGCCATGGTGACCAGGCCTGCGGCCGTGGAGTTGAGGTTGGTTACGTACTCGGCGGGGTGCGAGAGGTTGTAGAGGTCGAGCGGGTTGAGGGCGCGGGCGAAGTTGACCGTGCCGGCCGTGCCTTTGACGACACCTCCGAGGAGGTGGGTGCCGGCCAGTACGAAATACTGCTCGGCATCACCGAGCTGCTGGCTGTACGAGGGCTTGGGCGGGGCGGCGTCTCGGGCAGCGCGGACGGCTGCCGCGGTGGTGTCGGCGACCTCGTTGCGCTGCTTGCGGGCGTTGTCGAGCTTCTCCTGGGCGGCGTGGGCCATCGCCTTGCCCGGGTCGTGGAAGTCGTCGGACGGCTTCGGGGGCAGGTGTTCCTTCTTCGCCTCGTAGGCGTCCTTGTATTCCTTGACGAGTTTGTTGTGCGCGGTGCGGGCGTCCTCGGAGGCCTTCTTGGCCTTGTTGTAGTCGTCCAGGGCCTCCTTGGCCTTGCCCTGCGCCCATTCCACCGTGTCGGCGAAACGATTCATCGCGTCGGCGGCCTTGCCGAAGGCGTCGGCGGCCTTGAACCAGCGCGGCGGCTCCTTGGCCACCTTCTCGCGGAACGTGTCTGCCGTCTTGCCCTTCAGGCCCTCGGGCTGGGTCATGGTCTTCAGACCGTCGCCGACCGACTCGAAGGCGGCCTTGAAGTCGTTCAGGTGGGAGACCTGGGCGCGGATCTTGGAGACGCTGCCGTAGACGAGCTTCTTGGGGTCCTCGGTCTGGCCGAGCTCCAGCTCGGAGACGTCGGCGCCGAGCTGGTTGGCTGCCGAGCGGGACTTGTCACGGATCCAGTCGCCGGCCTCGTCCAGGCCGACCTCGTCGGCGAGGTCGGCGGCCTTGCCACCGCTCCACTCGACGAAGTCGCCGACCTTCTCGACGCCCTTCTCGACCTTGTCCTCGATCGAGTCCGGTATGACATCCCGCCAGCCCATCAGTTACCGCCCCCGTTGTCCTTCGTCTGCTCCAGCAGGTCCTTCAGCGACCCGATCCTCCCCGACGAGGTCACCGTGTCCTTGGTGTCGGACCAGGTCTGCTTGATGTCTTCCGAGCTCTTCTGGAACGACTCGGCGCTGTAGTCCGGCTTGTAGACGTCGGCGCTGAAGATGTCGCCCCAGGACTTCTTCTCGATCTCGTCCTCACTGGCGTGCGGGTTTCCGTACGCCGCATTGACCGCCACCTTGAACGTGCCGTGGATGTACTGCTCCTCCTCCCACATCGTCCCCGCGGCGATGCCGAGGTTGCCCGCGAGGGTGGAGGCGTTCTGGACGAGGCTGCGCACGCCCCACTCCCAGCGCTCGCAGAAGTCCTCGAAGTCCTTCGACAACGCGCCGTGCCCGGTCTCCATCGCCGTCATCGACAGGTTCTCGAACCCGGCCCCCTGCGAGGCCCCGGCCGCATCCCCCGACTCGCGCAGCTCCGATATCGCAGCCCGCAGACCCTTCTGGATCGCGGCCACCGCCTGCGGGGATACCTCAAGATCACCATCGCCGGCCATCAGGCCACCTCCCCGGACTCGGTCTTGGCCTCGGCTTCGATGTCCACCGCGTATGCATCGGGGACGATCCCGGCGACGGGCGGAAACAGCATCGACCCGTCCACATCGGCCACGTTCACGGCAACGCCAGCGGGGCCGTCCACCTCCGGGACGACCGCATCGACCAGACGCGCACCGAGGATCGCAAGGTAGGGCCATTCGCGGCCGGCTTCCCCACGGGCCTCGGCGAACCGGGCGAAGGCCTCCTCGTCCGTGAACGCGTAGAACCAGCGGATCCCACCCGAGACGGCCGACATCAACCCGCCCTCAGCGTCCGAGTCACCGTCGGCAAGGGGCGCAAGCAGCACTGCCCGCCGGAACTTGCCCACCAGGCGTCTGGGATCCCCGGTACCGGCCCGGTACGCGGCGATCTCTGCGGTCAGTTCCATACTCTGCGTCCCCCTTCAGGGGGTGATTGACACCCCACAGGGAACATTACCTTGATCGCTAAATCACCTGATGAGGAGTCATGACCGCCTGCGCCGCCGAAACCTGCCGGGGTGTCGGCGGCTGGGCCGTAGGCGGCACGCGAACCCTTGATAGCAGTTCGGTGATCTGCGCGATCATCGACGGATCCTGCGTGCTCTTGGCCTGCAGGCCGATCTGGAGCCCATGCGCACCTACGCTGGCCACCGGCCGGGTTGCGTGCAGAGTGCTGGATGTCGTTCGAAACCCTCACGTGGCCAGGGCCCGGCTCGTCGAAGGCGGGCCGCGACGCTCAGCGTCTTGTTCGTCATCATCGGATGCTCCTGCCAGGCTCGGGGCCCTGGGCCGCGATCCTTGTTGGCATCGCCGTCGTCGGCCTGCCAAGCACCGGTGCTGGTTTGGGCGCAAAGTTTGGCATGAGACACGTTGATTGCCGGATTCGATGGAAGTGCTGAAAAACGGCCCATCGCCCGGATAGAGTCGCAGGTCAGTAAGCTGCTCCCCGCGCCCGCGGGGATGACCCGACCCCCCAGGTCATCGACGCTTTCGCGAGGCTCTGCTCCCCGCGCCCGCGGGGATGACCCCAGGTTGCGGGTGTGCTCGGTGATGTAGTCGCGCTGCTCCCCGCGCCCGCGGGGATGACCCCATCCTCCGTGGACCTCTTCCGCGCAGCGCGCTAGAGACATTCCGCTGGGGCAGCCGGGCCCGTCGCGCCGCTCGCGGTCCATCAGCTTCGCCCTGACTCAATTCTCCCGTTTATCTTCACCCGTTCCTGCGCTCCGAGATGACGCGTCGACACGTCCCCACCCGCTGAGCCACCTCGGCCTCCAAGGCCGCACACTCGATGAGGTAGTGCTGCAGGTCTGCGAGAGCGCCGTGGTCCGAGAGGCGCGGGAGGAGCAGCTCGGTGGCCTCGGAGACCTGGCTCTCCGGCCCGAAGAGGAGAATCCGGACCAAGGCGACGAGGGGTCGAGGACCGTCGACTGATTCATCGACGTGGTGTTCGAGGAGGTCCGTCCAACGTTCCGCACTGGCCTCGTCGATTCCTGACCGGACGGTGTCGAGCATCGCCTTCTCGAAGAAAAGGCCGTCGCCATCGGGGTCGACCGCCAGTGCTCGTTCGAGGTCGTCAGCTGCTCGCGAGTAGTCCCCCATTTGGCGGAAGGTGATGCTCCGTTCTCTCAGTGCCGGTGTGTTGGAACAGTCCAAGCCGAGCGCCGCGGTGAGGTCGGTGACGGACTCGTCGTAGTGGCCGGCCTGACGGTGGGCTACGCCGCGCTGGGTGAGTGCCGAAGCGTTGCCGGAGTCAAGATCCAATGCCGCGGTGAAGTCGGTGATGGCCTCTTCGAAGTGGCCGAGTGCCTGGTGGACCATGCCGCGCTGGACGAGTGCCCACCCGACCCGGGGAGTCTGATGGAGTGCCGCGGTGAAATCGGCCAGGGCTTCTTCATAGTGGGCCGCCTGCCGATGCGTGAACCCGCGCATCACGAGCGCACTCGTACTGGTGGGGTTCTGGTCGAGTGCCGCGGTGAAGTCGGTGATGGCCTCTTCGAAGTGGCCGAGTGCCTGGTGGACCACGCCGCGCTGGGTGAGTGCCCACACGAGCCGGGGGTTCTGGCTGAGCGCCGCCGTGAAGTCGGCGAGGGTTTGTTCATAGTCGGCGGCATTCCGGTGCGCGACTCCGCGTGCGACGAGCAGCCATGTCGAGGTGGGCTCCTGGTCGAGTGCGGCGGTGAGGTCGCTCAGGGCTTCTTCATAGCGGTCGGCCTGAGAGTGAGCCTGCCCGCGGGAGCCCCGGGCCCAGACGTCATGGGGATCCAGGCTGAGCGCGGTGGTGAAGTCGTCAACGGCCTCATCGAAGCGGCCGGCTTCCCGGTGAGCCTCTCCGCGCTGGCTGTAGGCGAAGGCCAGGGTGGGGTCCAGGCCCAGTGCGGCGGTGAGGTCGCTCACGGCTTCCTCGTAGCGATCGACCTCTCGGTATGTGATCCCACACACCACGAGGGCCCACGCGTTGGTGGGGTCCAGGTCGAGTGCGGAGGTCAGGTCGGTGATGGCTGCCTCGTAGTGGCTGGCCTCCCGGTGTGTGAGCCCGCGCTGGACTAGAGCCAAGGCGTTGGTGGGGTCCAGGTCGAATGCCGAGGTGAGGTCGGTGATGGCCTCCTCGTACTGGTCGGCCTCCCGGAGTGCGATTCCGCGTGAGAATCGGGCCCGGGCGTGGGTGGGTTTGAGCTCCAGTGCGGCGGTGAGGTCGGTGATGGCTTCCTCTTGGTGGCCGGCATGGCGGTGTGCGACCCCGCGTGAGACGAGCAGCTCCGCGTTGTCGGGGTCCTGTTCGAGCACGGCGGTGAAGTCGGTGATGGCCTCTTCGTAGCGGTCGACCTCCCGCAGTGCCATCCCGCGTGAGACGCGGGCCGAGGCGTTGTCGGGGTCCAGTTCGAGTGCGGCGGTGAAGTCGGTGATGGCCTCTTCGTACCGGCTGGCCCTCAGGTGCGCCAAGCCGCGGTGGATGAGAACCAATTCGCTGGTCGGATCCAAGCCGATCGCGGCGGTGAAGTCCGTGAGCGCCTCCTCGTAGCGGCTGGCCTCGCGGTGGGCGATTCCGCGCTGGACCAGGACGGGACACTGGTCGGATCGATGTCGTATGCGGCCGTGAGGTCGGTGATGGCTGCTTCGTCGTGGCCGGCGTCTCGGTGTGCCATTCCGCGTGCCACGAGTAGCCACGTCTCATCGGGCTCCTGGTCGAGTGCGGCGGTGAGGTCGCTGATGGCCTCCTCATAGCGGTCGGCCTGCCAGTGAGTCTGTCCGCGGGAGCCCAGTGTCCAGGCGTCGGTGGGGGCCAGTTCGAGTGCGGCGGTGAAGTCGGTGATGGCCTCTTCGAAACGGTCGATCTGCCGATGGGCTTCACCGCGTTGGCTGTAAGCCCAGGCGTCGGTGGGGTCCAGTTCGAGTGCGGCGGTGAGGTCGGTGATGGCCTCTTCGAAGCGTTCGGCTTCGCGGTGGGCTTCACCGCGTGAGACGAGCGCCCAGGCAAAGGTCGAGTCGAGGGTGAGCGCGGTCGAAAGGTCGCTGATGGCCTGCTCAGCGTGACCGAGCCAGCGGTGGGAGTTGCCTCGGTAGGCCCAAGCACGACCGTTGCGGGGGTCGAGGCTGATGGCCCGGCTGAGTTCCGTGAGGGCTTCCTCATCGCGGTCCTCAAGGTAGAGGTGCCGGCCCCGGTAGGTGTGGGCCCAGGCCCGTGCCGAGGTGGTGAGCCGACCGTGGGTGAGGAGCGCGGTGAGCGAGGCCATGGCGGGGGACTCATCACCGGAGACGGCGTCCTGAAGGCGCCGCGCCCAGAGCAGGAGCTCGGGGTCTGCCGTGTCCCGAGCTGCCTGTTCAAGGGCATCGGCCCATTGCCGCAGGGCGGCCGTGTTCGCTCCAGCGGCATGGACGGCTTCGTCAAGCGCAGAGGGCAGATGAGCAGCAGGCTGCGCACAGAGCCGGTGATAGGTCTCGTCCACGTGGTGCCGACGCCATCGGGCATCACTCCACCGCTTCCCTTCGGGAAGTCCTTACTCGGCAGCGGAGCGCCAGCCGGCGTGGGCCTCCGCCAGTCGAAGATGCGCCGCAACCCATCGCTGAGGTGAGCGGGTACGTTGCTGACGCACCATGCTCGCCCGCACCACGGCGTGGTACTGCTTGAAGTCACCATGGCCCGTGACGAACGGTTGCTCACACAGCCACCGCCACAGCCCTTGCGCCTCTGCTGGTACGGCGGCGGCGAAGACGTCCTCGTTCAGCTGCGGCACCAGCGCGCATGCAAGGACCGCCTCACGTTGCTGCGAGCTGGTGATCCACTGCACGAACCGGTCAACGGCAGCATCCGCCACGTCCCCGCTCGCGTCCACGTCATCAGCGGCCTCGGGCTTGGTGAGCGCCAGGAGTTCCACCAGGAGCGGCAGCCCCATGGACAGCTGCCACACGGCCTCCGCCACCTGTGGCTCCGTCACGCCCCTCGCAGCCAGCAGCTCCCGCGTCTCCGCCTCGGTGAACTCCTCCAGCGGTACGTCGGCCACCTGCGCCCGCAACTCGGCCCACTCCCGTTCCCTGAGCTCGTCCCGTCCTGCGAGCACCACCATCACGTTGGCCGGCAACGACCCGAAACCATCGCTCAGCAGCTCTCGGAGCCACTCGTCCATATAGCGTCCGGTCTGCTCCCACGTGTCGAGGAAGAGCACCACCCAGGGGTACCGCTCGCACAGCCGGCCCAACTCGGAGACGAACGCGCGATTGACCCCGGCCACATCGCCGCCGCGTGAGCGCCGTCCACGGCCGCGCGCCCCGGCGCGTAGACGACCCAGCCCCTGGGCAGCAGTGTCCGGGTTCGCCATGGCGGTCACCACTCCGGCTCCGGGGATCAGCGACACGGCACCCAGCGCGGCCTGCGACACCAGCCGGCTGGAGACCGATGGCCCGCCTTCCGCTACGTCGGCCCCCTCCAGCGGCATGGGCTCGGCGGCTGCCTCCTGCTCCCGGCGGTATTGATCGGCGGCTCGGTCGAACTCCTTGAACGGCCCCGCTTCCTCGGCCAACTGCCGTGCCAGCTCCACCAGGGCTTGCTGCACACCGTGGACGTCCCCCTCGTCCACCACCGCGGTGATCGCCCCGGCTGCCCGTGCTGCCTGCTGCCACTGCCTCAGCAGCGTGCTCTTGCCGACGCCGCCCACTCCGCGCACATGAAACAAGAACTCCGCCGACTCCGGATCCTTGGCCAGGTTCTCCGTGAACAGCGACAACTGCACCCGCCGCCCCACGAACTGCGACCGCGCCCTCTGACGAATCAGCTCACCCCGAGACCGGCTCCGCTGCCCCGACCCTGCCACGCACACCCCCCGGCTCAGCCTGCCGCGCTCACTGCCTCAGGCTGCGAATCACTGCGA
The DNA here is from genome assembly GCF_056436685.1 of Streptomyces sp. NPDC043680. Lineage (NCBI taxonomy): Bacteria > Bacillati > Actinomycetota > Actinomycetes > Kitasatosporales > Streptomycetaceae > Streptomyces > Streptomyces sp. NPDC043680. The sequence goes on along the minus strand of NZ_JBWKCE010000018.1, from coordinate 9,843 downwards.
GCAGTATCGCTGTGGGCGACAGTCGATGGCGGGCGTCTCCAGGATTCCGCTGGGCAGGGACCGCCAGGGTCCCTTGGCTGCCGGCGTTGCGCCTGATAGTGGACCAAGTCGGCGCCCTGGTCGAGCAAGTCCGGTCCGGGCTGCGCAGGCCGGCCGCCAGTCGGCGGCCGCGCCCCGAGCCTCCTGCCTGGTGGGGGCGGGACGTGCACGGCGCATCCCGCCCCCTCGGGCTGTCCGGGGCAGGCGCTAAACTCCGGCTGCCCAGAGCTCCCGAGCAGGTCACGGGGGTCGGGCCCATCCGAACTGGGGGGTTCATGAGTTTGCTGCCGATCGGCAGAAAGAAGCGGAGAAGACGGGGGCGGGGCCGCGCGAGAGCCGCCTCGGGCACCCTGCTGCTCGCCCTGCTGGCCTCACTCGCAGGTCAGACCGGCACCGCCGCCGCGGCCCCCGCGGCACCCACCACCACCACGGCCGCCCCGGCCACGGCCCCGCCCAAGACCGCGGGTCCGCAGGCCACGCCGACGCCGGATCCCACGGCCGACCACCAGGCGACCGTACGCACGCTCCAGAACAGCGACGTCTCCGGTCCGTGCCCGGCAGCCGTCGCTCCGCACACGGTCGTCACTTGCACGGTGGACCCGTCCAAGACGGCGTCCTTCTCGCTCGCCCTGCCGCAGCAGAAGGACCTCGTCCTGCTCCAGGTCACCACGACCCAGTCGTCCACCACCAAGCTGATCGCGCCCGGCGGCGCCACCGTCGCGTGCGACGTCGCCTGGGGCGCGCCCGCGATCCGGCAGTGCCCCACCAGTCAGGCCGGGACATACACACTGCAAGTCACGGACAAGAGCGCCGTGGCGAACGGCATCTCCGTGTCGTACACTCCGCTGCTCTCGTCCACCGCATGCAAGGTCATCGGCGCCGGAGACCGCAGGCTCGGCGGACCGACCGTGTTCCCCCGGACGCTGCCCACCGGCTCGGCGGGCGACTGCTACACCCTGGACCTGGCAGCGAGTGACGTCCTGCGCGCCTACAGCTCCAGTTCCGAAGTCCTGCACAGCGTGTACGACGCCTCCGGGCAGCAGATCTGCACGTCCTACTCCCGCGGGGAGGACGCGATGGACTGCAAACTCACGGGCACCGCGCCGTTCCGCATCTCGGCGGTGCATCCCTGGGGTGGCGCGGTCGCTTATAACTACTCCGTGGCCCGGCTCTCCAAGCCAGAGGGCTGCGCGCTGGTCGTCCCCCAGGCCTTCGGAGTCGCCCCGGATCTGAGCCCGGAGCACTGCCGCACCCTTCGGGTCACGCAGGCGGCCGAGCACTCCTTCGCCGAGGTTTCCTCCGGCAACGTCCCGCTTCCTTCGCGGCTCGTCTCCGTGGCCGGCGACGTCATACCCGGCTGCGACGACGGAACCTGCGACCTGGCCCCCGGTGACTACACCTGGTCGGCAGACCCCCGGTCCCGGAATCTCACGACCTTCGGTATCGCATTCGTCTCCGCCAAGGAGACCAGGGGATGCACGACGACCCACGACAACGGCCTCGTGGCCGGTCCGGTCACCGGAGCGTTCGGTGCGCCCGGACAGCAGTTCTGCCTGACCCTGCCGACCGCCACCGGCAAGGGCATCTACACACTGAACCGGCCGCCCGCCGGCGGCAACCCTGCCCGTGTGAAGGTGTACGACGCGTCCGGAACCCTGCAGTGTGACACCGGGCCCATCTGCAAACTGACCGGCACCGCTCCCTTCCGCGCATACCTGAGCGGGCAGCCGGACTCGAGCTACGGACTGGTGTTCCACAGGACGGGTGAGGCCGTCGGCTGCACGCCGTGGCCTCATTCCGCGTACGGCAACGGTGCCTGGGGGGCCGAGGTATCGGTGTCCCCGGACAACACCTGGGGCTGCCTGAGCGTGCCGGGGGACGCGCACTCCAACGCCGAGTTGATCGGCTCAACCGAAACCGCGGGCTACCCGAACGCGACGGTCATGTGGGTCGACGCGGCGGGCGACGTGAAATGCGAGACCGGCTCCTCCGAAACGGCCGCCAGATGCTCCCTCGCCTCCGGGGTGCCCTACACGGTGCTGCTCGTCAGCCGGGGCGGATTCAACACGTACAAGCTGGTCCGCCGTGACGTGTCCGCAACCGCGCAGTGCCCGGCCGCGGCCTCGACGAAGACAGGCGGCCCCTCTCTCGCCCTCGACCTCACGTCCGTGCTGGATGCACGCTGCGTGCGCGTGGACGCCGCCACCACGGACAAACTCTGGATCGCCTCACGGACACCCGGCAATTCGGGCGGTGACGTCACCCAGCTGACCGTTGTCGACAGGGAGGGCCGATTCGTGTGCCCGGAGCCCCTCGCCCCCTGCCGTGCTGACGGCTCGACGTCGTACACAGCGGTCATCACATCCCACGCTGCCCGCCCCGACGCCCCCCTCGCGGTGAAACTGGACACCTGGCGAGTGGGGACGGCCTCGGGCTGGGCCCCGGAATGCACCGCCAACCGGATTTGGGTCAACAATTTCCCCGAACGGAGCGGCACCCTTTCCGAAACCTCCACCGCCTACTGCGCCGTGATCGACATGAGGCCCGGCCAGTCATTCACGGTCTCGGGCGACACCTCTGACATTGGGGGCGCGAAGCCGGACCTGGACCTGCTGAGCAGCCCGGGGTGGACCTCGATGAACAGCGGCTACGGGTGCACCAACGGGGACGACAGCCGGTTGTTCTTCGGCTGCCGCGCGAGCGCCGACGCAGCACCCGGCCAAGCGGTCCTGCTGTTGAGCCCCCGCCGGTCCCGCACTCCCGTCGATTTCCACCTGAGGGGGATCTGTGACTCCGGCTGCGTTGTGCCAACGCTGGACCCGGCCGGCATCAGCCCGTCGACCAGCGCGGCGGGCACGCGTACCGAAGCTGTCGTCAGCGGTACCGGGCTCACCGTCGGCACCAAGCTCAAGCTGATCCGCAACGGCTGGACAGAGCGGGTGCTGGAGCCGATCACGGCGAACACCGACGGAAAGCAGCTGCACGTCACCGTCGATACGAACGGGCTGGAACCCGGACAGTACGACTTGCTCCTCGACGGCGCCAAGTACACCAGCGGGGTGCCCTCCCCGGGCTACCTGCCCAGGGCGTACACGGTCACCGCCCCCGCGCCCGTCCAGACGGGCAGCCGCTTCGTGCCGGCCGGGCCGTCCCGGTTCCTGGACACGCGTGACGGCACCGGTGCGAAGAAGCAGCGCGTCGGACCGGGCGGGGTCGTCACACTCCAGGTCGCCGGGGTCAAGGGCATTCCGGCGACGGGGGTCACGGCCGTGGTCATGAACGTCACCGCCGTCCACCCGACCGAGGCCGGACACGTGATGGTCTACCCGAACGGGCAGGCCACGCCCAAGGTGTCGAACCTCAACTTCGCGCCCGGGCAGATCGTCCCCAACCTGGTGACCGTCCCGGTCGTCAACGGCAAGGTCGACCTGCGCAACAACGCCGGCTCCGTCGACCTCATCGCCGACGTCACCGGCTACTACACCGATCAGGCCGGTGCCGGCTCCGCGCTGAACCCGATCACCCCGGCTCGGTTCCTGGACACCCGTGACGGTACGGGTACGAAGAAGCAGCGCGTGGGACCCGGCGGGGTCGTTACCCTCCAGGTCGCGGGCGACAAGGGCGTCCCGGCCACCGGAGTGACCGCGGTCGTGATGAACGTGACGGCGGTGCAGCCGACCGAGGCCGGGCACGTCACCGTCTACCCGAACGGCCAGGCGGCGCCGGGCGTGTCGAACCTGAACTTTACGCCCGGACAGATCGTCCCCAACCTGGTGACGGTCCCCGTGGTCAACGGCAAGGTCGACCTGCGCAACAACTCCGGTTCCGTCGACCTCATCGCCGACGTCACCGGCTACTACGCGGCCACCGGCTCCGCCTTCTCCGCGGCCGGTCCGGTCCGCCTCCTGGACACCCGCGACGGCACCGGCGCCCGCGCCGGAGCCGTGGGTCCGGGCGATGTCGTCCACCTCCAGGTGACCGGCGCCGCAGGAGTCCCCGCACAAGGAGTCACCGCCGTCGTGCTCAACGTCACGGTCACGAACCCGACCGAGGCCAGCCACCTGATCGTCCACCCGCACGGGATCACACGGCCGGGCGTGTCGAACCTCAACTACGTCCCCGGGCAGACCGTCGCCAACCTCGTCGTCGTCCCCGTCGTGGACGGCCGGGTCACGTTCTACAACAACTCCGGATCCGCCGACGTGATCGCCGACCTGAACGGCTACTTCACCTCCTGACACCAGGGAAGAACGAGCGAGGCCCCGCCCGATCATCAGATCGGGCGGGGCCCTCCGTATCTGCCGGGTCCGAGCGTCTCGGCGTCGACCTTGGGATCGGCGTACGGCAAGAGCCCACCAGCGTGCACACGGGAGAGTGAGAGTGCCGGATGGGCAGCCGGGCGCGAGCGTGTTCCGCCCGGGAGGCCGCCGAGGTGCTGCGCACGGTACCCGGCGTCATCGCCCGCCCCCTGTGCCGGCCGGACAGCGCCTTGGGTCTGCTGGAGCACTTGCGGGGCCCCGGGCCGTCCAGGCCCACCGGAGAGACCGTGGGCGGCGCTGCCACTCGCCACGGCAGGCCGCGGAAGCGGTTAACGGGCCGCGCCGGACGCGCCATGACGATCTGCTGACACGCCGTGCAAGCTTCAGCAGGCCCCGGCTTCCTCGAGGTGACAGGCGCGGATCGGGCCGACGCACAGGTCGAGGGCCCCTTGGACACTCACCGTGCAGGAGCCCCGCCACACGCTGGCCGGGACGTGTGCCACGGCAAGCGCGGCACCATCCACCAGGCGTACCGCGAAGGCAGGGGGACCAGCTCGGCCTCCTCGGCCTGGTCCTCAACGCCGTCGTCCTCTGGACGACGAAGCTGCCGGTTCATCTGCCGCCGGTAGGTGTCGTCGACCCGGTCGACCACCCGCAGCAGGTGCTCGGTCTTGGCGATGCGCCCGTACTCAGCGAACGCAATCGTTCTCAGCGCCAACGGCTGTACCGATGTTCCCCGAGGCCGGTCCCCCACTGCCTCCGATCAGTCAAAGCGTGCTCCGCATGTGGACCTTGTGCCACGGGTTCTGGGCTCGGTTCTGGGCGCGGTCGAGGTATTCGCGTTTCACCGTTGCCGAGCCGGGCTTCCAACGGCCCTGCTGGGTGGGGTCGCCGCCGGCGTCCGCGATTTGCTGGGCGCCGCCGCGGCGCAGGCCGTGTGAGGTGATCAGGTGCCAGCCGGGCAAGCCCGCGAGGTAGGCGCGGTGGCGGATCCAGTCGTTGAGGGCGTCGCCCGTGACGTAGTCGCCCCGGGTGGTCGCGGCAGTGCGGTTCTGGAGCCTGCCCTTCGAGGTGAGGGCGCGCATCAGAGGGCCGTCGTGGACACCCATGCGGTGCAGGCAGTGCAGCCAGTCCCGTACGGCCGACACCGGGTCGTACAGCGCGGGACCGGCGGGGTCGGCCGGGATGAACGTGCTCTCGCCCTTTCCCTCCTGATCCGTCTTGGAGTACGCGATCCAGAGGTCGACGCCGCTGTCCTCCACCTCGACGTCGTCGATGTCCAGGTCTGCCAGCTCGATACGGCGGTTCAGTGCTCCCCGGCCTACCAGGAGCGCGCACCGGTCTCTGAGTCCTGCCGGTGTGCGCAGGTCACAGGTGTCGACCATGGCGCGCAGCATCGGCTCGGTGATGGGCGGGGCTTTGCGTACGCGGTTCCGCTTGCCCCACTCCTTGCGGTACTCGGCCAGCATGCCGCGGGCTTCGGTGGTGCCAGGACGCTGGTCCTCCGGCATCCACGTACGGACGCCCGACATGTACGTTCGGATCGTGTTGGGGGCCATGTCCCGGGCGATGAGGCCGGCGACCCATTCCACGTACGTGGCCGTCGTGCACGGGCGTGCCACGCGCCCCATCGCCTCGCACCATTCGGCGAAGTTCTTGCGCTGGCTGCTGTAGTTGCGGTTGGTGTTGGCCGGTGCGGCCTTGTTCTTCAGACGCTCCGCCGTGGCCGGGGACACCTCGAAGTCCCGGCGGGTGTAGGTCGGGGCGTCCGCCTCGGTGGGTACGGATTCGCCGGGGTGGAGGATGGTGTGCCGGTCGAGCAGTGGCCGGGGCGCGGCTGCCGAGGGGATGGTGGCGGGCAGCAGCGCTTCGTCGACGAGCTCGGCATCGAGGACTTCGGTGTCCTCGTCGACCGCCGCCGTCGACGCTCCTCCCGCCGGACCCTGATGCGTGGTCATGCGGCCCTCCCCTGACGATCGTTCCTGGGCAATCACCCTTGTATAAGGGAATTTATACGAGGGTGGCTTCACGTTCGGTCGGAAGACCGCCCGTCCGGACGTCGTATCCCACCCGGGACCGTCTTGCCCAGGGAGTCGTCTGAGGGCCCGGCCTTCCCCTCCGCGACGGAGCCGGCTGGCAGGTGGGCGTCGTAGCCCGTCGACGGTCGGCCAGAGGGGCGCCGATATCCGCCGGCACGTCCTGGTTGACCCGCCCGTCCGCCTCAGGCAGTCGCCGTGGCCTCCTTCGCCGTGTCCCCGTGCCGGGCCGCGCCCGCGTAGCCGCGGCGTCGGGCCCAGGCCACGGCTGGCGGGGCGGCCAGGCCCGTCACGGCGAACAGCGCGCCCACCACGTACCAGCCGGGCCGCCCCCAGGTGATGCACAGGGAGATCAGCAGGGCCGGCCCGACCGCTTCGGCGAGGCCGGCGCCGAGGCCGAAGACGCCGAGGTACTGCCCGGTGGCGTGCCGTGGGGCCAGCGCGAAGGAGATCTCGAACCCGGCGGCCGAGTGCCACAGTTCGCCGAGGGTGTGGACGGCGACGGCGGCGAGCAGCAGCGCCGCCGCGGCCCAGGCCGGGATCCCGGCGGACAGGGAGATCAGCACACAGGCGGCGAGGAAGGCGACGCCGGAGCGGCGGTAGGCGAGGGCGCCCGCCGTCGGGGTGTCGATGCTGCGGCTGGCCCGAACCTGGCAGGTGAGGACCAGGACGGTGTTCAGGAGCATGGTCCCCGAAATCAGCCACGGCGGCGCGTCCGTGGCGGCGACCAGCCACAGCGGGATGGCGACGGTCAGCACCTTGAACTGGATGGCCATGATGCCGTCCAGCACGGTGAGGGCGAGGTAGGGCCGGTCGCGCAGCGCGATCCAGCGCGGGCCGTCGGCGGCCGGTTCGGGCGCGACGGGCCGCAGGCGCAGCACGATCACCGCCGATGCCGCGAAGGCGAGGGCGTTGCCGATGACGAGGAGGCGGTACGCGTTCTGCGTTCCGGCCTGGACCGCCCAGCCTGCCAGCACGGCACCGAGGGAGATGCCGATGTTGGTCACGGCGCGCAGGTAGGCGCGGAACTCCTGCGGCCGCTCGCCCCCGTGGTGGCGGATGATCGGGCTGCGCGCCGCGAGCCCCGCGCCCTTCGCCGCGGTGGCCGCGCAGACCGCCGCCACGAACGGCCAGAAGCTGTCCGCCAGCAGGAAGCCGGCCGTGGCGAACGCCTGCACCACGAGCGTGGCGGCGTACACGCCGCGCGCCCCGCGCCGGTCCGCGAGGTGGCCGGCGACGATGCCGACCGCGAGGGCGAGGATCCCGGCGATGCCGAGCCCGAGGCCGACCTGGGCCGCCGGGAGCCGGACGGCCTCGGTGAAGTAGAGGACGCCCGCGGTCAGGTAGAGGCCGCTGCCGACGGTGCAGACGAAGTTCGAGGCGGCGATGGTGCGCTGCGGTCCGGGCTCCGGCAGCAGGTGGGGCATGGTGCGCTCCGTATCCTGTCAGGACTGACGGTAAGGGGCGTGCGGCGAGGGCTGCGGTTACAACTACCGCCATTGGATTGCATGTTGATGGCAATTGCAAGAGGAGTGCAACAAGGCCGGTGGTATGGACCCCCGTTGCTCCGCTCAGCCCGTGAGGACCTGCCCGACGAGGTAGAAGGCCGATCACCAGGACTGCGACCACCGAGGCCGCCGCGGTGGTCAGGGGGCCGGTTGGCCAGCGGGCCCATGACCGTACGGTCGCGGGTCAGCAGGATCAGCGGTACGAGGGCGAAGGACAGCACCACCTGTGACCACACCAGCGCCTGGGTGGCATCGACGCCCGTGCATAGGATGACCATGCTCGGCAGGAGCGTGATCCCCCGGCGCACGGTGAGCGGCAGGGACCGCCCGAGGAAGCCCGACATGATCAACTGCCCCGCGTAGGTGCCGACCGAGGAGGAGGCGAGGCCGGAGTCGAGCAGGGCGACGGCGAAGGCGAGGCATGACGAGGCCGCAATTGCGCCCTGAGAGCGGCGGCAAGCCGAACCCGCCGAGTCCGGCTGCCGGCGCTGGGTCGGTCAGGATGGAGCGATGAACCCTCGTGACCTCGACCTCGTCATCGCCGCAGCCCATGCCGTCGGTCCGTGCCCGCCGGGCGAAGAAGCGGACTGGACCGACCGCGTCCGAGAACGTGCCGTAAGCCTCTATGTCCTAGGGGACACCGTCGGTCAGGACACCGCCCGACTGGATGCCGCGAAGCAGTTCACTGCGACGCTGCTGGACGTACGCCTGGAGGCAACTAGCACCCGCGGCGTCCTGGTGCTACGCAACACCTCCGGCGAGCTGGAGCAGCCGATCCGCACCGACCGCGGTGACTCCGAGGCCGGCCGGGCGATGATCGAGCGCGCCCGGGCGCTGATCGGCCACCGGGTCCGGGTCTACCGCCTCAACGAGCGGATGGCGTCCAATCCGAAGCTGGAGGTGCGCATCGTCGTGCACCTGGCGGACTTCGGCCTCGACACCGACCCGATCCACGAGAACAGCGCCAAGCAGAACGTCCTGGCAGCCGCCGAGGGCGACACGGCCACCGCGCAACGCGCCTGGTCGGAGGCTGCCCTCCCGGACTCCGGCGCCGTGTCCGTACGACAACTGGTCGAGGCCCTCGCATGCTTGCCTCAAGCCGACAGCGGGCCGGACGGACAGAGGTTTGCGTGAAATGCTGCTTTCGAAAAACTTGCGCGGGTTCCGTCGTCATCGTGCAGGTGCAGCTCAGCAGGCCTCCTCGTCGGGCGCGCGGGGGCTGGGTGAACCCTTGCGGCCATCTCGATTTTCTGATCTCAGAAGGCTGGGAACGCGACCGGCTGTCCGGCCGCAGCCTGACGGGGCAGCTCCGCAATAAGGCGGTACACCGAGCCTGAGCGATCCCGCACATGTTCGGATATGGGGGCGGCCGGAACGGAGGCCGTAGCCGGGCAGGTGGAGCATGATGCCGCGCCCCGCAGTACCAGGGAAGGTCGGGCGCGGATACTGGCCTCATGGCTCAGCTGTCGTCCTCCGTCTCACCGGCGCCAGTCGCCGAGGTCCTGCGCGAGCGGTACGACGGCCGCCTGCCCGCCTCTCTCGGCGAACTGGCCGGTCCGTCCCGTGGACCCGTGCGGCTGCCCCTGCATGTCGCGTGGTCCGGTCTGCGTACGTACGACCTGGACCGGCCCCGGCAACGGATGAGCCTGTACCGCACCGTACTGGCCGAAGGACAGCGCGACGACCTCACCGCGCTCCTGAACCGTGACCTGCTGACCGAGCAGTGGCCCATCCTGCGGACCCTGGTCAGCAGGCACATCCGGCAGGTCTGGGAAGAGCGCTTCCCCCAGCTCACGGCTCGGGCGACGTCCGCGGAGTGAACCTCACTTGACGTTTATGGTCCGGCATCGAACACGGCTCGTACTTGATCGGCTTTTTCGCATTTCAGCGGACGTGAAGGCGGCCTTCGGCTGATCCTGTGCTCCGTCACAGAGGCATGGGTTCAGCACGAAGGCCGTGGTCGTGAGTTTGGTACGTCAGAGTGTCCTGCGGGAAGCGTTC
>NZ_JBWKCE010000017.1:2540-138964 GCF_056436685.1 Streptomyces sp. NPDC043680 | reverse complement strand
AACAGCCCCACGCGCCACATGATCGAGTTGATCGCCTTGGGCATGACTTTCTCGGGGTTCTCGGTCTCGCCCGCGGTAACGCCGACCAGCTCGACTGCGGCGTAGGCGAAGATGACGCCCTGGGTGATCAGGAGCATGGGCAGCAGCCCGTTGGGGAAGACACCCCCGTTGTCGCTGATCACGGACAGACCGGGGTTGTGACCGTCGACGGGGTGTTGGGTCGCCAGCAGGAAGATGCCGATACACATGAAGACGACGAGGGCACCGACCTTGATGATTGCGAACCAGAACTCCAGTTCGCCGAAGATCCGCACCGAGATCAGGTTGACCGCGAGGACGACCGTCAGGGCGATCAGCGCGATCACCCATTGGGGTATGTCGGAGAACATGCCCCAGTAGTGGGTGTAGGTGGCCACCGCGGTGATGTCGGCGATACCCGTCGTGGCCCAGTTCAGGAAGTACATCCAGCCCGCGGTGTAGGCGCCCTTCTCACCGAGGAACTCACGGGCGTACGACACGAAGGCGCCGGACGAGGGGCGGTACAGGACGAGTTCGCCGAGCGCACGGACGACGAGGAAGGCGAAGACACCGCAGACCGCGTACGCGACGAACAACGACGGGCCGGCCTCGGCGAGGCGGCCGCCGGCACCGAGGAAGAGGCCGGTGCCGATGGCACCGCCGATGGCGATCATGCTGACGTGCCGGGACTTCAACGACTTGCTGTAACCGGCGTCTCCAGCGTCGACATCGGGCCGGGCCGGTCTGGATGGCGCTGCGGGCGTCACGAGAGGCTGCTCACTCACGCCTGGCTCTCACTTTCCATAAAATGATTCCGTGCGGTCCGATACTGCCGGTCCGCTCAAGATGTCGATAGGCTCGCGCCGTCGGTCAAAGACCGTGGTACGCGGCCGGGGGTTCGCGCGGTCGCCCGCGTTGCAGAACGAGGTGGCAAAGGCGGCCATCCGGCTTTCACCCCGCCCTACTGAACGTTCGTCTAGAAAGAGCGATTGATTGACCCGGGGTTACTGTGCCGAACGGCATGCACCTTTTCCAGCGCAAGTTTCCGATCGTTCATCGTCGAGAAAACCGAACGATGTCAGCACGTTCGTGCCCAGGTGCCGGGGGTCAGGCGGGTGTGTCCGATGCGGGACGGCCGGCAGGTCAAGACGTAGCCCGCGGCCGCCTCTGCCGGCTCCAGGGCGTGTTGCGGCACAGATGGGCCCCCCGGGCGCGAAATGTTCCGCAGAGGCCGCCTCTTCAGGCGAACGGCAGGCCGGGGCAGAGCTGTTGGGCAGGCATCGAGGACGGTCAGGTCCGGGGAGCCGGGAACGTGGTGGCCCTGCATCCAGGACGACGGTGACTTCGCCAGGCGCGGTGGGTCGCCTTTCGACAGTGCTCGTCGGCCTCCGCACGAGCGTCACCATGGTGCGCCCTGGTGTGCGTGGGCGATGCGCTGGAGTTGAGCCTCCGCCAACTTGAAGTCGCAGGTCAAAGGGCTAGTGTGAACGGTCCTCGGGGTGCTCATGCTGGTCGTGGACGGGAGTCCGCGGAGAAGATCATCCGTCAGCGGTCGACTTCGAGGTTCGTCAGGACGAGCAGAGCGCGCAGAAGCTGGGTGGCGCGGGCGGGATCGGAACGGAGCTTGGCGAGGATCCGCCAGTTCTTGAGGTGGGCGAAGCCGTGCTCGACCGGTGCACGTCCGACGGCGAGGACGCGGTTGGCGTCCTTCTGACCCGGGGTGAGCTTGTGGGTGCGGCTGGCGGCCTAGCCGGTGACGATCACGGGGTCGCGGATGTCGTTGTCCAGGCCGCGGAAGCCGAGGTCGGCCAACGCTCCGAGGCCGGCCGCGCGCAGGTGGGCCAGGATGTGGTCGTGGCGGGCGGCGGTGTTGTCGTGGGTGCGGCCGAGCCGGGCGGCGGATATCCAGATCAGACGGCCTCTCTCGTCGGTCAGGGCGAGGAAGTGCAGGCCATGGCTGTGGTGCTTGCCGGAATAGTTCCGCCGATCGGCCTTCCCGGTGCGACGTTGGGTGCGGATGAGGGTGCCGTCGATCAGGACCACCTCCCCGCCCTGCCGGGCGACCGTCTTCAAGGCGCGGTCCAGGCGCGGCGCCTGGGCGGCGAGCAGTCCTATCAGCTCGTCGCGCCAGCGGCGGACGGTGGACTCGGACACGTTGTTGCCGCCGGCCATGTCGGCCAGGCGCTGATCGTGGCGCAGTACGGCCAGGACGATCACCGCGATCTTCTCCGGTGGCAGGATCCGCCACCGGGACCGAATCGCCTTCAGATGGCGCCGCAGTAGATCGGCGAGGTGGTTGACGGTGCGCGTGGACAGCGGCAGGCGACACTGGTAGACAAACGAGCAGGTGTTCTCGGCGCGCTTTTTGGCATTCTTCACACAATTCCAACGGCCGCCGGGAGCACCCCGGTTACGCCTGTGCCGAGCCGTTCCGAGTAGCGGCGTTCCTGGTCACAGGCGGGTGGTGAACCGACCGTCGGGCAGTTTCCGGAGCCAGCCGCGATCGACGAGTCTGACCAGCTTGCTGCGTAGTGGTTCCAGCTTGGCCCGCCACGCTGACGTCCACCCCCACCGCTTCGCCGACCTCGCGGGCCATGACTGGTCCGGCGGCCTGCCGCACGGCGGCGAGGATGCGCTGGTAGTCCGGCGGGAGCATGCTTTCGTCCGCGCCCGGCTTGTGGTGTGGGATCAGCATCACCGCCCGGCCGCCCACCTGGCCATGTATCGGCACAGCCTGGGCGCGTTCGTCGGCGAGCTGCTCACTCACCCGCTCAAGGACACGTTCGGCGACAGCGAGTTCGTCACGCTCGTACTTCCGCCAGCTGCTTGGCCAGCCGTTCTTCGAGTTCGTCCAGTTCCGCACGCCGTGCAGTGATCCGTTCCACCAGTTCGGGATCCAGCATGCGTCGGATCGTAGAAGGCATCCGGGCGACACCGAGGAGAAACCGACCAGCTGGCTGAGAACGCCTGCTCACACCGTGGCCAGCCGTTCTCGCCTGTCCATGCCGCTCTATTGCAGTGGGCCCGCGATCGCCGTCAGCGCGGCAAGGTGGCGCCGGTAAGCATCTGCTCCGTCCTCGGTCAGACGCAGCCAGGTCCGCGGCCGACGTCCGACCTGCCCTTTCTCGACTGTCACCCAGTCCGCTTGTTCCAGGCGCGAGACCTGTTTCGACAAGGCGGAGTCGGTGATCTCCACGAGATCCCGCACGTAGGCGAACTCGGCCTTCTCCACAGCAGCGAGAGCTGCGACGATCGACAGACGCACAGCCGAGGCCAGAAGAGGAGCGAGGTCGTGTCGCGGGTGAGGGGCCTGCCCTGCACCGACCGAGGCTTCCGGCATCATGCGGCGCGCGCTTCCCGCCAGGCCGCCGCGGAAGCCGGCAGCGCGCATACGAGAGCAGCCACGGCGGCGAAGGCGACGCTGCTCACGAAGAACGTGAAGCCGAGCACGAGGGCCAAGACGTAGGCAGCCGCCCAGGCACCCACCACTTTGAGGTGCAGGCCGCCGTAGCCGCGCGGAATCACAGGCTGTCGTACGGCGAACAAAGACAACCCCATGACCACGAGGGCATTTGCAAGTGCGCTGACCAGTGCCCCCGTCGCCCCGTGCCACAGCAGCACGGCAGGAACCAGGACCAGCTGCCAGACAGCGAACAGCCACAGGTAGCCCACGTACCAGCGGCTTCGCACCCGCGCGGTCGTCTCGATCCGCGCAGTCCCCTTCAATGCTGCGGCTGCAGCAGCCTGTTCACCCATGGCACACCCCTCCCGTTGCCGCCGAGGGGCCCCTGTTTACACCCCGGCATCTACTTTCCACATTAGCAACTACTTGACGGGATGGAGAATCGGCAGCGTGTATGCGGGACCTATCGGCTCGAGTCGGCGAGCGTCACCCCGTGCTGTCCGGTCCGGGCCTACTGGATCACTCTCCATGGCGCGGCCACGTGGCCAAACAAGCCGCCCGACTGACAGACGATCTTCTCCACGGACTCCCGCCTACGGCCAGCACGAGTACCCCGAGGACCGTTCACACCAGCCCTTTGACCTGCGACTTCAAGTTGGCGGAGGCTCAGTTCAGTGAGCCGCCACACACTCACGAGGCGCCCGCACCCCGCCCCGCTCTGATGAGGAGACCGAGTCCAAGTCGGCGACTCCTGCCGGTAGTTGCTGTCACCGGCGGCCGCTCCCCTGCCACTGACGGCCGGCAGTGCGGGGAACAGCCGACCGTGGTGGTGGGTGCACTCGTTGTCCCTTCCGGGATAAACACGGGGATGGAACGGCCTCTTAGATCAGGACTGTTCGAGGACGCGCCACGGCTTCGGGAACCACACCCAGCGCCCGTTGATGTAGGCCATTCCGTCGTACGCCGTGCCGATAACTTCGCCTGGCTCTACATACTTCCACCGGTAGATTGTCGTTCCCGATTTGAGGTAAGGCCCCACCCTCTCATACCCACCGGGGAAATTTTCACTGACTCGCTCCGGCCATTCCCTGATGTCGTCAGTGGTTGCCTTCGCGACGGTGATTTCCGTCTTTTTAGGATCGGGGCCGAGCGTGGCGGGGGCCTTGGACCAGAGCCACTCTTCGTACATCTTCTCGGCTTTGGCCGCGAAATCCGGCTCGAAGAGCACTGCGTAATCAGTGGCGCTCGGCTTGAGCGAAGCCACTACATCCGGGTCAGTACGGGCCGCTGTGATCAACTTCCGGAAACCTGCATCCGTGTTCGGGTATCTGGCCGCCTGCACTGTGCTCGACGGCGTCTCGGGAGGTCGGGTTTCCTGACCATTTGCGGAACACGCACTCAAACTCAGCAGACACACCACACAGAAGGGGACAAATCGATTCTTCACTTGTTTCTTCCTTTTGCGATTAAGGCAGATCAGACCGCTTGCCTCATCGGAGGTCGTCACTCACTCATCCCCGGCACGGCCAGCGAGCCGGGCGGAGTCGGATTGAGACGGCTAGGCCGCGACCCCCAGCTGGAGCATCAGGGATGTCGTTCGAGCCCGCTTGCTGACGCAAGTGACGGACAGAGCCCCGCAAAGCCTGCTTCGGTTCAGTTCGAAGCAGTGCGGTGCAGAGGGACGCACCCAGTCCCTGCCCACCCGCTGCAGCTCCCTTGAGGACTCGCCCCGATGACGGACCTGAGAGCCCACGGCCGCCAGAGCCCGGCAAACATAACACGGCATAAACAGTCATATTTTTCCATCACTATTACTCGAAAACTCCCACTGGATCACCCCACGAGTCAGCGGCACAGTAAGTCGCGGACCGGTCGGTCGGGTGCTGGCGTGATGGAAATCCCCGGCAAGGAAGTTCCGTACCGTCGTCGCCGAGAGGACTGGCGGAAACCGTAGCGGTGGGGCATTGAAGACAGGATGAAACATGTATTTGGTACCAGCACTCCACGCCGTGCTGGAGCCGGTATGGCGCGGGCGGTGACCCGCGCGTCCCCAGCGGTTCCGTCACGTGCTCGCCACATCAGAACGGGTGCTCGTAACGGGGCTTTTGGCACGAACCAGTGGGGCGACCGCTGGCGCGTGGCGGATGGGCCGCCGATCGTGTTTCAGCTCCGTTGCGGAGAGGCCAGAGGCCATGGAGGTGTCTGTCACGTGTCGTACCTGCAGTCGAGCGGTTCGTCCGGAGCGGGGCCCTGTCCACCGGGCCCAGGCGGACGCCCAGCGTCCGGCACTCTCGTCCTTGCCGAGCGCCTTGCGGGGACGGCATGACTGATTACGTCGCAGCGTGGCGGCTGGCCGGCGAGGCGGGTGATGCGAGCTCGGCAGTGGCCGCTATGTCCGAGGACGTCGAGCTCGTTTCGCCACTGACCGACCGGTTCACGTTTAGGGGACACCGTGAACTCGAGGAACTCCTGACGGACGTATTCGAAGTGTTCACCGGCATCCACTACGAGGCACAGTTCCAGGAAGGACAGCACGCGGTCCTGCGCGCCGCAGGAAATGTCGGTCGCCTGCGGTTGGAGGAGACCCAGTATCTCGATCTCGACGATGAGGGCCGCATCCGACGTATCACCCTCATGATGCGCCCGCTCACAGCCGCCACCCGTTTCCTGCGCATGCTGGGGCCTCAGGTTGCCAGGCGGCAGGGACGGCCGGGCACGGCGGGAGTACTCGTCTTGGCGGGCACATGGCTCGACTCCGTCGTGGCCGGCGGAGATCGCGTCTTCATGCCCATGGCCAGTCCTGATCGGTCACACCGACCAGCCCAGCCCGACCGCCCACCGGCGTGATCGCCAGGTCATGCGCACGGCACGCCACTCCGGCCACGTGCTTCATGGCCTTACGCACGACGCCAGGGACCCCCCTCCGTGGATCCTCTCGAATGAACTGTGGCCAGTGGTCGAGCCGTTGCTGCCCAAACCTGGGCCGTAGCCGAAGCCTGGCAGACCTCGGGTATCGGACCGCCAGGCTTCGTGCGACATCACGTTCGTGCTGCATACCGGTATCCAGTGGGAGTACCTGCCCCGGCAACAGGGCTTCGGTTCGGGCACGACCTGTTGGCGCCGTCGAGGGGGCGGTGATCGGCGCCAGTCATGTCCGGGTCGCTCGACGGGATCCACAAGCGGGCCCAGCCCGGTCGGCCGCGCGCGTCCCGGCTCTCGTCGGCTCCGTCGCCGCCGGCTCTTTCGGCCCGCGAGACTTCCCCGTCCGCATGAAGGGTCCCTCTATCCATCGGCTGCGACTCGGCTCATACCCCAAGCGCTGCCTTCGGGGCGGGGAAAATCGTAGAACGCGCGGGCGCTCAGCAGGTCGCAGGTGTGACATAGAGCTGCCAGCGGCTGCATGACGCGGGCCTTGGGCGAGTAGTCGCTGTCGCGCATGCCTTCAACGAACTGCCAGGCGTTCTGCTGTCGAGGCGAAAACTCGATGCCGTATTCGGTCAGATTGCGCTCTGCGAATGCCTTGCGGGCGGGCTTGTCGGCAAGTTCGGGATGAACTGCCAGACTGCCGTCCGCGTTGCGGACCGGCTTGCCGTCCACCAGCAGGCAACGCCAGGGCTTCTCGATGTCGTGCAAGAACAGCACGGGCAAGCCATCGGCCAGGGTGAACTGTTCCTCGGGTGCCAACACGGCCAGGCGGCCGGTGGCTTCAAAGGTGCGGTACAGGAGTACCCACAGGTTCATCACTTCGACGACGTGGTCCCAGTACCCGCCCTGCCAGGCATGGTGATTATGGGATGAACCGGGCGCTTGCTGCAGGAGCTCACGGTACTCGTCAACGATGCGCCGGCAACTGGAACGATTGGGCTCATCCATCATGCCGATGAGTTCGTCCATGGAGTAATACGGCGGCGTCTTCTTCTCCAAGGTGTTCACCTGCTCTTTTCGGTGGGTGCGATGAGAAACTCAATCGGGCCGTATCCGCGGTGACCAGTGCGGAACGGGAGCCCTCGGACTCGGCGCCTCAGTTCGCCGCTGCTGACTGTCAGTGAGCATCCGTAGAGTCTCCCGAGGCCCCTCGGCACCCGCGACAGTGAGCCGACGACGCCGTACGTACGCCGACAGCGGCATGGCCGCCAGCGCGGAGAACATCCGGCGCAGGGTGCTCCGAGGTGACCGCGATGCGTGCCACCCCGGCCACGTCGACTTGCTGGTCAAGGCGGCGCTCGATGTAGTCCAGGGCCTGCTTGAGACGCTCCAGCGCTCCCGATCTCCTGCCTCTTTCGTGATCACGCGCCAGGCGGCAGGCAGCCTGCCGGCCCCGACATCCTGTGCCCGGTCAGGTCGGGTACACCCGCAGCAGTTGTCGTTCACTGCCATCGGTAGAATCCCTGACCTGTCTTGCGGCCCAGCTCGCCACGGGCGACCTTCTCCTGCAGCAGTCGGGGCGGCGCGAACCGCTCCCCGAGCGTGGCGTGCAGGTATTCCGCGATGGCCAGCCGTACGTCGAGCCCTACCAGGTCGGTCAGGTGCAGCGGGCCCATCGGGTGCCCATAGCCCAGGCGCATGGACGTATCGATGGCCTCCGGGTCGGCGACTCCTTCCTCGACCATCCGGATCGCTTCCAGGCCGAGGAGGACGCCGAGGCGGCTGCTGGCGAACCCCGGCGAGTCCTGGACGACGACCTCTTGTTTTCCAAGGGTGTGCGTCCAGCCGACCGCCGCCTCCAGGGTCTCCTCGGTGGTTTCGGGAGCGAGGACCAGTTCGACCAGGGCAGAGACGGGCACCGGGTTGAAGAAGTGCATGCCGAGGAACCGTCCCGGCTGCTTCAGGGCCGACGCGATGCGGGTGACCGACAGGGAGCTGGTGTTGGTGGCGAGCAGGCACCGCTCCCCCACGGCCTGTTCGGCGGCGGCGAGCACCCGGGCCTTGAGCGCGGAGTCCTCCGGCACCGCCTCCACGACCAGGTCGGCGTCGTGGGGCAGATCGGCTACCGAGGACACGGCGGTGACCCGGTTCTGCACCTCGCGGGACGCGAGTGGGCCGAGCCCCGCACGCTGGGCGGCCCGCCGCTGGCCGGCGGCTATCCGGTCCAGGGCGGACGCCGCGGCCGCGGCGTCCGCCTCCACGACGACCACCAACGACCCGGCGGCCGCGAAGGACTGGGCGATGCCGGCCCCCATCCGGCCGCCCCCGATCACGCCCACGACGGCGGGCGGCATTGCTGCTGAGGTCATGCCGTGCCTCCTTCTTCTCCAGGTCGGGAAAACCGGTCCCGGCCCCCGCGCACCGTGCCGGCTGCCCGGGCAAGGCCGGCTTCCTGCGGGGGAATGCCCAGCCACTCGCCGGTTCCTCAGTCCGTGCTGGAGGGCACAGGGGGGTTGCGGCGGTGCGGCTCTCGGCCCTGGAAGGCGTAGATCTCACTGCCCTTTGCGCGGAGGGCGGCGATTTCGCGTCGGCGTTCTTCGTCGAGGGGCTCACTCGGCAGTGCGATGGGAATGCCCGGCGGGTAGGCAATGATGAAGTGGCCGGATGATCCTCCCTCCGGAATGCCGGAGGCTGCCTGACGGCCGCGCTGGATGGCACGCATTGCCTCCAGCAGTCGCTGTACGGCTGCTTCGTCCACTCCGATGTGGACGTGCAGCAGGACCGCCTCCCCACATTCACGGGCGATGTACAGCCCGTATTCATCGAAGAGCCTCCTACGGAGGTCCGAGGCCGAGATCCCGAGGTCCTTCACGCCGACCATGACGCGGACCGGGTCGTCGTCCACAAGCAGGCCCTCCATCATCCGACGGTCCGGGCCGAGTACCTCGTAGGAGGACAACTGCGGGTCCGTGCCGATCTGCGCCCGGATGGCGTCGGCAAGGCCGATGGAGCGCTGGAGGAGTTGCGCGCCTTCAGAGCTCGCCTGGGCTCTTGCCAGGTCGAGACTGGCCAGAACCGGCCAGCTCGGAGAGGTCGTGTGCTGCTGGAACAGCTCCTGGGCCGCGCGTTCTTCCAGGTCCGCGGGGCCGATGAGGTGGAGGTAGGAGCCTTGGCGCAGCGCTGAGAGCGACTTGTGCGCGGAATGGGTGACGGCGACCTCCATGCGACCGGCTGCTGCGGAATGGCGCAGCGCGCGGTATGCCTGCAGAGCGGTCAGGGGGCGCAGCTGTGGGTGGAAGTTGTGGGCGGCGCCCCAGGCTTCGTCGATGACCACACGGACGTGGGAGTTGATTTCGGCTATCGCGGCGAATACGGCGGGAAGGCGGTAGCGGATTCCGTCGTAGGAGACGGCGGAGAGCACCACCGTGCTGTAGGGGCGGCCCGCTGCGTGGGCTTGGGCGTACATCTGCAGCAGGCGGGGGAGGTCGGCGAACTCGCGGGGGCAGCGGTCGCAGCAGCCGCGGAGCGGGGCGTAGTCGACGTCTACGCCGAGGGTCGGCAGGGTGAAGTGGACCGATTGGTGACAGCTGCGGTCGGCGAGGACCCGTTCGCCCGGGCGGGTCATGGCGCCGAGGGCGACGCGGTTGGCCGTACTGGTGCCGCCGGAGAGCAGGAAGGTGTGATCAGCTCCGAATGCCTGGGCTGCGAGCCGCTGGGCTTGCCGGAGGGGGCCCTGGGGCCGGAAGTAGGAGTCCAGCATGGCGCCGCTGTAGGAGACATCGGCGGCCAGGTGCGCGGATCCGAACAAGGCCGTGTAGCGGTCACGCATGGGCGAGTTGCCCAGGGAGTCGCCGTGGGAGAGGGGCAGGGCGTGGAATGAGGTCACATCCCGGCGGGCGAGCGCGAGCAGGGCCTCGGCAAGAGGTGCTTCCTGCCAGAGCGCCTCTGGACGATGAGGCCGCATGGTGCCGTACGGGACGGGGCCGGGGACGGGGGAGGTCAAGGGCGGATGGTCGGCGATCGGTGACACGGTTACTCCATGCAAGGGGCACGCCCGGTCGAGGGGCGTGGGGTGTGGTGTGGACGCGGGGTGGTGCTGCCCGGTGTCGCTGCACGGTGCGGAGACGGTGGCCGCCTGTTCTGCCTGACGCCTAGTGAAGAGCAGGAAGCGACGCCGCCGGTGCGTCGGCCGCCGCCGCTCGGCGGTCGGCTTGGGCGGCGGAGCGAGGGTTGGCGCAGGGGGTTGAAGGGCCTTCGGAAGGAGCGCCGCCGACCGGTGATTGCCGCTCAGCCGGCTCGTTCGACGCTGCCGTTGTACGGTGCCGGGCTGCCGTCACCAGGGCTTGTATGACTGCTTGGTCGGCACTCATCTCGGGGTGCCACTGCACGCCGAGGGCGAAGTGGTGCCGGGTGCTTTCGACGGCCTCGACCGTGCCGTCCTCGGCGTAGGCCGTAACCGCCAGGCCCGCGCCGAGAAGGTCGACTGCCTGGTGGTGATGGGAGGCCACCTGCCGGGTCCCGGGCAGGAGCGCGGCCATCCGGGTGCCCGGCACGGTCGTGACGGCATGGGGCGCGAAGAACCCCAGATGAGCATTGTGGGCGTCATGCCCGACCTTTTCGGGCAGGTGCTGAATCAACGTGCCGCCCGCATGAACGTTCATCAGCTGCATGCCGCGGCAGATTCCGAGGACTGGGATGTCGCGGTCCAGACTGCTCTTGAGGACAGCGCGCTCCCACCGGTCGCGGCTGGGAACGGGGGTGCCCGCGCAGGGGTGGGGCTCCGCCCCGTACAGGGCGGGATCCAGGTCCTCTCCGCCGGCGAGGATGACACCGTCCAGACGAGCGACGACATCGGCCGCCGCGCCCGGCGCATCGGGCGGCAGCAAGACGGCCCTGCCTCCCGCGGCCTGGACGCATGTGGCGTACGCCGCAGGCAGCAGCGCGGCGGGCAGCTCCCACTCCCCCCACCTGGCTTCGGTGAGGTAGGTGGTGAGTCCGATAAGTGGCTTGCGCACGCAGCGCCCCTTTCACGTGCAGGCAGTCGGATCGCTGACCGCCTCCTGGACCCACGGGCCGGAGATGGCTGCGGGTAGCGCCGTACCGGCGGGCAGCAAGGCTCCGTTGCACGGCACGGCGGGTGCACGGGCGCACCTCGCTGCGTGGAAAGGGGACGGTCACGGCAGGGAGCGAGACTGCTCACGCATCCTGTCCGGTGGCAGAATCCTCCTGGCGGACGCCCTTAAGTACAAGAAATGACATCTTCGCGTTGGGTAAGCAGGGCTTAACCCATTCACCGGTTTCCCTCTCGGCAGTGGATCCCCGACGCACGCCGCGGCGAAACAGCCTTTCCCCGCGGCGCGGCGCCGGACCGTCGCGCCGCACCGATCGGATCCACGAACTCGGCCTGGCTCCGTGAGCTCCTGGCCGAAGTACGGCAGAGGAGGCCAGCGCGAACTGCGACGGGCTCGCTGGACGTGCGGGCGGCCGCCGCGGCCGCCGTCGGCGAGAGGACCTGCCCCCATGCGTGTTTCCCGTGCACCGACCGCAGTCCCGCACTGCCGCGCCACCCGAGTGGGTCAACGACGCGGCATGGGTCGAAGAGATCACCGCCCTCCGAGGGACCGTCGCGCTTCCGCGTCGACAGCGTTCACTTCGAGCCCGGCGCCCGCACCGCGTGGCATCGACACCCCCTCGGCCAGGTCCTTCACGTCACCGCGGGGACCGGGCTCGTGCAGTCCCGCGGCGCAGAGGTGCACACCGTCCGCGCCGGCGACGGCGTGAGCATCTCGCCGGGCGAGTGGCGCTGGCACGGAGCCTCTCCCACCACCTTCATGACCCATCTGGCCATCCAGGAAGTCACCGAAGACGGCAGGGGTGGGCGCAGGCGGGTTCCCGAACCTCATCCGCGACTTCGGCCCCCCGCCGCCCTCCACTGGACGGGCATCGCCTGCCACCGCGGCCCCGCCCGCACCGGTGCGGGCCGCGTCGCACCGTCTGACCCCGCGGCAGCTTTCTCGCACTCGCGGCCCGCGTAACGCCACTCAGGACCGGCTACGGACCTCCGGCTCACTGCCCTGGTTTGAACAGCCACTTCGGGGAGTTCTCGGTGCAAGCTTGGTTAACGACGGGGGTGCCGTTGCGGTGGCTCCCGCCCGCCACACCGACACAGTGCTGGTCGCCGATCTCAAAGCGGTCCCCGTGGCCGGTCATCCCCCAGTCCATTCCCGCGACGCTCAGGCACTTGCCGTCGGGGCTGCGGATCCCGTAGTACTGCACGGCAGCGTGGGCCGGGCCCGCACCCAGGGCACCCATAGCCAGGAAGTGCGCGGCGAGAATCCCGAAGGCGGCGGCCACGCGAGCCGCGGGACGCCGGAGGGTGCCAGTCATCGGTCCTCCTCTCGGCCATACGGCGGACGCCTACAGGGCGACGCTGGCCGCTGCCCGAGGGCCACCCGGCCCCGGACTGGTCCATCCGGGTGACCCCCGGGCGTGGCGTCCCCATCCGGCCGCCCCCGTGAACCCGGGTCCGGGCCTGCTCAGAGCCGTGCCCGCCGCTCACTGCTCGCCGAGCGTCATCCACTTCTCCGGCTTCTCCAGCGATGCGAAGCCCACCTGGGCGTAGACGGCGTGCGCGTCCGCTGTGGCCAGCAGGATACGACGGAGGCCGTATGGCGAGAGGTAGTCGCGGACCCCGGCAGCCAGAGCGGTACCCAGGCCTCGACCCCGGGCGTCGCGGGCGATGTAGACGTCGCACAACCAGGCGAAGGTGGCCACGTCAGTGACAACACGGGCATAGCCGACCTGGGCGCCGGAGGCGCTCTCGTAGACACCGAAGTTGAGAGAAGAGGCGATGGCCAGGTCCTGCTTCTCCCTGGAACGACCGACGGCCCAGTAAGCATCCTGCGACAGCCACTGGTGAATCAGCGCAGTGTCGAGGCGTGCAGAGTCGGTGGATATTTCATATCCAGAAGGAAGTTCGAAGTTCATGGTCGAATTAAACCAGTTCGCGCAGTCGGCGGGCAATCAAATATTTCGGCATCCATAAGGCCGCGGCCTGGCCCATGCCGCCTTGTCCGAACTACCGGCGATTGTGCGGCCAGAAGCTTCGATGGTGATCCGTGGATTGGTGTCCGCGGCTTGGCGGCAGGCTGAGGTATCCGACCGCTGAAAAGCCCTGACGAAGAGTGACGAGGATGCGAAGGACCATGCCAGTAAGTGCGGGCTGCGGGGGTCGCCGGAAAATGCACCTCAGGGTGCTGTCAACTCACCGCTGTCGGGTGGTCTGGGCGGTGACTTCACGCAGGTCCGTAGCGCAGGCCGGTCGCCGTTGCGGGCGGAGCCCCCCGCTCTGGAGGCGGTCGAGCGCCACTTGAGCCGCGGCGAGATCCTGCACGCCCAGGCCGATGAGCTTGCAAATGGTGATCTCGTTGCCCCGCTCACGGCCCGGTGCCGATCCGGCGAGGACCTCTCCGAGTTCGGTGAGGTGTTGCCATGCCGTTCCGGTCCGGGCCAGGTCTCCGTGGATGGTGGTCAGCGTGCGGCTGTCGACAACGATCCGGTCCGCGCGCTGGAAACAGGCTGAGGCCAGTTCGGCCTTGGTCGGGTCGTCGGCGCCTACGGCGGTGATGTGCAGGCCGGGAAGTAGCCAGTCTGCGTCGACGAGCGGTTCGGTGCTGGCGGTGGCCGTCACCAGGACGTCGGCGCCTTCGCATGTCTGTCGGGCGCTGCCGACCGGGGTGAGGAGCAGGTCGGGACGGCGGGCGCCCAGAGCTTCGGCCAGGCGTTGCACTCTGCTCTCGCGGCGCCCCCAGATCCGTACCTCCCGGATGGGCAGTTCGTCGGCCGCGGCCAGGACCTGCAAATACGCCTGTACTCCCGTACCGAGGACGCCGAGTACGCCGGAGTCGTGCCGGGCCAGAGTACGGGCGGCAAGTGCGCCGGCGGCCGCGGTGCGGATGTCCGACAGGTGATGCTCGTCTTCCAGCAAGGCCCGCAGGTCCCCGGTCCGGGCGTCGAACACGGCGACGACGCCGGCTCCGGGCGTGCCGCCCTGTCGGGTGCGTTCCAGGAACCAGGTGGCCACCTTCACCGTGAAGACCGGACGACCCGGCAACCAGGCCGACTTCACGTGCACGTCGCCGTCCCGGCCCGCCGGCGCGAACACGGCGACCGGGGATTCACCCAGGCCGCGGCTGAAGTCTGCGAACGCCGCCCTGACGGGTTCAATGACGTCCTCGTATCCGACGGTCGCGCGGATGGTGTCCGGCCCGAAGTACGTCATCCCCACGTGTTCCGGTTGGGTGGTCTTGGTCGTTGCGGTCACTGAGGCAGCGCCTCCAGCCGCCCCCTGGCTACGAAGGCGACGTCGCCACCGACCCGCACGGAGTGGATGACCTCCCCGTCACCGTGGGCGCTGACCGTCATCTCGCTGGGGCGTCCGGTGAACCGGCCCTGCCGCAACGTCACGGCTTCGCCGTCGCCGCTACGGCCGTGGCGGCGCAGGTAGGCAGCTGCGCAACCGGCTCCGCTGCCGGTGGCAACGTCCTCGGTCAGCCCGTCGTTGTTCCAGTGCCGCGCTTCCAGGCCCGCGGCGTCGAGCAGGTACGCGAACTGGGCCCCGAGGCCGGCGAGCTTGTCGGTGATGTCCGAGCTGATGCGGGCGCGGGCCAGGGCGCCGCCGTGGCGGACCGGGAGCACGAGATAGCGCAGCCCGGTCGAGACGACCTCGGGGGGCAGATCAGGGTCCAGATCGTCCGGGTCCAGGCCGAACCATGCGGCCAGGTTCTTCACGTGCGCGTGATCCGGGCGGCCGAGGAACGACGCCCGGCCCTGGTCCAGCACGCTCGCGTATCGTCCGGATCCGCGCCGCTGTGTGGTCACTTCCACCGCTCGGGCCTTCAGCCGCAGCGTCCACGCCTCCCGCTCGCCGGAGCCGTACAGAGCATGTAGCACGCAGGCCGCCCCGATGACCGGATGTCCGGCGAAGTCCAGTTCTTCGATGAGGTCGAAAACCCGCGCCTGCCAGACGTGGCCGCCCGGCGTCCCGGCCGGGGCGAGGAAGATCGACTCGAAGTGACGCAGTTCCTGGGTGATCGTCTGCATCTGTGCGGCGCTGAGCCCGGCGGAGTCGGGAAACACGGCGAGGCTGTTGCCGCTGTACGGCAGTCCGGTGAAGACATCGACGTGGAGGTAGTTCACTTCGCCGACGCTACGTGCCGGCCAGGCCCTAAGGAACTGGCCAATCGCGATGGCCCCACATAATCTTTGGTTATGGCTTCGGATCTCGACATGGCACAGCTGCGGGTCTTCGTCACCTGTGCCCGCTCAGGGAGCATCAGCCGCGCTGCCGCCGCGTTGGGGCACAGTCAGCCCGCGCTGAGTCAGCAGCTGCGCAGGCTGGAGCGCGCCGTCGGGCAGACGCTGCTCCACCGCGCCGCCACGGGCGTCACCCTCACCAAGCACGGCGAGGCACTGCTGCCGTACGCCGAACGCATCTTGGCCCTGTCCGCCCAGGCGCTCACTGTTGCCGCACCCGGCGTCCAGGGGCACTGCGGCGTGGGCCTGCTGGAGGACCTCACCGCTGCGCCACTCGCCCAGGCCCTGGCCGACTTCTCCCGCATGAACCCGGAAGCGACCCTGGAGCTCATCAGCGGCCCCGGCCAGATGCTGGGCGAGGCATACCAGCAAGGACGCATCCACCTGGCTCTGTGTGACACGTCCCATCTGCCCGAACCCCCACGCTGGACCGTACGCCTCCCCCTCACGTGGGCGGCCGCCCCCGGCTTGGACACCACACTCGATCCGCTGCCACTGGTCCTCTTCTCCCAACCGTGCCGGTGGCGCCAGCCCCTGCTCGACGCGGTCGAAGCCGCCGGACGCACTTGGCGCACCGCTTTCGAGAGCACCAGCGTGTCCGGCGTTCGGGCAGCCGTCCGCGCGGGCCTCGGCGCCGCCGTTCTCCTCCCGGCCACCGTCGAACCGGGCACCGCCGCGACCGGCCTTCCCGAGCTCCCGGATGTGGAATTGGGTTTGGTGCGCCGGCCCGGAACCGAGGGCGTCCCCCTCATCGATGCCGTAGAGGCTGTGCTCAGAGGCCTGATCTAGCCGCATGCTTCGACCAGCGCCGTGAGAGGCCGCCCAGCTGCCGGATCCCCAGCTGGGCCGGTCACCCCGTAGCTTCCCTGAAGTGGGACGGGCCTGAGTCACGTGGTAAGCGCCGCTTATCCCGTACAAAGGTGTCTTTACTTGCACTTACCTCAGTGTGACTGCAAGATTCTGCCGCGGGCAGGAGCGTGAACCGGGCGCGTCCCTGCCCTGATATGACCGTCGAGTCAGCACCTTTGATATGGGTGTACGCAATCCGTTTCCGAGTCCTGACGCGTCCCGCCATGTGCCGAGAGGGGACAAGGAGTGCACCCACCGCTGAATTGACTCTTGTGACCCCCGATCCCCGCTGACGTGAGTGGGCGCCCCCGTGAGGTAATCCTGCGAGCCGTCTGTGGGCAATGCCCACACGTCACCGAAGCAGCTTCGGAAATCATCGACAAAACCAGGGTTTCGAGAAGCGCCGGACTGCGTCCCCCGACATGTGATCGAGTGACGCCGCGCCTGTTCGGCGACCCGCGTGCCGTCCGTCTCTCGCGAATGCCTCCCACGACCGCCCGGGGGCTGGTAAGCCGGTGACGCCCCTGAGGTAGGGGGACGCCACCGGCGTGCAGCCACCGGGACCCGGCCGTGGTCGGCCTGGGCCCCGGGGCACCCTCGGGCCGGCTGCCGGTGCGGCTACCGGTCCTTTCACGCCCGCTGGTCGCAGGAGTGTGGCTCGTTCCCGCCGGGAGGCGGCGGCTTGGCGGTGCAGACCTCGCTGCTTTGGCCCGCAAGGAGGCGATCTCGTGCCGGCGCCGGGCGTTCAGCGCTCACCCGGTACCGCGATGCGGATGCCGGGCGGGTAGGCGATGACGAAGTGATCGGACGTCGGCGTGGAGGACAGGGGCGGCTGCAGCAGGGGGCGAGGAGGCGGCTCCTCACTCCCGGCCGTCAGCGAGAATCCTGCTGCCCTCCATCTTCAAGTAACAAGAAATGACTTCTTCGCGTTGGATAAGCGAGGCTTAACTCATGCAGACGCTGGACCCCCGCTTGCTCGCCACCCTGGAAGCCGTGGTGCGCCACGGGTCCTTCAACGCCGCCGCGCGCGAGCTGGGCTACAGCGCACCTGCGGTCTCACAGCAGATCGCCGAGCTGGAACGCCGTGCCGGCTTGCGGCTCCTCGAGCGCCGCCCCGTCCGTCCCACACCGGCCGGCCAGGTCCTGCTCGACGCAGAACAGGGCGTACGAGGCGCCCTGGCGGCGGCATCCCTGGAGCTCGATGCCATGCGGGCCGGCACGGTCGGTCGGATCCGGCTCGGCGCCTTCGCCTCCGCCGCCACGAGCATCGTCCCCAAGGCCCTGGCGCAGTTGCAAACGGCGTATCCCGATGTTCAAGTCAGCCTCTCGCAGCTGGAGCCGGAGCCCGGCTACACCCGTGTCAAACGAGGAGACGCCGATCTTGCCCTGACCTATGACTACGACTTCATCCCGCTCTCACCACCGCGGACGCTGCGCCGGACGCTGGTCGCGAGGGACCCCGTGGTGGCGGTGCTTCCCGTGGGCCACGAGCTGGCCGACCGTGACGTCATCGACCTCGGCAGCCTGGCCGGGGAGACGTGGATCGCCGCGCCCGAGGCGGCGCTGCGCCTGGAACTGCTGGCCCAGATGGCCAAGACGTCGGGCTTCGCGGCCCGACTGGAGTACGGGGGCGACGACTTCAACACGGTGCTCGGGTTCGTGGCGGCGGGCCTGTGCGTCGCGGTGCTGCCACGCCTGGCCCTGCCCCGCGGGGCTGCCGATGTCGTGACCCGGCCCCTGGCAAACCCCGAGCTGACCCGCTTCATCTACACGGTCCGTCTCGACACCCGGCACGCCCCGCAGGCACTTCTGGCGCTCGAAGGCATGCTCGCCGCGCAGGCCCAGGCGGCCACCTGCTGACCGCGGTCGAGTTTGGCTCCCGTTCGGCGGGCGCGCCAGTACAGCTAGGTCCGGCAGATTGCGGCCTCGATGTGGGCGAGGTGGGCGGCGAGGATCTCTTCGAATGCGGCGCGGCGGTCTGCCCTGAGCGGCGGACGTCTCGGGCGAAGTGGGATAGGGCGGGATACGTTCGGGGTCGGCGCCGAGTACCGCGACGCGGAACAGCTCCATGCCCTGTTCGTACTCCTCGGGGGACGAGGGGGCCGACCGCGCACCGGTGCCGCCTGACGCGTAGCGCCCCAGATCGCGGCGAGCTGGGGCTGCTGGCCGAAGGCCTCTCTCACGCGCGGGGCCAGGGCGGTGATGCGCGGCCTGCGTGCCACTCGTGCCCTGTCAACCGCGTCGGGCGACCGAGCCCACTCCGGGGATCGCGAAAGGACGCATGACGTGAAGAACCCACTGGATCCCGCGCAGCTGAACGCCGCCGTTGAAAACGTCCGCCTGGCAGGGATGCCGGGCCTGTTCGCCGAAGTGCGGGACGGCGACCAGATCTGGCGCGGCGCCGCCGGGATCGCCGATGTCGCCACCGGCCGCCCCGTCACGGCCGACATGCGGCACCGCGTCGGCAGCATCGGCGCTTGCAAGCCGTGCCCGCCGGTGATCCGAGGACTCACAGCCAACCGCGGCGCTGCGCCTGGAGGGCGAGCTGGAACCGGGTCGTGGCGCCCGAGCGGGCCATCAGGACCTCCACACGGCGGAACAGGGTGCGGCGGCTGATGCCGAGCTCCCGTGCGACGTCCTCGTCCGCCACCCCGCCTGCGAGAAGGGTGAGCATGCGGCGGTCGGCGGGCAGCGGGCGCTGCGGTGGGGCGGCGGTGCCCCGCGCGGGTGGTGTGCGGGAGGCATACAGCGGCAGCGCGCTCTGCCAGGTCTGCTCGAACAGCGCCACCAGCGCCGAGAACAGCCCGCACGGCCGGACGATGAGCAGGGTGTGGTGCACGTCGACCTCGTGGATCGACAGGGAGACCAGCGCGCACGCGTCGTCGATGATGATCAGCTTCACCGGGACCGAGTGCACGACCCTGGCCTGCTCACCGGCGGCGATGCACGGCTCGATGCTGCGGCTGAACTTGCCGGGGTACTCCAGTGACTCCCGGGAGTACACCACCCGCTGCGTCACGCCCCGGGCCAGTGTGGCGAGCGCCTCGTCGGTGGCGGTGGGGATCGGGAAGTACGGCGGGGAGTCGAATTGGCGGATCTGGCCGCAGGCGCCCGCCCAGGCCTGGCGCAGCCGGGGGCCGATGTCCTCCCCGGTGACGACCTCGACCAGGTCGTTCTTGAACGCGGCCGGCCGGCGGCGGCGGAAGGTTTCGAAGGCACCGGCGACGGTGATGCACGAGGCATCGAGCTCGGCGGCCCGCAGGCGGCCGAGGAGTTGCAGGCCGGCGGTGGGCGGCAGGGGGGCAACCGCGTCGCTGTCGCCGGCCGCGGCGCTGCCCAGCCCGGCTTCGACCAACTCGGCGTAGGCGTCGGCCAGTTCCGCCTGAGCCAGGCCGGTGGCGGCGCCGAGCTCGGGCAGTCGTACGGGCGCCAGCTCCAGCAGGGCCAGATAGAGCCGGACCGCCCCGGCGCCGATGCCCAGTCTTCGCAAGGCCTCGCCGACTTCCCCCGTCACCATGGACGGCAAGGTACCAATGCGGTGTGGCGGGCCGCACCACCACGGCCGAGAAGGCCTGGTAGTGCGGCCGCACGGGACTGCTTCCGGCGCGGGTGCGGTCCGGTCCGGGTCAGTAGTCGATCGTGTTGTGGTAGAGGCAGGACAAGGGGCCAGCGCCCACGTCGTGGCCGTCCGCGGCGCGGTGGCTCCAGAACTGGCTGAAGCTGGCGGAGACATGGCCGAGGAAGGTGGTCCACAGGGGACCCGCCGGGTTCTCCGCGCAGGTGTCACCGGGCTCGTTCGCGGTGTCGGACAGGTCGATCATCGCGCCGAGGACCCGGCCCTCGACCGTATCGCCGTTGTCCCAGCCGGAGGTGCCCCAGGTCGGCCCCTCCAGGTCCTGGGTACGGCCGCCGGGCCAGCGGAAAGTGGGATCGCCGAGCGCCACGACACCGAACCAGGTGGCGAAGCCCTCGGTCCAGGCACAGCCCGCCGAGCTGGTCTTGGTGATGTAGTGCGGGCTGCAGTTGGGCGAGGCGGGGAAGGCGTCCTCATAGGCGTCGTCCATCACCGCGTGGCCGAACTCGTGCAGCACGAGCACCGGGGCGTCGGGGTCCTCGGCTGCGAGGTGCACGGAATTGTCCTGGAGGGAGTAGTACGTGCCGTCGGTGGAGTCCGGTGCCCAGTTGACCAGGCCGCGGCGGCAGGTGGTATCCCGGGCGTCCCAGCAGCTGCCGGGCTTCCAGTTCCAGCCGGTGTTGACGGTGTCGAAGGCCTCGACCCCGCGCATGAGAGCGGGGTCGGCCGGCTGGAAGGCGCCGATGCCGGTGGTGGAACCGGTGGGTACGTTGGCGCGCACCGGGGAGGCGAAACGATACGGCTGGCGGGACTTGCCGTTGCGTATCACCCAGTGCTGGTTCTCGGTGGCGAACTGGACGTAGACGTCCTGGCCGCCGCCCTCCTCGTCGGTGTTGTCGAAGCAGAGCGTGAAGCCGCCGTCGGCGCCCGTGACACCGGTGGCGAGGAGGTCGTCCGCGCCGCGCGCGTCGTCGTCATAGACGGCCACACGGGCGTTGGCGGCGACCCGGGTGACGCCGGTGTGGTCGACATAGTTCCACGAGCCGGTAGCGCAGGCGGTACCCGCCGCGGCCTGCGGCACCTCTGGGCCGGGGGCCGGCTCGGCGGGGCGGTGGTCGAGGCCTTGGCGGGCGCGGCTCGCACCGGATGCCGCCGGGGCGGCGGCGCTTACACTGCCGACCGGGATACCGAAGGCAGACTGCCGTGCCCCGACCGTGAGGAAGACGCTGCCCGCGCCGGTGTCGTCCGGGTCGGAGGCCGAGGTGGCGGTGGCGCGGATGCCGGCCGGGCCCTCCGCGACCGCGCGTACGGTGCCGCTGAGCCGCCACGGGCGCTGCTGTCCGAGCCGGCCGGTGCCCTCGGCCCTGTGCACGCGGCCGCCCTGCACGGGGACGAGCGAGGCGGCCGTGGAGGTGCTGAGCCCCGCTGGTGCGGTCACCCATTCCAGGCCGGCGGGGAGCTGGACGTCGAGGCGTACGTCCGTGGGGCCTCCGACGGTGCCCACTTCGATGTCGAGCCGCGCCGTGCCGCCGAGGACGGGCGCCTCGGACAGATGCAGCGCGATGGCCAGGCAGTGGCCACGCTCGTCGGTGCGGTCCGCGTACGTCCGGGCGGGAAGCCGGCATCCGGCGGCGCCGGCGGGCGCGGCAGCGGCCGGGCTCCCGCCGGGTACGCCGGCGAGCGCCAGCAGCAGCCCGCACACGGCGGCCCGCACCGCGGTACGGCCGGGGCGCCGGTGGTGTCTACGACTCACGTGCATGGGGGTCCTCTCCAGTCGGGGAACTCGCTGCGGCAGCGCGTTCTACCGGATCCGGACCCCGCGCGGTGGCCGATCAGTGTCACCGGCGCGGATCGGCAAGCTCAGCAAGTCGTAAGCAGGACAACCTCGTTGCACCCTTGTGGAACCATGTAGGTGTTCGGCAGCGGACCTACGGGGGGGCGCCCGCCGGCTCACTCCGCCGCGTCAACGACCAACTGCCCCCGGGACCCACCCCCGTCGAGCTGCTACGGGCTGAGCTTGCGCCAGTTCCGGAAGCTGATCACCGCGTTGCGGCGTGAGGGTGCGGACCCGGTGCGCAAGGGCCGGCCCTGGAGCCTGCGGACGATCCGCCAACGGCTCGCCCCCTGGGAAGCTGACCGACCAACGACTGTGCTGCGCCAGTGCGGTTGTGCGTACGCGGCGGGCGTCAGCCGATGGAACACGGCGGGCCGCCGCCTTCCCCGGCGACAACCGGTTCGGCGTTCGCACGGTCATGCCAGGCCCCGTATCCCGTGACGCTTGTGTAGTGAACGGACTACGCCATTGGCGTGAACGACCCAGCGCAGTGACCATTCCCCAGGGAATGGTCAGGAAAAGATTTGGTGTGGGTAAAGCGCCGCTGTGTCGGGCGGTTTTCCGATCCTCGATACGCAGGCCACTGCAAGGAGCTGACCATGAGTTACGGGAACAAGCTGCGGGAACACATCGCCAAGCCGGGCACCACACCGCTGATCGGCGTGTACGACATGTACTCGGCCTCCGTGACGGCGGGGTACTACGACGGGATGTTCTTGTCCGGGTTCGGCTTCGCCGCCTCCTACTACGGCCTGCCCGACATCGGTTTCATCGCCTGGCCCGACATGATGGCCTTCGTGCAGCGGCTGCGCGGCGCCTTTCCCCGCCACCACCTTCTGGTCGACATCGATGACGGGTACGTAGACCCCGAAGTCGCATGCCATGTCGTGGAGGGCCTCGAACGGATCGGGGCTTCCGGCGTCATCCTGGAGGACCAGAAGCGTCCCCGCCGGTGCGGGCACGCGGACGGCAAGCAAGTCCTGCCGCTGGAGGAGTATCTGGAGAAGCTCGACATGGTGCTCGCCACGCGCAAGGACCTGGTCGTCGTCGCCCGCACCGACGCCACCGAGGAGACCGACATCGTCCAGCGCGCGGAAGCCTTGGCCGCCACTGACGCCGACGTGGTGCTGGTCGACGGGGTCCGCAGCGTGGAATGGATCGAGCGGATCCGTGGAGTGGTCGGCGGCAAGCCGCTGTTGTTCAACCAGATCGCCGGCGGCAAGTCCCCCCGTCTCTCGCTCAGCGAGCTGAGCGACCTCGGCGTCGATGCAGTCATCTACAGCACGCCGTGCCTGTTCGCTGCGCACCGGGCCATGGACACCGCCCTAGCTGAACTCCGCCTCGCCGACGGGCGTCTGCCCGCCGTGGGGGAAGCCGGCGAGATCGGCGTGAGCGAGTCCACCAGGCTCCTGGCCAAGAATCTCGCGCGGCACCACCCCGTGCCCGCCGCTCGCGAAAGTGCCGACGTGTGACCATCTCGCGCGTGCGGGCCACCGCTTACCTCGCGCGACCTTGATCGGTGGCGGCGCCGCACCCGCCGCGGCCAGTGGAAGCCTGATCACGGTCATCGACAACTCCCACTCCGACTCCCTAGTGGAGGTCGATCGAGCGGCCGACATCCAGAGCGCAGCGGTACCGCCGGCAGCGACCACGACGGCAGCGCTGTCGACATGCTCGCCACCCTCGTCCAAGCCGTGCGTTCCGGCGAGGACGGCACTTGAGGCAAGCAGCAGCCGGACACCACCGGTCTCAACCCGGGGTCCGCACGAGCGTTCGGGGGGCAGGTCGCGATCGGGCGCCCGCGGCTGCCAGGCCGGCCGGGCCGCTCGTTCGTGCCTAGCTCGTCCCCTGCGTCAGACCCGCCGCACGGGGTCGGACCTGCCCCGCGGTGGGCAGGACCTGGGATGCCGGGGGCATGTGGCATGAGCGGCTGGTGGTGGTGGATGTGGATCGGCGGGCGGGGGCGGGGGTGCCGCGAACCCGCCGCCGGGACTCGCCGCCCGGGTGGGCCTGACGGTCACCTACAACGCCGTCGCGAGCCTGCGCGAAGGAGGGCAGGTACCACGGCGCGTAGGTCTGCGAGCGATCACCGGGGCCTACACCCAGGTCCCGACGGGTGCCCGGGTGGTCTTCATCCTCGGCGCCCCCGTCGCGGTGACGGCCCTGTCCTGCTGGGAGCTCCACCGGCTGCGGCGCAACCACGGACTCACCCTCCGTACGGCCCTGCGCCGCTGACACTTGCGCCGCGGCCGGTCACCGGCCGCGTGCCGTGAGCCACAGGTGAGCTTACGCGGGCGGTTCAGTCGTGGCTCAGGTGGGGATCGGCGGCCGGCAGAGTGCCGTGGACCACGCCGACGGTGTTGGTGAGGAGGTTGCCGTGCCTCCACACGCCGTATTCGGCTCTGATCGGTACCGTGGCGGTCACCGCGCAGCCGGCGGCGCATCTGGCCTTCGCGGCCGGTCGTGACCGTACCGGTCGTGGCGGCCCTGGGGCGCAGCCCCACCTGCTGCCGCAGGAAGGACTGTTGTTCCTCCTCGCCTTCGCGACGCTGGAACGGGAGGACGGCCGTACACCGCTCCGCCGCTAAGGGGCTCCGAAGTCCGGGAGGATCAGCGAGCCGTCCTCGGCGAGTGTGAAGCCCGGGTTGTGCGCGATCTCCCACACATGCCCGTCAGGGTCGGCGAAGCAGCCCGCGTAACCGCCGTAGGACGTCGGCGCGGCGGGCCGGGTGACCGTGGCTCCAGCACGCCGCGCTGCCTCGATGAGCCCGTCGACCTCCGCCTCGGACCGCATGTTGTGCGCCAGGGCGATCCCGCCGAAGCCGGCCGCCGGCCCCGGCTCGTCGTCGATGCCGCAGTCGCGCGCGAGCTTCTCGCGGCTCCACAGGACCAGCGCGAGGCCGCCCGCCTGAAAGAACACCGTTTCCTCGACCTCTTGGCCTCGCCAGCCCAGGCTTTCGTAGAAAGTGCGCGCACGCGTCACGTCCGCGACACCCAAGGTGATCAGGCTGACCCGCTGTTCCATGGCAGGCAAGCTACTACAAGGGCCGCACGGTGCGACGACGGCGCGGAACGTCCCGTCCGGCGGCCCGCCGCAGGCCAGGGCGGCCCGTCCGCCGTCCGCCCGGGCGAGGGTGAGGGCGGCCGGTTCGGTGTGCGCCGGGAGCGGCACGGACCACGGCTCGGTCGCCACCCCACGACCCCGCGGACGACGACGGCGACGTCGCCATCCGGCAGGGGGAACACGGCGACGCCGTTGGGGCCACCGCGATGACGGTCGCGGCAACCGTCTCCGAGTCCGGCGTGGTACCGCGCCCCTCTGCCAGGACCTCGGCGAGGCGCTCACGGAGCCAGGCCGAGGTCTCGTGGAGACCGGTCGGTGCAGCAGGACGGTCCGGCAGACTGCCAAGGGCGGCGGTTCAGAGGGACAGCTCTTCGCCCAGCCCCGGGGTGAGCACCTCGTAGGGCTCGCCGTCGGCCGCTTCGAGGAAGCGCGCGAGCTCCTCCGGCTGGGTGGTGTAGAAGCCGTCGGTGTGGAAGCCGTCGTAGTGCATCGGTATCGCGGTCCTCGCCTGTAGGAGGCGGGCGGCGACCGCGGCGTGCCGGGCGTCGAGCGCAGCCGGATACGGGCTCGGCGGCTGACAGTGCGGGAAGCAGACGGTGGGTCCGTTGATGGGGGTGAGGACGGCGTCGAAGGGGCCGTAGCGGTGGGCGGCGCGCCACCAGTAGCCGTGGAACATGGTGTCGCCCAGGTGGATCACCCGCTTGCCGTCGGCTTCTACGGCCCAGGAGACCTGGGGGTCGCCGAGGGTGTCCACGGCGGGGACGGCCGCGATGGTGAACGGCCCGATCGTCGTGGTCTCCCACAGGCCCATGGGTCGCCGGGGCAGGTCGTGGGCGGCGAGTTCGGCCTCGGCCTTGAGCGTCCAGAGGTTCTCGTGGTCGTCGCCGCCGAAGGACTCGGGGTGCAGGACCGTTCCACCGGGGCGCAGGGCGCTGGCCAAGGCGCCGGCGTCGGTGTGGTCGCGGTGGAGGTGGGTGCACAGACCGGCGAGCACATGGCCTTCCGCGCGCGGTGCCACGACCCTCGGCAGCGGCACTCCCGAGAGCGACGTTCCCTCCAGGACGCCCTCGGGTCGTCCGAGCAGGTCGATGACCAGGCTCTCGCCCTGCGCTTCGAGTTCCACCCCGGCCCAGCCCAGCCAGCGGATACGCATGTGAACATCCTTTCCCTCGGTCATTAACCGTACGATCGTTCGCTAACTTAGCAGACGGTCGATCGGTAAGATGGGCGGCATGAGGAAATCGGCCGAGGAGGCCCGCCGCACTCGCGACCGCATCGTCAGCGTCGCGGTGACCCAGGCCTCCAGCGCGGGACTGTCCGGGCTGACCATCGGCTCCCTGGCGGAGGCACTCGACATGAGCAAGGCCGGCGTCGTCGGCCCCTTCGGCTCCCGGGCCGAGCTCCAACTCGCCGCGCTCGACCGGGCAGTGGAGCTGTTCACGGAGGCGGTGGTGGCACCCGGTCGCGACGCAGCGCCGGGCCTGCCATGCCTGTACGCCGTCATCGACGCCTGGTGCGCCTACCTGGCCGACAGCCCGTTCCCCAACGGCTGCTTCGTCACGGCAGCCTCGTGCGAACTCGACGGCCGGCCGGGCGAGCTGCGCGCCCGG
The DNA here is from genome assembly GCF_056436685.1 of Streptomyces sp. NPDC043680. Lineage (NCBI taxonomy): Bacteria > Bacillati > Actinomycetota > Actinomycetes > Kitasatosporales > Streptomycetaceae > Streptomyces > Streptomyces sp. NPDC043680. The sequence goes on along the minus strand of NZ_JBWKCE010000017.1, from coordinate 112,432 downwards.
CTGCACGACTCGGTGACCCGCTGGCGACGCTTTCTGGCCGAACAGATCGCCACCGCGCGCGCCGTCGGCGACCTCCCCCCGGATCTCGACCCCGAGGAACTCGTGTCCACTCTGACGGGCCTCGCCATGGCCGCGAATCAGGAGATCCAGCTCCTCGGCGACGAGGGCGCAGCGCAGCGCGCCCGCCGCCTCATGCGCGCTGCGCTGGCCCACCACCGCCCCCGGCCGGCTGCCTAGTGCTGTGACCGGGAAGGTTTGCCGGGTCGCGTTGTCCGGTGCGGTGCATCGCAAGGCGGAGGCCCGCGGCTCGTACTGGACGTACTTGCCCGGTCCGACAACGCAGCGAGGTGCCGTGCCGGGCGGCGCGACCCGGTGGACCTTTCCGGTCACAGCACTAGGGTCGACTCCTCAGGCCGCGGCGCGTTCGGCGAGGGGCCGGCGCCGCAAGGCGATCTCGGTCAGGGAGCGCGGAGGAAACGAGGCGCTGGGGTTGTACCGGTTCACCCCGGGCGGCACGATCGCGTCGATGCGGTCGAGGGTCGTGTCGTCCAGGGTGAGCGCGGCGCCCTTGAGTAGATCCTCCAGTTGCCCCATGGTCCGCGGTCCGATGATCGCCGAGGTGACGGCGGGATGGGCCACGGTGAAGGCCACGGCGAGTTGCGGGAGGGTGCAGCCGATGCCTTCCGCGAGGTCGACGAGCTGTTCGACGGCGTCGAGCTTGGCCGCGTTCTCGGCGAGCGCGGGGTCGAAGAACGCCGGGCGGAGCGCGGCCCGTCCGGTCGCCAGGTCGACGGGCCGGTCTTTGCGGTGCTTGCCGGTGAGGAAGCCGAAGGCGAGGGGACTCCACACCAGCACCCCCATTCCGTACCGCTCGCAGACGGGCAGGAGCGAGGCCTCGATCCCGCGGGCCAGGATCGAATACGGCGGCTGGGCGGTGCGCAAGCGTCCGAGACCGCGGCGCTCGGAGACGTGGTGTGCCTCGACGATGTCCTCGGCCGGGAAGTTCGAGCAGCCGAAGGTGCGGATCTTCCCCTGGCGTACCAGGTCGCCGAGCACGGAAAGCGTCTCCTCGATGTCCGTGGCGGGATCGGGGAAGTGCACCTGGTACAGGTCGATCCAGTCCGTGTCCAGACGCCGGAGGCTGTCCTCGACCGCCTTGAGGATCCAGCGCCGCGAGTTGCCCCTGCGGTTGCGGCCCTCACCCATCTGGAAGTGGACCTTGGTCGCGAGCACCACGTCGTCACGGCGCCCCCGCAGCGCCCTTCCCACGATCTCCTCGGACTCGCCCTGTCCGTACATGTCGGCAGTGTCGACGAAGTTGATGCCCTGGTCGAGGGCGGCGTGGATGATGCGGACGCAGTCGTCGGGGTCGGAGTTGCAGCCGTCCTGGAACATCATGGTCCCGAGGCAGTGGACACTGACCTCGATACCGGTTTTGCCAAGGGTGCGATAGCGCATGGTGATGCTCTTCCTGCTGGGTTCGACCGGCCACGCGGAGCGGCACGGGCGCCGACCGCACGAGGCACCCTAGGAACTGGACTCGGCTCTAGATCAACCCCGTTACCCTGGGCTGCATGGCCGAGATCACGACGATTCTGAGCATCGGACAGGTCGCCGAGCGCACCGGTCTGAGCGTGCACGCGCTGCGCTTCTACGAGCGCGAGGGCCTCTTCCTCAACGCCGTACGACGCGGACCCGGCGGACGCCGTGTCTACAGCGAGGACGACGTGGACTGGCTGACCGTCTGCATCATCCTGCGGGCCTCGGGCATGCCGCTGCCCGCCCTGCGCCGGTACGCCGACCTCGTCAGAGAAGGCGCCGGCAACGAGGAGCAACGGCTCGCGCTCATGCGTGAGCACCACTCGCGCGTCGCTGCCGAAATCGGCCGGCTCCACCAGTCCCTGGACCTGATCGGGCACAAGGTAGCGGTCTACGAGGACCTGGTCGACCAGGGCACTGCCGCCGCCCGCCCGTGCCACGCCCCTTCCCAGGCGGCCGACGAGCAACGCACGCCACCGCTGCCCTGACAACCGGCCATGCACAGCACACAGGGCTCACCCCACCCACCCACCCCCCGGAGATGAGAGCCCCTGGCCTGGCAGTTCGGCCGTGGGATGGGTTCCGGACCGAGGGGACGTTCCTGCCAGACCATTGCGTTCGGGGGCATCCTCTGTCGAGTATGACCCCGATCATCCGGTGAAGGTGGGAGTGTGCTGTGGCTGGCGCAGGAGCGGCCGAGCTACTGCTGGGCGGCACTGTCGTTCTGGCTGCTTCGGTGCAGTGGCTCACAGGCATGGGCTTCGCGCTCATCGCGGTCCCCGTGCTCGTCCTGACGCTCGGGCCGGCTCAGGGGGTGGTGCTGGCAAATTGCGCAGCCGGAGTCATCAGCCTCGTCGGACTCGCCACGGGTTGGCGACGGGTACGGATCCGCGCCATGGTGCCCTTGGTCATCGCTGCCGCGTGCACCGTTCCTGCAGGCTCATGGGCGGCCGCCCGCCTTTCCGAACCGGTACTGCTCGCCGGCATCGGCACTCTCGTGACGCTTGCCGTGGCTCTCGTCATGGGAGGCGCGCGCATACCGGCTCTGAGCGGAACGAGGGGCGCCGTCACCGCGGGAGCCGTGGGTGGATTCATGAACTCCGCCGCCGGTGTGGGCGGGCCACCGTACTCGCTGTACGCCGTGAACGCGGGGTGGTCGATACGCGAATTCGTGCCGAATGCACAGTTTTACGGCATCGCGGTGAACGTCTTCTCCGTGGCCGTCAACGGTGCACCACGGCTGAGCGGGTCGGCCTGGGCGGTGACCGTGGCCGCCATGGTGGCCGGCTCCCTCATCGGCAGGGCACTGGCCCCGAGAGTCCAGGAGCGGGGGGTGCGTCGGCTCATCTTCACCTTGGCCCTGGCCGGTGGCTTCTCCGTGCTGATCAAAGGGCTGTCGGAGATGGCATGACCGCCCGCGGATCCTGGCGCTAGTCCGGCATCACTCGGCCACTGCCGCGTGGGGCGAGGGCCAGCGCCACCCGGGCATGGTGTGCGGCGGCAGCGGCGGACGCGAGCGGCAGACGCACCCACCGCAGCCTCCTCCTGAACGGCACACTCCGCCATCCGGCAGAGACCACCTGCCCAATCGGGTCGCATCGAAGGACGTTCCGGGCGACCGCCACCAGCCACCCTGGACGGTGGTAAAGAGCAACGACGAGCGCCGTGCCCGGCTCGAAGCGATGCGAAGCCTGCTGTGGCGCATCGGCCACGACCGGAAGTACGAGAGGGCGGTGGCCCGCCCTGCCCCCTCAACGTCGGCGCCACCGACACCCGGCGCGGGACGGGTGAAGAACCCGCAACCCTCACCCCCATGGCCGTCAGCTCGATGTTGATGTCGGCATGCTGGTCGGCGCTCATCCGCGCAGCCAGCCCCAGCCTGCCGGTCAGCGGCATCGTCCAGGCGAACTTCCTGAACAGCCGCCGGATCTCCTCCTTGCCGGCCTCCCGGCCACCGGCGACGGTGGCGAGGTAGTCCCACGGGTAACCGCCGTCGACCACGACCACACCCTCGACCCGCTCCGGGTTTTGCGCGGCCCAGTGCAGCGCGAGCGCCGCCCCGTAGGACCAGCCCACCAGCACCGGCCGCTGCGCCGCGGTCGCCTTCAGGACCGCGTCGACGTCGCGCAGGCAGGCCTCGAAGGACTAGTCGGACGACTTCTCCGAACGGCCGCGGGCCCGCTCGTCGTAGGTGATGTGCCGCCAGCGGCTGCCGAGTTCGGCTATGACGGGCCGCCAGTTCTTCTGCGTGGCGTAGGAGCCGTTGAGGTGGACCAGCGGCCGGCCGCGGCCACCCGTGTCGGTGACGGCCAGGGCCGTGTCCTCCACCGGCACCATGCCGGCTCATGCCGAGACGGAGGCGAGTTGGACGTCAGGTCGGGATTGAGTTCGCGTTCGCGTTCGTCATGGGTCCAGGTGAGCCTTGACCTTAGGGCAAGGTCAACCCATGAAAATCGGGCAGTCTGCCGACCCGGCTTCCCTTACGGCATCCTGCCCCCTCCCCTCCCCCGCCGCCGCCCCGCCTGCCCGGTTCCCGGGGCGCCTGCCTCTCCCTCCGCGCACGGCGCCGTGGGCGCCGTGGTCACCGTGGCGACGGGCCGGGGCGCTGCCTGAGCTCCGGCGGCGGTTGTGCGCCGGCAGGCCTGCCGGCGCACAGGGCGGCAAGACCGAAGACGAGACCTTCGGCGATGAACCAGGGATTCCAAAGAGCCAGTGTCCAGGCCCGTTGCTGCGGGCTCACCGCGGTGTCCAGCCGCAGGGTGTCGGTCAGCAGCAGCACCTCGACACCGATGCCACGGGCCAGGAGCAGGGCACTGACACCCCACCCCAGCCACCTCACCGGCCAGAGAACCGGTAGGCCGGCGAGCATCCATCCCAGCAAGGCGCCGAGGAGACACAACGCACCCACGCCCCACAAACCGGCCACGACGAACCACAGCGGACGCTCGGTGGCCAGCGGACCGGCGGAAACGTTCAGCCCCACATCGCCGCCGACGGCCCAATAGAAGTGCAACCCGGCGAACGCCAGCGCCCACAGGCACGCCATACGCCCCCACAGCAAGCCGTCGGGAACTGCGCGCTCCCTTGCGTTCGTGGCTCACCGTCGGCCCGCCGCGCAGCTCTCGCGCCCGTCTGCGCACGGGCCCTGCGGTAGCTGCGGCAGCACGATGAACGCGGTGCCGCGGGTCAGGTCGATGCTGGAGCGGGGCGGCGCACCCTCGCTCGGTGGTTCGAAACACGCCGGTCGAGCGCTCCGTGCAGACTCGTCAGGTCCGGACGGATACTGCGAGGTCACGGCGAGGAGGGAGGGATTGTGGTGGTGGGAGACTCAGCGGACCACGCAGCAGGTTCCGCCCTCTGCATCAGCCGGAATCGGCCCTCACCCGGTCACGGGCAGGCACTCGGCGAGCAGGTCGCAGATGTCGCGCCAGGCTCGCTTCGCGTGCCGGGGGTGGTAGCCGACGCCGGGGCGCACGGGCTGATCGACCGGTGGATGATGGAAGGCGTGCAAGGCGCCTCCGTAGGTTACGAGGCGCCAGTCGACGCCCGCGGCTTGCATCTCGGCGGTGAACGCGTCCCGTTGCGCCGGCGGCATGATGGGATCTTCGGACCCGACCCCGGCCCACACCGGACAGCGGATGCGCCGCGCCTCGCCCGGCCGGCCCGTCGTCAGTGCGTTGATTGTCCCGATCGCTCGCAGGTTGACGCCGTCGCGCCCGAGTTCCAGCCCGATGGCGCCTCCCGTGCCGTAGCCGACGGCGGCAATCCGGTCGGGGTCGGTCCGCGGTTCGGCGCGCAACACCTCCAGCGCCGCGTGGCCGATGCCCCGCATTCGGTCGGGGTCGGCGAGCAGCGGCATACAGCGGGCCAGCATCTCCTCGGGGTCGCTCAGATAGCGCCCGCCGTGGAGGTCGAAGGCCAGGGCCACGTATCCCAGTTGGGCGAGGGCATCGGCCCGGCGACGCTCGACGTCGCTGAGCCCCGGGCCCTCCGGTCCCAGCAGCACCGCGGGCCGGCGATCGACACCGGCCGGGAGCGCAAGATATCCGGTCATCGTGAGGCCGTCAGCGGGGTATTCGACCGTGCGCGTGGTAACCGTCGTCATGAGATCGGACTGTAATCATTACCGTGACGCTTTGATGGAGCACACGCGGGACCACCTCCCCCGCGTGTTGCAGAGTGCTGACGGCGCGAGCCTCTGCTCTCCGGTTGTGTACGGACGGACCTCACGGGGTCCTTGAGCACATCGAACGCCGCCCGACGGCCGTCGCGTCGGCCGTCGGGCGGCGCCGGCTCAGTGGGGCAGTGGGACTTCCAACTGCGCCTGCTCCGCCTCGCTCAGCTCGATTTCAGCCGCCTCGGCAGAGTTCTGGATCGATGCCGGGCGGCTGGCTCCCGGCACCGGGATCACGTTCGGGGAGCGGGTCAGCAACCAGGCCAGGGCGATCTGCTGCGGGCTGACGCCGCGCTGCGCCGCGATGCGGTGGAAGGCGGTGCTCGCAGAAGCCGGCCCGGACGGTCCGTCGAGTGAACTGCGGGAGATACCGCCCAGCGGACTCCAGGGCAGGAAGGCCAGCCCCAGCTGCGTGCTCAGCCGCAGCTGGGGTTCGCTGTCGCGCACGGCGGGCGAGTATTGGTTCTGCACCGAGACGAGGCCCTCGCCGAGGATCGCGTGCGCCTCGCGTATCTGGCCGGTGGTGACGTTGGAGATCCCGGCGGTACGGATCGTGCCGGCGTCGAGCAGCTCACGCAGGGCGCCCACCGACTCCGCCCAGGGCACGGCCGGATCCGGCTTGTGCAGCTGGTACAGGCCGATCGCATCGACGCCCAGGCGCTTGGCGGAGGCCTCGGCGGCGCGCTTGAGGTGGGCCGGCGTGGCGGTGACGGTCCAACTACCGTCACCGGGGCGTCCACGGCCGCCCTTGGTGGCGACGAGGATGTGGGAGGTGTCACCGCCGTAGCGGGCCAAGGCGCGGGCGATGAGCAGCTCGTTGTGGCCGACCTCGCCGGCGTGCCAGTGGTAGCTGTCGGCGGTGTCGATGAGTGTGACCCCGGCGTCCAGGGCGGCGTGGATGGTGGCGATGGCCTGCTCTTCGTCCGGACGGTGCTCGATGGACAGCGGCATGGCACCCAGGCCGACGGCGCTCACGGTCATGGCTGCGATGGTGCGCTGCTGCATGGTCCCTCTTCTCCTCATGTGGCGGGGTGTCGGATGTGCCGAGGCCGTCGACGGCACCAGGGAGCCCGTACGCCCCCCACCGCCGCTTCCGGCGGCCGCACGGCACCTGCTGACTGTTCCTCACCATGATCGCCACCTGCAACCTCGACGCATAACCCGAGGTCGTGGGCGCCCCGAAGGAATGGCATATCGCCCCCGCCGGGCCAGCCGCGTTGCCGTGCTCGGCGCACCAGGACACCGGGACCTGGTCATGGCGCTGAGGTGAGCAGGTGAACGGCGAGTGCGGCGATCAGGGCGCTGGAAGCCATGGCCGTGACGAGCCGACCTCGACTGCTGGTCAGAGTCCGGCCGAGCAGTGCTCCGCCACCGGCGAGTAGCAGCTGCCAGCTGGCGGATGCTGCGAAGGCCGCGAGGACGAACACGGTCTGTTCCAGGCGGTCTGGAGCCGCTGTGCTGTGGCTGCCGAGCACGAGCGCCGCGAAGTAGATCACGGTCATGGGGTTCATCATGGTGATCCCCAGCATCCCCATATAGGCCCGTGCGGGACTGAGGAGAACCTCGTCGGTGCGGGCTGTCGCCTGTCGAGTGCGGTACTGGCTGATCGCCGTGATGCCGCTGCGAGCCGCCAGTGCGATGAGCACCAAGCCCGAGACCCATCGGAGGGGAACCATGACCGGTTCGATCGCGGGGACGAGCGCGGAACCTCCAAGCGCGGCGATCAGCGCATAGAGGCCGTCGGCGGTTGCGACACCCAGGGCGGCACAGGCGCCGATCTTGAGAGATGTCCGGGCTGTCAGAGCCACCAGATATGTCGCCACCGCTCCCACGGGCACGGCGATGCCGTAGCCGGCGAGGAGGCCCGCGACCAGGGCGGCGATCACGCGTGCGCGAGCGTCGGCCTTCGCAGTCGGCCGGGCTGCTGCTGGACTCGCACCGGTCGGACGGTGGAGGGCAGCGGCAGAAGGGGGATGGTCATGGGCAGATCTTGGGGGCGTCGGGGCTGCTCGGACAACTCATTTTTCGAGAGTGACATCGTCGCAAGTGGCCTGCGGTCCTTCAGGCCGCGGAGAGAGAACCTTTTCTGCCTCCCGCTGCACTGGGTAGACAAGCCGACGCCTGGTCCCGATGGATGCCGGGGGCCATGTTCGGCTCGTGGCCTTGCTGATGACGCTCCTTGGGTCGCCACCACCGCTCACATCGTTCCGCAGACCTGCCCGCCTTGCTCCCCAGCGGGCGCTGACCTGAGGGCATCGGTGATTCGGACGCCCAGCGACGCGGACCAAGAGGACCCGGGATCGCCAAGCTTTCGCTTCCCCTGTCCCACCACCGCTAGATCTCACTCAATAGGGGCGGGCTTTCAGCTTCGCTGCCGATCCTCGACGGCTGGCATGATGATCGGATGGATGCTCCTACCCCGATTGACCTGGCCACGTGGCCGCGCCGACAACACTTCGAGCACTACCGCCGGCTCGTTCCGTGCACGTACTCGATGACGGTGGAGCTCGACGTCACCGCGTTCACCACCGCGCTGCGGCAATCGCGGCGCAAGACCTACATCGCGCAGGTCTGGGCACTCTCCACGGTCGTCAACCGGCACGATGAGTTCAGGATGTGCCTCACCGCGTCGGACGAACCGGCTGTCTGGCCTGTCGTGCACCCGGCTTTCACGGTCTTCAACCCGGAACGCGAAACGTTCGCATGCGTATGGGCCCCCCATGACCCCGACTTCGGCGCATTCCACGACGTCGCCGCCGCCCTGCTCGCGGAACACAGCCGCGCCACCGAGTTCTTCCCGCAGGGGGAACTGCCGGCCAACACGTTCGACGTGTCGAGTCTGCCATGGGCATCCTTCACCGGGTTCAACCTCAACATCGGCAACGGCTGGAACCACCTCGCGCCGATCTTCACGCTCGGCCGGTACACCGAGCGAGACGGCCGAGTCCTGCTTCCCGTCGCTGTACAGGTGCATCACGCCGCCGCAGACGGCTTCCATTCGACACGCCTGGTCAACGAGCTACAGACCCTCATTACCGACACGACCTGGCTGGAGTAAAGCCGGAAACTCTGAACGCGGCGGCAATGGTCTGCACGCGCAGGTAGCACGCACTGGTCGACGTGCAGCTGTCGGCCCCGGGTTGGAGCCTCGTCGTCCGGGTCGACGACTGGGGCTACCTCGACAAGACAGTCACCCGGCTGGTCGCCTAGGCCGGAGGAACCTGGAGCCGCTACGCCCCAGGCGCCCACAGACGATGACACCGGGTTCGGCTTACCGAGCGACACAATCCAGCTGGTGTCTCACCGTCATTCATTGCACGGCGGGACCTGCCTTCCGGAACGTCCTCCAGTACTGGCGCCGATTCTCGTCCCTCACGACGACGCCGAGACGCGCCAGTTCCTCACGGAGCTCTTGAACATCATCGTCAGAGGAACTCTTCTTTTCCAACGACTCCTGGCGGGCCTTGAGGATGGCGTTCGCCCCCTCCGGGAGGCCGGGAGTGTCAGGGACCCAGCGGCGGAACTCGTCCTTGTGTGGATCGGCATCCGCCCATACGTAACCGTGCGCGGTAAAGGCGTCAGCAGCGTGGCTGACGTCCAGGTCCCCCTCTTGCCGAGTGAGCTCGCCACCGTCGTGGCCGAGCAGGACGAGTTGCTTGCCGTCCCGGAACACTGCGGCGATGGCGTCGCGCGAGAACTCCTGCGCATGCCCCTTGCGTGTGAGCACAACGCGCTCATCCGACAGACGAATCACCAACTGCTCGTGCTGAGCAACCAGTCCGAGCGCCATCCCGGTCACCGAACCTGCGGCGGGCAGCCACGGAGCGGGTATTGACGCAACGAGCTCGGCCGGTCCCTGCAGGGGTGCCCAGGGAAGCGTCACAAACCAGTCGGCCAGGAGGGCGACCAGCCAGCCGACGCCCGCCCCCGCCAGCACGAAGACGAAGTAGACGCACACGGTGCTCCACGCCGACTGACCGAGCACGGTGAGCCGGTCACCTCGCGGGTTTCGTTCAACTTTCTTGCGCATGCTCATGTTCCCCCTCGTCCGTAATAATAGACCGAGTGCTCGGTCTATTATTAACCGAAGGGCCGGAAGAGCCCGGAACCGACCAGAAGAGGACCACGATGAGGACAGTCGATCCGGCCAGGCACCGGGCACGCCGTCGGCACATCGTCAACGCCGCGGCCGAGCTCTTCGCCGCCAAAGGTTTCGAGCGCACCACCACGGCAGAGATCTGCAAGGCCGCCGGCATGAGCGCGGGCAACCTGTTCCACTACTTCCCCAACAAGCGCGCGATCTTCCACGCCGTCTTCGAGGACGAGGAGCACGACGGCGCCACCAAGGCCCAGCGTCTCGCCGCCGCCCGCGCCGCCGACGACCCGTGGACCGCCCTCCTCGCCACCGTCGACCTTCTCGCCGCCCCTGCTACGGAACCACTGGTTCCCGCCCTCGTGATGGAGGCGATGATCCAGGCCTACCGCGACCCGGATCTCGAAACGCTGCTGAGCCGTGACAATGACGAGGAACGGTCCACCGTCACCACCCTGTTGCGGAAGGCGACCGCAGCAGGACAGATCGACCCGGCCCTGGACCCGGACGACACCGCAGCCTGGATCATGGCTCTCATCGCCGCTCTCTACACCAGCGCCGCCACCGACCCGTCCTTCACCCCGGCCGATCAGCTCCCCACCCTGCGCCTGATCCTCCAACGCTTCCTAAGGCCCAACACCCACCAGGGGTTTCCACCGGTGCCCAACGAGGTCCGCGCACGTCCGTGACGCCGTACCCGAAGAATGCCAAGAGGCCCCGGCCAGGACTCCGTCGTTCCCAGCCCGTAGCCGATGGCTGCGAGACTTCGGTGGTGAGCCCCATGCGCCGCCCTCTCGGGCACGGACCGACCCCCCTCGACGAAGACCAGGCGGTGCGGACCGCCCATGGTGGTACCGCTGCCGAGCGTGCTGCCGATGTTCCCCGGCAGCACGCTCCACGAGCGGAGAACGCACCTTCGGCTCGGCGTCGTCTCGGAGCAGGGCCCGGCTCCTGATGGGCGACCCGCTCGGATAACCGTACGGAATCTGCCGGGCCGTGCCGGGGAACGCAGTCAGGTCGGCCAAGCGTCTCCTTCACTCCTCCGGCGTGATCTGAACGCTGTTCCGAGCGGCACCTCGATTTACAACCTGACTGCAGGGAGTCGGCGTCCCCCGTGCAGGCGCGTGCGACGAGCAGTGCCCGCTGGGGATCGGCGAAGCGGGTCGTGACGGTCGCCAAGGTGCTGAGTCTGCGCTGCTGCGAGCTTCGACGGAGGAGTTGATGCATTCCGTCGTGACGGCACACGGCTGATCACGCCGTGGGGAGGGCCTCGTCGTGGGTCGGGCCGGCCGCGGACATGATGGCCTGCCAGGGGGCGGAGTCGAAGATGAGGGTGATCGAGGTGATTCGGCCCTCGTCCAAGCGGAAGTGCTCGGCAGTGTGCTGGGTGATGCCGACGGCCGGGGCGGTGTGGACGTCGTAGACCAGGGTGGCCTCGGTCTCCCCGTAGAGCTCGCTGATCAGCTCCACGCCGGTGACGATGCCCAGGAGCCCGTCCAGTCCGTCGAGGTGGCCGGTCGGGCTGTCGGAGGTGATGAACGGGCTGCGGAACCTGAAGCCTTCGCCGATCTGCGCTGCGGCCGTGGAGACGTCTCCCCGGAACCGGGCCTCGTGATAGGTCCTGACGGTACGTCGGACGGCTGTGCTCGCTGAGTCGGTGGTCATGCGGTGCTCCATCGATATCCGTTCAGGAAGCCGGCGGCTGGTCGTGCCGGGCCGCGTTCAGGTACTGCTCGATGCGTTGCTGGTTCTCCACCATGCGCAGGCACAGGTCGCGGAACCGGGCGAGTTCGTCTTCGGTGAAGCCTTGGAAGACGGCGGACATGGCGCGCTGTGTGGGCTGCCGGAAGGCGTCCAGCCAGTCGAGGCCGGCTGGTGTGATCCTGGCGCGTACCGACCGGCGGTCGCGCTGGTCCTGAACCCGCTGCGTCAGCCCGTCGCGCTCAAGGGTGTCGACCAGGCCGGTGACGTTGCGGGAACTCACCCCCGCCGCGCGGGCCAGTTCGCCGATGCTCAGCCCCTCGTCCGCGGCCGTACTCAGTCGAGCGAGGACATCGAGTGCCCCCGCGCTGAGCCCACGTCCACCCGCACCTTGCGCACGCAGCCGATCGACCGCTTGGGAAGCCGACCGGACGGCAGCGGCCGTCTCCAGCGCGAGGGTGTCCTCGCCTCCTGCGAACGCCTGCATGGAATCGCGGACACCAGGGTCGTAGAGCAGGCCGTCGGTGTCACGAGCCAGACCAGAATTATGTACGTGCTTCATAATGAAGCTGCACTTTACTGTGTCAGTGGCGACACCACCAGAGCCCGTCGCCCCGCAGAGCCAGTAAATTTCACCCTGCGATGGGAAAAGCAGGCGATGGCGCCGCCCTGAACTGCTGTGCGTTGACCGCCACTCCCACTTCCGGGGCCGGCAGCAGCTCCGACGTACAGCCGCTCTCCCTGCAAGGGCTGCGAGGACTGCGGGCAGCCGAATGACGGCCCCGGCCGGTATTACTCAGCCAGCCAGCAGCGGCCGGACCCGCCCCGAACCCCGGCACGTCACCGACCGAGGCATGCAAGCGCAGCCGCTTGAAGCGCAGCGGTGTTGGACGACGCCGCGGTCGATGGGGCATGCCGGCGCTGATCTCCGCCACCAGTGCGGGCGGACGAGGGGGTTCACGTCCAGGCCTGGGCCTGACCGGTGACTGAACCGGGCCGGCTGAGGCATAGGGCAGCGGAATACGCGAAGGCCCCGACACTCTTCGGGGTCTTCGTCCTGTCTGTTGGCAGTCCAGCCGGCTGTCCCCCTCGCGGGTGTCAGGGCGTATGGCTGGTGGATTCCCGTCGGCGAGCAGGTCGGAGAGGCCAACAGGACGGTCATGAGCAGGCCGGTGGCCAGGTACGGCTCCGGGCTGAGCGGGGTGAGCATGACCAGGAGGGCGACGGCCGGGTGCAGGAGGGACCGGGCGGCCTTCGAGCCGTGGGGGCGTACGTGCAGCAGCCAGGTCACCGTGATGAAGACAGCCACCGCGGTGGAGAAAATGCAGGCGCCGGTGAAGGCGGAGATCTCACCATGCCCGCCCAGGAAGGCTGCGCCGATCTCCAGGCGGGTGCCGACAGCAGCGGCCGAGCCGAGGACGAGGTAGTGGCCGTAGTCCCAGCGGAACGCCTGCCGGTTGTCAATGACCAGGCCCGCATCGGTGGGGCGGGTGAAGTACCTCCACCACATGCTGAAGACGGTCAGCAGGCCGCCGGTGACGAGTAGGGACAGCTGCAGGAGGTGTCCGCCGCCCGGCCTGATCCCGATCGCGTAGCAGCGTGCGACGCGGGCGCGCGCCGGGTCGACGGAGCCGATCCGCATGATCGCGTAGCCGATGGTGGTGTCGTGAAGTGGTTGTCGAACGCCTCGGGTACGCCCGCGGCCAGGACCAGGGCGCCGGCCACCTGCACGAAGACCGCCAGGCGGTTGGGGACGTCGTCGGTGTCGTAGGCGGAGGCGAACCAGCTGAAACCCATTTACGCCCACCAGATCGCGAAGAACACCGCCGTGTCGTAGGCCGGCCCGTGGGCCGCGCGGCCCACCAGGACCTGCTCGGCGAACTGGGTCGAAGCCTGGGAGACCGCCGCGACGAAGCACAGGTCGAAGAACAGCTCCGGCGTGGTCGCAGTGCGGTGCTCCTCCCCCGGATCGCGACCGCGCATCGTACGACGCAAAAGGTGCGCGGCGGGCTTGGGCAAGGACATGACCGGGCTCTCTCTCACGACAGGGGACGGCGGCGGCAGCACGGTCCGGTATCGGCGCACTGCTTGCGCCTAACGAACAGGCCCAGGGCCATCGATCGGGACCGGCCACGCCGCAAGCCCACCGGCCGACCGCGCACGTCAGCGGATGACCAGCTGCCGGGGGCCGCCCACTCGGTGGCCCGGCACGTCCGGTTCTTGCCGCGTGAGCCGGCGCCCCCAGGGCGGTGACCGACTCCGAGCGCCGGCACCCGCAGGCATGGGCGCCGATCGACGGCTGGGGGCCCGGTACGTATCAGCCGAAGAACTGCATCAGTTCGCGGGTGAGCTCTTCGGGCCGTTCCGCTGGGACAGATGGTGGCCAGCGCCCTTGTACTCCACGTATCGCACGTCGGCGGCTTCAGGTCATGGGTGTCACCGTGCTCGAAGGTCAGCCTTCCACTCCACGGCTGATCAGCCCGCACACCTATGACGGCAATGACGGCGGACCCGGCCAGGCTGCGCAAGGAACTAAGGAACTGACGTAGAAGACGTGCCAGAGAGGAACGCCTCGGAAGGGAGGTCCCGCTCTCGTCATCGCAGGACGACCCGGACCTCGACAGCCTTCAGTGCGGTCATGCGCCGCCTGCGCTTGATCAGAACCAGGTGATGAGGACGCGGCAGGGGAAGCGAGAATCTCACTGTCCGGGTCCGCTCAATGCTCGCACCGCTATCTGATGACTGGACGATTGGGGCGCCCACGGGTGGCTGCTTCCCGCACCAGCGGTGCGGCAGGCGCAGCCGCGGGGCGGTGGCGGGAGCGGCACCCGGAGCGGGAGCTGGTGCTCGGGTGTCGACCGGCCCCGCGGCAGGAGCGGACGCCGGAGCGGCAGGCGCAGCCGGGCGGGAGCGGGAGCAGATGCCTTGGCGACGGCCGCGGTGACGGCGGCGATGGAACAAAGGAAGGCCAGGCGCGCCGCCACTCGCCTGCTTGAACGCTCCCAGATGACGGTGCAGGGTGGGATCCATGGCATGGACAGCACCACCGGTCGAGCGCACTAAGCAGCTAAGTGTCCTGGGTACCGTAACTGAGCGTCAAATGTTGGAAGGTTGGCTGAACTGGCATCGGGAAACGTTGCTGTCCAAGTGCGCCGGGCTTGAGCCGGCCGAATTGGCACGGGCGACTGTAGAACCGTCGAACCTCACCCTCCTTGGCTTGGTCCGGCACATGGCGGAGGTGGAGCGATGGTGGTTCAGGCGAAGCTTCGCAGGTGAGGCTGTCGGCGATGTCTTCACGAGCCCCTCGGACGGCAATGAGGGACTCGACGGCGTTCACGTAGCCGATGCGGAGAAAGATTTCGGGGTGTTCCAGACCGAGGTCGAAGCTTGCGACGCGGCGGTAGCCGGGCACGACCTCGACGAAACCTTCATGACCTCTCGCGGGGTTCCCCTCAGTCTGCGCTGGGTCTACATGTTGATGATCCAGGAGTACGCCCGCCACAACGGCCACGCCGACTTCCTGCGGGAGCGGACCGACGGGACAACGGGTGACTGAGCTACCTGCTCAGCCCGGTCCTACAGGCGACGAGGTCGAGGCCGTCGCGGGCGGCGGCCGGGTCGGTCACGTACCCAGAACCCGACCCCGACCGGCACGACCGCGCTGCGGCGCCGGCTGATCGCCCTCTCCGGGCACCCGGCCTATGAGCTGTTTCGGACGCTGGGTCTGCAACGAGCCCGGCTTCGCGGCGTCGCCTGCGCTGCGAGCAACTGATCGACGCCTCCACCGTGGCCGAACGACTCAGCCTCGGCCCCGGATGCGAACGCCGACTGCGCGCGGAGAAGGCCGTCGATGGGCTGAACCGCAAGTTCGGATCCGGCACCGTCGGCCCCCGCCTCAACCTGCCCGCCTACCCACCCGCCAGCTGACGGCCATGCTCGGTGTGCCCAGCTGCTCGAAGCCCTCAACACCCGACGCCCATCCCACGCGGGTGGGGATTGAACCGTGCCAGCAGGAGCGCGCGCTTGTAATGTGGGTGCGTGACGGTTTGCAGGGAATGCAATTTCGAATACGACCTCGCCCTGGTTCCTTCGGTAGCGACGCTCGTCAGGACCACCGCGGATGCGTACGTGGAACTGTTGCGAGCTGAACCGCGGGTGCTGCGGCGGCGCTCGGCCTCGGACGTGTGGGCACCTCTTGAGTACGCCTGCCACATGCGCGACGTGCTGCTCGTGCAGCGGGAACGAGTACTGGCTGCCCGACGTTGCAATACGCCTGTGGCCGGGTCTATGGGACGCGACGAGCGGGTCGAGTACGACGGATACGCCCATCAACAGCCTGCCGATGTCGGCCGCCAACTCCAGGACGCGGCACTGCTGTTCGCCAACGTTCTCGACCGGCTGTCGTCCGCCGATTGGGAGCGCGCACTGATTTACCCCTATCCCGAGCGGAAGGAGCGCAGCCTGCGCTGGCTCGCCGTGCACACTCTGCACGAGCTGCGCCACCACCTGCTCGACATCCGTCGCCAGCTCGAAGTGTGATTCCGGTGGCGCCTGATCGTAGTCGGCCTCCTGACCCGACCCCGCCGCGTCTGTGGCGGCCGTAAAGGGAGAGGACCTCACGCCTCGCCTTCGGTCTCTCCCCAGCTGTGCCTGAGCGCTCTGGTTGGCCAGTCTGGCCAACTAGGGTCTGTTGGGAAAGTGGATCTTTCCTTACGGTGATCATGTATGTGGCGCGAGGGGATATGGCAGACCGGCGATGAAGCAAGAGCCGAAGGCGTGGTACAGCGCCAGAACCTTCTATCGATGGCTGACCTGGGAGAACCGCCCCTATGAGGAGCGCGTCGTGCTGTTCCGAGCACGGTCCCTCGACGAAGCCATCGAAGTGGCTGAGCGGGAGTCGGCCGAGTACGCAAGGGAGAGCGACCTCGAAGTCCTACACATGGTGCAGGCGTACAGGATCTCCGACGGCGACGAGGAGGTGGGCGCGGGTACGGAGGTGTTCTCCAAACTGCATGCGCTCGACCTCCCGGCGAACGAGTTTCTCGACCGTTACGACTCAGGACCGGCACACACTGAGGTCGGTGAGTAATGTCGTGCACGGTGTTTGGTTTCCGGCAGTAGGGCGAGGTTGTTGCCGCTCAGCCATCCTCACCTCTCATTGCTAGTGCTGTGACCGGAAAGGTCCACCGGGTCGCGCCGCCCGGCACGGCACCTCGCTGCGTTGTCGGACCGCGCAAGTACGTCCAGTACGAGCCGCGGGCCTCCGCCTTGCGATGCACCGCACCGGACAACGCGACCCGGCAAATCTTCCCGGCCACAGCACTAGGGTCCATTGCGAACGTGCTGTTCCGAGCCATTCGTTGACGGCAGCGACGAGGACGGTCGCCTCGTGGCGAGCCGCCAGCTTGATGCCCCTATGGATGTCAAGCCGCCAGGACGTGGGTGGTGGTGCGGGTGATGAGCCGGTGGATCTCGCGTGCGACGTAGCGTTTGAGGCAGCGGAGTGCTTCGCGGCGGGTCTTGCCCTCGGAGACGCGCCTGTCGATGTAGCCGCGGGTGCGGGTGTCCCAGCGGAGACGGGCCAGCACGATGGTGTAGAGGGCGGAGTTGGCCTGCCGGTTTCCGCCCCGGTTGAGGCGCCGTCGCTGGGTTTTCCCGGAGGAGGCTTTTCCCGGAGGAGACTTCGACTGGGCTGACGCCGCAGAGGGCTGCGAACGAGGCCTCGCTGCGGAGGCGTTCGGGGTTGTCGCCCGCCGCGATCAGAAGGGTCGCGGCGGTGTCAGGGCCGACGCCGTAGCAGGCCAGGAGATGCGGATTGTGCTGCGTGATGACGTCTCTGATCCGCGTGGTGAGATCTTCGATCTCCTCGGTGAGGTGCTGGATCCGCCGGGCCAGCAGTTTGAGCGTGTGGGCGGCGGCGCCTACTTGGGCACCGGGCTGATCGTCCCGCACCGCAAAAGGGCCGGCCGTTCCTCCTGGGTGGGCAGGAGGACAACGCCGAACACCGACGGGTCCGTGCCGGCGTCGAGCACACCTTCGCCCGCATGAAGAACTGGAAGATCCTCCGCGACTGCCGACAGAAGGGCGACGGCCTCCATCACGCCGTCCAGGCCGTCGCCACCATGCACAATCTCGCCCTCGCGGGGTGAATCAGCAGGTCAGACGCCACTTTGGCCAGGCCGAGACAGACCTTCTGCAACACCCTTTAGGTGACGTGCTGAGGTGCCGGACGCCAAGGGCGGGCAGGAGTTGAGTCAACGGTCAACCAGCCGTGGACGCGCGGCCTCACCCGCGGATTCCGCGTCGGTGTCGTCGGTGCCGACCGGGCCGCGGGGGAGCATCCAGTCCAGCCACTTCGGCAGCCACCAGTTGGTCCGGCCGAGGAGTGTCATGGTCGCCGGTACCAGCACCATGCGTACGACCGTGGCGTCGATGAAGATCGCGGTGGCCAGGCCGAGCCCGAACATTTTGGTGGAGGGGTCCTCGGCGACGGCGAAGGACAGGAAGACCGCCACCATGATGAGGGCGGCCGAGGTGATGATCCGGGCGGTGCGCGAGACGCCCTCAACGATCGCCGTGCCGTTGTCGCCGGTGCGCAGGTACTCCTCGCGTACGCGGGAGAGGAGGAACACCTCGTAGTCCATCGACAGGCCGAACAGGATGGCGAAGAGGAACGTCGGGATGAACGACACGATCGGAACCGTCGCTTCCAGCCCGATGAGTGCGCCTCCCCAGCCCCACTGGAAGACCGCGACCATGATGCCGTAGGCCGCGCCGATGCTCAGCAGATTCAGCAGTACCGCCTTGAGCGGTACGAGTATCGAGCGAAAGACCAGCATCAGCAGCAGGAACGACATCGCCAGCACGGCGGCGACGAACACCGGCAGGCGTTGGCTGGTGCGTTGGCCCACATCGGACAGGCTCGCGGCGGCGCCGCCGACGTGGGCCCTGGCCGGGCCGTGCCCGATCGCCGTGGGCAGCACGTCGGTGCGCAGCCGGGCGATGGTGTCGGCCGTGGCCTTGTCCTGAGGGCTGGTGGTCGGGAACACCACGAGGGTCGCGATGCCGGTGGCCCGATCGATGTGCGTCGGGGCGACGGATGCGATGCCCGGATCCGCCGCGATCGTTGCGACGAGTCGGTCCAGCACTCCCGGATCGCCGGTGGTGTCCGCGGCGATGACGAGGGGACCGTTGGTGCCCGGGCCGAACCCCTCGGCGACGAGGTCGTAGGCCCGGCGCTCGGTACGGCTGTGGGGCAGTGAGCCGTCGTCGGGCAGGCCGACGCGCAGGCCGAGCACGGGCAGCGTCGCGGTCAGCAGCAGCCCCGCCGCGCCGACCGCGTACGGCACCGGGTGCTGGCTGACGTGCCCGATCCAGCGACGCCACCCGGCGGCGTGGGCGGCGCCTGCCGCCGGGTCCCGCCGCCGTACGAGTCGGCCCAGCTTCCTGGTCTGCAGAGCCCGGCCGATCCGGCCGGCCCGGGCCAGGCGCTGGCCCGCCGTGCCGAGGAAGGCCGGCAGCAGCGTCACCGACGCGAGCACCATCGTCAGGACGACGATCGAGACGGCAAGCCCGCCCACCGTCATGAACGGCACGTTCGCGACCGCCAGGCCGAGGATCGACACGACGACGGTGCCGCCGGCGAAGACCACCGGCCGCCCCGCCGTTGCCACCGCTCGTCCGGCCGCCTCGTGCGGATCGAGCCCGCGCGCGAGGTACTCCCGGTGCCTGGCGAGTACGAACAGCGCGTAGTCGATGCCCACTCCGAGCCCGACCATGCTGCCCAGGACCGGTGCGAAGGTGGGGACCTCTGTCACCCCCGCCAGTACCGTCATCGTGGCGACTCCGATGGTCAGTCCGAAGACCGCCATGCCGATCGGCAGCGCGGCGGCGACGAGCGAACCGAACGCCAGGAACAGGATCGCGGCCGCGGCGAGGAGGCCGATCAGCTCGCTCGCTCCGCCGTCGGGGTCGGAGAAGGCGTAGAAGAGGTTCCCGCCCATCTCGACGCGCAGGGGCAGTTCGGCGCGCAGCCGGTCGCCGAGATCGACGAGGGCGTCGAGGTCTTCGGCCGACAGTCGGCTCTGGTCGGGGTACTGCACCCGGACAACCGCGATCCGCCCGTCGGCCGAGACGAGGCCGCCGCGCACGGCGGTGTCCCCGCCTGCGTCGAGTGCCCCCGCCGGGTCGCTCGTGCCGAGCACGTGCGGCAGCCGCTTCACCTCGGTCTGCAGCCGCGTGAGAGCGGTGCGCGCGCTGTCGTGGTCGAAGAACGTCGTAGCGCCGTCGAGGGGGGTGACGACCACTTGGGCGGTCATCCCCTCCTGACCGGTGCCGGCCCGCTCGATCAGTTCCGCGGCCCGCTGGGAGTCCAGTCCCGGAGCGGTCATCGAATCCGCGTTCCGCCCGCCGAAGGCGACGGCGGCGAGGACGGCGAGCGTGGCGGCGACCAGCCATGCCGCGATCACCCGCCAGGGATGGCGGGCGGCGCTTGCGCCCAGGCGCAACAGGGCTTTCGAGAGCATCGGGTCCTCCAACCACCTCGTCGGCCGTCCTTGTACGGCCGCCGATGCCGAGGCTCGTCGCCACGGCGCTCCGCGGCATCGGCCCGCGGGCCGCGGATCCGTCGGTCCCGGGGCGGAGTGACGACCCGTCCTTTCGGCCGATGCGCGGCACGCCGCGGTCCCTAGGCTGAGAACCGTGCTACGAGACGACCTGCGAACCCTGTGGACCGAACCCCGGCCGCCCGACGCGCCCGCCCGGGTGCGGCGGGACTGGGGGCTGCTCGCCGCGGGCCTTGCCGGTGTGGCGCTGGAGGCCACCCTGCGCGAGAACGTCGTGTGGCGGCCGGTGGCGGCGGTGTTCGCCGTATGGCTGTGCCTGCTGCCCCTGTGGCGCCGGACCCGCCCGCTGGCGATGGTGACGCTGGCGTTCGGCTCGGTGATCCTGCTTCAGGTGGCCTCGCTCGTCGCCGCACCGCGCGAGCCCGTCGGCCTGTACACCGGCGCGGTCGTGCTCGTGCTGGTGTACGCGCTGCCCCGGTGGGGATCGGGACGCGAGATCGTACTGGGCGGCGCGGTGATCCTCGCGGCCGGCGCGCTGTGTTCCGTCACGGACGAGACCCCGGTCGTCGAAAATGTCGTGGGCTTCGTCTTCCTGCTGCTGCCCGGCGTGGTCGGGGCTGCCGTGCGGTTCCGGGTGACCGCTCGCGAGCGGCAGTTGGAGCAGGTGCGCTCCCGCGAGCGCGAGCAGCTCGCCCGGGAGCTGCACGACACGGTGGCCCACCACGTGTCGGCCATGGTGATCATCGCCCAGGCGGGCCGGGTGCTCGCGGGCACCGACCCGTCCGCCGCCGTCGAGGCGCTGGAGGGGGTCGAGGAGGAAGGGGCGCGCACGCTGGAGGAAATGCGCGCCATGGTCGCCGCGCTGCGCGACCGCGGGGTCGGCGCCGAGCTGGCGCCCCCTGCCGGAGTCGCGGATCTGGAGCGCCTGGTGCGCACCCCGGGTGGTCGCCTCAGGGTCGACCTGGGGCTCGACGGCGAACTGGACGCGCTGCCCCCGGCCGTGGACGCGGCCGTCTACCGGATCGTGCAGGAGTCGGTGACCAACGCGCTGCGCCATGCGGTCGACGCGACCGAGCTCGTCGTTCGGGTCGCCGCGGAACGGCACACGGTACGGGTGAGCGTGCGCGACAACGGCCGACGCACCGGCCGGGGTCGCGACGGATACGGACTTACCGGACTGCGCGAGCGCGCGACCCTGCTCGGCGGCACACTACGAGCCGGCCCGGGTACCGACCGAGGCTGGCATGTCGAGGCCGAACTGCCGAGAGCGAGGAGCGAGAGCGGTGTCCATTCGCGTCCTCGTCGCTGACGACCAGACGATCATCCGCACCGGGTTGCGGATCATGCTGAACGCCCAGCCCGGCATCGAGGTGGTCGGCGAGGCCGCCGACGGACGGGAAGCGGTACGTCTGGCCCGCGAACTACGCCCCGACGTCTGCCTGTTCGACATCCGCATGCCCGTACTCGACGGGCTTGAGGCCACCCGGCTGATCGCCGGCCCGGGCGTCGCCGACCCGCTGGCCGTGGTCGTCATCACCACGTTCGACCTCGACGAGTACGTCTACGGCTCACTGCGTGCCGGCGCCCGCGGATTCCTCCTCAAGGACACGGGACCGGACCTTCTGGCGCAGGCCGTACGGTCGGCGTCCGACGGTGAGGCGCTCATCGCGCCCAGCGTCACCGTCCGTCTGCTCCAGGCATTCGCGGACCTGCCCGCCGGTCGGCCCCTGGCCCAGCCGGTCTCCCCCGTCACCGCCCGCGAGGAGCAGGTGCTCCTCGCCGTCGCTCGCGGGCTGACCAACACCGAGATCGCCGATGCACTACACATCAGCCTCAGCACGGTGAAGACGCATCTGGCCAGCCTGATGGCCAAACTCGGCGCCCGCAACCGGGTCGAGATCGCGATGTGGGCCTACGAAACGCGCCGCATCCTCCCCGGAACCTGAGCCGGGTGCCGGGCCATGTCCCATGAGTCCCCGCCCGGACATCAGTGCACCGGTCGGCTCACGTCGGCTCCACGTGCCTCACCCGCCCCGGAGCGTGACGTACCAGGAGGCCGGAACTGGGACGGTGAGACACCCGATACGACAAGACTCCCGACAGTTACCTCGCCAGTCTCCACCTGCACGCCTCGATGATCTGGATCAAAGACCTCCTCAGGATCACCCGATGATCACGACTCGATACGCGCCCCGGTGCGCCACTTGGACCGTCTGGCCAGGTACGGCGCTCAGTGGGTGCGGCGGTGACGATCCAGGTCGTCGAGAGCGGCGTCAGCGCCGGGACGTTCCGAGGGTTTGGTCGGCCGTCTCGAAGCGGTGCTCTGTCGGCTTCAGCCCTTCGTGGAGGTAGCCGAAGTACTCCGTGTCCGCCGTTCCCGTGAGCACCGCCTGCAGGAAGGCCGAGCACCCCATGTCGTGGTGCTCCCACAGTGGGCCGCGCCCTTCGTTGTAGAGCACGGTCCACTCCTCGGGGTGCCGGCCCGGCCGCGCCAGCCAGTACAGGAACGCCCCTCCACGCACTACGAACTTCCCTACCGAGTGGTGGAGCCGCTCGCAGCCGGGGCAGACGGCTTCGAACCCTTGCTCCTCGCCTACGTCCTGGCCGTCCTCGGCTGCACTCACGACCAGGTAGCGCTGCCGATCGTCGAGCGGTTCCTCCACCACCCCTACTCCGAGGTCCGCCGGGAGGCCTCGGAGGCGGTGACGGAACTCCACTGGCACCGAGAGTCAGCCCAGGACAAGACGGCGTAGTTCCTGCGGCTCAGCGGCTCAGTGGTTAAGGCAACTGCATTGGCTAGAGCAGGCCCCCGGGCAGTCCTCCACCGTTGCCGCCGCCGAGCAGCCCTCCTAGAAGGCCGCCGTTGTTTCGACCCCTGCCTGTGTTGCAGTTCCCGAGGAGGCAGTCCACATCGCTTCCAAGGGACCCAGGCGCGGCCGTTCCGGGCACGTTGTTTGTGCCGAGCAGGTCGTCCACGGTGGAGCCCAGAGTGCTGCGGCCCGGCGTGCCTTGGAGGCCGCCCAGAAGGCCGTCCGCGTGAGCGGCTGGGGACACGGCAAATCCAGCCCCGGCAAGGGCAAGGACGACGAGTACACGCTTCGGATTCCTCATGGGCTGCCTAACGATCAACCCATGGCGGTGGTCACCACGGCGCGCGTCCCCGCCCATCGGACAGCGGGCCCTCGTCCCGGGCGGTCGGGGACCGGGTGCGCGGCACGGTGTCGGATCGCCACCCCGCTACCAGGGCAGTGGCCTTCACGCACGTCCGTCCTGGCAACCGGTGACGGCCTGCGACCGCCCTTGAAGCCACTGCCTCAACCTGTGCATCGAAGTTGTCCATCCGGGCCAACTACGGTGCTCAGTCACAACGTGTGACTGAGCGCGGTACTTGGACCCTGAGCGTTCCAGTTGTCCTGCCTGAGGCCGTAGAGGTACTGGGCCGTCGGCGCTGCAAGAGGGGCCCCGAACGTGGGTGGCTAAGGCGATCACTAGGCTCCGCGTCATGGCCAGTGCATTCGGATTCACCTGCTCCTGCGTTGGTGCGCATAGCCCTGGAGGGGAGATCGCCGCCGCGCTGCCGGTCTCCTCCCGCGAGAGGAAGAAGCTGTGACGGCGGACCCCCGAGTGCCGCTGACCCCTCAGGCGCCTGAAGGCTTGAGCCGACGAGCTCGGTACTTCGTTGACGGGCACGGGCTGCGTGTTCCCCGCCGCGACCTCATGCTCTGTCGGGAGGTATGGCTTGAACACGGGATACCCGCTCCGGAGATCGACCGCGCCGTGGCCTTTCAGGAGCGGTGGGGCGGCTTCGCTCTGCCCCCAGCCCCCGCATACGAGGGCGGCCCGCGCATTCTGGAAGCCGATGTGCCTGAAGGCTCGGCTGCGGACGGATGGCGGTTCCCGGCCGGCAGCGGTCGCGTCTCCATGGCCCACGGCTTCATGATCGGGCCAGGAGGCGAGTTCGGGATCGACGCTGACCGCTGGACACCGCTGCACGCCAGCACAGAGGGATGGGTGGAAGCCCTGGCGCTGGCCGACCACGCGGGCTACTGGGCCAAGAGCATCACGAAGATCAAGGGCGGCGCCGTCGAAGAGCTGGACCTCGACGGATTCGAGCCGGTACCTGAAGTCCAGGGACTCGCTGACACCTGGTGGCGAGGCAAGGACTCGCTCGTTGCCGTCTACCGCGGCGAAGCCTCCGGCTTTGACGCCCCCCGCTGCCTAAGGGCCCATATCTACGGCGGACTCGATGCATGGGGCCTGGGCGGCAACTGACTCCCGAAGGCCAAGCTCCTCGGTCCCGCCCACCCGCTGAGCGCTCTACTTCGCCGTAGGGGCCAAGGAGTCTGGCGCGCTCTTCGCCGGTCCGCATCGGGCTCGTGTACGGCCGTTCCCTCCGTGACGGCAGAGGGCCGGCACCCTCGGGCTGGGGGACACCTCGGCGAGCTTCGCCTCGAGTTCGGCCTGCGGGTGGGGGACGCTGGCCATCGGGTCCTCGGTGTCGTAGTCGGCCGGGGTCTGCTTGACGATGGCCGTCGTCTCGTACCGCTCATCGACCCAGTCGCCGTGCGGGTACCAGCCGCCGGCGAGGTGCTGCGGTGGCTGCGGCCTTCGCCTCGTCGCGGTCGCCTCCCGACGGGACGTCGAGGGTTTCCTCCAGCTCGAGGTCCGCGGCGACGTCGACTTCCCAGTACCCCTCGGAGGTCGGAGCCGGGTCGTCCTCGCCGACGCGTTCGTCGGCCTGGATGGTGAGATGCATCTGCGGGCCTTCGACCCAGGTCAGGTGGGCGCGGTGCTGAACGTCGGCCATGGTGGTGGTTCCCTTCGCGGCGGTACGGGGCGTGGTTCGTACCCGCGCACGCGGGAGAATCCGGCTCCAGGGAGGGCCGAAGAGCCACAGCGGCCGAACGCCGTGTAGGTGAAAGTGCTTCGCCTCGGGCCGCGAGGCCGTCCCGAGGCGCATCCCCTGACTCAGGGGTCCACGCGGAAGGTTGCGCCTCGGCCTTCCACGACACAGTCGCGATCAGCACGGGTACGGACGTTCCGGCGGCTTCGAAGTACCGGGCCGAAGGAGCGTTCGTGGAGCTCCTAGAAAGGTTCGGCGGCCCGCAGGAGGTACTGCGGCAGGTAGGGGGACGCCACGCGGATGGCCCAGCCCCGGCGGCGCGCGTGACAGGCCAAGGCGAGGACGTCGAGGTTGACCGAGACTTCGGGGCCGTCGGCGCGGTCGGCGACCTGGTAGTAGGCGCGGTGGGCTTCGAGCGCGTCGGCCAGGGCGAGGTTGAAGCTCTCCTCGTCGCCCTCCACGAGCTGCGACAGCAGTACGGCCGGCGGCATTGCGAAGCCCCAGTCCTTGGCCTTCTCGGCCTGTTGCAGCGCCCGCTGCGCGGCCGCTTCGGGCTCGGCGCCCCTCAGGTAGGCGTGGAGGGCTTCGCGGTACGCGGTAAATGCGGAGCCGTCCGGGCCGGCGAAGGTGGGGCCGGTGAGGACCAAGGGGGCGAGGTCCTCGCGCACGCCGGTGATCAGGGCGAAGGCGACGGCCATCTGCCAGTACCCGGCACCGGCTTCCCTGCCCCGTTTGGCGGAGTAGCGCAGGGAACGTCCGCTGATGGACACCTCGACCTCGGTGTCCGGCTCCGCCAGCGCGATGCGGAACAGGGCCGCCCCCATCTGAGAGGCCAGCCGGAGAGTGGTGAGCTGGGCGTCCGCGAGGTTGCCGGGGTTCCCTGTCCGCCACTGGAACAGGCGCTTCTGGTCCTCCAGCACGCTGGCCAGATGCCAGACAGCAAGGGGCGTGCCGTCGACGGGAGTGAACGCTTCGTGGAGGTATTCCTCGTACGTGGCCTCGATCCGCTGGATCCCATCCCGCTCGCAGGCCGGCCGTTCCACGACCAGCGGGCCTGCGGCGAGCGCGGCGACAGCGTCCGGCCGTCGGTTCCGGCCGAACCCCGCGACTCGAGGTCCCTGCGTCTCGAAGCCGGTGACCAGCGCGTGCGGGAGGTAGTCGCTGCTGACGGCCGGCGCCCAGCCCAGCGTGCGGTACGCGATCGCGGCCAGGGCGAGGGGCACGAGCGGGAGCAGGCTGCTCGGGGAGGTCGTCGAGCCGTGCAGGGCGGCGTGCCTGGTCAGGAGGCCGGCCAGTGCCGCATCGAAGGCCTCCCGGTCCTCGGCGGCCAGCGTGCGCAGGGCCTGCAGCGCCGCGCTGTCCGGCCGGTCCAGGAGAGGCTCGCCGGTCTCTCCGGCACGGGTCCGGATCCGCTCCAGCGCAGCGTCGACGGCAGCCAGCTTGGCCTGGGCGCTCGGCGGGTACTCTCCGTCACCGGCATCGTCCAGGACCACGGCCGTCAGCCCCGTGGCGAGCTCGGCGACGGGCGTTCCCTTCGCCTGCTCGGCGAACTTCCGGCGGGCGAAGGTGAATTCCTCCCCGTGCCACTTCGCCTTGTCCCGGAGCACCGACAGGCACAGCGCGTCGATCCACTCCCCCGGTGTGACGCTCTCCTCGGGGGCGTCGTCACCGGGGTCGTAGCTCATGCCGAAGTTCACGTACTCCAGGAAGACGTTGAAGGTGCAGTGCGGGTGGTACGCGGCGTAGGCGACGGCGCCAGCCGCGGCTTCGGAGGCGTCCTTGAGGGCGGCCTTCGCCTCCGGGGTGTCGAGGTCGGGTGTCTCGACGGAGAGGGCGCCGAGGTAGTCGAGGAACTCGTCCGCGATCGACTGCCATTCGTAGGTGGCCATCCGGCCGGCCTTGGACATGGAGTGCACCTGACGCCCGATGCGGTTCGTGAAGTCCTCGCGCGCTGCCGACAGGGCCGCCCCGCCCACCTGGTGACGCTCTATTCGCACTGCCCAACTCCTTGATCGAATCGCTGTGACAGGCCTAGGCGCGGACTCTGACAAGCCGGCGACATGACCACGGCCCCCCGTGCCGCGTCGCCCCGGGAGCCCAGCGCCGCGTGCGGCGAGCGGGGCACGAAGGGCGTAGGAGTGGAGAGTGCACCTCTCACCGCCCGTCGAGCCGATGCTGGCCCGCTCCGTGACGGCCCTGCCGCCGCCCGGGGCGAGGCCGGTGCTGTACGAGCAGAAGGCGGACGGGTTCGACTTCCTGGGAGGCGGTGTCCATCGCCAGGGCCTCCGCGGAGGCGAGTGCGTCGGCGAGAGCCGCCTGGCTGGGGGTGCGGCCGGTCGAGAGCACGAACTCGCGGATGAGGCACTGCCGCAGGGAGCCGGTGCCCACTCCCCCCGCCCTTGGAGCGGATGGGGCGTGCGACCGGTCCGCCGTCGACGGCGACCGCGTAGATCGTCTGGTCGCAGCGTACGAAGCGGTAGCCGTCCGACTGCCAGGCCCGACGCCGCGGTGCCGACACGACAGGACGTGCGGAGCTTGGCCCGCCCCGGGGCAATCTCGGTGATGCCGGAAGAACGCTCCAACACCCCCGCCCCGAGTGCGGTCGAGCCCCCGGCCGCCGGGCCGCCCCTACCCCGAGGGCGGCCCGGCACCCCGGCCCAACGCCCAGCCTCGCGGCCGGCCGCTGCCACCGGACTTAGCCGGGCGCGTACGGACCACACACCACATCCACCCCGCGAGCAGCCCGCTCGCACCCACCCACCCACCCACCCGGAGCACCAGATGACCACACACCCGACCGACGGGCCCGTCCACGACCACTTCGGCCTGAGCTACTGCAACCACCTCGTCATCCACCGCACCCTGATGCAGTCCATGCCCATCGACTGGCAGCAGCGCATGACCACCTGCCTCCACGAACTGACCGACGCGTTCGCGCACATCGAACAGCCCGAGGTCTTCGACGTGCGAGCCGACACCGAGCACATGGTCGGCGAACTGACCGACCACCAGCTCAAGCAGGCCGACATCACCGAAAGCCTCTACGACGAACCCGTCCCCGAGGGACTGAGCCCCTCCGACCTCGCCCAGTGGCAGGTGGAACACGAGAAACCTCAGCCGACCTACTACGACGCGGACGGCCGCGCACTCGACCACCACGAACGCGTCCTGCTCCCCGCCACCGACCCGGTCCCGCACTACAACCGCGGCCGCACCTACATCCCCCGCGCCTCACCGGCGGCCCGCTGAACTACCGCTCCCGGGTAGGCCGTGATCCGGCAGCAGCCCGTCCACCCCTCATTCTTGGTGCCCCCGGACCGCTACCGGACGGTCCGGGGCACCGGATAGCGGCTGCGCCCCGGGCCCGACCTCTGCCCGCGGCTCCGGTTGCGGGTCTTGTCGACTGCCGCTCCATGGTTCGGATCACTGGCCCCAACACCATCCACACAACCGCCGAAACGTACGGCACCGGCCCCCCGCTGGCCGCGCCCCGGCTCCTTCTTCCACGCTCACATCACCCTGAGGAGAACGTCGCTATGCCCAAGAGCATCGACGTAGCCGCCGCAACGATCCACCTTCAGGGCATCGGGCGCGTACCCGCCGTCGCCGCACAGGAACTGAAGGTCGGCGACCAGCTCATGTACAACCACGGCGGCGTGCATCAGATCACCAAGATCGAGGAGGCTTCGCCGAAGTTCTTCCGCATCTTCGAGGTGAGCGCCGAGTCCGGCGAAGAACACAGCAGCCGCGTCAAGCAGGAGCGGCTC
Source organism: Streptomyces sp. NPDC043680 (assembly GCF_056436685.1). Lineage (NCBI taxonomy): Bacteria > Bacillati > Actinomycetota > Actinomycetes > Kitasatosporales > Streptomycetaceae > Streptomyces > Streptomyces sp. NPDC043680. The sequence goes on along the minus strand of NZ_JBWKCE010000017.1, from coordinate 83,751 downwards.
GTGGCCCGCATACCCGACGCGGACCGCCGCCCGCTGGGCCACGACGCCCCCACGACCGACTACCGCGCCCAGGTCTACGCCCCCCAGGGCCAGACCTGGACCACCATCAGCCACGGCGCCACCGTGAAGACCGCCCCGCCCCTGGCGGCCGAATCCGGCAAGCCCGCCGAACTCGTCGTATCTGCGTTGACCACGCCCCAGTTCCGCCCCACCACCGGCCCGCCGACCTCTGTGGGGGGACCGGCTGGGGAGAGAAGCGCGCCGCCATTTCCTCAGACTGTCCAGCAGGCTGCACCACTGCCCAGGGACGTCAAGAACCTGCTTCGACACCCATTCGTTCCATCCACTCACGCACCTTCACTGCTCGCTCGATGCGGCTGACGATGTCCTTCTTGGAGGCCGTGTCCAGGGTCTCCGGGATCTTGTCGAAGGTGTAGGGAAGAACGTCGAGCAGACCCCAGATCTGTTCGCCGGTGCTGACGGGCAGCAGTTGCTGGCACCTCCACTGCAGCGGCATCTCGGGACGGTGTGTGAGCCGCTGTACAAGCGTCGGGAACAGGTAGTGCGTCGCCTCCGCGGCGAGGTGCTCTCGGAGCCAGTCGACCGGGAGCCGCTGGCTGAAGCTGTGCATGGCGGCCTCTTGAGCCAGGTCTAGGAGCTGAGCGGTGTCAACGGCTCGGACAGTGCGGAGAAGGGTCGGGGACATGCCGAGATGCGCGGCGGCCGACAACCGCCCAGGCGCATAGCTGGCCGTGACCGCGCCCATCGTGGCTGCGACGGTCGTGTCAGTGTTCTCGAACTCCTCGGAGGTGGGTTGTTCGGGGTCGTGGCCTTCCCATTCCGAGACGGGCAGCTCAGCCGTGATCCCGAACCTGCTGTCGTACTCATCGAGGCGGCCCGCTTCATGGGCCTGCTGCCATTCGGCGAGGGAGGCGGCTGCGATCGGTGTCAGCGCAGGCCCTTGGAGTTCGACTTGCCTGGTTACCCAGCCATCCGCGTCGACTTCGAAGTAGAACCAGACGTCTTCCTCGTCCCAGTAGCAGCGCATCCATGCGGTCACCAGGACATGATGCCGGGCCAGATGCGCCGCCCTACTCCGCTTGATCTCATGACTGGGCGATAAATCCTGCGGATCGGTCGAGCTGGAAAGGAGAACCGACCCGGGTTGGATCCCAGCCTTGATCCCGTGCCTCTCGAATGCTGGCAGCAACGTGAGCTGGACGAATCGGCTCCGTCTCGACGCCCGCCCAGTTGCTGGGATGGGCCTGGCCGCTGGTGACGATCAAGGTCGTGCCCGACTGGCTGCCGCTGGCCGCTTCGACCGCATAGGTCATCGGTGTCCAGCAGAGTCCCTGCATGTAGGAGGGCTTCCTGCGGATCCGCCAGCGGTACTCAATCCCGTCAACGGTCATGCGCCGGGAACCCTTCTTGTTCAGCGCCATCTTCACCTCCTCCGCTGTTGGACTCCAGCGCCGTGCAATAGGTCCCTCTCAGCCGGAATCTTCCGGGTTGCCGGGCAGCACGCCAGCATCAGGGTGCCGTTCAGGCTGTGGTCGCCGTAGTGTCCCGGGCTGTCGGTGACGGGTGAAAAGTGGACCGTTGGCGACGGATGAATGTTGACCCCCGTCGAGGAGGGTCCGCAGATGCGGTGGTCGTCTTCGCGTCCGATGAGGACGCGCTGCTGGTCGCAGGCTTGGCATTGTCCCGGGTAGGAGCGGGCTGTCCGGTAGCAGGACTTGCGTACCGGCCCCAGTGGCCAGCGGGCGCAGACGGGGGCCTTCTCATCGCGCAGCGCGCAAGGCACTTTCGGCCTGGGCCGGCAGGAGGAGCGCGGGTCGAGGTGGCTGGACCTGCCGCAAGGGGAGCACGACCGGAAGGCCGCGGTTTGGGCGCGTAGGCAGCGTGCACAGGTCTGGCGGGAGGGGCGGGGCCTTGTCTCGCCGCATTCGGTACAGGGTCCGACGTTGCCGTGGGCGGTGAGGATGCCCTCGCAGCCGAGGCAGACCCTGCCGCCGGGCACCGCCCGCCGCAGCAGGCGTGCCCGTCCGCAGCGCAGGCAGGCCGGCGCCCGTACCCCAGCGATACCCAGGGCGCCGAGCTGAGTGATCAGAGCCTGTACTGAGCGGGGTGCGTCGGACACACCGCTGACCAGCGCCCTTGGGCGCTGAGCAAGGTGGGCGCGGGTCCGGCCACGGGCGGACGGGGTCAGGCTCGCGACGAGGCGGGCCGCCTCCGGGGCGGGTAGTCCGGGTAGGAACGCCGCCTATCTCCAGGCACGCCAACAGGCGATCGGCAGACCTCGGCAAAACAAGAGCTGACTGCCCCTTCCGTCGGGCTGGGGAACGTTGCTCCGTATCGTTGACCCGCCAAGTCGGTTCAACTGTTCGGAGGCTTCGTGCGGGTCGAGGACCATGCCACGTGGGATCACATCTTTCCGGTCAGATATCTTCTGACCCGCCAGGATGCCGACCTTGAGAGTGACTTCTGGGGGCGGTGCGCCGATGTCGAGGGACTGTTCGCCGACCCGGTGCCGCCACCACGTGAACTCCTGACTCTGCGCGGATGCACGCCCGCAGGGCCATGGCACGATGTGCTCGCCTTTCCCGACGAGGCCACGCGGTCTTTGGGCAATCTGGACGTTGACATCTCAGATGAGAAGGGCCCCCAGTTCGCGTGGACCCTGGTGGACACGGTCGTCATCTCACACTCCCCCAACGCGACCGATCCGGACCTCGTCGACGTCGTCGTCGGCACTGGCGTGATCGAACACAGCGAGGTCTGGCCCGGCGCCGGCCCCGGCACCATGCCCGCCGCCCCGCGCTTCGCACTTACAGAAGAGGACTACAAGGGCGGGCCTGTCGGCGAATGCCTCGGCATCGACGGTCTCGTCGCCCCGCGCAAGGTCCGCCCAGACATCCCCTTGCAGCTCATTGGGTGCGAGCCCGGCGAGCGACTGCTCGCTGCCCTGCGCAACCCGCAAGCCTGGACCCAGGAGTGGGGAGTACTGGTGGCACTGGACCGGTTCGGACAGGAGATGGGGTCCCACTGGGTCCGTCTGGAGATCGCCAATGTCGGTCCGTCCGTGCTGGGCGGGTCCCTGGTCGACATCACGCTCGCAGACGGCGGGGACGACGATCGACCCTCGCTGGGTGCCCGACGCATCTGGGAATCCTGGTACCAGGGCTTCCCAACGACGCCCAACCAGTGGGCCTCACTTGACACGCGGGGCCGAGCTGAGTGGCTCGACCTGATACGCCCTCATCCAGGCGGCGAGCCGGATCGGACTGGGGGAACCCATCACCTTGAGGGACGATTCATCACCGACAAGCCCGGCTTCTATTGCGCGCTGGGCGAAGCACTCATCGGTCCCGGCCGCTGGTTCGGCCGAGGGCTCGACGATCTCAATGACTGCCTAGGCGGCCAACGCGGCGTCATCGGGCCCTTCACCTTGATCTGGCACGACGCCGACATCGCTCGCCATGCGTTGAACTTCACCCTCCACCACGGCGGACAGTTCACCTACTTCGAGGAAGCCGTGAAAATCCTCGAGAGCCGCGGCGTCACCGTTGTTCTCCGGTGAATCCACCGACCACCTGGCGGTGGCTCCCGCCGTCCCCCGACGCACTGTGCCGCTACACCGCCGAATGGACCGCCACCAAACTCCGCCGGAACCTCACCATCGACGAAGCCGAGAACGACGCGCTCCACGCCATCGCCGACAAGTGCGCAACCACCGATGTCACCTACACGCCCGCCCCATGGCACGACGTCCTGGAAGTGGGCCGCCCGCCCGGCGGCTGGCCCCCACCCGCACTCAGCCGACGGCCGCGGCCGGGCCCGCACCGAAGCGGGGATCGTCCTCCACCGCCGTGTCCAGACCCTGACCCGCCCCCAGCTCCTCCACGATGCCCTCCACCCCGGATACGTCGGTCCAGTCCTCCAGCCATTCGCGTGCCTTGGCCCGGGTCGGTCGTCATCAGGACGAGGGTCCACGGGGCCGTCAGGGCGTGGTCGGTGAACAGTGCCTCCAGTCGGGCGCGGCGTTCTCGGTAGGGCAGGTGCAGGTCCTGCTGCAGCACGTCGAACGCGATGTAAAACGCAGGCAGCGTCGCGGCCAGGCCGCGCGCCGCGGGCGCGGGTGGCGGCCCGGCGCTGCAGCGCTTCAAAGGACAGGTGGCCGGCCTCGGCGTCCCAGACGACGAGCTCGCCGTCGAGGACCAGGCCGTGCGGCAGCTGTTCTGCGGCGGCCCCAACCAAGTCAGGGAACCGGTTGGCGGGCCGGATCGCCGAGCTGCGCGCGCTCGTCGAGCTCGGCGCCACCCACGCCCTGGGCGACCCAACACGGGCGACGTCGCCCCCCACACGCGGGCTCAACAGCTCGGGTGGGCCGGTTCCGACAGCACTCGCTCCTCTGAGTAGGGCCGGAGTTCAGCCCGCCCCGCCCGCAGGCGGCCGAAGGCGGCCCCATCGGACGTTGGCTCCGCTGAACTGTGCGTCCGACGGCGATGCTGAGCCTGATGCCGTCCGGAGCGCCCAGGGTCTCCGTGGGTTCCGTCAGCCGGCGGACGAGCCAGTACGCCACGACACCGACGACGCAGACCACGACCACAGCCAGATCGGCCACGATCCATACAGGCCAGAGGTCCGGCGCGTACCGACCGCTCGTATGCCGCCATCGGTGCGGCCACCAGCGTCTCTGGGGCATCGTTTCAGCTCGCCTGACCGCCCGCGGCGGAAATCAACTCCGCGACGAACTCCCGGCGTGATCCGTAACGATCCTCCGGGGCCTTGGCCTTCGCCTTCGCCAGCACGCTGTCAACGGCTGCCGCGATCCCCGGACATTTCCCGGAGAGAGCCGGCGGCGGGTCGTATTGGTGCGCCCACAGCAGGGCCATGACATCGTCCCTCTGGAATACGGGCTCACCCGCAAGGGCCTCGTAGACGACGCAGGCGAGGCTGTACAGATCGTGCCGATGGTCTACTGGGCGGCCGGCGATCTGCTCCGGGGCCAGGTAATCCAGGGTGCCCAGGATTTCACCCGCCGAGGTGAAGGAGGAGGCGGCCAACGACGGCTTCGCCAGCCCGAAGGTTGCCGGGCTTTACGTCCCCGTGTAGGAGCAGCCCGTCTCTCACACCGCTGTCACCAAACCGAGAGATCGCACCTGACCCACGCGAGCCCGTAATGGGCAGTACACACAGGCCAGATGGTCTTCACCGGCTCCTTCAAACTCGGCACCGTCCCTCGCCGACTCCGGCGCAGCCTGGAGCGCGGCGGCTGGGGCGGGCGCAGCCTGCAGTCCTGGGCGAAGCCCGTCGAGGACGGCATCCCCTCGACTCCCAGCAGGTCACTGAAGAGTGGGCCGCTGGTGAGGACCCGATCCGCCAAAGGAGAGCGGCCGCCCCCAGCAGCGGGCGGGCTCAGTCGGGAACGGGGTGGGGCATGCAGCCCCGGCGCAGCCCTTGGTCGTGCAGCGTGATCCTCGTGCCGTCCGGCGCCAGGTCCCGGACGTGTGCGGTGGCGAGCTGGGTGGTGGAGGCCGCAGTGAACGCTGCCGTGGCGAGCTGAGCCGTCAGGTAACCGCAGAACAGGTACAACACATCAGCGACAAGGCCAAGAAACTGCCGCAGGCCTGATCAGCTCTCCCCCGCGGACGTGAAGACACAGGAACGCCCATCCGCTGCTCCAGCTTCGCCTGTGGGCCTGCCGTACGCCCGGCGGGCATCGCCGCGTCGGCGCCTGCAGCAGCGGTTCACACTGGGGTCGTGACCATGCTGAGCACCCTCTTCCACTACACCAGCACCGAGTCATGGGAGGAGATCCGCACGTCCGGTTACATCGACACCACGTCCCAGGCGGCACGCCACCTGCACGGGCAGCCCAGGCATGTGTGGCTCACCGACAGCCACGGACACGACAGCGGCCTACTCGACGCGGACCGAACCGTCGTCCGGATATCCGTCGCCCCGGCCCCGTCCGGCCGACCAGACGGCCGGCGTCGGCGGGGCACCCGGTTCCGGGGGGCCGCCCGGGGCGCCGATCCGTGGCTCGTCGCACCGCGGTGCGTGGATCGGTGCCGGAGCGACCCTGGCGGCGGCGGTGATCTCGGTACTCGGCGCCTACCTGCTGGCCCCCGGCCACGGCGGCGCGAAGGGCGCGCCGGCGCCACCTGCAGGCCAGGCTTCCGCACCGCCGCAGGTGTCTGCCCCCACCACCCTGGACTCCACCCCGGGCAGTGCGAGCCCTTCGGGCGGCCAGGCCATCCCTTCGGCGGCCGCACCGTCTCAGACGCCGTCCCCGAAAGCCGCCGGCACGGTGCGGTGGGAGGGCGCCCTGGTGATTGCGTACGCCGAGGGCAAGGATCTCGACTCCACGCCGCCCTCGCGGTCCGAGATCAACCAGGAGAACGACTTCACGGTCTTCCAGCTCAACGGCCGCATGCTGCGTCCCGAGCACGGCGCGAAGGCGCTCGTGTGGGAGAACTCCGGCACGGTCCCCTCATACGCAGACTGTGCGGGTGCCACGGAGACGCAGGCCACCGCCAAAGACATCGAGATGAAGACCGGTATGGTCGTGTGCGGCAGGACGAGCCAGGGCAGAGTGGTCCGGCTGGCCGTCAAGCAGTTGGCCGGGCAGGCCTTCGACGTGCGGGGCACCTTCGACGTCGTGGTGTGGGACAACACCTGAGTGGGGCGTGCGGGCAGGCCGCGGCTGGGATCACCGCAGCCGAGCCCGGTCACAGCAACTCACCGTCCGTGGCCGGTCCGGGACCGGGCTGTTCCGTGACCGGCCGCGGGCCCTGCCGTAATCCGCTTGACCTGGACGGGAGTGAAGGCTGCACTGTGGCAGGACACCATGAGTCGTGGTGCCGGCATCCCGGGGAGGCGGCTGCAGCAATGGAGATTCGTCCCACGACCGACCAGGGGCGAATTGTTCCAGCAGCGCCGCTGCCCGCCAGGACGCGTAAGGCTCGTCGGTCTCACCAAGGGCCAGGCAATCGCAGCGACGAGACCTGAGGCGCCCAGGGTGCGCGCCGCGTCCCCGACGCCTTGGTCCTGGTCTCGCTCCTCGCCACCTGCGCCGACCTCTACGTCACCGTCGGCGAAGCCGGCTTCGCCGGCCTCATCATGGACGCGCGTGGAGGGGGCCCTGACGCCGTACGGCACCAGGGCCCTGAAGAGGCTGTTACACGATCTGCCGACCCTGATCCACGCGCCCGACCGGTCCGCTGGGCCATGAGCCGTACGCACCACCAGCAGTACAAGCGCAGTCCCGGTTGGTAGGTAGTTGATCACTGAGGGAGGAACGGCGGAGCCGAGCGCCATCAGGACCGTCCGAGCGGAAGTCTGGGTTCGGGTACCGCTGGACATCGATAGTGAGGTGGTCTCCGGCAAGCAACGCCGATCCCCGCGCCCCCGACACCCAGCGCCACGTTCCGGCAGCCGGCCCCGTCGCCCATCCTGCCTCCGAGCCCTGCAGCCGGAGCTCACGAAACGCCCGGCGCCCAGTGGTCAGGCCCCCGCCCTCCGGATCCACCGGCACGCCGCAGGGCTCAGCAACCGACACTGCCCGACGGCAGCCCGAAAGCCTCGTTAACCGTTGGGGTCAGCCTATGGGGAGCCAGATGGAGTACACGCGCGGGGTGGGATAGGTGAACGTGTTGGTCTCGGCGTCGTACCGGGTGTTCTGCAGCTGGATGTACCCCTCCTCGCGCATGTCGTAGTTGCACTCGGCCCACTTGCCGGCGGTCAGCTTGTTCCGGCAGCCGCCCGTGCGCCCGTAGTTGGTCTGCCACAGCCCCACCGCCGACTTGCCATCGGCCAGCGTGTCCTTCACGTAGACCTTGTCGCCCGCCTTGTCGAAGCACGTCAGGACGCCGGTGCTGGTGATACACGGAAGGGCCGCCGTGATGCCCTCGGCGTGCTCACTGACCACGCTGTCGTCGACCTCGATCCCCTCGATGGTATCGGCGGAAGCCTGACCGCCCAGAACCGTGACCGAAAGAGCCAGGGCGGCCAGGGCGATCCCGGTGGACGACAGTGACTTCCTCAACAGGCTTTTCTTCGACGGCATCCTGCAGTCCTTCCACGGAGTGTGCCGGGCCGCTGGTGCGGTCGGCGCTCGGAACCTTGACAGTGGTCAAACTAGGCGTGAGCGGACGACGTTGTCGTTGGCTGAGCATCCACACTCAGTTAGCAATGCGTCCACTCAGGAGGCACACGCCTGATTCCGGTATTCCGTGGGAGGCAGGCCATAAGCCACGCGGAAGGCGCGGGTCAGGTCGGCGGCGCGGGCGAATCCGCAGCGGGCGGCTATGAGGTGGACGGGCATGCTCCGCAGCGCGGGGTCGGCAAGGTGGCGCCGGGCGCTCTCCAGGCGCTGGTGGCGAATCCAGGCAGCGACGCTGGTCTGCTCGCCATCGAAGATGCGGTGCAGATAACTGACGGATATGTGGTGCGCGGCTGCAACCGAGCGGGGTGTCAGTTCAGGCTCGTGCAGATGGTCTTGGATGTACTGCCGGATACGCACCAGCAGAGTGTGCCGGCGCGTCTCTGGTACGAGGGCGTCGTCGCCGCCCAGGGCGTGGGCCACCAGCGCGGACACCAGGTCGATCACCACCTTCCCCAGCCGAGGGCCGTCCGTCAACCGATAGCAGGAGGTGTCCGCCAGTACCCCGGCGAGGAACTGGGCAAGGAGCGTGCACAGGCCGTCCCGGCCCGGCAGCGGCCGGTTGATCAGTTCGCCGACGCTGTTCGCCCGCAGGGGCAGTACGTCACGCGGAAGGAAGAGCCCGACTCCTTTTATCCGGCCCTGCCCCCCGGACGCGGAAGCGTCCATGACGTGGGGTTGGGAGGTGTCCAGCAGGACCGCGTCACGCGCGCCGTACTCCGCCGCACCCCGGGAACCGACGACATGCATCGCGCCCCGCAGGGGAATCGAGAGGTGGTACATCTCGGGGTCGGCCTGCCGTATCAGTCGCGAACTCCGTCGCAGAGTCATCGACGGGTGCTCAACCGTCCACAAGCGCACCGGGCCCAGCTCCACGATGCGCTGCGTCGCGACGAAATCGGCGGCATGACGGCTCAGGACCTGCGCGGGCGCATACGCCTTCAAGAGGTGCTCACGCCAGTAGTCGAAACGGTCCGGCGGGGCAACGTCCTCACTGCAGAACGACATCTCACTCAGCATGCTGTACTGCGCCCCTATCTGTGTCAGACGGACAAATCGCCGAGAGGAGCCTATGGCGTCACGCGCCCCGCGGGGCTGTGACCTGTGACGCAGGCAATCCGATCCGGCCACAGTCCGCCTGGGTCACCAGCGGCTGTCTTGGGAGGAGTGTCAGTCGCGGCCGTGGACCGCGCCGGATGATCAACAGCGTCACCCGGCTGTTGCCGCTGTTGCGGAAGGTCCCGCAGGACAGCAGCGGCCGGTGCGGCCGGCCGCCGCGCCCGGGGTTGCCCTGTCTTACCTTCTTCGTGGGTTCGAACTGGTCATTCGTAGGATCGGCGGAGCCCAGGGGCTCTGGGTATGGCTCGTTGCCTGTTGCAGTCGATATGGCTCTGGCAACTTGGCCGCCCGGAGCCCCGCGACGACTCGACCACCAATTGGGAATCGCGACTCGATCGCTCTTGTAAGACAGCGTCGGCGAGGTCGTCTGCGGGATCGGAACGAGACGACAAGCGACGGAGGTGGCCGTGCCCCAGCTCTGGGCCGGACTGGACATCGGCAAGAAGAACCACCATGCGGTAGTGATCGATGCAGACGGCAAGCGGCTTCTGTCCCGGCGGGTGCGCAACGACGAGGCCGAGGTGCTCCAGCTCGTCGGCGACGTGCTGGCGATATCCGAGGACGTCCTGTGGGCGGTCGGTGGGCGGTCGACATCAACACTGGTATCGCCGCGCTCACCATCGGTCTCCTGGTCAACCACGGGCAGCCGGTCGCTTACCTCACCGGCCGCACGATCCACCACGCGTCCACCACCTACCGCGGCGAAGGCAAGACCGATGCCCGCGACGCCTTCATCGTCGCCGACCAGGCCCGCATCCGTCGCGACGTGAGTCTGGTCAGGCCAAACGACGAGATCGCCGTCGACCTGCGCCTTCTCACAGGCCGGCGCTTGGACCTCGTCTTCGACCGTACCCGGCACATCAACCGGCTCCGCGCTCAACTCCACCAGTTCTTCCCCGCCCTGGAGGAGTGCCTCGACATGACGAAGAAGGGCCCGATCCAGCTCCTGACCGGCTACCAGACGCCGGAGGCAATCCGTCGCATGGGTGCCAAGCGGCTGGAGACCTGGCTGAGGAGCCGAAGGGTCAGCCGCGCCGCCGCACTCGCGCAGAAGGCCGTGGATGCCGCACAGGCCCAGATGACCTCGCTTCCGGGCGAGGCCTTGGCGGCCGAGCTGGTCGCCCGCTTGGCGAACGTCGTCGCGGCACACAACGACGAGGTCGCCGAGCTCAACGCACGGATCGAAGCGCGGTTCCGCCAGCACCAGGACGCGGAGGTCATCCTCAGCTTGCCCGGCATGGGGCCCATCCTCGGCGCGGAGTTCATCGCCGCGACCGGCGGGGACCTGAACGCTTTCGTCAGCTCAGACCGCCTGGCCAGCTTCGCGGGCCTGGCCCCCGTGCCCTGGGATTCCGGGAAGATCAGCGGCAACCTCCGTCGCCCCCGGAACTACCACCGCGGTCTCCAACGGGCCATGTACCTATCAGCCCAGGTCAGCGTGCAGTTTTGCCCGGCATCGAAGGTGTACTACGACAGGAAGCGCAAGGAAGGCAAAGGTCACAAGCAAGCCGTCCTCGCGCTCGCCCGCCGCCGCACCAACGTGCTCTGGGCGATGATCCCGCGACAAGACTCCCTACGGGGGACCGAGCGAAGCGTCCTCGGGAACGCTCTCCCGGTCGGCGTAGAAACCCAGCAGCAAATCACAGTAGACACCGGCTATACCTTGGGGCGGATCCCAGTTCACCTGGCCGTATGCATGGCTACGCCCCCCGCTACGACAAGCACCTCTACGTCTACCCCGGCATCGCAGCCGGCGCAGCCCTCACCATCTGGCTCCGAACATGACCGCAGACTGAGGTCGCTTCGGGTTCACGGGAGGGTGAAGCGCCAGTTGTTGCTGGCGTGGTGCTGCCCCGGGGGATATTCGTGCACCGTTTCAGCGACGAGGGTGAAGCCCACCGCGCGGCAGACCGCGTTCGAGGCCGCGTTTGTCACACGGGGAAAGGCGTGAACCGCCGACTGGCGGTGCGCCGAAGGAAGGGCGGCCAGGTGTGCGAGGAGGGCTCGGACGGAGGTCGTCGCCCAACCTTGACGCTGGTACTCGGGGAGGACGCCCCAGCCCACTTCAAAGATCGGCTCGCCCTCGTACTCCTTCGGCGCGAAGGAGACCGTCCCTACGGTGTCTCCCGTCGGGCACTCCACGCGGAACACCCGGCCCTCGTGCGCAGCGTTCGCGCTCATGGCGGTCCAGCGACGGTGGCGGGCGAGGAGGGCAGTATCAGATTCGGGGCCGCCGAGGTAAGCCGTCATCTCCAAGGTATTGCGTCGCCGGAGCAGCCAAAGGTCGTTGTCCGCCCAAGGGTGGAGACGCACCAGTCTCGTCGTGTGCATGAGGTGAGGAAACAGTCTGGGCCCAGCGACCCGCACCCGATTTTCTCGACATCAGAGGGCAAGCGCTGGTCCGCTTGGGCCGGAAGCGTCTATTTAGCGTTGGAGGCTCTGAGCGGGCCCGACGTCGATACAGCGGCTTGACTTCGAGATTGGGAAGTTGCACCTCGATACACCGTTCGATTGACAGACCCGTCCTTGCGGGGGGGGTCCGGGACGCGGGGGCGGGCCGGGACGCCGGGAAGGCGGGCGGACCGACACGGGCGGCGGAGCCGTCACCGGCCAGCGCCCCGGCGGCAGCGGCGGCGGTGCCAGTGACGTCCGCACCTGCAGCTCGGCGCGCGAGCTGTGCCCTGACCGGCGTTCCCGGCACCGACCCCCGCCTCATCGTCGCCGCCGGCGGCGGGGGCGGCGGACGCGGCTCCAGCTTCACCGGTCCCGTCCGCGAGGCCACCGGCGGTGACGCGGGCGACACCGGGAAAACCGGCGGCGAGCGACCGGACGGCGGCGGCGGGGGTGGCGGCGGAACCCAGACCCTCGGCGGCAAGGGCGGAGCCGCCTGCCCCGAGGGCTTCAGGGCCGGCACCGACGGCACGCCCGGTACCGGCGGCACAGGCGGTGGCGGATTCGGCGGGGGCGGTGGTGGCAGCGGCTGGCACGGCGGCGGCGGAGGCTGCTTCCTGGTCACCGCCGCCGCCGGGCCCGGCGGCGGCGGTGGCGGGTCAATCCTCGTCCCGGCGGGCGTCACTTCCGGCCCCGCCACCGGATCGGCGATGCTGCAACTGCTGCGCTTCGGCTGTTTTTACGAGGCGATCGCCGACACAACCTGCTCGGCCACCACGCGCCGCAGCCGCCGCGACGAGCGGATACGACAGGACGTCTTCGCCCGGCACAAAAGGATCGCGCTCGACGCCTACGACTGGGGCCGAGTGGCGTCTTGCGTCGGGGGTGTGCGATTCCCGTGAGTGCCCCGCTGAGGTATTGCTTCGTGGCCGGGGGCTTCTCCCCCGGGGAGTGTTATGTGCGTCCGTGACGTTGCTTCGGGATCTTTGCAGCGTCCTCATTATGTCCGACCGATCTGCAGTCCGGGTGAGACGAAGCGACACATGTTGTCGCCGCCGGCAGCGGCGGACAGGAAGGGTGCCCACGGATCAATGAATCGCGGCCTGTGTCGCCGACATGGCGCCTGACGGTCTGGCTACTTGATCAGGGCATTCGCGATAATGATCACCAGGCCGATCAGCATGTCCAGGCCCCCTGCCCGGAACGAGGACGGCCATCCGTGCCCGGCGGTGCGGGCGGCCCCGGTACCCCAGCCGAACAAGGCGACGGTGTTGAACAGCAGGGCCGCGTCGACAGCAGTGGCTTCTGCCCACCACCCGGCTACCGCGGCAAGCAGTATCCCAACCGTGGGCAGCACGGCGGCGACCAATGGCCACTCCGCGAGCACCAACCGCAGTCTGCTCGGGGTGGCTGCCCCGTCGACGGACGCACGCTGGGCGATGACGTGCGCGTACCCATGGGCGGCGCCCGACGCCAGCGCGGTGAGCAGGACCCACAGCGCGTCCGAACCGGGATCGGCCTTCTCGCCCGTCGCGTCCAGCGCGGCCACCAGGGCGCTGGCCAGCACCAGCCCGTAGATGCCGCTGAACAATGACTGCTCCGGCGGCCGGTGCCGCAAGATCCACCTTGGTGCGACGCTCTCGGGGTGGACATGGTCGGCGCGGTCGGGCATCGCATCGCCTCGGTGCAGGAAGAGGGCTGGTCCATACATGCTCACCCGCGTGGCGTCAGGGAACACGACGCCACGCGCGGCTCGCATGATTGTTGTGCCCTAACAGGGACGTGCGGGTCGCCTGCCTGCCATTGGCCGCCCGTGATGAGCCGCCCGATGAGTTCACGCATCTGCTGAGCGGAGACGGTGTCGTCCCCCGTTGTCAGGCGGAGCGCGTCCAGTGGTCGGTCCACGAACTGCGGCCGGGCTCAAGCGCACAGACGATCGAGTATGGCCAGCCGGGGACCGGGATGTGCTGGTTTTTGCCCCGTCCGTAGGTGTGGCCCAGGATCCGCTCCGGTGAGGTGTGCGCGGCGGGCCGCAGCCGGCAGGTCACGTCCACGGTGTTGTCTGCGGGGATCACGGAGGGCGTGGGGTCATCCCCGGCGGATGCAGGGCGGGGCCCACGCACGGACCACGAGGGTCCCGAGGTCGGCTGGATTGGGCGCGGGAAGTACCGCCGCCGCTACCCGCTCGAACCCAGCCGCCAGGAGAAGGCTGGTCCACTTCCGGGGGTGTAGGACCAGCGGCGGACGTGGATCGGCCTCCCGCGCAGCGCCCCCGGGTACATGCCCTGCGGGCCGTAGCAGCCGGGCACGGCGGGCGCGTGGCTGAACCCGGGCATCCCGCCAGGGTTGAGACGGGCAACAATCAGCGGCAGGAGAAGGCGCGGGTTACTGAACCAGACGGCGCCGAACCGCGACAGGGCAACGTCCCAGAGGAGCTCGGTGCCAGTGAGGAACGTGGTGACGTCGGTGTTGTGGAAGTCGGCGGGCAGACCGGTGCAGCAGGCTCGGGCGGCGTCGATGTGAGCCGGGGCGAGGTCCACGCCGGTGACAGGGATCCTGCGGCGGGCGTAGTGCGCCAGCTCGATCGCTGATCCGCAGCCGAGTTCGAGGATGCCGCCGGGAGTGCCGAGATGCTCCGGGCCGGGTCCGTGGCCCTCGTACTGGGTCCAGCCGCGCCACCGGGTGTCGACGGACCAGTCGGCCACGCCCCAACCGGTGGCGTAGTGGTCCCAGGACCCCTGTGTGCTGCCGGTGTCGCGAGTAGGTATGCGGCCGCTGGTCAGGGCGTCCAGGATGGCGCCTTGAACTCCTTCGGGCTTGAGGTTGAGCGTCCTTGGCGGTCTCCACACGTTGTAGATGAAGGCGAGGGTGGAGGCGCCGAGGAGGAAGGCGCCGATGGAGGAGAGGGTGTTGAGGGCGGTGAGGCCGTCGGCGCGAGGTAGTCGGCGTAGCGGCGCGGCATGCCCTCGGCGCCCAGCCAGTGCTGGATGAGGAAGGTGAGGTGGAAGCCGACGAACAGGGTCCGGAAGTGAATGTGCCGAGCCGTTCGTCGAGCAGCATGCCGGCATCGTCGGCCACCAGACGACAGCGGAATCTGGGACCCGGACGACTCGAACCGAAGCAACGACCCCCGACTCGGATCCCTGGGATCCCCGCTTCCATGGGTGATCCCGAGTAACGGTGACAGTAGCTGTCAAGTTCGGCATTGCGGCCCTGTGTCCCGGCCCCGCACGTGTTCGATACCGTCGCGGTTGCAGTCTCACCCCGGGGTGGCCGGGGACGCCAGGCAGAGCCATGGCCGGGGCGCACCGACCTTACGAAGTGTGATCGATGCGTTTCGCCGAGTTCCCGCCTTTGGCCGATGGGCTTATCTGCGCACACTGGAGCCATGGGCGAAATGATCGTCGGTGGGATAGCGCAGTGTGAGGACCTGCTCGGTGCAGCCGTCGTGGAGGCTGTCGAAGGAACCGGCGCGTACGCCGGCAGTATCTTTCTCCGCTCCCGCGACCGTCGGTCGATCGTGCTCGCCGCGACATGCGGTGTGCCACCTTCTCTGCTCGGTGGCTGGCACCTCATTCCGGTGAGCAGCCCCATCCCGGTCGCCGCGGCCTACAGCTCCGGGCGCACCATCCACCTGGCCGACGCCGACGAGACGATGCGCCGGTTTCCTCAGCTCGCCGTAGCTCTGCCGTACGCCTTCGGCTCCTGCTCCGTGCCGGTGGGCGCAGGGAAGGAGAACTTCGGGGCGCTGGCGATCGTCTGGGCGGCGTCACCCGGCGGCGAAGGGCTGTCCAAGGCCCAGCGCCGACACGTGCGGACCACCGCCAGACGGCTCGGTGCCGCTCTTGCCGACCTCCGCGCTCGTACCGGCGACCCCGTCGAGTGCGACCCGCAGTCGATCCCCGTCGAGACCCCAGCTCCCTCGGCACCGGCCGTGAGGGCCGGCCTGTTCGACTGGGACCTCGTCACCGGCACCTTCGCTGTGGACGACGAGCTCTGCGCGATCTTCGGTCTCGACCCCCGCGCTTTCGACGGACGAGCCGAAACGCTGGCTTCCTGCTTGCACCCCGGCGACCGCGCCGCCCTTCGAGCGGCCGCCCGCGCGGCAGCTACCGAGGGACGGATCAAAGTGCGCCTGCGCATACGTGATCGCGGGAACGGCGGCAAGGGCTACCGCACGGTCGAGTTGTGGGGCCGCGCCCGAGAAGCCGACGACACTCGGGCACGCAGCCACCTGGTCGGCACGGTGGTCGACGCTACGGCCGGCAGCGCGGCCGTCGCGGCGGTCGAACGACTGCGGGACGGGGTTTTCTCCCTCGCGCCCGACGGGCGGGTCACTTACGCCAACCACAGCGCCCTCCAGCTGCTGGGCGTGCGCGGCGACGAGTTGCTGGGGCAGTTTCTCTCGGACCTGCTGCCGTGGCTGTCTGATCCCGACGTCGAGCACCGGCACCGGTCCGCGATGATCTCGCAGGCGCCTGTCTCCTTCCAGGCCTGCCGACCACCCGACCGGTGGCTCACCTTCTTCCTCCATCCGGAAGCGGACGGCGTAACCGGCCGAGTAGTGCCCTCCGGCCATTCACCTCCGGCCTCGACGTCATCCGCCTCCTCGGCCGGGACCGCAACCGCTGCCACACCGCCGCGTCTGGGCGTCATGTACCACGTCCTGCAGCTGGGCAGCGCGCTGACTGAGGCGGTCACCGCACGCGAAGTCTGCGAAGTCATCTCCGAGCAGCTCCTACCAGCCTTCGGGGGCCAGCAGCTGGCGATCTACGTGGTGCGCGACGGAACGATGCATCTGCTCCACCACACCGGCCACCACGAAGACTTCCTCGACTGGCTGGAGGGCGTATCGCTGCGTGCTCGCCTGCCCGGTACAGAGACCCTGACCTCCGGCGCTCCGCTCTTCATCGAGTCGCAACAGGACCTCGCCCAGGGCTATCCGGGCATCCCCACGGGCCAAGTGAGCTCTTGGGCGTATCTGCCACTGATCGCCTCCAACCGCCCTGTCGGCACCTGCGTCCTCGGCTTCGACGAGATCCACCGGTTCACCGAGAAGGATCGCGGCGTGCTCACCGCACTCGCCGGGCTGATGGCCCAGGCCCTGGAACGAGCGCGGCTCTACGACTCGGAATTCGCCCTCGCGCGCGGCCTGCAGCAGGCACTCCTGCCGCACCGGTTGCCGGTGGTCCCGGGTATTCGCACTGTCGCGCGCTATCTGCCCGGCACCAGCGGAATGGACATCGGTGGCGACTGGTACGACGTAATCCCCACCGGTAGTGGGATCTCCCTTGTCATCGGAGACGTTGAGGGGCACAGTATCGCCGCCGCGGCCACCATGGCCCAACTACGCAGCGCCGTACGGGCCTTCGCCGCAGTAGGTCATACGCCTGGCGGTGTGATGGCGGGCGCCAACCGGACCCTCGTCGACCTCGACCCCGGGCTGCTGGCCAGCTGCTGCTACATCCACGTCGAACCACACGGCCACCACGCCTACGCCGTCACCGCCGGCCACCCCCCGCCCCTGCTCCGCCGTCCCGACGCTACGACCACCGCCCTTGAGCTGGACGCCGGTCCACTCCTCGGTGTGGATCACACAAGTGCCTATCCGGCAAGCCGGATCGACCTTGCGCCAGGGTCCGTCCTCGCCCTCTACACCGACGGACTGGTCGAGGAACGCGGCGCCGACATCAGCGTGGGGATCGACGGCTTGCGAGCATCCCTCGCGCACGCCCCTGGAGGCTCGCTGGACGAACTCGCGAACCGCCTTCTGCATAACGCCCGGGGCTCCTCTTACCGAGCCGACGATATCGCTCTGCTGCTCGCCGAGTTCGGTTCCGATCAAGTTGGCCGGGATGACACCTGATCACCCTGTCATTGTCCCGGTCGCGACGAGAGGGTGAACTCCGCAAACGATCCGCGATGGAGAGCAGGCGGGGCCGATGCCGGTTCCAGTATTGAGGGAGCTGGGCGTCGGTCTCACGTAGGTCCGGATTGCCCTCCAGCGGCAGGATGTGCGGCGCGGCGTCCCGCCCGGCCCGGGCGGTGAGGGCGGACAGGCTGCACAGCGCAAGGGCAGGCGGGCCGCGACAGCGCGCCACCGCCGACCGGCGGAGGCCGCCGACCAGCGGACCAGCACGGCGCAGCTGGGACGGCCGCCGCGCCCACGGCGTACCGGCCGTGGACAAGTGTCCTTCGTCGCTCCCCTCGGATTTCTCCGTCTTCGGACCGGGTCGGCGGTCGTCCTGCTCGTACGTGGTTCCGCGCGCGGGCCGGGGCCACCAACGGGCCGATGCCATGGGCACCCGACCTGCGACCGGGCGCCACAGGGGCGCCCCATGGACAGCCGGCTCCAGGGGCGGGGCAGTCCTCCATGGTGGCCGAAAGCCACTGCGTAGCACCGCCGTAGGCACCGGAGCCGTACAGGCACCGCCGACGACTACGGCACGCTTGTGGCCTTCCTGACGTCCAACGATGCGCGCGCTGGATCACCACGACACCATCCCCGTCTCCGGCGGCATACGCTGACGCCACGCGGTGTCTTCGCCGCTGACGCGAAACCGGCCGGAGCCGTTGCTCAGGGTCAGCGAGGGGTGGCGACGCAGAACTCGTTGCCTTCCGGGTCGGCCATGACCGTCCAGGGGACGTCGCCCTGACCGACTTCGGCGAGCGTCGCGCCGAGATCCCTCAGGCGCGCGACCAACTCCGCTTGATGAGAGGTCGAGGTGGTGGCCAGGTCAAGGTGCCCGCGGTTCTTGACCGTTTTGGGTTCCGGGCGGGTGACGATGTCGATGCAGACGGCCACGGGGTCGGGGTAGGCGAAGCCCACGGGTTCGAGGTTGGTCACGCCGGGTCCCTCGCTGTCGACACCCCAACCGAGTGCCTCCGCCCAGAACCGGCCGAGCACGGAGTCGTCCTCGGCCCTCATATTGATCTGCACTTTGTTGCCATAGTTGGAGAGCTCGGGGGATGCACTGAACAGGCTCGACGCCGGCGAGGACCCGACCTGGATGGAGATGAGCAACGGTCCGTCCATCTTCATCGGGTGCGGGGTGCGGGAACCCTTCGCGGCAGGAGTGTTGCGCCACCGCCGCCCCTGGGCTGTATGACACTGCGTGGCGGGGAGAACGACTGCCGGTCCCCTCCGGCCTTGAAACCGCCCTACGGCAGGCGCTGCAGCGCGATCTTCGGGCCCGCGTCAACAGCCTGCCCGTCGGCGGCGGTCACCTTGGACTCGTAGCGGACCCGGGGAATCGCTGCCTCGTGGGGCGGCAGATGCTTCCGGAGCGTGGGGCGTGTTGTTCCGCCCTGGAGCTGGTGCGGGAACGTCACTTGTCGAACCGGTCGGATGGGTCAGGCCGCCGGTATGGGTGGCAGAGGAGGTCCTTGAGATTGCCGTCGTCGAGACACACGCGCACGAGTCCGGCTCCGCCGGGGACATCTGCCGGAACGGTGAAGCTGAAGTTCTTGGACGTACCGCACGCCGTGTCGGAAAAGTCCGAGCCGGCTGAGCCCAGCTTCACGGTGTCAGCGGCGTTGTAGGTGTACGCCCAGGTGCGGCGGCAGTACGCCGGACCGGCCGAGCTCACCGACTTGTGGGTCCCCGTCACCACGACCGACCGGTTGTACCAGGTGATCGTGCCCTTCGTCCACGTGTTCCCGACCGTGACGTCGAAAGCGGTGGGCGGGTAGGTGGCGGTCTGCGCGCCGGCGGCGGGAGCGCCCATTAAGGTGCCCGCAGTCAACACGACGGAGCCGAGGGCGACGGCGAGATGAGTCTTCATGCGATCTCCAGGATGGGATGAGCTGGTTGCGGCTTCACATCCTGACCGGGTCGGCCCCCGCGGCCTACCCCCTTAAGTCACGGCTTAAAGGGGGCCGGGACGGCAGGTGCGGCGCCTCGCGCACCTCAGCACGAGTATCCGGCGGCGCCCGAGCAGGGCGACGCTGCGCCCCCCGGTCTGACGCCGCGGCCCGTCGGACCTCACGGTTGCATCAGGGCACCGGTTTGCAGCAGGGCCAGCCCGAGGGAGGGTGATGAGGTGCAGCACGGGCCCGCCCCGGCGGCTGGTGGTGATGAGGCCCGTGTTCCGCAGCACTGTCGCGTGCTGACTGACATCTGCAGCCGTGACGTTGAGGCGGCGGGCCGGTTCGCTCGTCGTGCAGCCTTCTGTGGTCACATGCAGGGCGGCAGCTCGCGTGCGGCCGAGCAGAGACTCCAGGTTCCTCAGGCCGGAGCCGTCCGCTCCTGTCCGCCCGGTGCGGTCAGCGGCCTGCGGAGAGCCACCGCGGTCAGTCGGGGTGGACCCGATGCCCCCGAGGCCGTAGTGGCTCGCGGCCTACGCCGCGACGCGGGTCGCCGAGCGGGGCCGGCGCCGGGCCACCGCTACTCCGGCCAGGCACAGCACGCCACCCAGCAGCGTCAGCCAGGCGGGTACCTCGCCGAGGAACGCCCAGCTCAGCAGCACCACGACGGCCGGTACGGCGTACGTGGTCGAGCCCAGCTTCCCGGCCGGCATCCGGGCCAGGGCGTAGCTCCACGTGATGAAGGCGAGGGCGGTCGGCACCACGCCCAGGTAGGCCAGGTTCAGCGTGGCGGACAGGGGCGCCTCGGAGACTTCCGTCGCGAGCTGCCCGGCGAAGGGCAAGCAGGCCACAACGCCGGTCAGGCAGCTGTACGCGGTGATCTGCAGGGGCGTTCCGAAGGAGAGCGCCGGCTTCTGCGCGACGACACCGGTCGCGTACGCCACGGCGGCCAGCAGGCACAGCACGACCCCGAGCAACGATGTGGAGCCGCCTCCGGACATGGACAGGCCGACGACCACCGCGCCGACGAAGGACACGCCCATGCCCGCCAGCAACTGCGGTGGCAGCGCCTCTCCGAGCAGACGGGCCGCGAGCAACGCCATCAGTATGGGCCCGGTGTTCACGAGCAGAGACGCCGTACCCGCGTCGACCAGCCGTTCACCCCAGTTCAGCGCGACCGTGTAGCCGCAGAACCACACCAGTCCGGAGACCAGGATGCCGCGCCGGGCTCCTCGCGGTGGCAGACCTTCCCGGCGTATCAGGAGCAGGACGCCGAGCACCAGGGAGGCTGTCAGCAGCCTGCCGAGCGCCAGTGCCCCGGGCGAGTACGCAGCACCGGCGCTGCGGATGGAGACGAAGGCCGAGGCCCAGGCGAACACCGTGAAGGAAACGGCGGCGACCGTGAGGGCGGGGGGCGAAAGCAGAGTCAGGGGGGACTTCATCACCGCACCCTACCGAGCAAACATTTCGGCGTCTACCGAAATGTTCAGCTCAGGTCCAAGCAGCTGGAACGATCCCGAGCAAGGCGTCGAAGGCCGATTCCCCGGTCTCGGTCACCTCTAGCCCGCGCCCACCGCCCTCCGGCCGTACCACCCACCCCTCCCCCAGCGCCCGCGCGCACAGGCGCGCCCCGGCCAGGCCGCCCAGGTGGCGGCGGCGCTCCGTCCAGTCCAGGCAGGAGCTCGCCAGCGGCCTGCGCCCGTGGTGGGCGAGGTCGACGCCGACCCGCCCGCACCACTCCCGCCCCGCCTCGGTCAGCTGGAAGGCACCCTCGGTGCACAGCAGGCCGCGCCGCTCCATTGCATCGGTGACCGCCATGCCGAACCGCCCCGCGAAGTGGTCGTAGCAGGTGCGGGCGCGGGCCAGCGGGTCGGGCGCGGAGACCACTGGCACCGCGTGCGCGGCGTCCCGGCCCGGAATCGCGTGCGATGCCAGTTCGTCCACCAGGCGGGCCGTCGCCGCGTCGGCGACCCGGACGTAGCTGTGGCGGCCCTGCCGCTCGGTCACACAGATGCCCGCGTCGAGCAGCCGGGCCAGGTGGCCGCTGACGGTGGACGGCGCGACCGAGGTGATCCGCGCCAGCTCACCCGCGGTCCAGGCGCGCCCTTCGAGCAGAGTCATGCAGATGGCGGCCCGGGTCTCGTCGGCCAGCGCCGCGGCGAGGGCGGCCAGGCGCGCCGCAGGGTCGGGTGCGTCGGTGTCGGTGTCGGCGTGGGCAGCGGTCGGCCGTGCGGCCCGTATGTCGTTCATGCCTCCAGCGTGCCGCAAAGCTTCGCTGAGTGGCGAATGGTTGGGGGCCCTCAGCTCGGCTCGTGGGGTTCGGCGCAGGGTGTGAAGTCGCAGGACGCACCAGGCATGGGGCAGGGTGCACCAGGCGCGGGCAGGTCGGGCGGCTGCTGTGCCGGTCAGGGGCGTCAGGTCACCCGGCCCCGGCGCCCGCCCTTCTCGGCCCGGTTGCCGTTCCGAGTCCAGCTGCCCGCCCCTCGCCGCGGAGCCGCCGGGCGACCGCCGCGCACTTGGCCTCGACCCACGCGGTGATCTCCGCTTCGCAGCTCCGGACGGATCCTGACGGTTTGCGACGTTCGGTACGGCGACCTCGCCAGCCGTGACGACCGCATCGAGAAGATCTTCCTCGGCCGCGCAGGGGAAAGGCCGCCTGTTCATGCCAGGGCTCGCCGTCGCAAACCAACAGCTGAACCGCCGAAACGTGGGCGGTGACCGGAAAACGGCCGGTGAGGGCGGCCTCGGCCTCGTCGAATACGCTCGGCTCCTGACCGTGGGCCACCGTCAGGTGCGGGATGATCTCGGCGAACCGGCCCCCATAGGGCGGGACCTCCGGCCATTGCTCGCAGACGGCTTGAGTAAGGGCCCGCATCGGACCCTCCGGTGTCGGCACCAGGAAGAGCACGTCGGGGAACCGCCCGCAGACCTCGAAGCGAAGGTCGAAGGGGCGGTGGGCACCAAGGAAAGCGGTCCCAGTCCGCCCGCATACGCAACGCCTGCTCCGCATCGACCGGCACTCGCCGCGAAAGGCCCAGCTCGCTCGTCAGGCTCCGCATCTTGCTCACGCCACACCCTCCCCGCGGGCCAACCGCGTTTCACCCGGCCCGAAGCGCAAGTCTCCACGTCCGCCGCACCGGCAAACAGGTCCGTCTTCATGGGCTGCCACCCGCCCGGCCGGCGGCGGACCCACTGCTCCTGTGGCGCGCGAACCGGCAGCCCGGCCGGCTCCGCCTCTTTGCTGTGCTCCACGGTCATCGCCTCTCAAGCAGACGGCCGAAAGAGGCTGGTTCGTGGCTCTGGCGCTGTCGGAGAGCGGCCGGTGAGCGGCTTAGTGGTCGGCTCCGGAAGTCTTTCGGGGGTTGACGTAGCAGTAGTGCTGCGTGAGGGCTGCCCCTGGGGCGAAGGAGGGGCGCTGAGGGGCGTGTAGACAGATAATCTCCGCACAGATAGTCTTCTCGAAGAGAATCTTCTTGACCAGGAGGCCACTGATGTGGACGTACGAGCACAGCACCGAGACCGACGCCGCACCCGAGGCGATCTGGCGTCTGTGGGCTGACGTCGAGAATTGGGGAGTCTGGAACACCGACATCGCGAGCATCCAGATCAGCGGCCCGTTCGCGGCGGGCGCTGAGATCGTGATGACGCCAGCCGGCCAGGACCCGGTGCACCTCCTCGTCGCCGAGGCGACCGTCAACAAACTGTTTGTGGACGAGGCCCGGTTCGACGGGCTGCTCCTTCGCACCATTCACCGGCTCGACCAGGGCGAGCGAGGCCGCACTCGACTGACGTACCGGATGGAGATCACCGGCACCGGCGCCGACCAGCTCGGCCCGCGGATCGGTCCGGCCGTCACCGCGGACTGGCCCGAGACCATGGCCGCCCTGGTCAAGCTGGCACAGGACTGATGGCCCTCAGCCCCGGCGACAGCCCCGGATTCCTGCTCTGGCACGCCACGCTGCGCTGGCAGCGCGATATCAACGCGGCCCTCGGCCCAATGGACCTCACCCACGTCCAGTTCGTTCTGCTTGCCTGCACCTGGTGGCTGAACACGCACGGCGAACACCCCAACCAGCAGGCCCTGGCCCGCCAGGCCGGCACCGACGTCAAGATGACCTCGCAGGTCCTGCGCGCCTTGGAGGCCAAGGGTTTGATCGAGCGCGAGCTCGACCCCGCCGACACCCGCGCCAAACGGCTGCGTGTCACCAGTGCCGGAGCCGAGCTGGCTCCGCGCGCGATCGCCGCCGTCGAGAACGTCGACGCACGTTTCTTCCAGCCGGTGGCGCACGACGACGCCGTAACCATGCTCAGCCGCCTGGCCAACCCCGAATCCTGAAGCCCCCAACGCGGACACCGTCGGGCCCAAATCCGTCGCCCGACGGTGTCCGCGTGACACCACCCGGTCCGCCCCAACGCCGAGGAACGGCGACTCCTTCCTGACCGTCCGCTCCGCCCATCGGCCTGCCCCCCTTCGAGCTGCCAGCCCACGACAACCTCCGGGCCATCCGCCGATCCCTCACCGTCCTGTCACCGGATGACCTTCGCTTCCTCCGGGGAGAAGCCGACCGCCTCGAAGCAGATCTCGGCCTGGTGAAGTTCGGCCTTCCCCCAGCCCTCGTCCAAGGCGACCCACAACACCGCAACGCTCTGTTCGATCGCGACTCCGTGGTTCTCTGCGACTGGGACACCGCAGCGCTGGGACAGCCGGAATGGGACCTCATCACGATCGAAGTCCACAGCCGGCGGTTCCGAAACGGCAAGGACTACCCGGCATTCGCCGACACCTACGGCACCCACATCACCGAATGGCCGGGATACGAAACCCTGCGAGACATACGCGAACTACGCATGATCACTACTAACGCCCGCAAAGTCCATCACGCGCCAGGAAGCCTCTCCGAAATCAAGAAGCGAGTGAACGACCTGCGCCAGCGCGACATCACGCTCCCATGGAACATCCTGTAGTCCGACTCGAGCATCACCACCAGCCTGAGTACGTGCCAGCTTGCTGAATCCGCTTGCTGGTGAGCGGGCCGCGGTCGCCCAAGGTGTGCAGTCGGCGCTGGTCGTGCCAGGTGGTGAAGAGCCCCACAGCCGCCGATGCCCCCGGCACGTCCCCCACATATCCGGCCCGACCGTCTCCCCGACCCACTCCCCTTGAACCACAACAACGAGCGCGGCCCCACCGCTCACGAGATGGGGCCAGAATCCAACACATTCATGATTCCTGCGCCGCTTCCCTGCCTCCTACGGCTTCGGCGCGCGTTGCTGGAGGGCGGTACGGCCGGCCACGGACGTGACGATCGCGAAGAAGAACAGCGGAATCGCAAGCGCGGCGAACACGGCGCTGCGCCACAGCACCAGCGCCAAGGCCGAGTGGACGATGAGCAGCGCGATGGGGAACGTCATCCCGAGGACCGGCCGGCAGCCGCGCGACACCAGCAGGAGGGGACGGCGCAGGTGGGGCGGAACCCGCCGGGTCTGCCACAGCAGCCAGCCTCCCCAGCTGCCGACCAGCACGGCCGCGCACACCAGGTAGGTGACGAGGGCGTCAGTGCCGGCGGCGCCCGCACGCAGGTGGGCAGAGCCCAACGACACCGCGACGGTTCCGACGAGGGCCACCCAGCGGGAGCCCATGACCGTCCCCCAGGCCATGTTCTCCAGGTTGTAGCGGGCCTGCCGGTCGTCCAGGTCGAGGGCGGCAGACTGGACGAAGCCCTCAGCGGCCCGGGTCCACGAGCCGGGACGGAGCCAGCGGCGGCGCAGATGGAGCAGCGAGAGGTTGTTGTGGGCCTGGCTGCTGTCCGGGTCGAGGCGCAGCGCCGTCTCGTAGGCCTGCTGGGCGACTCGGTGGTTGCCGGCGTGGTGGGCGGTCAGGCCGACGAGGAAGTGCGCGTCGCTCTCCTCAGGGGCGAGGGCGGCGGCCGTGCGGGCCGACTCGTATGCGGCCCGCTTGCGCTTCCCGCGGACGGCGCGGTGGAGGACGATGCCGAGGGTGTAGTGGCTCGCCCAGTACTGCGGGGCGAGTTCGACGGCACGCTGGGCGGATTTCTCGGCCTGCTCGTACTCCTTCAGGGCGAGCAGGACGTGGGTGCGCATCAGCCAGGCGCTCACCGACTCGGGGGCGACGCGCAGGGCGTGTTCGACGGCGGTGAGCGCCTGCTGTTCGTCGCCGAGGCCGTGCCGGCAGCGGGCGAGCAGCACGAGTGCGTTGGCGTCGTCGGGGTCGCCGGCGAGGTGCTGGGCGGCGAGTGCGGCGGCCTGCTCGTAGCGCCCCAGGTCGAAGAGGGCGTCGGCCCGTTGCAGGACCCGGCTCATCAGACCTTGTCCCGGTCGTGGGTGATGCTGAGCAGGTTCGGTACGAGTGCCAGCCAGAACAGGACCTGCGGGACGGTGCGCTCGCTCCACGGAAGAGCGACGAGCAGAAGCGCGCACAGGGTGGCCCAGGTGGCCTGACCGAGCACGACCCTGGGCCAGAACGAGCGGCGCACGAGCGCGAACACGGTGAGCTGTGCCCCGGTCCGCAGCCGCCGGTAGCGGCGCCAGGCCCCGAAGCCCCACACCGCGGCCATCAGGGTCAGCGCCCACAGCCGGGTGCCGAGATGGGCGGGCAGCTCCTTCGCCCCACCCCCGGTGGGGAAGACGTCGACGGTGACGGCGGCCATGACCAGGCAGAGCAGGGCGAGCCACCGGGTGCCGCGAAGCATCCGGTAGACGGCCCTGTCGAGGTCGGAGCGGAGCGACTCGGAGTCGGGGGCGGCGGCGAGTGCGCCGGCGTAGAGGTCGGCGGCCCGGGCGGCGGACGTGCCGGGCTTGCGGACCTCGCGCTCCGTGACCTCGGTGACGGCGAGCTGGTCGGTCGGGTCGATGCGCAGGAGCTGCCGCACGGACTCCTGCACCAGGTCGGAGCGGCTGTTGAACGCGGCGACCTTGTACATGGTGTGCCATGTGTCGACGACGTCGGGGCCGAGCCGTACGGCCTCCTGGGCCTCCTGGAGTGCCTCCTCCTTCGTCCCCACGAAGATCAGCATCTCGGCACGCTGGGCACGCGGGCCCCAGCTTTGCGGTGCGAGGCGGATGGCCTCGCGCTGCGACTGCTCGGCCTCGGGCAGCCGGCTCATCCTACGCAGGGCGAATCCGCGCATGAAGTGGCCGTCGGCGAGCTCGGGTTCGAGCTTCAGCGCCTGGTCGGCGGCGTCGAGCCCCTCCTCGTTGCGGCCGAGAGCGGTGAGGCAGCGGGCGCGCGCGGTCCACGCCTCGTGGTCGTCGGGTGCCTCGGCGAGACGCCGGTCAAGGAGGGCGAGGGCCTCCTCGCGCCGCTTCATGCCATAGAGCTCGAGGGCCTGTTCGACCCGTGGGTGCAGGGATGTTCCACTCACAGCTTGCGCTTCTTCTTCAGGTAGGCGACCAGGTCGTCGTACATACCGCCGTCGTTGGCGAACATGGCGACGTTACGGGCGGAGGCGAACCAGGATTCGCTGGACGGCTTGATCTGCTTGGCCGCGTTCAGGAGGTCCTTGGTGCCGATCATGCGGACGGTGCCGGAACGGGCGGAGTCCAGGAGCGCATACTCGGCCGCGCTCTCGCAGACATGGGCGAGATCGGCGCCCGAGAAGTCCTCGGTGACCTTGACGATCTTTCCGAGATCGACGGACTCGATGGGGCGCTCGCGCAGGTGGTAGCGGAGGATCGCCTCCCGGGCCGGGGCGTCGGGCGGCAGCACGAGCAGGGTGCGGTCCAGGCGGCCGGGGCGGCGCAGGGCGAGGTCCACGTCCCAGGGGACGTTGGTTGCGGCGAGCACGAAGACGCCTTCGTTCTGTGCGGCGTTGATGCCGTCGAGCTCGGTGAGAAGCTGGTTGACGACATTGCGCAGACCGCTATGGTGCATGCGCGAGCGCTTGGCGCCGAGCGCGTCCAGCTCGTCGAGGAAGACCACGCAGGGCGCCTGGCGGCGGGCGGCCTCGAAGATGTCGTGAACGTTCTTCTCCGAGGTGCCGATGTACATGTCGAGGATGTCGGAGAGCGAGACCGACATGAAACCGGCACCGAGTTCGCCGGCGACGGCCCGCGCGATGAACGTCTTGCCGCAGCCGGGCGGGCCGTAGAGGAGCAGGCCGCCGCGGAGCGACTTGCCGTACAGCTTGCGGAGTTCGGGATTGCGCATCGGGGCGAGGAAGGCGGCTTCGAGCCGGTCCTTGACCTGCTGCATCCCGCCGACGTCGGCGAGGCGTACGTCGCCGGGGGCGTCGATGTCCCAGGCGGACGCGTCGGCCGGGTCGCCGCTGCCGTCCGCGGTCAGGGGGGCCTCGGTGGCATTGTCTGCGTCGGCGGGGTCGGCGTGGTCAGTGGGATCGGTGGGGTCGGCAGCGAAGCGGGGGCCGACGACGTCGGCGACTTCCTGCTCGGCGGCGGTCCAGTCGAAGGCAGGGGGTTGGGTGCCGTCCGTGGCGGGTGAGGGGGCGGCGGACACGGCGGCCCGGGGCGGGGTAGTGGTGGGCGGGGGCGGCGTTGCGGTGGCCGCGGGCGGGGGCGTGCCGGCCGTGGGCAGTTGCATGGCGCGGACCATCAGGTCCCGTACGGCTTCGTCGCCCGGCGCGTGCTGCAGCGCGACAGCGGCTTGCGTGACGGCCTCGTCGTGCCTCCCCTCCGCCAGGAGCAGTTCGGTGAAGTGCAGCCGCAGGGGCACGTCTTCGGGAGCGGCGGCGACAGCCGCCCGCACGCTACGGATGAGTGGTGACTCGTCGGACATGGGGTCAGCCTAGAAAGCGGCCCGCGGCTCTCGGTCACCGGGTGCGGTCGAGGTCGACAGACGCGAGGAGCGCGTTGGTCCAGCGGCGTCGGCCAATCCGGTCCCCGGTGATCTCGTGCAGCTCGATGGTGCCGAACCCGTCCAGCTTCTGCTCGTACGCCACCCCGGCCGCCGGGCCACATTCTGCGGTCCGGCCGAACTGGTTGGAGCGGAGAGCGGAACGCACAGACGCAGCTCGTCCGCGGGACGCGGCGTGGTGCCGTCGCTGGTGGCCAGGTGTTGGGCCGCCTGGGAATCGAGGTAGCTGGGCAGCGTCTCCGCGAGATCGCCTGGACGACCTGCCAGGCACCATCGAACACATCGGTGAGGCAGCTGCCTTCGACGCCGACCCGTAGCCAGGCTGCCGCCGGCCGGAGAGCCCGTCAGGACGAGCAGGATCCCGGGCCAGATCACCGTGACCCAGCCGCCCGCCCTCACCGACGAGTACTGCCGGAGGCCACCGCAGCGTAGGCACGGGCGAGTTCGACCAGTGCCGTGGAGGGACGCGGGTTACGACGGGCTCTCGGACCGGGTGGTGCGTAAGCCCGTTCCGGTGCCGTGGATCTGCCCGCCGCAGGGCGGCCGCCCGCCCAAGCAGGGCGGTGAGTTCGTCTTAGGCCGGCCCGAGACCTGGGGTGATCCAGACGCGGTCACCCTCACGGACACCGACAAGTATGGGACAGCAACGGCGCAGGCGTGGGACCGGCTGCATCCCCGGCTCACCCGCCGGGCGGCATGGGGCGATCACGAAGGGCCGCTGCCGATCATCGAGGGCACCGTGATCCGCCTGTCGGTCGAGAAGCTGCCCAGCGGCGGGGTGAACAAGCCCGTCTGGCTGGGGTGGTCGGGACCGGCGCCGATCCCCAGGAGGTCGATCGCTGTTGGCAGGCATTCCTTCGCCGGTTCGACGTGGAGCACGGCCGGGGCCGGGCCGCGAAGTTGCCAGGGTCGAGGGGAGCCGGAACTACCTCTGGCCTGGCGTCACGGCCGAGTCCGTGAGCATTTGGCGAGAGTTCGTGCGGGACCCGTACCGCAACCCCTGGAGTGAGTACGAGGACGGCGGCTGCGGTGTGTGGAAATGCTGCGGCAGCCCTTCGAAGCACGGGAGTTCCTGGATGCGGTCACATAACGAAGCAGCTCCGACCACACCAGCGGGAGGCCGTGGATGCGGTACTCCGCGCCTTCGAACTCCCCCCACGATCGACCGTTCCCCAGCGGGGACTACGCACTCAGGACCATCGCCTTCTCGGCCCTCCCCGGCCACCGCCCCGTACTGGTCTGCCTTCATGGCTCAGTACGGCCGGGCCCGCTTCGCGAAGGCCGGCGACAGCTCGTTCCGCGAGGCGCTCGGGAAGGCGACGGTGTTCGGGTCCCCGTCCGAGACGTACCGGTTCTTCCCAGCGGCGAGCTTGTCCAGCCAGCGCGACGAACCGAACTCGGCGTCCTCGTCCTCGGGCCCCGCCGAGCGGATCCGAGGGATCGCGCCGGGCGTGAACGCCTTCGCGAACGGCGAGACCGAGGGGTTGGCCCCCACGAGGTACACGCCGTCGTAGCGGTAGCCCGTTCCCCTTATGGCGACCCCGGCTGGCTGAGGCATGGCACCGAAGGGCAGGGCGAGCGACGTGACCTGCGTCCCCGGCGCCGCCTTCTCGATCGCCTGCTGTCCGGCGGCAATCGCCCGCGTGGCGCCCGCCTGGTCCAGGGAGCGCAGGTTCTCGTGGCGTTCGGTGTGGTTGGCGACCTCGTGCCCGTGCTCCTTCAGCCAGGTCAGGGCCTTGGCGGAACCTGTCGCCGAGAAGGCCTCAGCATTGACGAAGAAGGTCGCCACCGGCGTGAACCCCGGGTATTTCTTCGCCATCTCCGTCAAGATGGCGACGACCGTGTCCGGCGCCGGGGTGCCGTCCGGGTTGAGGCGCACCTGGCTGTTGGTCGAGTCGTCGAAGGTGAGGACAACCGGGTGGGTGCCGGCCGGGATGTCGATGCGGCCCGTCTGGAAGTCCCGGGCGGTCACCGGCACGTAGTTCTCCCGCGCGAGGCGCTCCAGTTCGGCCCTGAAATCAGCCGGGGTGCGGTCGTAGACGCTGGCCGGTCTCTCGGTGAGCTGGTGGTACATCAGCACTGGCACCTGGCCAAGTTCGTTGGCGCCGACCTCTGCCGGCGCTTTCGCTGCGACGGTGCTGACCGCCGCGGGTGAAACGGCCGCACGGCGTTCCCGGGCGGCCGGTGACGGCCCCGGGGAACAGCCGGAGGCGAGCACGGCGGCGCCGGCCAGGATGCCGAGCGGGACGAGCGGATGGCGCATGAGAAGCCCCTCCAAGGCGAACGTGTCGCGCCATCCCTACCTCCAGCAGGAGCCCGCATACCGAACCACCCCCTACATGGCGTAGCCGCCACGCCGGGAACCGAACGCGGCGTTCGTGTGAAATACGGCCAGAACGTAGCGAGTGGGACATCGAGCGGCAATGAATGGAGGCAGCATCCGGCCCACAGCACGAAGGACGTCATGATGTCCCCCAGACGCATATCGCACTCGACCCCCTCCTTCCGTCCCCGCCGACCGGCCCGTCGAGGCGCCCTGATAGCGACGAGCGGGGCGCTCGCACTGACCGCAACGGGCGTCGGAGCCTGGACGATCCTCGCGCCGGGTCCGTGCATCCAGGGTCTGAGCGACGCCGCCGTCCTCGACGGTCGCAGGGCCGCACAGGTCAGCGCCTACCTCGCCACCGAGGAGGCCGGCAGCAGGGACAAGCTGCGCGCCACCCTGGACGGCACGGCGGTCCGCGTCACAGCTGAGGGCGCTCGCCTGAAACTGGCCCTCCCCCACCTCACCGAGGGCCGGCACACCTTGGTGGTAGTGGGCGACAGCAGCCTCCCCTTCGCCTCATACCGCAAGGTCGTGGGCTTCAGTGTGGACGCCACCGCTCCCCAGCTGAAGGTGGCCGACCCCGAAATCAAGAACGCCGCCGCCCCCGTGACCATCACCGGCAATGCCTCCACCGACGCCGAGGTGGCCGTCAACGGCAAGAAGGTCCCCGTCGACAAGGCCGGGGCCTTCAAGGTCACGGTCCCGAAGGGCACCCCCGTCGCTACGGTCACAGCAGTGGACCGCGCCGGAAACACCACCACCACGGACGTGTCCACCCGGGGGCGCCGCCCCATGATCCGTGCCGCACACATCACCGCCATCGGGTGGAGCGACGACACCCTGCGCGGCAACATCCTCGCCCTCGTTCGCAGCGGCAAGCTCAACGCCGTCGAGCTGGACGTCAAGGACGAGGACGGCGAGGTCGGGTACGCCTCCCAGGTGCCGCTGGCCCGCCAGATCGGCGCGGCCAAGGGCTACTACGACGCCGGCAAGGCGATCGCCGAGATCCACGCCGTCGGCGCCCAGGTCATCGGCCGTATCGTGGCCTTCCGCGACCCCAAGCTCGCCGCGGCCTCCTGGAAGTCCGGCAAGCGCGACCAGCTCGTTCTGACGCCGGACGGGCAACCCTACGACGGCGGCCACTACGGAGC
This sequence comes from Streptomyces sp. NPDC043680, assembly GCF_056436685.1. Classification (NCBI taxonomy): domain Bacteria; kingdom Bacillati; phylum Actinomycetota; class Actinomycetes; order Kitasatosporales; family Streptomycetaceae; genus Streptomyces; species Streptomyces sp. NPDC043680. Next base: position 51,964 of record NZ_JBWKCE010000017.1, on the reverse strand, counting down.
CCTCTCCTTCACGAACTTCGCCAACCCCACCGTCCGCAAGTACAACCGGGACCTCGCCGTCGAAGCGGCTCGGCTCGGCTTCGACGACATCCTCTACGACTACGTCCGCCGCCCGGACGGTCCGCTGTCGAACATGCGCTTCCCGGGCATCGGTACCGCCACGCCCGAGCAGTCCATCACCTCGTTCGTCGCCGACACCCGGACCGCGCTGCGTCCGCACGTCAAGTACCTCGGCGTCTCGGTCTTCGGTATCGCCGCCACCCGGCCCACCGAGATCGCGCAGGACATCGGGTCCCTGGCCAAGGTCACCGACTACATCGCACCGATGGTCTACCCGTCCCACTGGGGGCCGGGAGAGTACGGCGTCGAGGAGCCCGACACCGCCCCGTATGCGATCGTGCAGCGTTCGCTCGCCGACTTCGCCCGCCAGGTGAAAGGCACCCAGACCGCAATCGTCCCGTGGCTCCAGGACTTCTCCATGGGCAGCACCTACGGGCCGGGCGAGGTGGCCGAACAGATCAAGGCCGCGGCGGCCAACAAGATGAATTCCTTCATCCTGTGGAACGCCGGTGCCCGCTACCAGGGCGCGGCGCTCCAGCAGATCGCCACTCGCTGACGGGGCCGGCTATGCGTGTCCGAGTCGCCGTCGGCCGTGTGGGAGGCGGGGCGCCATCAGGTGAGTGCTGTGAGCTGGTATGACGCACTGCGGCGAGTGCCCGGAGCCGGCGGTCCCGGCCGGGCTCACCGAAGTGCTGAACCGGATCGGAGGCAACAGCGCGGACTTCTGGGACCTGACGGGCCTTACTGAGCGAAATACCGGGCCGCCTTGCGCAGGATGTCGCGTTCTTCCTCCAGCTCACGGATCCTCTTGCGTGCCGCGGCCAGTTCTGCCTGCACGCCGTCGCCGCCGGACTGCGCAGCGGCCGACGGTGCGGAATGGGCGCCGGGGCGGCGCCCGTCGGCGGCCCGGATCCAATTCCGCAGCGTCTCGGTGTTCACCCCGAGATCGCCGGCCACCGACTTGATCGTCGCTCCCGGCCTCGACCGGTACAAGGCGACCGCGTCCGCCTTGAACTCGCGGGGTAATGCTTCATCCCCACGGGGACTCCGTTCTCCTGGACCACCAAGATCCAAGTGTCTCCGTTGTCCAAAATCCGGGGTCAGGGCCCGGACGCGAAGGGCGTACCTTCCCGAGTGATCGACTTCTGGTCATCGAGTAGGCCGGCGTTGCACCGTCGGTTGGGAAGGCACGCCCGTGCTGAGCGTAGTGAATGCCGATGGAACGACCGGGACCGGTTCTCTGATCGACGACATCGTCCGCGAGGGCGCGAGGCGGATACTGGTCGCCGCTCTGGAGGATGAAGTCAACTCCTACATCGCCGAGTTGGTTGACCAGCGCGACGAGAGTGGGCGCCGCCTGGTGGTCCGCAACGGCTATCACCAGCCCAGGAAGGTCACCACCGCGGCCCTGGGTGATCGAGGTGAAGGCCCCACGCATCAACTACAAGCGCATCGACGGGGCAACCGGCGAGCGCAAGCGGTTATCCTCGGTGATCCTGCCGCCGTGGTGCCGCAAGTCCCCGGAGATCAGCGAGGTGCTGCCGCTCCTGTACCTCCACGGCCTGTCTAGCGGGGACTTCGTGCCCGCGCTCGAGGAGTTCCTCGGCTCCTCGGCGGGCCTGTCGCCGGCCAGCGTCACCCGGCTGACCGCCCAGTGGCAGGCCGACCACAAGGCGTTCAGCGAGCGCGACCTGTCCGCCACGGACTACGTCCACGTCTGGGCCGACGGTATCCACCTGCGCATACGGCTGGAGGCGCCTCGCAGCCTCCCGAAGTCAGCTCAGCCTGCGGCAAAGAAGGCTATCCAGGACATCTACAACGCCGAGGACAAGGAGCACGCGGCCGCCGCGGTCAAGGCGTTCGCCAAGCAGTACGGCGCGAAGTTCCCCAAGGCCGTCAAGAAGATCGTCGATGACGAGGATGACCTGCTGGCGTTCTACGACTTCCCCGCCGAGCACTGGATCCACCTGCGGACAACCAACCCCATCGAGTCGACCTTCGCGACCGCCCGTCTGCGGACCAAGGTTACCAAGGGCGCCGGATCCCGGGCCGCCGCCCTGGCGATGGTCTTCAAGCTCGTCGAGTCCGCCCAGGCCCGCTGGCGAGCCGTGAATGCACCCCACCTCGTTGCCCTCGTCCGCGCGGGGGCCCGCCTTGAACGCGGCCGGCTCGTTGAACGGCCGCAGACGACCGCGGCGTGGATAGGGTGGCGGACCTGCCTCGAAGTTCGAGAACATCCGGTCATGTTGGATGGCACGGCAGGACAGGACCTTCCGGTCGGCTTCGGGTTCCGGCCGTATCGCGGCGACGAAGACCACGGCGCCATGGCCGCGGTGCGGCTGGGGTGTGTTGAACGGGACCGGGTCGATGTCCATTCGGTAGTGGAAGGGCTCCCGACAGCGGCCGAGATCGCCGAAGCTTCTGCCAAGTTGGAGGAGCCGTCCAAGAACCAGATCCTGGTGGTGCTCGACGGGAGCGTCGTCGGCTACTCGACGATCCGGTGGTGGCAAGAGCGGGACGATACGTGGCTGTACCTGCACCGCGGCTACCTCTTGCCCGAGCATCGCGGCCAGGGCATCGGCTCAGCCATGCTGAGCTGGGCCGAAGAGCGGATCCGCCAGCTCGTCAAACAGCATGGAACGGCGCGGACGGCAGTGATCGGCGCGAACGCCATGGCCTCCGAGCAGGACGCCACGGCACTTCTGCGCGCAGCCGGCTACCGGCGTGTCTTCAGCCTGGTCGAGCTGGAGCTGGGCGATCTGCAGCGGGTGCCCGAGCCGGGCAGCGAGCTGCCAGCCGGGATACGGACAGGGCCGATCGGGACAAGCCACTACCGTGCAGCCTGGAGGACGGTCGTCGATTCGTACGCGGACCCCGGTTTCACTCAGAGATGGCCTTTCCAGGACTTCGTCGACACCGCCGACCCGACATGCTGGAGGGCTGCCTGGAACGGGCAGGACATGGTCGGCGTCGCCCTCTGCTCCATCCACCGTCACGACCACACCGTGGGCGAGGTGGAAGAACTGAGTGTCCGGACGGACCAGCGACGCCTCGGAATCGGCCGGGTCCTGCTGCTGGACGGGCTGCGGAGCCTTCGCGAGCAGGGTGCAACGACCGCTCGGCTGTTCACGGGCACGGCAAATCCGCACCGGTCCTACGACCTTTACGAGAGTGTGGGGTTCCGGCGGCAGAACGAGTACGTCCGTTACCGCAAGCCGCTTGCTTGATCGACCGGCCATTGGGCTGTCGGGTCAGTCCACAGGATTTGACAATTCCTCCACCAAGACCGCTGGCAGCTCCTCGACAACGCCGTGCGTCGGCTTGTGCCCGCGTACGAAACGTGACCACCCCCGCGTCTCACGAGATCGACTCCACCACCACACCCGACCGATGCGGAAACAACCGCACCAAACCCCCAGAACCGCACACCCGGAGGCTGCCCAGCTCAACCGCCCAGCATCACAAGATCAGCGACAGAGCCGCCGAACGTGCACAGGTCCAAGGCGACGCTCAGGGATGGATCTCGGTTGTCCCGCATATCGAGCGTCTACGATCGGCGCCATGCCCCGTGGCACGACAGCCCGTTCGCCCGTGAGATGGTTGCTGTCATGACTGTTGGTGCGCCGGGCAGCGAGGTTCTACTCGAGACGAGTCGGCTGCTGCTCAGACCTTGGCGGGTAGACGAGGCTGTCGTCCAGCGTGAACTGTGGACCGAACGTGATCCACGAGTGCCGCCGCACCGCCGAATCGACGCGGACGGACACCCCACGGTCGTGGAGCTCGAGGATTCGATCCGCACCCACAAGGTGTGGTCGACCGGGTTGCTTGCGGTCGAACGGAAGGCGTCTCGTGACGTCATCGGCTATTGCGGGCTGGTCGACAGCGGGCGAGGATCGGTAGGGGAACCGGAACTGGCATTCGAGCTGCTACGCCGAGTTTGGCGTCAGGGATACGCGACCGAGGCCTCGTTGGCGGTTCTGGAATGGGCGCGATCGTCTGGGTACGAACGTCTGTGGGCCACCGTCTGGGACTGGAACACCGCTTCTCGCAGAGTGCTGGCCAAGGTCGGGTTCACCGAGACCGATCGGAAGGAAGTGGACGCGGTACACGGGACCACCTTGTTCACCACGAGACGGCTCTGACACACCCGACGTTTGACCTTGCGGACGGATCCGTGCAGTGCGCCTGGCGACAGGTGTCCCCATTCGCGTCGGCAGGCAGAAGCGGATGCGGCACACACTCCACGCCAGGGCGCTGGGGACGGAACATCACGGTGCCCGGCCGGGCCGTTCTCATGGGTCTCGCCGAGCCCGGTGATCGGATCCCGGTCGGCTGAAGCGTCGCACCTGTCTCCGCCCGTCTCATCGTCAATCCGCACGACGCTGTGCACGTCAGCTGTACTCGGGGGTGCACGTTGACTCGCACGCCGACACGGGGCGGCCAGCCGCCCGTCGGGGCGGCTGGCCGTCGAGGCAGGTAGCGGCAGGGGTCAGCCAGCCTTCGCGGGCTCCTCAGCTCGTGCTCGTGTGCTCGCGAGGCGGTAGGAGTCGGTGCCGGTCTCGATGATGGTGCCGTTGAACGTCAGCCGGTCGACGATGGCCGCGCACAGCCGTGGATCCGTGAACGTCTTCGTCCAGCCGCCGAACGACTCATTCGAGGCGATTGCGACGCTGTTCTTCTCCTCGCGTTCGGTCAGGACCTGGAAGAGGAGCTCGGCGCCGTGGCGGTCGAGTTCCATGTCTGGTTGACAGCGGCGCGCCCGAGGTGAAGGCCGCCGCACGGATCGCCCTGGGACGGTCTCGTCGGCGCCGCTCAGGGCGGAGGCCGGTACCCGCCTGTTCCCGGGGTGGATCCGCCCTCTGGCTGTGGCATCCCAGGCAGGACGGCCCTACCGTGGAGGGACAGCGAGCAGATCTCTGGAGCGCGCCAGGTTCGTCGTCCTCGGACTTGTCCTCCTGATCGCCGCGGTGGTCGTCGGTGTGGCAGGTGTCGTGGCCACTGACGGCAGTGCCCACGAGCACCGGCGGATTCTCCGTATTCGGCTACGGGGTCACCGGCTCCACCGGCACGCTGTTCCTCTACGGCATCGTCGTCGGGGCCGTGGCCCTGCTTGGGCTGAGCCTCGTTGTGGCCGGGGCGTCGTCGCGGAAGAGCGGGCGGCAGGCCCACTGGCTTTGACCCGGCGCGGTATGTCCGCCGGAGCGAAGTCGAGCGGCTGATCAGCAAGCTCAAGGCCCACAGTGCTGTCGCGATGCGTTTCGACAAGCGGGCCTTCGTCTTTGAAGGAACGGTCTTTCTCGCGGCGATCCGGCTCTGGCTCCATTCGTGAGTGAAGCTCAACGCGGGAGTTTAATCACGGTGCCGGATCCGGCGGCACGACCGTGGCGACGGAATGCGAAGGACTGACCTTCCTCAAGCGCGACAGGTTCTTCGAGTACCACTGTCACCTCGGCTCCGTGAAGCGGCCGGACTATGTCGGCGCCCTCGGGCAGTGTGATGGTGCCGAAAACTGCGGCGGTGCGGGCGTGGAAACAGAGACGATCGCCGGAGACAACCTCCGTACTGCCCTGTTCTTCGGACAGCAGGGTGATGTCGGCAGTGAACCCGGTATGGGCGCGGACCGATCCTGGTACCGCGAGCACCTGTCCCCGCTCGACGGTGTCCGCGGCAATGCCACGCAGCAGCATCCCCACGTTCATCTCCGCCCTCGCCTCCCCGATGGACATGTGGTTCTGTTCGATGTCCACGATGCGAGCGGTCGTGCTGCCACCCAAGCCAATGATCTCCACCGCGTCGCCCTTGCGTACCCGGCCGCGTTCGATCCGACCCGTCGTCATGACCACCCTGCCCTGTTGCAGGCAAAAAACGTCTTCGACGGGCATCAGGAACGGCATCTCTACTGCGCCCGCCACTGACGCACCTGGAGAACCGCCCATGAGTACCCATGCTCCCTTGTGACCGAACGTGGCAGCCACGGACGTGAGTCAGAGGCTAACAACCGACGCTGGCGGCTCAGCCCAGGGGCCGACGCAGGCATTCCATCGCAGCTCCGTTACGACCTACCGGACAGGCCCCAGCCAGGAGCCCCCAGCCGGCTGCTCCCGCGGGGCAGTCGGGCCCTGGTCAGATCGTGACCGGGCCGTGGGCCGTGGCGAACTCGACCGAGACCAGGCCCGGTTCCTCATCCTCGACCCAGGTGACGTCGATCTGGTCGAGGGGGTGGTCGGCCGGTTCGCCGAGGAATTCGGCGATGGAGGCGGCGTCGCCGGCAATGGAGACCCCGTGGATGGTGGTGGAGGTGCGCGGGTCGGCGCTCGGGCGCTCCTCGATGGGGACCAACCACTGAAGGAAGTAGGGCAGTTGCGGGTCCTCCAGCAGTTCCAACAGGCCGATCTGCTTCCACCTCAGGTCGAACCCGTCGGGGCGGACACGGTGGCCCTCGGCCGAGGTGCGGCCGAGGCGGGCCTCGACCGGGGCGATGTCGTCGACGGAGACCACCCAACCGAGCCAGCCGCCGCCCTCGGCGGCGCGGCGCGCGACCGCCTGGCCGAAGGGTGCGCGGTCGGCGGCGGGGTGGTCGAGTGTGGTGACGACCTCGACGTAGGTGCCGCCGCTCAGCGGGAGAATAAAATTGCGGGTGCCGAATCGCGGGTGCACGCCCCCGTCGACGAACCCGGCGCCGAGGGCCGATCCGATCCACTGGACGGTCGAGACGAAGCTGTCGCGGGCCACCGCATAGGACACGTGATCAAGTCGCACTGCGCCATCATCACCCGATAACCCGTACAAGTCCCGACGCCACGCCCGCCGCCCCGGCCGCGTCCGCCGTGGATTCAGCCGGAGCGGATCGATCACCGTCATCCCGGCGGGGAGGCCCGGTCGAAGCCAGGCAGCAGCGCTGCCGCCTCGTCGAGGCCACGACCCGCTCGATCAGCCGCTGCGGGGTGAGCGCTGCTGCCAGTGGTCGGGCAGTCGTCCGAAAGGCCGAGGAGCGCGCCACTCCGTAAAGAGCTCAAGCAGCCGCCGGTGCCCAGCATCGTCGATGGCAGGCAGCCCTCTCGCCGAGCCATCGCTGGAACAGCAGCACCTCGAACGCGACTCTGGACGTGCTGCGCGGGGGTCGCTCTTCGCCACCGGGGCAGTCGCCGACGCCGTCGCCGCACGAAGCATCGGCCCCGGCCCCGGACAACGCCACGCCGCCCTCCGTCCCGGCCGCCACGCCGACGTCAGCCCCGTTGCCCGCAACGACGCCTACGGCAGGTAGACCAGCTCCGCACTCGGCGGCCGAATCCGATACGCATGGACCTCCTGGAGCCGCTCCTCCTGCGATGCGAGGAGTGCGGCAGCCGAGGCAGGGTGCCCGGAGAGACGCCCAGTAGCTTCGCGATCGAGTGGATGGAGCCCCGGTCGGGCAGCAGGTCGAGGGCTGCGCGGATGACCTCCTCACTGGCGGTGCTGGGGCGCCCGCCGACTCAGCCGCGGGCACGGGCAGCGGCCAGGCCCTCGTTGGTTCCGATGACGATGGGTTCTCGGAAGATCCGCCAAGGTGGCGAAGACGTGAAAGAGGTGCGCCCCGGTCAACGGCTTGAGCGGTCGATCGGACAGCTGGGATACTTGCGGTTTTGCCGGTGTCAGGGTGAGACATCCCGCGGACCCCCTCAAGCTTGGGCACTGTGCCGCTACGGCGCCGAATGGACCGCCACCAAACTCCGCTGGGGCCTCACCGTCGACGAGGCCGAGAACAACGCGCTGCGGGCCATCGCCGACCGATGCGGGACTACCAAGTCACGTACACGCCGGCACCCTAGAACAACGTCCTGGGGTGGGCCGTCGGCCGCCCGGCCGACGGTCGGCCTGTGCCGCTTTCAACGGAGGACTTCGACGATCGGGGTGAACATGATGTGCTCGCCGTCGTGCCACTGCTCGACGAGATGGAGGCGGTCGGCGAGGACGGAGGGCAGACTGCGGTGCACGACTTTGGTGACTGCGCAGGATTACGCCTGGATACGTTCCTCCCGGATGTTCGGCGACGCGATGGCGAGCGGGTACGGCCTGGGCCTTGTGCGGGACGTCGCCCCCACCGACGTGCTGCGTCTGATGCAGGCCGAGCCGCAGGGCACGGGTGAGGGACTGGATGCTCTGGTCGAGGAACATCTGGAGCATCGCGATGCGACGGATTACTGGGACAACTCCGCCATCGCGGGCGCTTTCACCGTGCCTGGCACGGACGGTGACTGGCCGCTCGTCTTCGACTTCAACGGGGGCGTGGGGATGTCGCGGTTCCTGCCGGCCCTGTCGCTGAACGGGCGGGCCGTGTCACATTCCACCAATGGGGGCGCGCCGATCGATCTCTTCGACTGGTATGAGGACGGCGAGCTGCGGACCGGCTTCGAATGGCCCACGAACAGGTATGGCAGCACCCAGGACGAATTGGTCCCGGTGATGCGTGAGATCGGCTTCGACCTGACCGAGGACGAGGACGGCACGGGCCCGAGCACCGATACCAAGGCGGCGGTTCTTGCCCTCACCGAGCAGCTGACGGGCGTACGGCTCACAGAGGAACTCCTCAAGGGTGCCGAGTACCACTTCGGGCACGTGCCGGAGCAGCCTGCCGAAAAGTGGACCTAGATCGTCATCGACGTCACCGGCGCGGACGGGGAACGGTTCTACAAAGAAGTCACCTGTGAAGAGGCCGAGGCTGCCACCGCCCTCGCCCGGGCCCGGGCCGAGGAACCGATTGTCATCCTCAGGCCCTCGTCCCCTACCCCTTAACTTTCACGCTGACCAAGGACCTGGTGCTTTCGACGCCGTGATGTGGCCCGAACCCGAACCGTCGCACCTGCCCGGGCGCTGGCGGTTCCAACTCAACGAGGCGCCCAGTTAGGGGACGAGGATCAGGGCGATCACCCTGTGCTACACGTCCGTTCGCCGCTATACGAGAACAGGAACGACCACAGCAACCGGGCGACAGGTCATGAGAGGGCGAAGGTTGCCTGATGCGGCACTAGGTATGACTTCCAGTTGCCGCCGTTCTCTGTGTCGAGCTGATGCGTACGCCGAGGACGGTGCCGGTCGGCGCTGAGGCAGTGAAGAAGGTGCGGGCCGTGAGGCAGGCGTCGGGCTTGGCCGCAGGAGAGACGGAGCCGAGATGGAGCGTCGTCTGTCAGCGGTGGACGGCCCCCGGCAGGGCGGCGGCTTCGTTCAGGCAGTGGTCGAGCAGTGCGTGCATGCGCGGAACGGGGAGGGCCGGGTTGGCTGCAGCGCCCTCGGCGGTGCCGGGGTCGGCGAGGAGGGTCTCCAGGGCTTCCGGTGACAGGCTCGGGTTGGCGGCCGCTGCGCGGCGCACCGACGCGTCGGGGTCCTCCACCGGGGGGTCGGGCAGGGCGGGATCGGCTGCAGCCAGGGCGCGTACCTCGGGATCCGGGTGGTCGATGAGGTGAGCCCGGCCGGTACGGGGGAACGCGGGCAGGGCCAGCAGGTGCGGACGGTGGGCCGGGCGGGTGACGAAGACGTCCAGAAGGAGGTGCGGCGGAGCCAGCGGGTGGTGGCAGGCCAGCCGGATCCTCACCTCCTCGTCGTCGTCCTGCGCAAGCGTCGCGGCGAGTTCCGCCGGCAGGCCGGGCCAACTTGCCGCAACCCGGCGGAGCACCGGTTCCTCGGACACCGCACAGGCGGCGAACCAGTCGGGTGACGGCCCGACGTCCGGCTCAATATGCGACCTGGTGAACGGCTCGCCGAAAGGACAGGTGCAGTCAGGACCGTGCCCGAGGACCTGATCGATCGCCCAGTACTCCGCCCAGGTTCGGGAGAAGGGGTGGAGGTGCGCGCACATCCGCACGTCCTCGTCCGGGTCCTCCCTCAACTCCGCCAACAGGTCCGGTCCTACGTCGGGCCGGGCGGCAACCGACGCGCGGACCTCCGCGTCGGGGTGGCGGGCGAGCCTGGCGAGGGCGTAGGCCGGGGTGTGCTGGTTCCGGGTCAAGAGGTGCACCGTGCCGTCCGCGAAGCACTGCTCGACGAGCGCAGGGGACAGAGCACACGTGGCGAACACGAATCCGTTGCGCGAACCGAAGGACGGCAGCATGGCCTCCACCCGTTCCGGGTCCAGCGACCAGTTCCTGTCCTGCGCCGCTTCACGGACGGCGGGGTCCGGATCGTCGAGCAGCGCCGCCCGCTGCGCCGGGGTGAGGGAGTGCCACCTCCAAGTGGCCCGTATCCGGAGTTCGGGCTGCTCGTGGCCGACGATGGAGCGGAAGAAGAACAGCGGGATCTGCCGGGACGAATCGAGCTCCGCGATGATCTCGTTCTCGGTGACCTTGCCGTCCTCGCCCCCGTCCTGGGCGGTCAGGAGGGTGACGAGAATGTCGTCCGGCAGCGGTCGGACCCATCGGGGGTAGTGACGGGGGCCGCGGGCGAGCCACCCCCGGAGGATCCCCGACGGGTCCGTCGCCAAGGGGGCGAGCCGCGCCGGGTCGACGTACCGGTTACGGGCGAGCGCGCGGCGGATGACGTAGTCCGGATGGCGCAGGGCAGCGTCGATGACGGCGTCAGGCAGGTCACGATCCTCGCACATCAGCAGGCCGACCTCACCAGCCGCTCGATCCAACAGGCGTACCAGTACCTCGGAGGGCGCCGCCGGATTGAAGGCGATGCCGCGCAGCCACGGTTCACGCAGAGAGTCGAACACCGTGTCATCCTGCCACCTCGCCTCCTGAACCGGGCCGCCCGACTACGAATGCGGCGTCGCCTACCGGCGGCTCCGTCCGCAGGGCTTCGGACCACGTGGCGAGGGGCCTGCTCATGATGCGCACGCTGGCCGTACCCGGCACACCGCCAGGCTCCGCGTCCACCCCCGCCGGGGAAACACACGACATCCCGGGCAAGTCAGGCAACCGGGCGTTGCTGAAACTCGGCTTCATCGTCTTCCGTGCCCACGGAGTGTTCTCGCTCTTGAGCAACAAACGCACTCGCTACTGAACCGACACAGCCAGTGCCCTGACCGGCCTGGACAAGGAGCACCCAGAGACCTGTTCGGGTCGAACGTCAGCCCGTACGGCACCTTCCGCCTGGATATGAGCACGCGGCTCGACCCTGGGTGTCGGCTGCCGTGCCCCGTACCCGGTCGACCGGGGACCGGACAAGCACCGCGGCCTCCCGCGGTTGATCACGCACGAGGCCATGGTTTCCCCTGTTCGGTGTCAGGCGCGGTTCACTTTCCGCCGTGTTCGGCGAGGGTGTGCGCGACGAGTGCGTTGGCGTGGCCGTGGCCCAGGCCGCGCTCGGTCTTGAGCCAGGAGACAAGCTCCATGTGTTTGGTCAGGGGTGAGGAGCGGATCAGGTCCTTCCACTCGGCGATCGGGCGGCCGTACTTCTTCTCGATCGAGGGGAAGTAGCTGGCGGGGCCCTTCACTGGTTCGGTCATGCTTCCGATTCCCTTCGGTTCGCACTTAGTGATCTTGGATTGTCGCCTTGCCGGGAGGAGCGGGCAAGGGAGGAGGTGGCTACCGCCGCGCCGTGGGCGCCGCGGGCATCAGCCGGGTGGTGACCACGGTGAGCCAGAGGAGGCCGAGCCCGGCTCCGGCGGTGAACGCCAGGACGGTGGCGGACGAGCCGACGAACCCGGCGAGGATGCCCACCGGCGCGATGCGGGAGGCGACGGCCCACCCGCGTCGGTTCTGGGCGGCGAAGTGGCGGGCCAGCACGAGGAATGCGGCGCACAGCGCCAGGTAGCCCACCATGCCGCTGAACATGTGGATGGCGCCGTGCGTGCTCAGGGAGGCGGCGCGGGCCTCGGGGGCACCGGCGGGGAATCCGGCACCCGGGTCGGCGGCGAAGGCGCCGGCGAGCAGGAACGAGGCGCCGAACACGCCGGTCAGCCGCGGCGCCCAGGTGCCGCCGGGTGTCTCGCGCAGCGTCTGGCGCATCCCGACCGCGCCGGCGATGACCAGGACGCCCGTGAGCAGGAAGGCGGTGACCTGGATCCATCCGAGGTCGCCGAGGCTCAGCTGGCTGAGGGCGTTGCGGGTGAAGTCGAAGCCGTCGCGGGTGAGTCCCTGAATCAGGCCCGCGCCCAGGAACAGCGGGCCCGCCACGGCGGCGCCGGCCAGCAGGGCCCGCGTCGCCGGCCGTGCCGGGGCGGACACGGTGATCCGGGCACTGATGGTCTGGGTCATGTGATGTCTTCCTCGGCGGAGAGAGCCAATATCGGAACTGGACGGTGTGGTACTGCTTCGAGCTGGACGGTACAGTACTCACGCGGGAACTGGACTGTCCAGTACTGAACTTGGGAGGCGGCATGGAAGCAAGCGAGCACGGCCGGTCAGCGCTCAAACGCCAGGCGATCATGGAGGCCGCGACCAGTGCTTTCATGAGCAAGGGCTACTCCGGAACCAGCATGGACGACATCGCGAAGCTGGCCGCGGTGTCCAAGCAGACCGTCTACAAGCACTTCTCCGACAAGGAGAAGCTGTTCGCCGAGATCGTCCTGGCCACCACCGACCGGATCGACACCATGGTCGACCTGGTGTCCCACCTCCCGGCCGACGCCGACGCCCTGGAAGAGAACCTGACCCATCTCGCCCGCCAGTTCCTGGCCGCACTCACCCAGCCCCAGGTCCTTCAGCTGCGGCGCCTGGTCATCGCCAACGCGGACGCCTTCCCTGAACTGGGTGCCAACTGGTACAAGCAGGGCTTCGAACGGGTCCTGGCCACCCTGGCGACCACCTTTCAGCGCCTCGCCGACCACGGGCTGCTCCTCTGCGACGAACCGCTCCTGGCCGCCAACCACTTCTCCGGCCTGTTGCTGTGGATCCCCGTGAACAAAGCCATGTTCCACGGCAGCCCCCAGCACACCGAGGCCGAGCTCGACCACTACGCCACCGCTGGCGTCCGGGCCTTCCTCGCCGCCTACCGCTGACCGCTGCCGACACACCCTTGAGGGGGGCCACATGCCCTGGTCCGAGCGCACCGTTGTGCGCGACGGCATACGCATCTCCTGTCGCGACTGGGGCGGAGTGGAGCCACCCGTCGTCCTGCTGCACGGACTGGCCGGCCACGCGGGCGAATGGGACGCGATCGCCCGAAACCTGAGCCCCCATCGCCGTGTCGTCGCAGTCGACCAGCGCGGCCACTGTGCCAGCGAGCGGCACCCCCATGACCGCTCGCGCGCCGCATACGTCGCCGACGTCGTCGCGGTCCTCGATCAACTGGACCTCCGGCAGCCCGTCCTGATCGGCCAGTCGCTCGGCGGCCACACCGCCATGCTCACCGCCGCCGCGCATCCCGACCTCGTCCGCGCGCTCGTCCTGGTCGAGGCCGCACCCGGCGGGCCGAGTCCGCAGCTTCCCGCCGAGATCGGCAGCTGGCTCGACTCGTGGCCGGCCCCGTTCCCGACGAGAGAGGCCGCCGCGGCGTTCCTCGGCGGCGGCCCGGTCGGCGAGGGCTGGGCCGCCGGACTGGAGGAACGTGACGGCGCATGGTGGCCGCGCTTTGACCGCGACGTGATGGTCGACTCCCTGGCCGAGAACGCCCAGCGTTCCTACTGGGACGAGTGGGCAAGCATCACCTGCCCGACACTGGCCGTGCTCGGCCAATCCGGCATCATCGCTCCGGAGGAATGCGGCAGGATGCTCCAGCAGCGACCCGAAACGGTGGCCGTGAGCGTTCCCGGGGCTGGACACGACCTCCATCTGGAACAACCCGACATCCTGCTGGAGGCGCTCAAACGGTTCCTCTGAGATAGGACCGAGCCACCGCAGCCTTCGCCGGCAGCCGCCTCGACAGGCTCTGGGCACCGGGCCGTGTCCTGAGACCCCACCAGGCGAGCCATCAGGCCATCCGGACGGCAGGCTCCAGGTGCCCGCGAGCCGGCCGGGCGGGCGCAGGCTGGAGACATGCCCGACCAGACGGAGATCGTCATCCATCCCGTGTCGCCCGAACGGCGCGCGGAAAGTAACCGTGCACGCGCTGGGCGCCGGAGCTGCGGGTGGGGTTTTGCAGGGTGGTGTCGACGACGCCGGTCATCCCGATGGCGAACATGCCTTCGACTTCGCGGCGCAGAAGGGATCCGAAGATGACGCCGACGGCGCCGTAGGTCATGGCGCTGGCAGCTTGGCCACGGTGTGCGTGACCCAGCGTTCGAGGCGGGCCCGGTTCTCGTCTCGCCTGGCGAGGATCCCTGCCGTCACCAGCACCCCTCGGACGTATGACGTGGGCGCGTTCTGCGGGAAAGCGTCGAGGGCTTCGTGGGTGAGGCTGCCCGGCTGGCGGACGAGCTGAGCCAGAAGGCGCACTGAAGGACTGCATCGGACCCAGGCGAGGACCGGGTAGGGGTTGGCGGCGTCGGTCAGGACTGACACCAGCGGCCGCAGGTGGTCCGGAACGATGCCGGCGGTCATCCGCCAGGAGGTGTCGGAGCTGGTCGGTGAGGGCCGTCCTGGCCGCCGACGCTCTCGTTGTCGAACCCGTGGTACACGGGACGGGACCCGCTCCTGGCGGGGGGAGGTTCGTCCATGTGCTTGCCTCCTGTGGCCGATGACGCGGGTCGCCCCGAAGCTGGCTGGGTGCCCTGCGAGTGCGGGGACATGTGTCTGGAAGGAGTCAGATGTCCGAACGCAACACCGTCATGCGCAGTCTGCATGACATCGGCTTGGCGGCTTGGTTCGGCGGCTCCCTGATGGGAGCGGTCGCCCTGAACAAGGCGACGGGCAACGCGGTGAAGGATTCTGTTCTCGCCTCGCGTATTGCCAGTGCCGGCTGGGCTGCCTGGACTCCGGTGAACGCGGCTGCGATCGGCACTCACCTGGTCGGCGGGGCCGGACTTCTGGGCGCCAACAGCGCCCGAGTGGCCTACCAGAGCGGCGTCGGCGCCTCCACCGTCACCAAAACCGTCCTTACCGGAGCCGCGCTGGCCGCCACGGCCTACAGCCGTGTGCTCGGCAAGAAGGTGGAACTCGCCTCGTCCCCGAACTCCGAGGATCAAACGGCGGCCGAAGCAAACCCGGTGGAAGTTGAGCAGGCGCAGCGCCACCTCGCGATGCTGCAGTGGGTCGTACCGGCTCTGACGGCCGGGATGCTGGTACTCAACGTCCTGCACGGAGAGCAGCAGCGCCCTGAGCAGCAGCAGGCAGGGTTGCTGCGTCGGGCCGCCTCTCCCCTGGCAATGGCAGGCGGGAGGGGTGTGGCTGCCGTACGCAGTGCCCGCCATCACAGCGCGGTGACGGGCCGCTGCTGAGCTCTTCGGCACAAGCGTCGGCCTGGGCCTTCGGCTTGCCCCGGACCGTTGCATTCCTGCTGGCTGGTGGACGCCCGGTCCGCTGTCCGCACCCGAGATCATTCACGTTCACGCAAGGAGAGACGCTGTGCCCAGAGCTGCCACGACGAAGGTGACGCAACCCGTCACGGACGACAGCATCAAGGTGCGCCAACTCAGCCACTACCAGTTCAGCTGGGTAGCCGGTGAACCCGCTGCCCCAGGCACGTTCACCGTGCAACTCGTACTCGACGAAGGCGCCTGGGAGGAGGTGCTCACCGTCGACGCCGATGACGCCGACGTCCTCCAGGATCTCCTGCGCAGTACGCCGACCGTGCACTACGACGTCAGCCGTCGAACGCTGATGTTCGGCGTCACCGCTGTCGGCACCTGAGTACCTGTTCGCCGACCCCGGGTGAGAGAAGTCGAATGCGGCCTTGCCGGCGGGACCGGCAGCGAAGGAGCTGTACGGGAGCAATGCGACCCCGAGCAGCACACGCCGGCCGAGCGGGAGCGAGCCGAAGCCGAGGAACTGACCCTGCTCGGCTTCGGCCGCGTTTCGCGCACCACAGTGCAACGCATGCGCCTGGGTTACCGCAAGCAGGACCTGCGGGGCCTTCTCGACCACCGGCACCGCGCCTTCAGTCCCACGGGGCGGGCCGACGAGCGGGTCGTCGCCTCGGTCCGCGAGGCGCTCTGATGCTCGTCTGGAGCGCGGCATCACTGGACACACGGGGAACCATGACGCTGCTGCGCACTCCGGCTCTCGTCCTACTCGGCGAGATCTCCTGCGCCTTCTACCTCGTCCACTGGCCCGTGCTGGCCGCCTTCCCGCAGAACGCGCCTCGGGGAACGGTGGGCACCGTCTGCGTGTGCTTCCTACTGGCGCTGCTCGCCTCTTGGCTGCTGTACGTACTCGTGGAGAAACCCTGCTGCTCCCGCCTCACAAGCGGCAAACCCCGCCCCGCCTGGGAGCTGCGCTCGTAGGAGCGCGGCAGCCCTGCTGTGCCCACATGGAGCGTCGTCGCCGCGTGCCCCTCGTCGCGGGCCGGCGGGGTCAGTGCGGGGATGCCATGGCACAGCGCCGGCATGGGCCGACGGCTCGCCCCGCGGCGGGGCCGGAGTTCGCCGGCCGGAAGCGCGGGCACCACCTGGCCCCCGGCAAGCAGTGCCGGGGGCCAGGGTGCGTGGAGTATGGGTCAGCGCTCCGGCGTATCGCTGCCGTAGGAACGACGGACCGCGTCGGCGGCCTTGTCGGTCTGAGCGTCGTACTTGTCACCTGTACGCTCATCGATCAGCCGCTCGGCGCTCGCAACACCCTTGTCGGCCTGGTCGGGGTGGCCCTTGGCCATCTCCTTGGCCTTGTCAGCCATGTCTCCCAGCTTGCCCATGAGTACCTCCCACGAATAGCGCGTGCGTCGTACCACGGCGCACCTACCCGCGAGACCCACGCCTACCCAGCCCCGCTGGACGCTCATCACCCGATGTGCGAGGTGCGCGGCAAGGAGCCCCTTGCTCGTAGCCGGCTCATGATCCTCGCCATGCTCCATAAGGGCGCGCTCGATCCACGAGTCCGGTCCCCCGCGGTCGCTGCAGGGAGTCAGGGTGGCGTCTTTTCAGTGAAGAGGTGCGCACGGTGGGGGCCGGGGCGTCGCCGTCACCGCAAGGGGGAAGCGGTCGTGCGCGACGATATGGATAAACGATTCATCAGTGCGCCGGAAACAGGGCTGGACCCGACCCAGCCGACGGCCGCTGACCGCCAGACCAGGGCGGGCAGAGCATCGGCCAGGATCCAGTGGCCATCTCCAAGACGAGGACGCGGCGACGCTCCCCCGCGCCGGGTCGCCGGGGGCGTCCTGCCGCGGGTGCGTCAGGACCAGCCGCCTGGGCACACGCGGTCCATGTCCGGAGAACACGCACGCCCCACGAGCGCCCTCTTCCGCTCCGACCCCGGCCCCGACCCCGAGTCGCCGCACGGAGCGCGGCACGGGCGCCGGGAGGGATTCGGCAGACGGCTGCGGCGCAGGATCCTCACGTACCGCGGCATCGAGTTCCTCTCCACCCGCATTCCCAACGATCCCGGCCCCGGGCAGGAGTGCCTGCTCCTGGTCCACCTCCGCATGGTCGTCGGTCAGATCCACTACCGGCTCTGCACCGCCTGCGGTGAGGGTGTGATCACCGGCGTCGACATCGACGAACGCTTCCTCTCCAGCGGACTGCCCACCCGCGCACTGTCACAGCTGCGCTCCCGCCACGCGGGCACGACCTGGCGCAGCAATCAGACCCTGCACACCCCACGTGACCTGCTGCGCCGCATGCGTATCTCCACCACCCCGGCCGGCATCGCGTGCGTCCATGCCTCTCCCGCTCCGGCTTCGCTGCAACCGGCCGGCTGACCCATTCGCTGCGTGGCTCACGCGACAGTCCCGGCTGGCTCTTGCGGCGGTGCCTCGCCACGGCTGAGGAACGCGAGGCCCTCGCCGCGTCCAGACGGCGGCCGAAGGAGCCGCCCGCGTGGCTGGTCGAGCGCGGGATCGGAGGCGGTCGGCTTCCGGCCCGCGTGCACACCGGGGACTGCTGGGACACCGGCCACCGCTGCGCTTTCGCCGACCCCGAGCAGATACGGCGACTACTGGCCGAGGGCGTGCTGTCCTGCATCCGCTGCCGGCTCAGCGCCCCCCGCGGAGTACCGGCGGGTCGGCGGGGTGGCGTGGGTACGCGGCAGCGGGCTGCGTGCACCGGGTCGTTGGGGGCATGGTCGCGAAGGCAGGGGTCATGCAGACTCTACCCTGAGGCTGTCCAGTCGATCAGCATCACGGCGCCACTGGCGCCGCTGGCCGGACCGAACAAGGCGATCTTCGTGCCGGGGTGGAGGCGGCCTTCCTCGTGGGCGAAGGCGAGTTGCAGGGGCAGGGTGGCGGCGGCCACGTTGCCCGTGCGGGGAAAGGTGGGCACGACTGTGCCGGGACGGACGCCGAGGCGTTCGGAGAACGTGTTCACTGCATGCAGTGTCCAGAAGGTCTGGAAGATGGGCGAGCGCGAGCTGTACCCGCCGGTCGAGCCGTACGAGAAGGGGATGCTCGACGTCGGCGACGGCAATCTCGTCTACTGGGAGGTCTGCGGCAACCGTGATCAACGATCGCGGACCCGACGTCTCACCGCCAACCATGCACGAGCTCGTTAGTGGTCCACATTGATGAGCACGGGAATCGTGTGCTGGTGATAGGGGATGAATACTTGTTCCCCATCGTGTGTCCCGCCGTAACAGACCGGAATGCTGTGATGGAACTTGGTGACCTTGATTGCTACTTTGCCGCCGCCCTTGATGCAGTCAATGCCGGTGGCGGCTTGAGCTGATGAAGCGCCCATCATGCTCATCCCGGCGAGAGAAGCCGATACCAGTGCGACGGCAAGGAAACGTTGCGTGCGCATGAAGCACCTCGGTTTGGCTGGTCCCGGAGTGATGTCGTGTTCGACCGGACGGAAGGCGGCCTGCGGAGCGTCAGTAACGCCAGGGCTGGTCGTTCGGCCCGAGGGCCCAGAGCCTGTCGGAGGACGGGTACGAGGTGTCGAGGTAGAGCGTATTCCAACTGCCGTTCCCATACGAGTCGATCGTCAGCGCGAGGCTCTTGTCGACGACGGGACGCCAGATCTGCCAGGGCGAATTCGTGTCGGAGACCGTCTCGGGCTGGAGGTTCCACTTCTGGATCTCGGACCCGTTGCAGGTCTTCACGACGACTCGCATCCCGCGCGTGGGTGAATTGGTCAGGGGCTGGAGGCATTTGTTCGCCGCCACGTTCCTGAGGATGCGGTTGTGCGTGCCGTCGGGCAGTCGGCCGCTGACGACCTGTGACGTCCACTCCTCCGTGCTGTACTTCCAGTTCGGGTCCCGCAAGCTGTTGGCGAAGGCACCCTCGGCCGCGGTGTTGTTGTCCAGCAGGGCGAGGCGCGAGCCGTCCTTCTTGTTGATGAGGTCGAAGGAGCCGGCCGCAGGACTGGCAGCGGCACTACCGGGTCCTCGCCGACCTCGCGGAACCGAGGCCGGCGGGGTGCTGCCCGAGATCAAGCCCGGCGTGCTGTTCGAGGGCGACGACCTGGGCAAGGGGCTTCAGCGGCAGAAGCAGCCGGGCCCTGGGCGCAGCTGTCACCGATCAGCAGGAGCGGCTGTCCACGCTGGGCGTCAAGCCGCTTGAAGCACTGTCTCCCGCCCGCGGTGCCAAGCCCGGGGTGAAGACCGAGCAAGGCGCAGCAGGCGTTCCGACGGGGCCTGGCAGCCCTCACGCAGTGGGTCGAACGGGAGGGCTCGACCGGCCGGTGCCAAGGGGCCACGGCGAAGAGATCGCGGTCGACGGTGAGGCTGAGCCGTCGCTCGTGAAGCTGGGCCTATGCGAATCCAACACCCGGGCAAAGCCGGTCCTTGCAATCTGAGCCTGGAGCCGCCGTTCGCGTGGGTGTCGTCCTCATCCGGCGACAAGGTCTGGCCGATGTGGCGCACTCGCTGCTCCGCACGCGCCGACGCCCCGGTTACCGAACGGGGTGGGGTGATGATTTCCTACATCAGGTATTCAGTTCCTGACCTGCTGGTCTTTGGTCCTCTGACGGTGTCACCCGGGGGTGCCCGAGCTGCGTCCATTCGGAAAACCACCAGGCGCCGGTGACCACGAATCCCCACACCAACCCGTTGAGTAGCGCCGTCCGCCAGGGTGCGTGCTCACTCCAACGCTCGACGCCTGTCAACGCCGCCCAGCTGATCACAAGTACAACTGCCGTACGAATGCGTCGATGCCTGAACATGCGCCTCGCCTACCCCAAACGCCTGGGCTAAACAGAGGTCGCGCTCTGCCGGGTTCGCACGATCGGTGGGGATTGCCGACACTGCTGCATATCGCTGGCGATACCGGTCAGGCGGGCGGAGGAACATCCGGCGACGCGAATGGAGGCACGACGATGGACTGGCGTCACAAGGCTGCCTGCCGACGGGAAGACCCGGACCTGTTCTTCCCCGTTGGTACCGGTGGCCCGGCTTTGCTCCAAATCGAGAAGGCCAAGGCAGTATGCCGCCGTTGCCCGGTTCTGGAGGACTGCTTGAAGTGGGCCCTTGAAGGTGGCTTGGAGATGGGCGTGTGCGGCGGCCTGACCGAGGACGAGCGGCGCGCAGTCAAGCGTCGGAAGACGCGAGCGGCCCGAGCCCGGCTGGACGCCTGATCTCACCAACCTTCCGTCCTGCTAGAGGACTCGCGTCCGTATGCCGTGCCACGCCGGGATGCTGGCCGCCCTCGCGGTGACCTGCGGCGTGGGCGGCAGGATCGCCGTACACGCGGTGACCGCCGTTGCTGCGTTCCGGCTCGGCCGGCAGGCCGCGCCGCTCGTGGTAGCGCACCGTCTGGACGTTCACCCCCGCCGCCTCGGTGACTGCCCACTGCCCAGGCCCGTGCTCACCGCCGCGCCCCGGCGCCAGCGGTCCGCGCGGCCAGCGCGTCCAGGACCGTCTTGTGCGTCTGGTCCGCTTCGATGTCCAGACGGATCAGGTCCTCGCCGGGGGGGTGGTGGTCCGCAGCGAACGCAGCCGGTCGGCGATCTCGTACAAGTCCAGGCGCAGGGCGCGGATATCGGTGATCAGGTCGCCAGGGTTCGTACGAGGGGTCGAAGAGCTTCCCGGATGCCTCCACAGGTAGGCGATGGCGACGCCGTAGCCGTAGGCCTCGTTCCGCGCGGGGAGCGGGCGCAGGAGAACGCACTCCTCCAGGAACACTGCGGCGCATCAGAAGGCGTCAGGGTGTCTCGGGTCAGGAGCCATCGGTAGTCGAGGAGCAGTTCCACAGGGTCAGGCCGCCCGCGGCGTGTCGTGTTACAGGGGCCGGCGGGACGCCCATGCAGTCCCCCCGGCCTACCGCGGGGGCCAAGTCCATCTGAGGGTGAACCTGGTGGTCGGAGTGCTGGACGCCCTGGCTGCTGGTGTGCGGTACGCAGATGTGCGGATCCACGACTACGGGCTCTGGAGGGCGAAACGAAAGGAGACGCCCCTCAGTGCGCTCGAAACGGCGAAGTGCCTGGACTTCATTACCGGAGTGAGTGGCGAGGTCACACGGGGGCGGGCTCGGGTTGGAGGTCGGCACTGGTGGCCGTGCGCACGCGGCGGGCCGTCGTCGCCAGGGCGAGGCGGAAGTCGTCCGCGGTGGCTCCGGGCCGGGCCGGCCCAGCAGTGGGTGGATGCGGCGTCAGCGGTGGCCGACACCGGCAGCGGCAAGGACTCGGGCGCGACAGCACAGCGGCGGGCCGACGGTCGATGACTGTCGGCCCGGCGCCTACGTCAGCTGTCGGCCCGGAGTCGCCTGCGTCAGCTGCCGGGGAGCTGCTCCTGCAGCCAGTCGAAGACGACATCGCAGTGCTGCTGCGGAGCCATCGGGGAGCAGTGCAGCTGCGCGCCGGTGGCCGTGGTGAGCTTCAGGAAGTCCTTGTGGGGAGCCGTCAGCTTGTCGAACATCTGACGCGGCTGACCGGGATAGAACTGCTCGTAGTCGTAGTCGAGGACCAGCGTGGGCACCTTGATGCGGCCGACGATGTTCGTGATGTCCATCGATTCGATGAGTTTGGCGGGGGTCCAGAAGTCGGTGAACATCTTGCCCTTGCGAGCGTCGAGCATCGCCGGCACGGAGAAGGGCTCGATGCGCTTCTTGATCGTCGCGGCCACGTCCGGGGGCAGCTCGGGGACGACCTCCTTGTTCCAGATGGTGTTCGTCTCCCCCTTGTCCGGGGTGACGATCTTCCGGAGCTCCGGAGGAAAGCCGAGCCATGGCGACAAGCAGCCGGGCATCGCCACCAGAGCGGCGATCCTGTTCTCGAATGCCGCGGCCCGGGGCGCCAGGTTTCCGCCCATGCTCAGCCCGGTCAAGGCGATCCTGTCCGTGTCCACGTCCGGCCGGGCTACCAGCCAGTCGACGAGCGGCGTCACGACGGTCTCCCAACGCGGTGTGAAGACCACGCGGTCGACGAAGAGCAGCTGCCCCTGGCCCGGCCCGTCGTACACCAGGGCGTTCCAGCCACGCGCCAGAGCGGCCGAGACGCCGTAGGTCCACATGTCGACGTCCTGCCCGTCGCTGCCGTTCGTGAGGATCACGGTGGGGCGCCGCTCGCCCGAGGTGTCCGGCCGGAAGAACCACACCGGCAGCGGCGTCTTCCCGTACGGGACCTTCCCCGTCACCGGCGCCGGGTCGCCCAGTCCGCAGAACTTGTCCCAGGCGCCGCGCCCGGCCTTGTACAGCCGCTCCTCGCTGCCCGGGTCTTCGGACCCCAGGACGAAGAACAGCGCCTGGCCGTAGTACTGCGCGGCCCGCAGGGCACGGAAGCGCGTGGTCTCCTGGTCAGGCGCGCGGCCCTGGGGCGGCCCCATGAGCTGATCGCCGAGTTTCCTGAAGGTCTCGGTGTACGTCTGGGCCGAGAGGCCGGCCTTGTTGATTGCGTTCACGGCGGTGAGCACCTCGCCCACCTCGGCGGCGCCGAATCCGGCCCCGCCGAGCGCCAAGAGCCCGTTGAAGTTGAAGGCCGGGTCCTTGAAGAGGGTCATCACTCCGGGCGTGGGTCCGCCCGCCGGGACGGAGGCCGACCCCGAGGGAGCGCGGGCGGGGGCATTCGCAGGCGAAGCCCCCGACCGCGTGCACCCGGCGGCCAGCACGGCCCCGGCCCCGCCGACGAGCCCGGCGAGCGTGGTGCGACGGGTGGGGCCGGAGGCGGGGTCGCTCGGTACGTACGTCATGGCAGCCGAACGTAGGAGCCGCACCTGCGGCCTTCTTGTGCGCGACACCCGCTGTTCCCCCGAATAGCCCTTCATGCGGTGCCTGGATGCCCCAACCGCCCGAGCCGCGGCACCGCTAGGTTGCCGCGCGCAGACGCTTGCCCCGCAGGCCCAGCACCACC
This sequence comes from Streptomyces sp. NPDC043680, assembly GCF_056436685.1. Classification (NCBI taxonomy): domain Bacteria; kingdom Bacillati; phylum Actinomycetota; class Actinomycetes; order Kitasatosporales; family Streptomycetaceae; genus Streptomyces; species Streptomyces sp. NPDC043680. The sequence continues at coordinate 28,740 of NZ_JBWKCE010000017.1, read as the reverse complement.
TTCACCGGGACCAGCACCACCCACCACAGCTGCGCGCCCGTCGGGGAGACGAAGGCGAGCGGCACGGCGACGGCGAAGACCAGGACCATCGACGCCAGGTCGAGCACGTCGTTGCGCGCCACGGGATCGGGCATCGCCTTGCTGCTCAGCCACGGGCGCTTCCACAGCACGACCGTCAGCACGAGCTGTGCGGCCCCGATGGCCGCGGCGGCGCCGGAGTAGACCGCCACCGACTGCGGCTGGTCCCCGTACTCGGCCAGCAGGGTGGTGGGGAAGGGCATCAGGGCGATCAGCCCCAGGTTCAACAGCCCGAGCTTGATGACTGTTCCGTCCACCTCCCGCACGTACCGGAAGACCTGATGGTGGCCCTGCCAGAACGCTGCGATGACGACGAAGCTGAGGGCGTACGCCCACAGGTTTGGTCCCGCCTCGCCCAGAGCCTCTTTGAAAGCGGCCGTGTCCAGCCCGGCGGGCAGTTTGATGTCCAGCGCCAGCAAGGTCATCGCGATGGCGAAGACGCCGTCCGACAGCGCGAGGACCCGGGTCGCGCTCCCCTCGTCTTCCCGCATTCGCTGGTAGCCGTTCACCTCGCCACCATAGGGTTGAGCGTCCCGGAATCTCCCGATATCGACGTGCGTGACGCGAAGTTCGACCGGGTCGGCCGTCTCGGAATCTTGGTGTTGTAGCCCTTGGCTGTGCGGGGATGCCCGTCAGCGGACCCGCCCGGTGCCAGGCCGGGGTCGTCCAAGCCGCCATGACCATCGCGCACGGCAGGATCACGCCGCAGGCCGCGACCGCCTTCGAGCGGCAGCCGGCTCTCACGGCTGCGCTGACAGAGCCGGCTGCGAGGCTCGAAGCCTCGGTGCTGGAGAAGTGGGTACGTCAGTTGCTCAGGCGCAGAGGCCGCACCGGGGGTGGGGTCCTCTGGTGAGCGCCGGGCCATCTCGGGTCTGGCTAGGTGTCGGCGAGACGCGTATCCGCGGCGACCGGATCATCGCGATCACTCCCGGGCACGAGCAACTGCTCCTTGAGGTTCCCGGTGTCGCGACCTCGCTGGAACCCCACCGGTCCACCAGACCGGGCTAACGGCCATCAGTGTCGCCGACCAGTGAAACTGCGGGCGGCGGTATCAGCTGCCGCGAAAGCGGTCTCACACAACCTGGCAACACCCCAGCACAACCACCACCGCACACACCAACTGCCCTCCCTCTTGACGACGCCAGCCGAGGTGCGACTGACCGGAAATGAGGGGCCAAGGCAGTACCACTGCCATTCGTCTGATGCATCACAAGTGAGGACGCGTTGCTGATCGCCCCCTGCTTGCGAGACCAGGCAGACGACGCGGGTGGTATGGCTCACGCCCAGCATCCGCGATGCGACGGGCGAGCCGGGGGGAGCCTAAGGTCGCCGTCGGGCGGTACGGGGCTCATTCGCGGCAGGGCCGACGGGCTACGCGTCCGGAGCGCTCAGCGGCGCGGACGTGATGTGTGCCATGGGGGCGCAGCGTATCTGGTAGCGGCCGTTGGGGACATGTTCGACCTCGGCGAGCCGCACGGTGAGCGGCCCGGCCCATTCGTAGCCCTGGTGCTCGCCGTGGCGTTCCAACCGGTCGGTCAGCTCCTGCCCCACGACGGTGAGGTGCGGGCCGATCTCGGCGTACACGGGCGGAGGCAGCTCGACGGTGTACACGTTCGGCACCACGGTGCGGTGGGAGCTGCACACGACGGCCTGCTCGTCGCACGTTCGGAGCAGCGCCTCGATCACATCCGCCTCCACCGCATCACCGCCGAACAGCTTCTCCGCCAGTGCCTGCTCGACCCGCTCTATCGCCCGCTCCCAGCCCTTCAGTGTGCCCATGAACCGCACCTGCCCGGGTTCCGCGACGTCACGCCCCCGGGAGGCAGGTACGTACTCGGGGTATGCCTGCTCAGGGTGGGCCGGTGGCGGGCCTCAGGTGACGGTGACCCGCGGAACGTACGGCTCACCTGCGCCTGCTCCCACAGATCCGCGTCGGAAAAGCGGAGCAGCGCCCGGTCAGCGGCGTGGGTCGGCGGGGCAAGATCTGGGCGGCGGGCAGCCCCCGGCTGGAGCCGGTTTGTCAGACCAGGCTCGCAGCGTCGGAAGCGAAGGGTCGGACCGGCCGGCCCGGGCAGGAAGGGGTGAGGCGATGGGCGAGTCAGGGTGTGCGCAGGGCCGGTGACCGGTGGCGGAGGCGCCGCGTTGTTCGGGCACGATATGGACGAAAGAGATTTCCTCGGCGGGCTCCTGGACACCTTGACCGACACCCGCCTGAAGCTGCTCACCGCGGACGAGACCCGCGCCATCATGATGCTCCTGGGCGCCCTCAACGGCGAGGCCCGCTCCGACGAGGTACGCCAGGCCGCCCGGGAAATGCGCTTCCGACTGAGCTCACCCCTCGCCCTACCTGCAGACTCTCCCAGGCCGGCTCCGGCCTGAGGCCCATCCGCCGCAGACCGGTGCGCGGGCGGCGGCTCTACATGGCGCGGTCCGTGTTGATCCCATCGGTCTATCGCCGCATCGATCGGCGCCCAGGAGCCGGCACCGCCTGGTGGCGACGGCTCGGTGGCGCTTGAGGCGGTTGTTCCCGCACCCGACCGCGTGCCACTGCTTGTAGTCGTCTCTGTCGAACTTCGGCAGCCGGCCGCCGCGCGAACCACGGCCAAGCCGGATGCGCACAGGGTCCGCCGGGGCCGGGATCGTGGCCTTGATCCCGCGTCTGCGCGGGTAGGAGCGGTTGCTGCGGGAGTCGTACCTTTGGCGGCCCGCACCCGGTCCCGGCGCTTGAGCGGCTACGCAGGCAGAGCCGGGGCACCCCGAGCGGCTCCTTCTGGAGGTCCCCCTTTCGCCGCTCCGGCGGCGTGCTGGTGGGTCCGGCAGACGGTGGAATCGACGTTCACGTCCCAGGTGATCAACCCCTCCTCTCCTCCGCAGGGGCTGCCTCCCGCGTCAGAGCACCACCGGCGAGCCGGTCGTCGAAGCTGCACGGGCGCGGGCGGCCGCGGGTCCACGATGGGGGCGGTGACCGAGCGGACCGAGCACCCGGGCAAGACCCTCGGTCGGCCCGACGAGGGCTGACTTGGCCATCGCCTGGAGGACGAAGTCCGAGCCGGGACACGCCGGTTGAGGCACGACCCGCTACTGGTGATCCGCCCGCCGTCGCCCATGTGCCAGGCAGCGGCCTGGGCGGCCAGGAACACCGAGGGTCGATGCCGCACGGTCGCCGAACGGTCCGCTCTACTGCCTCCGCCGCGGCCTGCGGATGTGTGAGTGTCCCGTCGCGTACCGCACCTCGACGGGCGGGCCGGTTCCCGCTGGACGGCCGCCTGGTCAGGAACCGCATCCATGACCGCGTCCCCGACCGGCGAGGTATGCGGCGTACCGCTGCAGAGCAGCGGGGGCGGAGAGGCAAACGGCGGGTCCTTCCCGAACGGCATGCGCCCGGTCGCCGGGCCGCCACACCGCACGACCTTCACCGCCCCCCGCCGACCGCTCCGCGACTCGCCGAGGTGAACCTGCCCCATGCCGCCCGCACGGAGCCGCGAACCGCAAATCCGGTAGGGGCCGACGGCTGCCGGATCACCGGCCTGTGACTGCTCCACGACTGCGCGCACTGCAATCGCCTACAGGCGACCCTGGAGGCGGTGCCCACCCCCTGGCGGCCCGGCGACCGGCCTCCAGTCCATCCCTGACGACCGGAAGGCCAGCGGACGAGGAGCCGAGCAAGAACGGGCCGCGCGCCCCGCGGCGGCGTGCCCCGTTCAGCGCAGTGATGCCTTCGGGGGCCGTTCGCGCAGGGTCCCGTAGGCGAGGAAGTAGGCCGGTAGCCGGTTCAGCCACGGCGAGTCGGTGATGAGTCCGGTCAGCCTTTCGACCCGCCGGGGATGGCCGAAGGCGACCCGGCCAGACAGCAGCGGCCCGATGACCTGGGTGTGGGCCAGGCGTTGGAGGCCCTGGGTCGCCACGGTCGTGGGCAGGCGGCGGCGCTGCACGCGGCGTACGTCCCGCAACCCCACGGCGCCCTGTCCCAACGGCCCCACGAGGTGGCGGGCGGCGGCGACCGCGTCCTGGACGGCGAGGTTGATGCCGATCCCGAAGACCGGTGACATGGCGTGGGCTGCGTCACCGATGCACAACAGCCCCGGGCGGTGCCAGCGGCGCAGCCGGTCCAGGCGTACGTCGAGCAGCTTGACCTCGTCCCAGGAGGCGACGGCATCGGCCCGGTCGGCCAGCCAAGGAACGGCCTCCGTGAACCGGGCCCTGAATCGTTCCAGGCCCTCGGCGCGGAGCACTGCATCGGATCCCTTGGGAATCAGCGTCGCGCACTGCCAGTAGTCGCCGCGGTCGATGAGCGCGATGAGCAGCCCGTTCCCGAGGCCTCCCACGAGTCCGGCGGGGTCGTCCTTGCGGCGCGGCAGCCGGAACCACCAGGCGTCCATGGGGCAGGGGAAGTGTTCCAGCCCGAGTTCGGGCAGCGCCCTGGCCAGCGAACCACGTCCGTCGCAGGCCACGGTCAGCGAGGCCCTGAGCTCGCCGGTGGCGCCGTCCGCGGTGCGGTAGCGCACGCCCGTGACCCTTCCGCGCTCGATCAGGAAGGACGTCGCCTCGGTGTTCATACGCAGGTGGAAGCCTGGCTCCCGGCGTGCTTCGTCAGCGAGCAGGTCGAGCAGGTCCCACTGCGGCACCATCGCGATGTAGTTGTACTTTCCGTGCAGCGCCCCGATGTTGCCGACCGTGACGAGGGAGCCGTCCTGCCCGATGGGCAGCTGAACCGAGGTCACCCGGCGCTGCGGCAGTCGGGCGAACCGTCCGGCGAGGCCGATGTCGTCCAGCAGCGACAGGGTGGACGGGTGCACGGTGTCGCCGCGGAAGTCGCGCAGGAAGTCGCCGTGCTTCTCCAGTACGGTCACCTCGATCCCGGCCCGGGCCAGCAGCAGGGCCAGTACCATCCCGGCGGGCCCTCCTCCCACCACACAGCAGGCCGTTCGCTCCACGGCAACCACTCCCTTCGCCGGCATCGGGATGCCCCCAGGACGTATACCGCACCCGCGGCGGCGGGGACGGCAACGGCGCCGATGCCCCCGGACCCGCACCCCCGTACCCCGTACCGCCGCACGGGATCGCGCCGAAGGACGCACGGAGGCGCGGGGGCGAGCAGACGGTACGGGGCTGGGGGCCCGGGGCCGCCGGAGAGCCCCGACGAGCGGCACGGGGCCGGCCACCCTGGTGGCCACAGGTCTACCGAGGTCGTACGCGGACCGTGCCGCCCTGCCTGGCCGGGGGTACAGCCCCCGATGGGCCGGAAGATCCCGCCGGGAATGACCACCGGACGGTCGAAAGCTGATGTTCACCTTCTGCGGAGAAGAACTGTAGAAGGCGTCGGGCAGCGTAACCGTCGCCTTCTCGTAAGAACCGCTGGTGCCCGCCTTGTTCATGCGGTCGTGCAGCTCGTAGGGCGTGCCGTCCTCGGCCGTGGCCTCCACGATCAGCTGGCGGAAACCGAAGCCGCTCGCCCCGCCGCTGACCACGTCGCTGCACACCCACAACGACAAACTTGGGCGAGTACCGCGTCCTCGATGTAGTCGGAGGCGGCGTGCCGGCCGGAGCGGGACAGCGCCGGTTACGGCGGTCCTGCCGATCCTCTTGCCCGTGCCCGCGATGCCGATGGACAGGAGGGCGAACGGTGCCGGCCGCGGGGGTTCGAAGCAGAAGTCCGCTCCCACGTAGGGGATCCCGCAGGCCATCGCGTGTGCCGCGTACGCCATCCGCTCGGGGCCTCCGCACCGGCTCGTCGGACAGGTCGAGGACGAGATCGGCACCGCAGGCGGACACGGCGTCCGCGATGCTGCCGGTGAGCAGCGGGACTCCGAAGTCCGGTGTCCCCCGCAGCTTCTCGTTCCCGCCGACGAGCAAGGCACCCGCCACCTGGCAGGGCAACGTGCGCAGCGTTTCCCGGACCACATCGGAGTAGTACTCACCGTCGACCAAGGCCAGCACCCGCTTTCCCACCAGCGATGACGCCAGTCTGCCGATCACGTGACCTCCTCCTGGGGACCGGCCCGCAGTCAGGCAGGCAGGCGTACGCGGGCCTGTCGACGCCGTGCCCCACGACCGGAGACGCACAGCGTGGCGTGGCCGCCCGCAATCGGCCCAGGACCGTGACCCGAACGCGGCGTGTCTTTCGACGAACCCGCCGGCATCGGGTGGGCCGGCCTATTCGTTTGACCTGGCAACGTTCGACGCTGGACTTCGCGTGGCGCCGCGGGCGAGCCCGTCGTGGACGTCGACGACCTGTTCCTCGGCGAACACGGCGGCCACCCGCTGACCGCCCGGGACGGCACGGCGGATTGCGTCCCGACGCGCCGGGCGCCTGACCTGTCCCTGGACGTGAGCGACCTGGGCTCGGTCTACCTCGGCGGCTCGGCGCGGCTGGATGTACCGGGCAGGGAGTCTGCCCGTCCTCGGGGCGCCCTTGGCGGACAGCCCGGTCGCGCCGACCCGGAGGAGGTACGCCGGCTGCTGGGCCGAGGGCGTGCCCGCAGGGTGTCCACCGCCGGTCCAGGCACTCCCTCGGAGCGCTGTAATGGCCGGGCCCCGGCAGGGTGAAGGGGTGGCCTTCGACCTGCGTGTGGTCGTCAATCCGCCGGACACTCCGGGCGGTGCCGCGTCCGGTGCGCCGGAGAGATCCTCGGTCGCGCCTTCCGCCCCACCGACTTGCTGGAGTTCCTGCGGTCGGCCGGCCCAGGGGCCGCGAAGTCTTACGAGGCACTGACGGACTGCTCCGAGTCGTGTGCTCGTCAGTCCTGGCGGTCGGATCCCGGGGGCATGGCCGGGTCCGCCGCACACGCCGCCCCCGACAGTTCCCGCACGGAAGGCCGCCGGGCCCCGGGTGTCGGGGGCGGCACCTCGAAGGCGTAGCAGCCCGCCACCGACCGCTCGTACACGGAGATGAAGGCCCGCGGCGGTCCCTGACCCTGCACTTCCGCGACGACGGTGACGGCCCCGCCTTGCCGCGTCACCGCGACGAGGCCCCTGGCGTGTTTCGACGGAGGGAAGACGTGGGCGATCTCCGTGTCGGTCAGGCTGCCGTCGGCCGCTGCCCCGCCCAGCCGATCGCGGAACAGCTCGACGTTCCCCCGCAGGTTCTTCCGTGCCTGGGCCTCGTCACGCGCCGACTGTGTCTCCAACCAGATCCACACCCCGACGACGGTCGCGAGCAACAAACCCAAGAGGGTCAGACATCCGTTGAGCAGGCAACCGCCCGCCGTACCCGTCCGGACCTGTGATCGCCTCGCCATGGGCACAGCCTGCAGTACAGGTACACGACGAGCCAATCCGCTGCTCCCCATCGTGACCGAAGTGCGTCGTCACCGGCGAAGCACCTTGTGAGACACCACGTTGCCGCACCTCATCGGCACGTCCCTCGAACTTCCCGGAGCAACAGCGGCGATGCAGTCGAGGATTCCAATGCGCTGAAGGTCCCTCACCAAGAGTCAATGGGTCCACATACTCAAGACCTTCCTGCCCGCGGTTCCATCGCCGCGGCCGCCCAGTCACTGGCGCTGTCCGCTGGTGCCGTGTCCCAGCAGTTGTCCGCGCTGCGGCACGACGTGGGAATCGATGTGCCGCGCCCCGACAGGCGCACCGTGGCACTGACGGAGGCGGGCCGGGTGCTCCTCACACGCCGACCGGATCCCCGCTGCAGTGGAGGACGCTGAGAGCGCTTTCGCGGCGGTCAAGGGCGCGGTCGGCGCCACCGCCACGCGCGCCGCGTTGCCATCGACCGGCGCCGGGATCGTGGCGCCTGCGCTGACCACACCGGGCTCACACCACCCGCAGCTCGCGGTGACCTGTCTCGTCACCGACCAGACGCAACTACGGGAGCTCACCCTCGGCGCCGTCGATGTGGTCCTTGGGCAGCGGTACCGCCACGTGCCCGATACCGCACCCCGGGGTATCAAGCGACGCTGCTCGTCGTCACCGCCGCCGACCAGCCGACGGGCGGCCCGTCGCCCTGCGGGACCTCGCCGTGCCACCGCCGGCCACGGACTGCGGGCGGGCGATCCTGCACGCCTGCCACCAGGCGGCCGTCGAGGCGGATTTCGCGGGCGTCGATCCCCGCCCTGGCGCTGGCAGGCGCGGGCGGCGTCGTGCTCGGCGTCCCGGTTCCCCGTCAATGCGGGGTGGGAAGGGAGGAAGGCCTTCCACCCCCGCGGAGGTGAGGTGGTTCCGGTCGGGTTCCACCAAGACCGTCGTACGGAGCTCGGTCCAGGGGCCCACAGAGATGGTCGAGTGCCCCTCCGCGACAGAAGCCCGAACTCACCCCCCTTGCGGGGCGGATCCGCCGTCCTGGCAGGGCGTCCGGGCGCCGTCGGCCTCCGAGCCGGCCTCGACGCGGAAGACGAGGTCCGTGGTGGACCCCGGTCCCAGGGACTGCCCGTAGATCTCCCTGAGTTCGCTGGGGGACATGAAGACGACGGTGACCTGCCGGAAGTGCCCCTCATCGCCCTGGGTGAAGCAGCCCTCCAGATCGGGATCGGCGTGGAGGGACGCAGGAGTGTGGAGCTGCCAGCCGTCGACGGCGGCCGCCTTGCGATAGTGGGCCATGACGTCCTGCGGGGTGCCGGGGTAGGTGTAGAGGCGCCCCGCCGACAGCCAGGCGTCGCCGCTGTCGTCAGTGCACTCGGAGTACGCGGCGCCGTCGCCCTCGGTTGCCTTCGCGCCGGGTGGTGCGGAGGCCAACAGCGGCAGGGACGCCAGCTCCCGCAGTCGGCCTTCTGTACCGTCGCAGGTGGTGAACGGGGACAGAGCGGAACAGCTGCTCACTCCTCCCGCGACGAGGGTGGTGGAGAGCATCAGGGCGGCCGCACGGAGGGGGCGGATCCGGAACAGCACGAGGGCTCCTTGGCGGGGCTGGGTGAGGCGGATGGAGTCAGAGGGGACGGGATCCGGCCCCGGGAACGCGGGGAACCGGTCCCCCGACGGAGGGTAGGCACCCACCGAGCGGTGCAGCAGCGATCCCCTCTCGTGGTCCCCGTCCCAAGCCGCTGACCCGCAGGGGGGCATACTCTGCTGCGCCACGACACCGGTGTGCGGGACCTGTCCGACCGAGGGCCCGTTAGCGGTCCGTCAGTCTATGCAGAACTCGTTGCCCTCGATGTCCAGCATCGGGATGCACGAATCGTTGCCGTCATACAGCGTTCGTACGTGTACCGCCCCGAGCGGGACCAGTCGTGCGCACTCGGCCTCAAGTGCGGCGAGGCGCTCTTCACCCACGAGTCCGGTGCCGACCCGCACATCGAGGTGCAGCCGGTTCTTGGCGGCCTTCCCTTCGGGGACGCGCTGAAAGTACAGTCGCGGGCCCACGCCTGAAGGGTCAACGCAGGCAAACCATGCGTCCTGCTGCTCAGGGGGCTGCGAGCGCTTGAAATCGTCCCAAGTGGCAAACCCCTCCGGTGGCGGCGGCACGACATACCCCAACACGTCACACCAGAAACGAGCGAGGCGCTCGGGCTCTGCGCAGTCAAAAGTGACTTGGAACTTCTTGATCGACGTCATCAGGCCACCGTATTGATGCGTGCTGCTCAGCGAAACCCCGGAGTGTCGCGGTAGGACTGCTCTCACCAGTCCCCGCCAGCCGCCAACAGCGGCGCATCGAGGCACGTCGACCGGGTGCATGGTGAGGCTGCACCGATGGCACGCGCTCAGGTGCGCGGGGCAGAGCAGGGTCGCGTGAGACTTCGGTAGACCAGGTGGAGTGTTGCTGACGTAGATGAGGTCAACGTTGCCGCGGACGGCCGGCACAGGGTGTTGCCGCGTACTGTGAGTGACCACAGCTCTGGACAGGGAAAGCGCGGTTTCTGGGGGCTGTCAGGGCAAGTCGGAGATGTTGGTGCCGGGTGGTAGCAGGAGCCCTTCGGGCGCTGTCTGGCGGCCGAAGCGTGGCGGGTGGGTGAACGTCGCGGTACGGGAGAAATCGACAGTGCCACCGGTGAAACGGGCGGGCGGGACTGTCACGTGGAGGCTCTGGAGGTGGTGCTCGCCGAAGTCCATGACGGTGCCGGTGAAGCTGGAGCCGGCGAAGTCGACGAGACCGTCGGAGAACTCCGCGTCCTCGAAGCGAACTTCTCCTGCTCTGAAGGCGGCATCCCGAAAGTTCGCACGAGCGCCGGTGAAGCGGGCACTGTCGAAGGTGACCCAACCTCCGCTGAAAACGGCGCGGTCGAAGCGGACGGAGCCACTACGGAACTCGGCGAGGCGGAAGTAGACGCAACTCCCACTGGCGAATTCAGCCTCGTCGAAGACCACCTGGTCTCTATCGTGGCCGACGAAGAGCGCCTTGACGAAGATGATGTCGCCGCCGGTGAAGCGGGCGCCGCGGAAGTACGCCTCGTCGAGCACGGCGCCGCTGAAGTCGAGATCGTACCCCTGCCAGGATTCGGGTGAGTCGTCTCGCAGATGGGCGGCGATGAGCCGGAGTACGGTCTTGCGTATCTCACGTTCGCGTTGCCAGGCAACGAAAGCCGGCTCGTCGGCTGGAGGATCCGGCGCATGGGGCATCCTCAGGTAGCCGCATAGCACGTCGATGCAGGTCTGACGCTCCTGGCGCCATTCGTCTGCGAGGCGGGCCATGGCATATGCACCCGCCATCCGAGCCGCTGGTTGATCCGCCCCGAGCTGATCGGCCGCGGCCCCGAACCGGTCGGTGAAGGCCCTACCGTGCTCGCGCTCCTCACTCACCTCATTGAGCTGCTGACGCCGGTAGCCGACGACCAGAGCCACCACACCGCCGGCTCCGGCGACGATCGCCAGTGCGATCTTGATGCCGTCGTAGATGTCTCCGGGCTTCAGCGGTCCGGCCACGTGCAGCCGGGGCGTACCCAGAAGCAGCCAGAGCGCTGCCGCGACGATGCCGACTGAGAAGGCGGCCAGCAACACCACAACAGCGACGTGCAGGCTCAACGACCAACGCATCACGCTTCGAGGATCTGACGCTGAACGCTCGCCCCTGGCCGCCACACCGTCAGCCTAGAAGCGGCATCAAGATCAAGGAATGGCATCGGAAGGAAAATGCCGCCAGAGCGACAACCAGTCCGCCCAGTCGCCCCCGAGTCCCCCGGAACAGCTGCTCCGCTCATGGCCATTCCGCTCAACGCGGGTGACAACCAGAAGGCGGCTGGCCTTGATCTGGACGCTGCCGTCAAGATCGACCGTGTCGGTGGCGTTCCACCCCAGCGGTGTGGTGTTTTGCCGCCCGTGAGCGGGAGGGCCCAGGCCGTGAGCGGGGTGGCGCCGGTGGTGACGTGGCCCGGAGGGATCTGCGTCCATGTATCGGCCTCGGAACGCCGCCAGGAGAAGGACGCCTTGTCGTACTTGGCATCGTCCGCTTCAGTCGGCAGCGGTAGCCGGCGGGCGGTGCGCGCGCCGGCACCGGGCTGAACGAAACCGCCCGGACCCGCGTGGAAGGTGTACGGACCGGCTCAGACGTATGGTCCGCCTTGTCGACGGCTCGGACCTCAGGGGTGTGGGTGCCGCCCTTCTTCGGTTGTTGTTGGCACGGTCAACGGTGTTGCGCCTTCTTGTGCCGGTCCTCGTCGAAGCCTGATGGCCGCGTTCGAAGCGGACTCCGCGCGGACGAGCGAGACGAGTTGGGCGCCGTTGACAGTCAGCCAGCACGCCTGGACGGACTTCCTGGTCGTCGATGAACTCCGCGACGGCCTTCGGCAAGTTGGCGCCGTAGAGCTTGGCAAAGGTCATGATGGCCGTGCCTGCGCGGCGTGTTCGCGGTCCTCGGCGTTGTAGATGTCCCGGGCCCCTGCATGGAGTAGCTGCGGCGCCGGGGTGTCCGGCACAGCATCCCGGAGAAGGCCGACAGCCGGGCCGCCCGCCTGCGCAAGGGCTCACGCGGCGGGCGGCTACCAGGCTTGGACAGGACCGGCACAAGAAGCGCAAACCGTTGAACGGGCCATCAAAGCTGAAGAACGCGCGGGCCCTGGCGACCCGCCATGACGAGCGCGGCTATGAGTTCCTTGACACCATCACCGCCGCCACCGTGGTCTCTGGCTTCGCACATGGTCGGGCGGACAGCTCAAGGGCGGCGGCCGTCGCGCGTCGCCGGCAGGCGAGGCAGATGGCGTCCAGCCGGTCCGGCACCGAAGGTCGCATGCACCTCAACCACCATCGGGGCGTTCACCAGCCCCCGACCGATCCGCTCGGACGGCACCCACGCCACCACCGACCACCCTGATCGGGCCCCGCAGCTCCTCCTCGGCCGCCGCCACGCACGATCAGGGGGTCCAGTTGCCCAGCCAGTCGGAGACCTCCTGGGATGCGGCCTGGGGGTCCGTCAGGTGGGGCCGGTCGATGCCCTTCGGGCCGGCGCCTGGACCGGTGTTCATGTACTCGGCGAAGCGGTCGTCCTTCCAGGAGAAGCCGCCCATGTCGGTCCAGGGCGTGCGCTTGATAGCGGCACTGAGGGTGGAGTTGCGGACGGTGGTCTGGGGGTCGACCGTCTTGTCGCCGCCGGGATGCCAGTTACGGCCGAGGTGGAAGGAGGACTCGGCCACGTCACCGTTGACTGTGGAGCGGTTGATGAGGATGCCGTTGCGGCCGGCCGGGGTGCTCGGGGCGGTGATGTATCCGGCCGAGGTGCCGTTCCAGCGCTTCTTGAGGGTGATGACCGACTGGTCGATCACCGCGGTGGCACGGCCGAAGATGAAGTCGACGTTGCCGACGATGTAGGAGTTGGTGACGTAGACGCGACCGGGCTTGTCGCTCGCCGCGGTCTCCATCTCCAGGGTGTCCTGGTCGCCGGTGATGATGACGCCGTCCAGCACGATCTTGTCCGCGGTCGTGAGCAGGGCGACTGCCTGGTGATCCTTCAGGGACTGGTTCGCGGCCTCGTCGAAGTCGTTGGAGACGGTGAGGTTGCGGAGCCCGGAGTCGTCCGACCGGAGGGCGACCGTGGCGCTGCCCGGAGTGCCGTACGTACCCGAACCGTCCGGCCTCCGCATGCCGGCCGCGTTGCCGTACACGATCACCGTGTCCTTGCGGCTCGCGCCCGAGCCCTGGATGGTGAGGTGCGGCTTGTTCGCCGGAACGTTCAGCGTCTCGCGGTACGTGCCGGGCTTGACCGAGATGACCACGCGGGAGGGGTTGCCGACGGGTACGGCGTCCACCGCGGCCTGGACCGTCTTGTACTGGCCGCTGCCGTCCTTGGCGACGGTGAGGGTCCTGGTGGCGGCAGCGGCGGTCGGGGCCGCCGTGCCCAGGGAACGCCTGGGCCCCGCGTCGGACTTCACCTTGGAGGGGACGTCGGCGGCCGGGTCGAGGGTGTAGCGGTAGTACGTGGTGGGGTCGAACTCCGTGCCGCCGCTCTCGTTGCGGCCGGTGGTGTCCACGAAGACGTTTCCGCGCTGTACGAGGGAGGCGGTGCTGTCCTTGGTGACCGGGTTGTTGACGCCCTCGAAGTAGCTGTTCTCCAGCACCATCTTCGTCCCGCCGCGCGCGTAGTTGCCGTAGGAGGAGGTGATGGACGAGCCCGGGTCGTCCTGCAGGAAGTTGTTGTAGAGGTGTGCGTGCGCCACGTTGTCGGTGGACGGGTTGCGCTGCTCGGTCTCGTGGAACCAGTTGTGGTGGATCGTGATGTCGGCGGTGACGTGGTCGGTCCAGCCGATGCCGAAGGCCTTGTTGTCGTTCTTCAGCTGGTTCCAGGACACCGTCAGGTAGGTGGTGTCCTTGCGGCTGTCGATCAGCCCGTCGGCCATGTTCCGCAGGTTGTTGTGGTCGATCCACACGTGGTGGGCGCCGTCCATCTGGATGGCGTCCCAGTCGTGGTCCTTGTCGTTCCACGTGCCGGCGTAGGAGTCACGGATCGTCAGGTTCCTGATGATCACGTTGTGGACGCCCTGGCCCAGGAAGAAGCCACCGCCGACGATCTGTCCCGAGGTGCCTGCGCCCACGATGGTCTTGTTCGAGGCGACCCTGATCTCGTTGCCCTTGGGGGACATGGCGATCGTGCCCGCCACGACGATGACGTACGGCTTGGAGGCGGTCGCGTACTTCTCCAGGTCGGCAAGGGTCTTCACGGTGACGATCGCGCCGTCCCGCCCGCCGTAGGTGCCGTTCTGTCCCAGCGCGTTGACGGAGGCGAAGCCGTCCGCGACCTCACGGGCCCACGCGGTGTCCGCGGTGGCAGCTCCTGCCTCCGGCCGGGCGTCCTCGCCGAACACTCCGAAGGCCCCGCCGTACGACATGCCCACCGCGGTGGCCGTTGCCAACGGGATGCCGACGCTGAGGCCGAGCCTGCGCCTGCGGTGCCGCGCCTTGTGCTGAGTGGTGTCCATTTTCACTGTCCTCGGGGATGGCTGGGGGTGTACACCAGCCAGTTGCCACCGCAGGCGAAAAGGTTGCCGCATGTCTGTGGTGGGGGCCAACCCCTTCGGGTCCTGTATCAAGCGGACCAGGTCATCAAGTGCGATCGCACCTGTGATCGCACCAAACCCGCTAGGGCAACCTCAGCCAAGCAGCAGCAGCCGGGCAGCCCGCCCCGAAAGCCTGGATTGTCCCACCTGTTGGGTTCGGGTGCATGCCAAGTTGTGTGCCGAAAGCGGGGCCGACACGAGGGATTTCCGCGCGCACGGAACCAGCCCCGCGGCAGGCGGCGGGCGCCCGTTCCGGCCGTCAGCCGGCTGCCGCGGGCGAGGGCCCGGCGGGTGAGCTGATGGCCGGCATGGGCCGATCGCCAACGAATCCGTTTCTGCCGCCAGGGTCTCCGCGTACGGAGGGTCACTTTCCGTCGGTGATGTAGTAGTCGTTCTTGAGGTACTCCAGGGTGTAACTGCCCAGATCTTCCTCGGAGAAGGTGGCGGAGGACCTGACCGCTTCGAGCGGCATCTCGATCTTGTCGAGGGTACGCACGGTGACGCGCTGCGGATCGACGGTCGCGGCCTGCAGGGCCTTCTTCTGCTCGGGTGAGATCATCTGGAACACGACTACGTACGTCGATGTGCACGGACCGAATCCCTGGTCCTCTGCCTTTTTCGCGCCGGGCCCGGCCACTTCGCAGACCGTGTCGATGTCCTCACGCCCGAGGCCGTGGAGGTACTGCTCGTACCGCTGGATCGCGCGCTCCTTCGTCTTGGGCGCAGGCTGGTTACCCGTGACCGCGGCCGACGGCTTCTCGGTTCCGGCGGACGCGGACGGCGTGCCCGACGGCGCCTTCGCCGGTGTGGACGCGGATGGCTGCGAAGGCTTCCCGTCAGCCTTCTCCTTCGCTTTATCCGGACTGCACCCGCACACCACCAGCGCCACGCATGCCGATACCGCCACGCTCACCATCGTCCGCGTTCCCATCAGATCCCTCCACCAGCCGACTGCCCATCAAGAGCTCACGCAGGATCCGGCGGAACGGTTCCCGATCCGCGACACGCGACCCGCGCCACGCCCCACGGACCGCCCAACCGCAGGGGTCGACACCCGTGTGACGGCCTTCGCAGACGTTCCGCCAGCCGGCCGCCATCACCGTACGGACCGGGTCGACACCCAAACGGCCAAACAGCCGGCCGGGAGCACGGCTCGGCGAACGGCCGAACTCGACCGGCAGGTGGAGGGTTCCGCATCCGCGACGATGCTCGCCTGCTGGGCAGCGTCTCCTTCGACGGCCTGCGCACGGCCCACCCGTACGCCCTGATTCTCGGCGAGCTGCTGGTGCACGGAGACCGCGCGCGGCGCCAACACGGGGGGTTCACTCCGCGCCGTACCAGCACAGGGCATCCGGAGACAGCGGCAGCCACTCCGCAGGGTCCTGGTCCGCCTTCGACCGGTTCGAGCGGGCCGTGACCGCTACATCGACTCGTCTCTGATCAAGAGTCCTGGCACTCTGCCCCTCCTACATGCAGAGCCCATCGACCAGACGCGACGTCTCCTCCGCAGCCGCTTTCCGCGCCACAACGGAGGCAAGCTGGTCTGGAAGGTCGACGGCCCATGCGCTGCGCGTAGGGCGTGATCTTCGAGCCGTCTGGTGTCGACCACTCCTCTGCCGCGGCGGGGTGCTGTGCCGGTGCTCTCCGCAAGCGACTGCATCCTTTGGACTACTGTGTTTTCGGCCCCGAGGGGGATGATCTTGCGGCACCGCCGCGAGAGGGTTGATCCGTGCGAACAACCATTGGATACACCGTCGAAAGCATCGGCTACGTCGTAGGAGCCCAGGGGCTTGTCAGCTTCGCTTCGCAGACCTTCTTCGGCACGGAGTGGGGCTGGATGCACAGGGTCGTCGACCTTCCGTCCACCGCATACCTCGGCATCGTCTTTGTGGGGATGGCGCTCATCGTCGGCGGGGCGAAGACGCGGAAGGTGCCCGAGCGGGCGGCCCGTTCCGCGGCGGCGGCCGGGACCAGCAGGCGCCTGCCGTGAACGGTCAGCCTGGCATGACGGTGGGACACGAAGACCTCCGTGCGGTGAGCTCCTAGTGCTGTGGCCGGGAAGGTTTGCCGGGTCGCGTTGTCCGGTGCGGTGCATCGCAAGGCGGAGGCCCGCGGCTCGTACTGGACGTACTTGCGCGGTCCGACAACGCAGCGAGGTGCCGTGCCGGGCGGCGCGACCCGGTGGACCTTTCCGGTCACAGCACTAGACAGCTCCCACCGCACCGGAGGTCTTCGCCATGTTCCAGACTTCACCACTGTCAACGGCGCTGGTGGGCAAGACACCTAACCGGCGGGACGGTGCCCGCGCTGGCGGCGACGACTACCTTGCGGATCTCGGGGCTCGTCTCGCGTTTCTTGTCGGACATGGCGGCGGACTGTGTGATGGAGACCGTCGCCGCGCTGCTTGGAGTCACGGAGGGTCGTGTGGTGCGTCGTGCGGGCGAGACATGCCCGCTCGGCGTGCCATGGGGGTGGCAGTGGCAGAGCGGGTGCTTTCCGGGCGCTATCGACTCGTGGAGCTGCTCGGAGCCGGCGGGATGGGGGTGGTCTGGCGGGCCGAGAACCTGGTTCTGCATCGCGAGGTCGCGGTGAAGACGGTGGCCGGTCCTGGTGTCACCGATGATGCGGCGGCGCGGTTGGAGCGTGAGGCGCGGGCTGCGGCCGGACTGTCCGACAGCCCTCATGTGGTCACCGTGCACGACTTCGGTCGGGACGGCGACACCCTCTTCATCGTGATGGCCCTGGCCGCCGGGCGACCGCTCGACCGGGTGCTCTCGGCCGACGGCTTACCCCCGGTGGTGCGTGCCGTGGAGTGGACCCGCCAGGTGTGCGTCGCGCTGGAGGCAGCCCACGAGTGGGGCATCGTGCACCGGGACATCAAGCCGGCCAACGTGATGGTCGCTGCGGACGGTGTCGTGCGGGTACTCGACTTCGGCATCGCGTGGTTTCATCCCGCGCTCGGCCTCGACCGGCTCAGCCAGGCCGGAGGTGTGCTGGGCAGCGCGCCGTGGATGTCGCCGGAGCAGGCCGCGCGGCGAGGAGCTCGGCCCTGCCTCGGACCTGTACTCGGTGGGCTGCTTGCTCTATCAGTTGCTGGCCGGGGCGCCTCCGTTCGGCAACCGGGACGCGCTGGCGCAGATCGTCGCCCATGCGACGGAGACTCCAGATCGGCCGTCCAGCCACCGTCGGGAGCTGCCGGCCGACCTTGACCATTTGGTAATGGAGCTACTCTCCAAGTCCCCGGGGAACCGTCCGGCCTCGGCTGCCGAGACGGCAGCGCGCCTGGGCGCTGTGCTGCACCGCCTGGGAGGCGCGGAGACCGTCGGCCGCCCGGGGATCCCCCCACAGCAGCCCGCCCTCCAGCGGCGCGGAGAGCCGCAAGAAGACCGGCGAAGCGGTCGGCCTGTCCGGCGGCGCACGGTCCTGCTCGGATTCCTGGGCGTGGTCTCCGTGTCGACGACCGTGGTGTCAGTGCCGAAGCTGCTGCCGGAGGCGACGACGGTGAGAACGGCCAGCGGGCGAACAAGGGCGCACCCGGCATGCTCAAGCCGCTGTGGAAGCGCCCCTTCAACCCCGGCGTCAGGCCGGAACTGTCCGGCCCCGTTATCGTCGTGCCGGAGAAGGACGAGCCCGTGGCGTACGACCGCCGCACTGGGGAGCAGCTCTGGCGGGGATCGGAGGGCATCCGCGAAACGGCACCCTTCTCCGACGACACGTTGTACGCCACGGACAGTACGGGCGGCGCGCTCCAGGCGCTGAACCCGCGCACCGGCACCGCCCGATGGACCTACGACCCGCCCGGCCAGCGCGTCACCAGTGGCACCTTCGTCATTCCGGAACCGGCGGCCGTGTACGTCGGACAAGCCCAGTACGTATCCGCCTTGCACCACGCGGACGGCTCGGTCCTCTGGCGCTACGAACTCCCGGCGGACATCTCCACCGTTGCCGCCCTTGGCAAGGCCCCGGGCACCGTGCTCGCCCGCAGCAGGGAGCGCGCCTGGATTGCCATCGCGGACGTGGACGGGAAGCAGCTGTGGACCTGGGAGTGGGACAACAACGCCCTGTCGCGTCAGTACGTCGGCGCAGCCGCCGGCCGACTCTTCTTCGAAGGTCGCCAGGGCCTGGACGTGCTCGACGCGTCCAGCGGCCGGCCCATCGGCACCTATGAGGAGCTCGACAGCCAGGTCCGCGTGGCTCCCGAGCACAAGCTGTTCCTGCGGGACGGGAACGACACCGTGGACGCCTGGTCCGCGACAGACGGCAGACGTCTGTGGTCCGTTTCCGACGCGGGCTTCCCCCTCGTTTTCGGCGACACCGTCGTGATGTCCAAGTCCACATCGGACGGAAAATCGGCCGGCGTCCTGGCCGTGGACATCCACAACGGGAAGCAGCGCTGGCTGCACGGCGACCTGTTTCTCGTCACCGCGTCCCTCACCGTCGCCGCGGGCCGGGAGGACCAGCTGATCCTCCAGGCCGACATCGAGGGCGTCGGCCTGGTCCACGTCGACGTGAAGACCGGGCACCGAGGACCGGTGCGCGTCCTGCCCGAGAAGGGGCTCCTCACAGCCCGCTGCGTCGACGACACCGTCTACGCACTGTGCGCGGACCGCCCGCCGCACAAGGGGGGCCCGGACGACAAAGGCTCAGAGCCACGCCTCTACGCGGTGCCCCTTTCCTCGATGAAATGAACCACCCGTTCCAGGACCGACGCCGCAGGTGTGGGTTCCGGGTCCGCCTGGCCGGTGCCGGGCCCTGCTTCGTTGATTCGACGGCGAGCCTGCGTGCTTGCGCCGGCGTTCAGGGCGATCGGTGAACGGCCCCATATGAAGATCGCCCGGAGCTCGCCGCGCTGGCTGAAGAAGATCCGGCGGGCCAGACGGTGGCGGGCCTCGGCCAATGAAGTGAAGCAGGTGCAGGGTCTTGAAGAATCTCCTGTAGTGGGCGAAGGCATCGCCCATCCGGTCGGGCGCCCGTCCGGAGAAAGCATGCGAAGCCGATGATGCGCACCTCACCGAGGAGGTCAGCGAGCCGGTCCCGCGGCAGCCGGGTCAGCGTCGTGATCCCCCGCAGCGCCACCCGGTTGTCCACCAGCCCCACCACCGGCCGTCGAACAGCGCCCGTGGCTCACTCCACCGACGCCCACACCGGCGCGCCGCCAGGAACGCGCACCTCCTGCTCGGCCTCACCGAAAGTCCGCTTCCGCGCCGCGTACCAGGCCGACTCGGCCGCGAACCGCACCACCGCACCCGGCACCACCGCCAGATCCTCGGTTGGGGTCATCGCAGCGGGCGCGGGGAGCAAACTTGTTGACGTGCCACTTCGGGTAGGCAGCAGGCCGTTCTGAAGCACTGCGGTCATCTCCCGTTGAGAGAACGCTTCTCCCACGCATTCACATCGACCATCGTCGGTTCGGGCCATTTCGGTCGGCGGCCGGCAGATCCGGAATCCTCTCGGGCGGATGCCCGGTAGTACAGGACAGCAGGTACGCCCGGGGGCACGCCGGGTGCCCAGCGCTTCGGCCTCGGGCGCGTAGCACCGACGCTGCACCGGCAGGGCTGCGCTGCAGATAACGTCGACGGGTGAGCGGCGGGCGCTGAGCGCGGATCGTCCCGCTGACCTCCGGACAGAACGGTCGAACGTGGGCTCATCGCCAGCGAGCCAGTCCAGGCCATCGTGCGAGCTCAACCAAGGAACGCGCGGTCATGCCCGTAGGTGTGGGGAGCAGGCTTGCTGAACTGGACATTACGTGTGGCCGGGCCATCCCCAGCTCGCTCGTCGAGGGTTCGGTCGTCGTGTGCACCCTGCCGCCGCGGTCGGCGAGCAGGCGGCCGAGCTCGGCAACCGTGGTCGGTTTGCCGACCGCGTTCGGGCCGTCGACCGAGACGAACAGACCGGGGTGCGCGTGCCCGTTCACGCGGCGACTGCCATGCGATTGCGGAGCCAGTACGTCGCGCAGATCGGTGGGCAGGGTTCGGGTGGTCTGCGACAGCCTCGCGCACATGGGATCGGGGTCGGCAGCCAGTTGGGTCGGGTGCGCGTGGTTGGAGGTTCCCGGGGCTGCTGCCTTCCTGGCCGCATCAGGAGACCGGGAATCCGTGGAGTCGCTGGGACACCAGGGCCGTCGGCCACGTCACCAACTGCGTAGCCGCCGGCGGTCGATCGTTTGGAGGTCGGTTCGTGCAGGTTGGTTGGCGTGCTTGCGACGCAAGATTTGGCTCGCCCTCAGGGCAGGCTCAGCGCCGTGAGGTAGACGCCGACCACCCCGAGGCCCACCAGGAGCAGGAGGGTCAGCACCGTGCGCACGGTGCCCCGGCCCGCTTCTACGGGGACTGCTCGTTCCGGGCTCGACGGGAGATAGCGGAGTCGCATCTGCGCGCCCAGTGACCGCCGCCGGTCGGTGTCGATGTCGAGCCGGTACTCGCGCCCGTCGGCCGCACGGAAGCCCACGATGGCGTGCTGGAGGCCCGCCCGGCCCTGGTCTCCCGGGAGCACGTAGGCGTCCAGCACCCTGCCCTGGGCAGGTAGCCCTTCGTCGAACGTCTTGCGGACGAACAGCCACCGCCCGTAGGTCCGCACCGCGAGCGCGACGGACACCGACATGGCGAGGAGCCCGGCAGAACCCAGCAGCAGCCGGTGGCCTTCCTCGCGCAAGAATTCCATGGCGCCCTTCCACGTCAACCTACCGCCGGGCCACCGTCGTGGCGGCCGGACGAAATCTACCGGCTCTTGCTGCCGCAAGCACCGCGCAACGTCACCCGCCAATCGTCTACCCGCGGTGCGGGGGCCGCGCGCTCCTCGTGTCTCTGCCGCGCATGGCGAAGCCGAAGTACTACAGCGCCCTGTCACAGAGTGGACGGCCGCGGAGCGGGATGGCGCCTTGGTCGGTGCCGTGCCCGGCGGCACCGAGGACCCCTTCTTCCGCCGGCCCCTCTGGCTTCAGACCCGCTGCGCGGGGCGGATCCTCTGGGCTTACAACGAGGAACACATCGAAGCCCTCGCCGACCACGTGGGCGCCCAGCTGCGCGAGCGGCACACCTCCCCGACGAGGTCGATGTTCGCCCGGCTGCCGGTCTGGATGAAGTCCGCGGATCGCCGTGACGAGGTGCCGGCCGGCCTCGCCATCCTCTCGGAAGGCTTGCCCAGCTCTCCGCCCCCCCCCCGCCGACCGCTCCGATGCGGCGTACGAACGCGGCGACCGCCCGCGCCACCACGGCAGTCTGCTCTTCCGCGGCGGCCCGTACTAGAGCAGTTCCCCGGACCCTCGCAGCCCTGCCCGCGAGGGGCGTGTTCGGAGCCGAAACCGTCGGACTCGGGTACCGCCTCTTGTCCGCGGACAAGAGGCGGCTCGCGGCTTTGGCCTTTCGACTGCAGCAGTACCGTCTCGCGCCCTGCTCCGCGCAGGTCTCGACCAGCTGGGGAGGGCCGTGTCGGACTACATCAGAATGGTCAAACGTCAGATGTTCGGGCGCACGAAGCCGCCCCTCCTCCCCAAGCGAGTCCTTCTCACGGCCGCCCCCGTGAGGCCAGAACCGTCGATGCGTAAGCCTGATCCTTGAGAAGCCGGGCACCGAGATCGTCCTCGGTCCCTCCGGGTGATCGTTTGGTATCAGCTCGATCTTGTCAGCTGCTCCACTCAATCGGCCGTGCTGTCTCGCGCCGTCAGCCGTCGGCGCGTCCAGCTGATGAAGTCATCGTGCGGGCTGACCAACTGCACGTTGTCCAGCAGAGATTCGACCTCCTCCCTCGGAGCGTCATCGACCCGAAGGAGGATCTCCACTCTCGTAAGCGGCACGAGTCGCACAACTGGCAGCGCTGGGTGGCGGCACTCCTGCAGGAGATTGCCTCGGTCGAGGAGGTGGACGATCTGCGGGATGGCCTCGTCGCGCAGGACTGTCGCAAGAGCCTCCGCGCAACTGGGGCCGTTGTCCTCACGCAGGGCCCAGCGCTCTCGGAACGCCACCGCGGACTCCGGATTATGCGCTGCGTGAGGCGGCGGGATCACGTTGCCGGCCAGCACCGCGGGGCCGAAAGCGATGAGCCGACTCCGTCGTCGTCGGCGATGTGGCCGCCGACAGCTTCACCATCGGGGTGGTCTCGACGGGCAACCGGCTCCACCAGCCCCTTCGCCGTCCGTCTCAACTCCCTTCCCTTCGCGTGCTGTCGCATCGGATCTGGTCTGCTAGCCTCCCCATACTTCGAGTTTCGCCGAACAACGAACTTCGGGCCCTGGGCGCCTTGACCCACGTGCTCCACACCCAAAGGAGCCCTGATGACCAGTCCTTCTTCCTCCGCACCTTCGTCCGGGAACACTTCCTTGACGAAGAGGCCCGCGTCCGGCCGCCCTCGGCCGCGACTCCGCCGACGTGATCCCCCCAACCGCACCCTGCGATACGCCGCCCTGGCCCTCCTGACGCTCCCGGGCCCGGACGACACCTGCTCGCATGCCGCAAACCGGACGGCGGCTACGGCAACCGGCCCGGCTCCCCGTCCGACACCTTCGCGACCTTCCGCGCGATCGGCGCCCTGATCGCCCTCGGCCTGCGCCCGCCGCACTCAGACGAGACCGTCCTCTGGCTGCGCGGCCTGCCGACGGAGGCTTCTCACGCACGCCCGGCACCCCGTCGGAGACCACCGACGAGGGATTCAACGCATACAAGCACTGCACATGCTCGAAACATGCTCGAAGGGAAACTCAACCGCTCCTGGGCGGTGATGATGACATGACCACCACCTCACCCCTCTCCTCCTCGACCGGCCCGACGCCAGGGCAGGCCCCGGCCGCCCGCTCGTCGCGGACCGTCGCTTTCCTCGCGTTCGCCACGATGTTCGTCATCGGGACGGACACCTTCCTCGTCGCCCCTCTCCTGCCGACCCTGACCCACGCCTTCGACGTATCCCCCGACATCTCGGGCTGGATGGTCGGCGCCTACGCCCTCGGCTACGCCGTGTTCGCCCTGATCGCCGGGCCGATCTCGGACGGGCGGGACCGGCGCACGGTGCTGCTGACCGGGATGACCGGATTCATCGTCATGACTGCGCTGTGCGGGTTCGCTCAGAACTTCTGGACGATGATCCTCTTCCGGTTCCTCGCCGGCGTGAGCGCCGCGTTCGTCTCGCCGCAGATCTGGGCGTCCATCCCGGTGCTGGTGAGGCCCCAGGAGATCGTCCGGACCATGGGCTTCGCCACCGCGGGGCTGTCCATCGCCCAGTTCGCGGGCATCCCGCTCGGCAGTTGGCTTGCCGCCGTCTCCTGGCACCTGCCCTTCTGGGCCATCGGCGGCCTCTCCGTGGCGCTGTGGCTGCTCCTTGGCCGCCTCTTCCCGTCGGTTCCCGGGCGGCCCGGCGCCGGCAGCGGGGCAAAGGCCTTCCTCGGCACGTACAAGACGGTGCTGGGCACCGGCCGGCTGCGCTGGTACCTGCTGGGCTACCTCGTCTTCCAGACCGGCAACTTCGAGGCGATCTCCTTCTTCGGCTCCTGGTTCACCAAGGACTTCGGGCTGAACGTCGCCTCCGTCGGCACCGCGATGACGGCGGTGGGCGCGGGCAACGTGATCGGCTCCCTCTTCGGCAGCCGTCTGGTCGGCCGTCTGGGCCTGTACCGGTCCTTGCTGACCGGCGTGCTGACCATGGCCGTCCTGTACTCTCTGGTCCCGCTCGCCCGAACCTGCCGGTCGCGCTGACGCTGCTGGCACTGGTGATGACGACCGGCGGGTGCGTCTTCCCGGTCTTCATGAGCATCCTGCAGTCGCAGACCGAGACCGCCCGCGGCACCGTCTCCTCCCTCTCCAACTCCGCGATGTACGTGGGCACCACCGTCGGCGGCGCCGTCGGAGGCATACTCCTCAGCAATGTCACAGGGTTCTGGGGCGTGGCCGGGTTCACCGTCGCCGCCTACCTGCTCTCGCTCTTCGTGTACGCGGCATCCGGCGCCTTCGGCAAGCATGAGGCGGGCACGTGAGCACCGCCCTCCTCTTCCACCGTTACCGGGAACCCGGGGTCCTGTACCCGGCCGAGCTGCCCGACCCCGTGGCCGAGCCCGGTCAGGTGGTCATCCGGTACACCACGATCGGAGTCAACCCGATCGAACATGATCGGTACCGCCCCGTTCCAGCTGCCCGTGGTCGCCCGGTACCGGTTGGAGCGGACCGGCGAGGCACTTCGCACTCCCTGCGGGGGGGGCTTGACGGGAAGATCGTGCTCGTATCCGGCGGGTCAGCCCGCCACCAGGGCCCCGACAGCCGTGTACCCGACATCGCGGCTCTGGTCGACGGGTCCGAGGGTCCGTCACCTCTCCTCCTATTTCATTCTTCTATAATCGTCGAACGTTGAATCGGCCGGGAGCGACCATGCAGGGAAGGCGCGGTCCCGGTGCCCACCACGCGAAGAAGGTCGCTCATGCGCAGCCCGCTCCATCATCCTGATCGGTCTGAGTTCTCCCTGGACCGGGTGCTGCACGCGCTCAGCGATCCCATCCGCCGGGACATCGCGCGCGTGATGCACCTGGAGGGCTCCCGCTCCTGCGGCCAGCTCGTCTACCCGATCGCCAAGTCCACGCTCTCGCACCACCTGAAGGTGCTGCGCGAGTCCGGTGTGATGCACACCGAGGTCCGGGGCACGACCCGGATCATCACCCTGCGGCGCGATGACCTTGAGGCCCGGTTCCCCGGGCTGCTCGACGCCACGCAGATCACCAGCCCCGCACCCGATCCGGAACCGGGCGGGGCGGGCGCGGCGTCCGCCTGAGGGAGCTCCTGGCCCGCTCACGATCCCCTCAAAAGATCTGGACATCGAACCGGAGGCGGTCGACGCCGTATTCGCCCCGGGGTAGCGCGTGCGGGGGGCGCGCCGGGCCTTGTCCGTGTCGGTGAGTAGGCCCTCGTCCCGGCCGCGGCGAGGGATGCCGTCCAACACCCGCTGCCCGGCGTCGGGCTGAACGAGCCGGCCCCTGAACTAGACCGTGTCAGCGCACCGTCCAGTCGGGATCTCCGAGGCTTCTTGGAATTCATCGACATCTGTCACAACCCATATGACGACGTCGGCCTACAAGACCACGACCAGGTCTTGTAGGCCGACGTCGCGTAAGGCCCCAGCAGTTCTACGGTGGCCTGCCGCCCGGCTAGCGACGGAACGTGTCCTTGGTGTCTTCCTTGACCTGTCGCGCCTTGCCCTTGACCTGGTCAGCGCGTCCTTCGGCGGTCATGCGCTCGTTGCCGACGACGCGGCCGACAGTTTCCTTCGCCTTGCCCTTGACCTGCTCGGCGTGTGCCTTGGTCTTCTGCTCACCCGACATGGGGACCTCCTCGTGATGTAGCCGGATTGGTCGTGCCCGCTCTCCTGCTCGCACGCGCCGCCCGCAAACCTCGCCCGGGCGGGCCACCACCTCGCCCCTCCTCACGCTGCAGGGCGCGTTCTCCTGCCCGCCAGCAGGCATAAGAAACGAGTAAGAATCGAATGCATGGGCGGGGAATGGTCGGGCACAAGGTGCTTTGGAGGTTGATAACTATGGTTCCCCTGCTTCTTGTTCTGCTTCTCGCCCTGATCCTCTTCGGCGCCGGTTTTGCGGTGAAGATCCTCTGGTGGGTCGCCCTCATCGTTCTGGTCCTGTGGCTCATCGGCTTTGTCGCCCGTCCCAAGGGCAGCAGCGGCCGCTGGTACCGCTGGTAGCCGCACAACGACAATCCAGTGGTGACATGGCATGGCGGTGGCGGGGGCCCCCCCAAGTGTATGGCGGGCCCCCACCCCCCCAGCCACCAGTAGAA
>NZ_JBWKCE010000017.1:0-2530 GCF_056436685.1 Streptomyces sp. NPDC043680 | reverse complement strand
TCTACAATCCTGGGGTCCTGGGCCTTGGGGGGGGGGGGGCCGCCCTTTTGGGCGGGCGCCCCCGCCACCGCCATGCCGACGTGTCACTCACCGATGTAAGTCGGCACGGGTGAAATGCGGGCACTCGGGGGTATCCGAGGGACAGCCGGGACAGTCGTCGTGACCCAGCAGAGGACCTGCTCACCTCCACCGATCGACGGCCGTCCCGGTCCCGCGTCCGGGGCGAGTAGCGACGACCTGGTGGTCGGGCGCGCGATCCGGCCGTTGGCCCCGAACCGGTCGCGGGTGGAGCCGCCCCTGGTGCACAGGCGGTATCACCCCGTCATGCGCCGCCGCCGGGCTTGGCACCCTTGTCGACCCGGAACTCGAATGTCCTAGTTGCGGCCACGGAGATGTTCAGAAGGCCGCGCGGGGTCCGGGGCGGGTACCAAGAATCCGTTACCGGTGGCGAAGGAAAGAAAATGCCCTGGGAGTTCACCGCGTAGGCGTCGACGTACCGGGCCAGATCGGCGCCATACGAACCTCCGGTCGGACAGCAGCGAGGAACCTCCGAGCACGGTGAACGACCCTCCTAGGACATCCCGTGTCATTTCCATGACGTCAAAGATCGGATGCCCGGATTCGAGGTACGCGCGACCTCTGCCTTCGGTATCCGGCCTTGCTCCTCAACCGACCCCTGACGGTCTTTCCCGGATTCTCGCCGCGCACGTGGGAAGCATCGACCCCATCGGCCGTCCCGTGCGTCAGTTCACGCCTACGGGCGCCCACAGGCTGACGCTCCACACGTCCCCGTGCCCCGCGTGGTAGCCCCTTTCCTCCTCCTCGTCGTCCACAACGAGAACGGAGACACAGGACCTCTCCGCCCGGTACTCCAGGAAGCCGCCCTGGTTGGTGACGGTGAACTTGGAGACCGGAAGGACGTCGGAGAGCGCCTCCCGTACGTCCGCCCAGGCGGTGTACTGAGTGAACTCGACGCCCGTGCTCCCGCCCCACCGCGCCGCCAACTCGGGAGCATTCGCGAGGCGGTGCAGCTCGATCGACCCGCCGGACATCACCCACTCCTCCCCGGGGTTGAAGTAGAACTCGACGAACCCGAAGTCGCGGCGCAGTGAGGCACCGCCCTCGCCGGCGACATCGACGCAGTGGTGCTGCAGGGCCCGGTCGACCTCGCCGAAGGTGGAACCGATGCCGATGCCGTGCAGGCGCCCGGTCGTGATGAAGGAGGCCAGGAATGCGATGCCGGTCACGGCCAGTTCTCCAGTTTGTCGATCAAGGCCTGCGTCTCCGAGGAAAGGTTCTGCGAGTTGCCCGTGTTGTGGCTGTCGATGTGATTCTTGGCCGCTTTGGCCTTGGCCAGGAGGTCGGCCCGCAGTTCGGGGTCGTTGTTCACCGCGTCGACGGCCTGCTGGACGCTCTCGTCCGACGCCCAGTCGTCCTCCAGTCGAATCGGAGCGCCGGTCGGAGGTAACCGGGACACGCGGATCTGGCCCGGCTTCAAGCCGAGAAGGTCGGACCAGGTATGCAGGTTGTGTACGTGGGTCGCCTGATTGGGGCGGGGTCGAGCCCGAGAAGGTCGGTGCTGAGGGAGCGGGCCGTCCCGAGGTCGCAAGTGGCGGTGGAGATTGGTGGAGATTGTATGGGAGGCCGGTCTCGACGTCGACGTGTTGGCTGGGAAGCGCAGGGGCGTGTACGCCGTGCTCGCACTCGCCCACGGCGTCGTACCCCACAGCGCGCTCCGGGCCCGCCAGGCGAGGTCGCGGGACGCGTCGACGAGTTCAGTGTGCGCTGACGAGGTCGGTCAGGATCGCGTAGAGCCGTGCGTCCACGGCCTCCTGTGGTGCGTCCCCGCCGAGCCTGCGCTCGGACTGCCCTGCAAGGGCTTTGAGTAGTCGGGCGAGGGGCGCTGGCCGGTCCCCTCTCTCGGCATCCCTCAGCCAGCAGCCGCGCGGCGCACGACATCGCCGGTCCCGCCGCCGGCGCGCTCTGCCGGCAGACGTACGCCCCGTCCCTGGTGGCCCGCTCGCCATAGGAAATCGAACACATGTGTCCATGGGGGGGGTGAGACCACCGTCCTGCGCCGCCTGATCGCCCCTCTCCGGGAGCCTGCAAACTCACCGGTACTGGACGGCCCCTGCCGGAGGGCGAGCCGGCGAACCCACTCTGCGATACGGCCGGGCCCTGCGGCGGACGCAGTACTGGGGCTAAGCCATCCCGTCCTGCCGTCCCGCCCTCCCCCGGCTGCGGCCCCGGGTCGCCTACCTGCGCCGGAGTAAGAGCAGTACAGGGGCGGCCGACGCTTTGGGGCGGTCGCGAAGCGGCAGGTCAGGGGCGTGCGAGACAGCGCCGTAGTGGCGCTGGCGGGCGCGGCCGGCCCATCTGTCACACGCCTGTGACAGGCGGCGGACACTCTCGCGAAGTCGGCCGGTCAGGCTTTTACCAAGAGACAAAAGGGGCATTTACCCCTACTGCTTCCGAGGGTGCGAGCAGTGATGACCCAGCCGATCCGGCGGAGGAAATCCCATGAGCCTCA
>NZ_JBWKCE010000016.1:104094-146242 GCF_056436685.1 Streptomyces sp. NPDC043680 | reverse complement strand
GGGGACCCTGTGGGAGAGTAGGACGCCGCCGAACAATCATTGCGGGAAGCCCCGCACCAGCCCTTCCGGGCTCGGTGCGGGGCTTTTCTGCGTTCTGGTCCCGTGCGGGGGTCCTGTAGGGTCAGGAGGCATCGTTCGCACGTTCAACAGTGGAGGCCCCCGGGTGGAGGTCCAGGAGACTCGGGTTCAGACTGACCGAATTTTCACCATTCCGAACATCCTGAGCATGGCTCGCCTCGTCGGTGTGCCCCTCTTCCTCTGGTTGATCCTGGAGAAGCACGACGCCTGGGCGCTGGTCGTCCTCATGCTCAGCGGGGTCAGTGACTACCTCGACGGGAAGCTCGCGCGGCGTTGGAATCAGATCAGCAGCCTCGGCCGGCTGCTGGATCCCGCTGCGGACCGGCTCTACATCCTCTCCACGCTCTTCGGCCTGACCTATCGGGGCATCCTTCCATTGTGGCTTACCGGGGCCCTGCTCGCCCGCGAGCTGATGCTGCTGGTGATGGTCTGGATCCTGCGCCGTCACGGCTATCCGCCGCCGCAGGTCAACTTCCTCGGCAAGGCCGCGACCTTCAACCTGATGTACGCCTTCCCGCTGCTGCTGCTCAGTGACGGTACGGGTTGGTTGGCCTGGATGGGGTCAGTTTTCGGATGGGCGTTCGCCGGATGGGGTACAACCCTCTACTGGTGGGCAGGAATCCTTTACGTGGTGCAGGTCCGCCGACTCGTGAAGGCGGACACCGCGGCCGATTGAGCTCGCTCGGTGCCGGGCTGACACGCAGTATCTGCGGAGTCTCCGTACGGGACGGGCGAAGTCGGCGAGAACGTCGTCTCTCAAGGAGGACTCTTCCGACATGAAGGCCGTCGTGATGGCCGGTGGCGAAGGCACCCGTCTTCGCCCCATGACCTCAAGCATGCCGAAGCCGCTGCTGCCCGTGGCCAACCGGCCGATCATGGAGCACGTGCTCAGGCTGCTGAAGCGGCATGGGCTCAACGAGACCGTGGTGACCGTCCAGTTCCTGGCGTCCCTCGTCAAGAACTATTTCGGTGACGGCGAAGAGCTCGGAATGGAGCTCACCTATGCCAACGAGGAGAAGCCACTCGGCACTGCCGGCAGTGTGAAGAACGCCGAGGAGGCCTTGAAGGATGACGCGTTCCTCGTCATTTCCGGCGATGCGCTCACCGACTTCGACCTCACTGACCTGATCAACTTCCACAAGCAGAAGGGCGCACTGGTCACGGTGTGCCTGACCCGGGTGCCGAACCCGCTGGAATTCGGCATCACCATCGTGGACGAAGAGGGGAAGGTCGAGCGTTTCCTTGAGAAGCCGACGTGGGGCCAGGTCTTCTCGGACACCGTGAACACCGGTATCTACGTCATGGAGCCCGAGGTCTTCAATTACGTGGACCCGGATGTTCCGGTGGACTGGTCCGGTGACGTCTTCCCGCAGCTGATGAAGGAAGGCCGACCCATTTACGGCTACGTCGCCGAGGGCTACTGGGAGGACGTCGGCACCCACGAGAGCTACGTCAAGGCTCAGGCCGACGTACTCGAAGGCAAGGTCCAGGTCGACATGGACGGCTTCGAGATCTCGCCCGGGGTGTGGGTGGCCGAAGGCGCCGAGGTGAGCCCCGACGCGGTGCTGCGCGGGCCGCTCTACATCGGTGACTACGCCAAGGTCGAGGCGGGCGTCGAGATCCGCGAGCACACGGTCGTCGGGTCGAACGTCGTCATCAAGAGCGGGGCCTTCCTGCACAAGGCCGTCGTGCACGACAACGTCTACATCGGCCAGCACAGCAACCTGCGCGGCTGTGTCATCGGCAAGAACACCGACATCATGCGGGCCGCCCGGATCGAGGACGGCGCCGTCATCGGTGACGAGTGCCTGATCGGTGAGGAATCGATCGTCCAGGGGAACGTGCGGGTCTACCCCTTCAAGACGGTCGAGGCCGGCGCCTTCGTCAACACGTCGGTGATCTGGGAGTCCCGCGGGCAGGCGCACCTCTTCGGTGCCCGGGGAGTCTCCGGGATCCTGAACGTGGAGATCACCCCCGAGCTGGTGGTCCGGCTCGCCGGGGCCTACGCGACGATGCTGAAGAAGGGCGCCATCGTCACCACGGCACGTGACCATTCCCGAGGCGCCCGCGCACTGAAGCGGGCCGTGATCTCGGCGCTCCAGACCAGCGCCATCGACGTACGGGACCTGGAGAACGTACCGCTGCCCGTGGCGCGGCAGCAGACCGCCCGGGGCAGTGCGGGCGGGATCATGCTGAGGACCTCGCCCGGTGTGCCGGATTCCGTCGACATCATGTTCCTGGACGAGCGGGGCGCGGACCTCTCGCAGGCGCAGCAGCGCAAGCTGGATCGCGTCTACGCGCGCCAGGAGTACCGGCGCGCCTTCCCGGGCGAGATCGGTGACCTGCAGTTCCCGTCGAGCGTCTTCGACTCCTACACCGGTTCACTGCTGCGGCACGTGGACATCACCGGGATCGCCGATTCCGGGCTGAAGGTGGTCGTGGACGCCTCCAACGGCAGCGCCGGTCTCGTGCTGCCCAGCCTGCTGGGCCGGCTCGGGGTCGATGCGCTGACGATCAATCCGGGCCTGGACGAGTCCAGGCCGACGGAGACCGTGGAATCCCGGCGGGCCGGGCTGGTGCGGCTCGGCGAGATCGTCGCCTCGGCGCGCGCCGCCTTCGGTGTGCGCTTCGACCCGGTGGGGGAGCGGATCTCCCTGGTGGACGAGCGCGGCCGGATCATCGAGGACGACCGGGCGCTCCTGGTGCTGCTGGACCTGGTGGCCGCCGAGAGGCGCAGCGGCAAGGTGGCGCTGCCGGTGACCACGACCAGGATCGCCGAGCAGGTGGCGGCGTACCACGGCACGCAGGTGGAGTGGACGACGACCTCGCCCGACGACCTGACCCGGGTGGGCCGGGCGGAGAACACGATCTTCGGCGGTGACGGGCGGGGAGGCTACATCGTCCCCGAGTTCAGCAGCGTCTTCGACGGATCGGCGGCCTTCGTCCAGCTGATCGGGCTGGTGGCCCGTACGCAGCTCACGTTGAGCCAGATCGATGCGCGGATACCACGCGCCCATGTGCTCAAGCGCGATGTACCGACCCCGTGGGCGGTGAAGGGGCTCGTGATGCGGCGGGTCGTGGAAGCCGCCGGTGACCGTCAGGTCGACACCACCGACGGTGTGCGGGTGGTGGAGGCGGACGGGCGCTGGGCGCTGGTCCTGCCGGACCCGGCGGAGGCCGTGACGCACCTGTGGGCCGAGGGGCCCGACGACGCGTCCGCGCAGGCGCTGCTGGACGAGTGGGCGGGGGTGGTGGACGGCGCCGGGCACTGACCGCCGGGTACCGGAACACGTACGGCCAGGTCCGGCGGGCCGGGAGCGCCACAGCTGCGCCCCCGGCCCGCCGGACGGGTGCATTCGGTCGGGGCGGGGGCGTCATGCGACGATGAGCGGCATGTCGCAGCCGTTCAACCACCGGGGTTCGGCCTCGCCGCCCGCGCGCCCGGACGCGTCCATGTCGCTGCTGACGCATGTGATGGACCACAGTCTCGACGAGGGCTATGCGGAGGCGTCGGCCCGGCGGGAGGCCGAGGGCACGGCGGGACTGCCGCGGACCCTCAAAGCCAGGCTGGCGCTCGCCGCCGGCCTCGTCCTCGCGGCCATGGTGGTCACGCTCGGTGCCGCCCAGGCGCGCGTGGCGGCGCCCGTGCTGGCCAAGGAGCGCCAGGAGCTGATCGACCGGGTGCAGCGGGCCGACGAGCACGCGGACGGCCTGGAGCAGGACATCGAGCGGCTACGGGAGAACGTGGCGAGCCGCCAGCGCGAGGCGCTCAAACAGCACGGCGGTGACCAGGGACAGCTGGTGGCGCTGTTGTCGGGTGCCACGGAGGTACGGGGTCCGGGGGTCAAGCTGGTCGTGGACGACGCCAAGGGATCCTCCACGGGCGGCGGGGGCAAGCCTCGGGAGAACGCCGGCTTCTCCGACACCGGCCGGCTCCGGGACCGGGACATGCAGAAGATCGTCAACGGGCTGTGGCAGTCCGGGGCGGAGGCGATCTCGATCAACGGACAACGGCTGACGGCACTGTCGGCGATCCGCGCCGCGGGTGACGCGATACTGGTCGACAACCGGCCGCTGGTCCCGCCGTACGAGGTGCTGGCGGTGGGGGACAAGAAGCGGTTGGGGACCGCGTTCCAGGACTCGGCGGACGGCCAGTACCTCCACGTGCTGCAGGAGAGCTACGGGATTCGTTACACGCTGTCCGCCGTGGACGAGGTGCGGCTGCCTGCCGCGTCGAGCCTGACCGTACGTACAGCTACAGCAGAAGAGCCGAAGAAGGGTGCATCGTGATCGCGGTACTGGGCCTCGTGGCCGGAGTGGTGGTCGGACTTCTCGTCCGGCCCGAGGTGCCGGCCGTGGTGGAGCCTTATCTGCCGATCGCCGTGGTGGCGGCGCTGGACGCGGTGTTCGGCGGTCTGCGCGCGATGCTGGACGGCATCTTCGTGGACAAGGTCTTCGTGGTGTCGTTCCTGTCGAACGTGGTGGTGGCCGCGCTGATCGTCTTCCTCGGTGACAAGCTGGGCGTGGGCTCCCAGCTGTCGACCGGTGTGGTCGTCGTCCTGGGCATCCGCATCTTCTCCAACGCCGCGGCCATCCGCCGGCACGTGTTCCGGGCGTGAGGCCGATGAGTACGAATGACACCCCGCCCGAGGAACCGAACGTCCCCGAGCAGCCTCTGGAAGAGGGGAAGGCGTCGCAGGTCGCCGAGCCCCCGCAGACAGGTCGGCAGCGGCTGGCGGCGGGTCTGTGGCCGCCGCGGGTGAGCCGGGCCCAACTGATCGTCGCGTTGCTGCTGTTCGTCCTCGGTCTGGGGCTGGCCATCCAGGTGCGGTCCAACAGTGACAACAGCTCCCTGCGGGGGGCCCGTCAGGAGGACCTCGTACGGATCCTTGACGAGCTGGACGGGCGGACGAAGCGTCTGGAGGACGAGAAGCAGCAGTTGGAGGATCAGCGCAGGGAGCTGGAGAGCAGCTCGAACCAGGCCGAGGAGGCGCGCAGGCAGACCGTGGAGAAGGAGCGCCAACTCGGCATCCTGGCCGGTACGGTGGCTGCGCAGGGGCCCGGCATCACGCTGCGGATCACCGATCCCGGGAATCAGGTGCAGTCCGACCAGCTGCTGGACACGCTCCAGGAGCTGCGGGCGGCCGGGGCCGAGGCGATCCAGGTCAACGGGGTGCGCATCGTGGCGGGCTCGTATTTCTCGGACGAGGGCGGCGGCATCGGCATCGACGGTAAGAAGATCACACAACCCTACGAGTTCAGGGTGATCGGCAAGCCGCAGGATCTGGAGCCGGCGCTGAACATCCCGGGAGGTGTCGTGCAGACGCTGGAGAAGGAGCAGGCCACCGTCGCCGTCACACGGTCGGCGAAGATCGTTGTGGACGCCTTGCGGCCTGCGAAGCAGCCTGACTACGCTCGGTCGTCATCGTCGTGATGCGGGACGGAGAGCGGATGGGCCCACGCGGGCGGGTGCCTGCGGGGGGTCGACGCGCCGAAGTCGCGGTGCGTGGTGGAAACTGTCTGGTGGTTACGGACGTTGTGAGAATGTCCGGGTCGGCAGGTGTGTGCATTCGGAGTTCGTCCTGCCCCACGGGCGGGTCTGTTTCGGTCAAGGGGAATCGCCCGTGAAGTTGTTTGAGAAGTTGTTCGGCAAGAAGAGCCGTGAGGAAAGCGGTGCGGCCAGGCACCGTGCGGGGCAGGGGGAGGTGGAAGGGCAGGGCGACCGGCCGCTCTTCCGGGACGAGGTCGCCGGCCCGGGTGATGTTCCGGGTGCGCAGGGTGGGTCGGCTGTTGACCCTGCCGGTTCCGGCCGCATAGGTTTCGGTGAACCATCGACCTCAACCACGGGTGGAGGGTTTGCCCCCGACCCGTACGCCACCAATGCCTCCGCGGGGCAGCCGCGGCGCGAGGAGCCGTCCATGTCGGCCGAGCAGGTGTGCAGCAGGTGCGGGCACCGCAGCGATGCGGCGAGCCGGTTCTGCTCGAACTGCGGGGCGCCGCTGCGGGCGGGCCTGACGCCGGAGCGTGCCTCGGAGACCACGTCCACGATCTCGATCTCGGGCCTTGAGGCCTACGAGGCCGAGGCGTCGGGACAGCACGTGTCGTCCTCCCTGTCCCCCGAGGCCCAGGCCGCGGTGGAAGCACTGCCCCCGGGTTCCGCCCTGCTGATCGTGCGGCGCGGTCCCAACTCGGGCAGCCGCTTCCTGCTGGACGGTGAGCTGACCACGGCGGGCCGGCACCCGCAGAGCGACATCTTCCTGGACGACGTCACCGTCTCCCGGCGGCATGTCGAGTTCCGCAGGAGCCAGGACGGCGGTTTCACCGTCTCCGACGTCGGCAGCCTCAACGGCACGTACGTGAACCGCGAGCCGATCGACTCCGTCGCCCTGCACAACGGCGACGAGGTGCAGATCGGCAAGTACCGACTGGTCTTCTACGCGAGTCTGCGGGGTATCTGACCCTCCCCCAGACCCCGCCCCCGGCATGCCGGGAGGTGTCCCAGGGGGGACCCACCAGGGAAGGTCCCATGCTGCGTACCACGACCGGCGGTGCCGAGAAGAACGGCACCGCCGGCTCGGCCGGGCGGCTGGTGAGCATCGGCACGGTGCTCACGATGCTGCGCGACGAGTTCCCCGAAGTCACGATTTCGAAGATTCGTTTCCTGGAGGCGGAGGGGCTCGTCGAGCCGCGGCGCACGCCTTCGGGATATCGCAAGTTCAGCACGGAGGACGTGGAGCGCCTCGCCCGCATCCTGCGGCTGCAGCGCGACCACTACCTGCCGTTGAAGGTGATCCGCGAGCAGCTGGACGCGCTCGACCGCGGTGAGCAGATCCGCATCCCGGCGCCCACGGCGCACGGGGACGCCGCCGACCCGTCGGCGGCCTCCGCGGGATACCCGGAGGCGGCTCGGGAACGGCCCGCCGCGGCCCGGGTGGGCCGGGCCGAGCTGATCGCCGCGGCCGAGGTGGACGAGGCGCAGCTGGCCGAGTGGGAGTCGTACGGGCTGATCGCGGAGGAACCCGGCGGCGGATTCGACGGCGAGACGGTCACGGTGGCCCGCCTGGTGGCCGATCTGGGCCGCTTCGGGCTGGAACCCCGGCACCTGAGGGCGATGAAGGCCGCCGCGGACCGGGAGGCGGGCCTGGTGGAGCAGGTCGTGGCGCCGCTGCGGCGGCACCGCAATCCGCAGACCCGGGCCCATGCCGAGGCCACCATGAAGGAGCTCGCGGGGCTCTCCGTACGCCTGCACGAGGCCCTCGTGGAGACCGCTCTCGGGGTCCGTCTGCGCTGAGCGGCGAGGGCCCGACTACCCAAACCTGCCGGGCAGGTCCTAGGGTTGCTGTGTGAACGAGCTCGACGTTGTGGGTGTCCGGGTGGAAATGCCCTCCAACCAACCGATCGTGCTCCTGCGTGAAGTGGGAGGCGACCGGTACCTCCCCATCTGGATCGGACCTGGGGAGGCGACCGCCATTGCCTTCGCGCAGCAGGGCATGGCCCCTGCCCGGCCGCTGACGCACGACCTTTTCAAGGACGTGCTGGAGGCGATCGGCGAGGAGCTCACCGAGGTCCGGATCACGGACCTGCGGGAGGGCGTCTTCTACGCGGAGCTGGTCTTCGCCAGTGGGGTGGAGGTGAGCGCGCGGCCTTCGGATGCCATAGCGTTGGCCCTGCGCACGGGAACGCCGATCTACGGCAGCGACGGCGTGTTGGACGACGCCGGTATCGCGATTCCGGACGAGCAGGAGGACGAGGTGGAGAAGTTCCGCGAGTTCCTCGACCAGATCTCCCCCGAGGACTTCGGAACCGGCCCGCAGTAGAACCTCGGCCGTGCCGTCCGGTGGTCGCCCACGAAGCGCTGACAGCCCATTCGAGTAGCCTTTCCCCGGTACGGGGCACGGGAAACCACTCTCAGGGTGATTATCACTCGGCGTGCCGAGTGTGGCGATCGTTGACGCACCCCTGGTGACTGCCTACCTTCGAGGGGGCAGGTCAAGGACGGAGGGTCGGCGTGAGAGTCACGGGCGACGGTACGACCGGGGGCATCCCCGCACGGAGTGACAGTGGGCCGTACCCGCTCCACGGCAGTGCGGCCAGACCCGCGCGCCGTCAGCCGGAGGCGGCCCCGGCCGGCCCGGCGGGTGGCGATCCGGCACCCGAGCAGGTCGGCTACCGCGGACCGACGGCATGTGCCGCGGCGGGCATCACGTACCGGCAGCTGGACTACTGGGCGCGCACCGGGCTGGTGGAGCCCACGGTGCGCCCCGCGTTCGGCTCCGGCACCCAGCGCCTCTACAGCTTCCGCGACGTCGTCGTCCTCAAGATCGTCAAGCGCTTCCTGGACACCGGGGTGGCGCTGCAGAACATCCGCACCGCCGTGCAGCACCTGCGCGACCGGGGTTTCTCGGACCTGGAGCGCATGACGCTGATGAGCGACGGCGCCACCGTGTACGAGTGCACCTCACCGGACCAGGTGGTGAGCCTGCTGGAGGGCGGTCAGGGCATCTTCGGCATCGCCGTGGGGGTGGTCTGGCGCGACGTGGAGAAGGCGCTGTCGCAGCTCCACGGGGAGCGGGTCGACACCGGCGAGACGGTCCTCGGACACAACCCGGCCGACGAGCTGGCAGCGCGGCGCAACCGGGCCGGCTAGCCGGCGTCCGGCCGACGCCGGCCGGCCCGCACCCGTACGGACTCCCGCATTGTCAGTGGTGTGAGGCAGCATCGGTGCTGTGAGATCCGCGCCGACCATCCTCCACCTGGACATGGACGCCTTCTACGCCTCCGTGGAGCAGGCGTCGAAGCCGAGCCTGCGCGGGAAGGCCGTGATCGTCGGCGGGCTGGGACCGCGCGGGGTCGTCGCCACCGCCTCGTACGAGGCCAGGCGCTTCGGGGTGCACTCGGCGATGCCGATGGCCCAGGCCAGGAGGTTGTGTCCGAACGGGGCCTACCTGATCCCGCGCTTCACCCTGTACCGGGCGGTCAGCGATGTGGTCATGGCCCTGCTGCGGGAGCTGTCGCCGCTGGTGGAGCCGCTGAGCCTGGACGAGGCCTTCGTGGACCTGGAGGCGGGCGGCGCCGCCTTCGACGCGGTGAGCGCCCGTGCTGCCGGTGAGCGGCTGCGGGCCGAGATCCTGGCCGCGACCGGGCTGAGCGCCTCCGTGGGGCTCGCCGGCTCGAAGATGCTGGCCAAAGTGGCCTCCGAAGAGGCCAAGCCCGACGGTCTGCTGCTGATCGAGGTCGGCACGGAGCGGGAGCTGCTCGCGCCGATGTCGGTACGGACCCTGCCCGGAGTGGGGCCCGCCACCGGGGAGCACCTGCGGCGGGCCGGGATCACCACGGTGGGGGAGCTGGCGGAGGCCGGTGAGGACGAGCTGATCCGGATGGTCGGGCGTTCGCACGGGGTGGGCCTGTACCGGATGGCGCTGGGGCTGGACGACCGGCCGGTGGTCGCGGAGCGCGACGCGAAGTCCGTGTCGGTGGAGGACACCTTCGACGTGGACCTGCACGACCGGGTGCGGATCCGGGGCGAGGTGCAGCGCCTCGCCGAGCGGTGCGTGCAGCGGCTGCGGGCGTCCGGGCACTCGGGGCGCACGATCGTGCTGAAGGTCCGGCGCTACGACTTCTCGACGCTGACGCGCTCCGAGACGCTGCGGGGGCCCACCGATGATCCGGCGGTGGTGCGGGAGGCGGCGGGGCGGCTGCTGGAGGGCGTGGACACCACGGGCGGGGTGCGGCTGCTGGGGGTGGGGGTGAGCGGGCTGGCGGACTACACGCAGGAGGACCTGTTCGCGCAGTCGCTGGCGGCCGGGCCGGAGCCGGGCACCGGCGGGCCGGACGCCGCCGCCGAGCCCGGTGGTCCCGGAGGGTCCGAGGGCGACCGGGATGCGGCGGAGCCGCCCGTGGAGCCCGGCAGCGGGCCCGTCCGGCAGCGGCACTGGGCGGCCGGAAGCGACGTACGGCATGCGGTCTACGGGCCGGGCTGGGTGCAGGGCAGCGGGGTCGGGCGGGTGACCGTGCGGTTCGAGCAGCCGGGATCGCCGCCCGGGCGGGTGCGCACGTTCCGGGTGGAAGATCCCGAGCTGGAACCGACCGATCCGCTGCCACTGGTGGGCGGGACGGCCGGCTAGCCGGGGTGGTTCTCGTCGCCTGCGAGCCGCCCGAAATCGCGGTTCTCGGGCCCGGGGTCCTGCGGCGCGGGCCGGAAGTCGGAGGGGAGGGAGACGTCCAGGCCGTAGTGGTGGTACAGCTGGAGTTCCTGCTCGGGGGAGAGGTGGCGGCCGACGCCGAAGTCCGGGGCGTCCCTGATCAGGGAGCGTTCGAAGGGGACCCGGAGGCCGTCGCCGACCAGCTCGCTCGGTTCCAGGGGCACGAAGGCGTCGCGGCTGAAGAGCCCTGTGCGTACGGCCGCCCATTCCGGCACGCCTGTGGCATCGTCGAGGTAGACCTCGTCGATGGTTCCGATCTTGGTGCCGTTGCGGTCGAACGCCTTGCGGCCGATCAGGCTGCGCGGATCGATGTCGGTCTGCACGGTACCTCCATGTGATCGCAACTCCTCCGTAATGACTACAAAAGTGCATTTCCGGGGTGGGGGCCACTCGAAAGAGGTCCCGGAACCTCGCTGGTAGGCTGGGTACCGGCTGTTGACCCTGTGCGGGAGAGTCCTCCGAGTGAGTTCGACGGAGGCGCCGAAGGAGCAAATCCTCCCCGGAATCTCTCAGGCATACGTACCGCACGGACGAGGCCACTCTGGAAAGCAGGGGCGGGTACCGGGCGCGCAGTGCCGGTTCCCCTCCTCACCGACGGTGAAAGCCGGATCGTGCGGAAGACATCCCGCAGGGCCCGGTGAAGCTCTCAGGTTGAGATGACAGAGGGGGAGGCCGTCCGGGTGCCCGCGCCGTGGTGCCCCTCGCAGGTCGTACGACCCAGGAGGCCTCCGTACATGACCGCCAACCGCATTCCGCTCTCCCAGCTGGAGCGAGGCATCCCCTTCGAGCAGCGCCACATCGGCCCGGACGCCGAGGCGCAGGCCAAGATGCTCGCCCACGTGGGCTACGGCTCGCTGGACGACCTGACCGCCGCCGCCGTGCCGGACGTGATCAAGAGCGCCGAGGCGCTCGATCTGCCCGGGGCACGGACCGAGGCCGAGGTGCTGGCCGAGCTGCGTCGGCTCGCCGACCGCAACCAGGTCCTGACCTCCATGATCGGTCTCGGCTACTACGGGACCTTCACGCCGCCGGTGATCCTGCGCAACGTCATGGAGAACCCGGCCTGGTACACGGCGTACACGCCCTACCAGCCGGAGATCTCGCAGGGCCGCCTGGAGGCGCTGCTCAACTTCCAGACCGTCGTCGCCGACCTGACCGGCCTGCCGACCTCCGGCGCCTCCCTGCTCGACGAGGGCACGGCCGCCGCCGAGGCCATGACCCTGGCCCGCCGCGTGGGCAAGGCCAAGGGCAACGTCTTCCTCGTGGACGCCGACGCGCTGCCGCAGACCATCGCCGTGATCGAGACCCGCGCCGAGCCGATCGGCATCGAGGTCGTCGTCGCCGACCTGTCCGCCGGCATTCCGGCCGAGGTCGCCGAGCGCGGCGTCTTCGGTGTGCTGCTCCAGTACCCGGGCGCCTCCGGTGCCGTACGCGAGATCAAGCCGGTCATCGACCAGGCGCACGAGCTCGGCGCGATCGTCGCCGTCTCCGCCGACCTGCTCGCCCTCACCCTGCTGACCTCCCCGGGCTCGCTGGGCGCCGACATCGCCGTGGGCACGACCCAGCGCTTCGGTGTCCCGATGGGCTTCGGCGGCCCGCACGCCGGCTACATGGCCGTCCAGGACAAGCACGCCCGCTCGCTGCCGGGCCGCCTCGTCGGCGTCTCCGTGGACGCGGACGGCAACAAGGCCTACCGCCTGGCGCTGCAGACCCGTGAGCAGCACATCCGCCGTGAGAAGGCCACCAGCAACATCTGCACCGCGCAGGTGCTGCTCGCCGTCATGGCCGGCATGTACGCCGTCTACCACGGCCCGGACGGCCTGCGGACGATCGCCCGCCGCACCCACCGCTACGCGGCGCTGCTCGCGGCCGGTCTGACGGCCGGCGGGGTCGAGATCGTCCACGGCTCGTACTTCGACACCCTTACCGCGCGGGTTCCCGGCAAGGCCGCCGAGGTCGTCGCCGCCGCCCGCGAGGGCGGGGTCAACCTCTTCCAGGTCGACGCCGACCACGTCTCCCTGTCCTGCGACGAGACGACGCTGCGCGCCGACATCGAGGCCGTCTGGGCCGCCTTCGGCGTCAGCGCCGACATCGAGGCCCTGGACGAGACCACCGCCGACGCGCTGCCCGAGGGCCTGCTGCGCTCCGACGACTACCTCGCGCACCCGGTCTTCCACCAGCACCGCTCCGAGACCGCGATGCTGCGCTACCTGCGCAAGCTCGCGGACAAGGACTACGCGCTGGACCGCGGCATGATCCCGCTGGGCTCCTGCACCATGAAGCTCAACGCGACCACCGAGATGGAGCCGGTCACCTGGCCCGAGTTCGGCCAGCTGCACCCGTTCGCCCCGGTCGACCAGGCCGAGGGGTACCTCACGCTCATCACCGAGCTGGAGGAACGTCTCTGCGAGGTCACCGGCTACGACAAGGTCTCCATCCAGCCGAACGCCGGCTCCCAGGGCGAGCTCGCCGGCCTGCTGGCCGTGCGCGCATACCACCGGGCCAACGGCGACGAGCAGCGCACCGTCTGCCTCATCCCGTCCTCCGCGCACGGCACCAACGCCGCCAGCGCCGTGATGGCCGGCATGAAGGTGGTCGTGGTGAAGACGGCCGACGACGGCGAGGTCGACACCGACGACCTGCGCGCCAAGATCGAGCAGTACCGCGACGAGCTCGCGGTGCTGATGATCACGTACCCCTCGACGCACGGCGTGTTCGAGGAGCACGTCGCCGACATCTGCGCCCAGGTGCACGAGGCCGGCGGCCAGGTCTACGTGGACGGCGCCAACCTCAACGCCCTGGTGGGCCTGGCCAAGCCGGGTCACTTCGGCGGCGACGTCTCGCACCTGAACCTGCACAAGACCTTCTGCATCCCGCACGGCGGCGGCGGT
Organism: Streptomyces sp. NPDC043680; assembly: GCF_056436685.1. Taxonomy (NCBI): domain Bacteria; kingdom Bacillati; phylum Actinomycetota; class Actinomycetes; order Kitasatosporales; family Streptomycetaceae; genus Streptomyces; species Streptomyces sp. NPDC043680. The sequence continues at coordinate 133,071 of NZ_JBWKCE010000016.1, read as the reverse complement.
CCGGGTGTCGGTCCGGTCGGTGTCCGGGCGCACCTGGCCCCGTACCTGCCCAACCACCCGCTGCAGCCGACGGCCGGTCCCGAGACGGGCGTGGGCCCGATCTCGGCCGCGCCGTGGGGTTCGGCCGGCATCCTGCCGATCTCCTGGTCGTACGTGCGCCTCATGGGCGGCGAGGGCCTCAAGCGCGCCACGCAGGTGGCGGTACTCGGCGCGAACTACATCGCCAAGCGCCTGGAGCCGCACTACCCGGTGCTCTACACCGGCCCGGGCAACCTGGTCGCGCACGAGTGCATCATCGACCTGCGCCCGCTGTCGAAGGCGACGGGCGTGAGCGTGGACGACATCGCCAAGCGTCTGATCGACTACGGGTTCCACGCGCCGACCATGTCCTTCCCGGTGGCCGGCACGCTGATGATCGAGCCGACCGAGTCCGAGGACCTCGCCGAGATCGACCGCTTCTGCGACGCGATGATCGCCATCCGCGCCGAGATCGAGCGGGTCGCGGGCGGCGAGTGGCCGGTGGACGACAACCCGCTGGCGAACGCCCCCCACACGGCGGCCGCGCTCGGCGGGGAGTGGAACCACCCGTACACCCGTGACGAGGCCGTCTTCCCCGGCGGGGTCACGGCCGCGGAGAAGTACTGGCCGCCGGTGCGCCGTATCGACGGTGCCTTCGGCGACCGCAACCTGGTCTGCTCCTGCCCGCCGCTGGACGAGTACGACAACTGAGCGGCTGCCGGAGCGGGTTGCCGTACGGCGACCTGACATATTCGTATGACATGACCGTATGAAGAAGGGGCCGGTCCGGGATGATGAGTCCCGGGCCGGCCCCTTCTCGGTTCCGTGCTGTTCCCTGCGGTTCCGTGGTGCTCTTGCGTGCGGTCGCCGGTCAGGCCGCCTTCACCACGTGCGCCGCCGCGAGCGGACGGTGCGGTGCGATGATCTGGCCGTCCGGCAGCAGCTCACCGGTGTCCTCGAAGAGCAGGACACCGTTGCACAGCAGGCTCCAGCCCTGCTCCGGGTGGTTTGCCACCGGCTTGGCGGCCTCCCGGTCGGCGGAGTCGGCTGACGGGCATGCTGGCTGGTGCTGGCACATGGATGCGTTCTTTCGCTGCGGTGTGGTCTGTGTGCTGCGGCTCGATGCCTTGTTCATGGCCGCCCCCCGTTTTCAACGTCTTGGTTTGGTCAGGATCCCAGTGTTGCCCTCCGGACCGGAGTCCGCAGGGATTTCCCGGCAGCTGTCCTCATACATTGATGACGCATCACTCGTGCGGGCGGTTCAGGTCAACTCCCCTGTCATTTCGGGTGGTTCGCAGGTGGCCCGAGTGGGCTAGACCGAATGGGTCGTTCGGGTCAGTGCCCGTATCAGGCCTGCTCAGGCGGCCGGTGCGGCCACCGACGGGGGGAGCGGCGGGGCGGGCGGAGTCAGCCGGTGGGTCAGCACCGGCAGCAGTTCGGACACGGGATGCGGCCGGTACGCGGCGATGCCGGGCGGCGCCGGCGCCAGCGGCACCAGCAGGTCCGCGGCGGCCGGCAGGCCGGCGGAGGCGTCCGCACCCACCGCCCCGTGCAGCCACAGGGTCAGCATGTACAGCTCCGGTACGGACAGCAGTCGCGGCTGGTAGCTCTTGCCGAGCGACTCCGCCTGGCGCAGGGCGCGTTCGGTGGCTGCCACGTAGGGGCCCTCGAAGAAATGGGAGAAGGCCCACCCGTCCGGCGTCAGCCGGGTGTCCGCGGCGGCGACGTAGCGGTCGCCGCTGCGGATCAGGAACCGCCAGCCGGTCAGCCGGGTGCGGGGCGGGCGGCCTCCCGCAGCGAGCTGGGAGATGTTCAGCCGGTCGAGGACGTGGACCGGCAAGGGGAGTTCGGCGGTCAGCGGCCCTTGCAGCGCGCGCAGGGACGGGGTGTGCGCCTCGTGCACGGCGGTGGGGGAACCGAGTGCCGCGAGGACGCTGCGCAGGGCGGGCGCGGGAGCCGGAGGGACATGCAGCGGCATGGTGGGTCGCCTCTCACTTGGGAGACCTGTGGAACGGGGCAGGTGCGGACGGCGCTGTCGCATTCTGGGGCCAGAGGGGGGCTGAGGGGCAATGGCCGCGCGCCAACTCTCTGCCTCGTTTGCGGAGTTTATACGACATGTGTTCACCCAGTGTTTCGGCTAGCTGTCCCACCTATTGCGGACAAGGCGCTTACCGGTCCCGCTGCGATGGCTTTCATGCCGGATAGCCGCGAACAAGTCGGGCTGACCTCGGAGGCTACCGGAAAGGGGCTCGGCTGGAAAGCGCCCATAATCTGGAACCGGCAAAACCAACGCGGAATTTGCAGTCGACGGCTTGCCAGGTGAATGTGCCATAGCGCCCGTCGGCCAAACCGGCGCACGCTCCCCGCCACGCACGCTTCCCCGGGCGTTATGGATCACGCCCGCGGGGCATCATCGACCGTACACGCGAGCCTGGGTGTGCGGGGCCAGGCCACTTGAGGAGGGGACGCTTCGATGGGGGAGAAGGTCGTGGCGGGCGGATTCGACCTGTCCGATCGGCATCGGTACCGCAGGAAGCTCCACGAGTGCCTGGAGGGGCTGGAGCGGCTCCTGGCAGAGAAGAGATTCGATCGACCCAAGAACATGATGGGGTTGGAGATCGAGCTGAATCTCGCGGGCGCTGACGGGTTGCCGCGCATGGTGAATGCACAGGTGCTGGAGAGGATTGCGAGCACTGATTTCCAAACCGAACTCGGAATGTTCAACCTGGAGGTGAACGTACTTCCGCACCGGCTCGGCGGCCGGGTATTCGACCAGCTCGCCGAGGAACTGAGCACGGGGCTCGCCTATGCCCACCGGCAGGCCGCGGACGTCGACGCCGGAGTGGTGATGATCGGCATCCTGCCGACGATCACCCGCTCCGACCTCGTCACCGCCAATCTGTCGGCGGTGGACCGCTACTCGCTGCTGAACGAGCAGATCCTGATGATGCGCGGCGAGGACTTCCGGCTGGACATCGACGGCGTCGAGCGGCTGACGTGGAGCACCGGTTCGATCGTCCCCGAGGCCGCGTGCACCTCCGTACAACTGCACCTGCAGGTGACACCGGGCCGCTTCGCCGACGTGTGGAACGCGGCGCAGGCGGTGACCGCCGTGCAGATAGCCGTCGGCGCCAATTCGCCGTTCCTGTTCGGGCGCGAGCTCTGGCGGGAGTCCCGGCCGCCGCTGTTCACCCAGGCCACCGACACCCGCCCGCCCGAACTGCAGGCGCAGGGGGTGCGGCCGCGGACCTGGTTCGGCGAGCGCTGGGTGGAGTCGGCGTACGAGCTCTTCGCGGAGAACGTCCGCTACTTCCCCGCGCTCCTGCCGATCTGCGACGAGGAGGAGCCGCTGCGCGTCCTGGCGGAGGGCGGGGTGCCGAGCCTGCAGGAGCTGGTCCTGCACAACGGGACCGTCTACCGCTGGAACCGGCCCGTGTACGGGGTCGCCGACGGGGTGCCGCACCTGCGGGTGGAGAACCGGGTGCTGCCGGCGGGGCCGACCGTCGCCGACGTGGTGGCGAACGCCGCGTTCTACTACGGGCTCGTCCGCACCCTCGCCGACGAGCCGCGGCCGGTGTGGACCCGGCTGCCGTTCGCCGAGGCGGAGGCCAACTTCGACGCGGCGTGCCGGTACGGGATCGACGCCCGGCTGAGGTGGCCGCGCCGCGGCCGGGGCGGCGGGCTGGCCGGCGTGTCCGCCGTACGCCTCGTCCTGGACGAGCTGCTGCCGATGGCGGCGGCCGGGCTGGACGCCTGGGGCATCGAGCCCGCCGACCGGGACCGCTACCTCGGCATCATCGAGGAGCGCTGTCAGCGGCGGGTGAACGGGGCGACCTGGCAGGTGGACACCTATCACCGGGCACTCGCGTCAGGGATGGAGCGGGACGCCGCGCTGGCCGCGGTCACCCGCCGCTACAGCGAGCTCAGCCACCGGGGCGAACCGGTGCACACCTGGCCCGTCGGAGTGGTGGAGGAGGAGGTGGACGCCCCGCTGCCGCTGCGGCGCTGAGCCGGGGCCGCCCGGCGCGCGAGGCCCGTGATCCCGTTCCCCCGGTGAAGAGGCAGTATGGGGTGGTCGGAACGGGATGGCGGGACGGGAGGCGGACGTGCGGGCTGAGCCGGAGCCGGTGGTCGAGGCGGCGCCAGGCAGCGGGCGAGGGGTACTGCGCGCCGAGACGCTGCTCGTGCTGGCGCTGTCGCTGGGCGCGAGCGCCGTCTCCGCGCTGATCAGCTTCATCGGCTCGCTGACCAAGCCCGGCGGCCTCAAGGACCAGGCCGCCACGCTGAACGGTTCGTACGCCCCGGGCCGGCCCTGGCTGGACCTGGCCTGGCAGCTGTTCGGGATCGCCACCGCGCTGGTTCCGGTGCTGCTGGTCGCCCACCTGCTGACCCGGGAGGGGGCGCCGGGCCTGCGGGTCCTCGGCCTCGACCGGACCCGGCCGGCCTGGGACCTGGGCCGGGGCGCCGTGGTCGCGGCCGGGATCGGCAGTGCGGGGCTGGCCTTCTACCTGGCGGCGCGGGCGGGCGGCTTCAACCTGACGGTCGTGCCGGAGGCGCTGCCCGACGTGTGGTGGAAGTTCCCCGTACTGGTCCTCTCCGCGGTGCAGAACTCCGTGGTGGAGGAGGTCATCGTGCTGGCCTACCTGCTGCGCCGGCTCGACCAGCTGGGCTGGTCGCCGACGGGAGCGCTGGTGGCCAGCTCGGTGCTGCGCGGCTCGTACCACCTCTACCAGGGGATCGGAGGGTTCCTGGGCAACGTGGTGATGGGCGTCGTCTTCGTGTTGGCCTACCGCCGCTGGGGCCGGGTCGGACCCCTCGTCGTCGCGCACGCCCTGCTCGACATCGTGGCCTTCGGCGGGTACGCGCTGCTCGCGGGCAAGGTGGGCTGGCTCCCGACCCCCTAGAGGCGGGCCGTCCGGCTCAGGGACGCGCCAGGAGTTCCCCGTCGACGACCGTGACCGCGTGGCCGGTCAGCAGGGTGCGCTCGCCGGACAGGGTGACCCGGACCAGGCCCGTACGGTCCCCGCCCTGCAGGCCCGTCAGCCCGGTACGGCCCAGGCGGGCCGCCCAGAACGGGGCGAGCGCCGTGTGGGCGCTGCCGGTGACCGGGTCCTCGTCGATCCCGACGGCCGGGAAGAAGCCGCGGGAGACGAAGTCGTACCCGCGGGAGGGGTCCTCGGCGGCCGCGGTGACGATCACCCCGCGCCGGGCGTAGCCGCGCAGGGCGGCGAAGTCGGGGCGCAGCTCCCGTACGGTCCGCTCGTCCGCCAGCTCGACCACCAGGTCGCCGATGTGCGCCGAGGTGTCGTGGACGGACACGATCTCGGCGCCCAGGGCGCGCTGCACCGCAGGGACCGTCGCCACCGGCGTCAGGGAGGACGTCGGGAAGTCCAGGGTGATCGTGCCGTCCGCGGCGGCCTCCGCCGTGAGGATGCCGCACCGCGCCCTGAACCGGATCAGGCCCCGGGCCAGGCCGGCGGCCGTGAGGACGTGGGCGGTGGCGAGGGTCGCGTGGCCGCACATGTCGACCTCGGCGGTCGGGGTGAACCAGCGCAGCGCCCAGTCGGCGTCCTCACCGGCCGGCAGCGGAAGCGCGAAGGCCGTCTCGGAGAGGTTGACCTCGGCTGCGACCTGTCGCAGCCAGGCGTCCGGCGGGAACGCACCGTCGAGGAGCAGGACTCCGGCGGGGTTGCCGCCGAAGGGGCGGTCGGTGAAGGCATCGACGATTCGGAGGCGCATGCCCCGACCGTAGGGGCCGGTTGTGATCGTCGACAAAGGCCAATCCGTGAGGACTGGCCTGGTCAGCCCTGTGTTCGGTATGAGTTTCCGATATATCGTTGACGCATCGCGATTGGTCGGCGATAGTTGAGGCATCGCAACGGCGACCGCCGGGGCGACGACCACGACACACGACACGACACAGGCGAAAGGAGCGCAGTCATGCGTTCACACGGACAGCACGGACACGGCCACGGACATGAGCACGGACGGGGCCACGGCCACTGCGGGCCCGATCGTCGGGAGGAGTTCAGGGGGCTGCGCGCCGCCTTCGGCCCCTTCGGGCCGCCCTTCGGAGGCGGACCCTTCGGCGGGCGGGGCGGACGCGGCGGACCGCGCGGCCGGGCCCGGCGGGGCGATGTGCGCGCCTCGATCCTGGCGCTGCTCAAGGACCGCCCGATGCACGGCTACGAGATGATCCAGGAGATCGGCGAGCGCAGTGGCGGGGCCTGGAAGCCCAGCCCCGGCTCGGTGTACCCCACCCTCCAGCTTCTGGAGGACGAGGGTCTGATCACCAGCGAGAGCGAGGGCGGCAAGAAGCTGTTCACGCTCACGGACGCGGGCCGCACGGAGGCCGAGTCGGGCTCCGGGGCCCCGTGGGCCGAGGCCGGCCGCGGCTTCGACTTCGAGGCGATGCACGAGATCCGGACGGCCGGGTTCGGCCTGATGGAGGCCTTCGGGCAGGTCTTCAAGACCGGCTCGCCCGAGCAGCGCGAAAAGGCCCTCTCGGTCATCAACGACGCCCGCAAGAAGCTCTACCTGATCCTGGCCGACGAGCACTGAGCCGACCGCTCCCCCCGTCGCAGCGCGCCCCGCGAGTCATCCCGCGGGGCGCGCCGGCGTACGTGCGGACGTGCTCGGAGGGGTCAGGCGACCAGGCCGGCCAGCTTGCGCAGCGACTCGTTCAGTGCGGCGGTGGCCGAGTCCTTGAGCTTGCCCGCCATCAGGGAGACGGCCGCCCCGGTGAACTCCCCGTCGATGCGCACGGTGGTGGCGGCGCCGTCCGGAACCAGGGTGTAGCGGGTGAGGACGGCCACGCCCATCGGGCCCTTGCCCGTGATGGCGAAGAGCCGCTCGTCCTCCAGCTCCGACACGGTCCAGACGACCTCGGCCGGAAAGCCCATCATCTTCATGTTCTCCGCGAAGGTGGCGCCGACCGCGAGGGTCTCGGGGCCGCCGTTCGGGAAGCTGGTGTGGGTCGTGCTCCACTGTCCGTACGCCGCCCAGTCCGTCAGCTGGGCCCAGATCTTCGCGGCGGGCGCCTCGATGCGTGATTCCGCGGTGACTTCAGCCATGCGACCACCCCTTCTCGTCGGGTACGTGCGGCGGAACGTAGCCCCGGCGGGTGGAACATTCAATACTGACGACCTGTCAGAAACCATCGGCCCGGTCACGGCGGGTACCGGGTGCGTCTCAACAGGCGTCACCGCCGTGACGGTCCTGACGGGCCCTGTCATGATGGCCGGATGCAAGCCTCAGGGAAAAACGCCGGACTGGGCCTCGCACTGGTCTCGGCGGTCGCGTTCGGCGGTTCGGGAGTGGCGGCCAAGCCGCTCATCGAAGCGGGTCTGGATCCGCTGCACATGGTGTGGCTCAGGGTGGCCGGGGCGGCGCTGGTGCTGTCCCCGCTGGCCTGGCGCCACCGCGACCTCGTCTTCCGCAAGCCCCTGCTGCTGGCCGGATTCGGCCTGGTCGCCGTCGCGGGCGTGCAGGCCTTCTACTTCGCCTCCCTGTCCCGGATCCCGGTGGGCGTGGCCCTGCTGCTGGAGTACCTCGGCCCCGCCCTCCTGCTCGGCTGGATCCGGTTCGTGCAGCGCAAGCCGGTGACGCGCGCGGCCGCAGCCGGGGCCGCCGTGGCCGTCGTGGGGCTGGCCTGCGTGGTGGAGATCTGGTCCGGCCTGAGCCTGGACCCGCTCGGGGTGCTGCTCGGCCTCGCCGCCGCCTGCTGCCAGGCCTTCTACTTCGTCTTCGCCGACCAGGGCGCCGACGGGGAGGACGTGCCCGACCCGCTCGGCGTCATCGCGTACGGCATGCTCGTCGGTGCGCTGGTGATGACGGTGATCGCCCGGCCGTGGGAGATCGACTGGCAGGTGCTGGGCGGACCGGCCCGGATGGGCGCTCTGACGGTGCCCGCGCTGCTGCTGCTCGGCTGGGTGGTGCTGGTCGCGACCGTCTTCGCGTACCTGACCGGTGTCGTCTCGGTGCGCAAGCTCTCGCCGCAGGTCGCGGGTGTGGTGGCCTGCCTCGAAGCGGTCGTGGCCACCGTGTTCGCGTGGGTGCTGCTGAACGAGCACCTTTCCACCCCGCAGATCGTCGGCGGCGCGCTGGTGCTGGGCGGCGCCTTCATCGCGCAGTCCTCGCGGCCGACTCCGCCCGGGGCCGGCGACGCCGCCGCCGCGTTGGACCGGGAGGCGACCACCGCCTAGGGTGGCGGCATGCCTTCGACTGCCGTGCTTCCGCCTCCCGCCGCCGCGTAGCGCGGGCGGCTGCCACCAAGCCAAGACCCGGCCCGGGCGGACCCCGGGCTGGTTCGCGCTGCCCGCGAAGCGATGACCTGCCTCTTTCATCCTTCACACGCATGCGCGGAGCACTTCTCGTGTCGAACCATTCGCCCGCTGCCGGGCGCAGTCTGCTGTATCTCGTCGTCGCCGGAGCCGCCTGGGGCACCGCCGGGGCGGTCGCCTCCCTCCTCTTCCTGGCCAGTGACCTCGGCCCCCTCGCCCTGTCCTTCTGGCGTTGCGCGGGCGGGCTGGTGGTGCTCCTCGGAGTGCTCGCCGTACGCCGGCCCGGCCGGGGCGGGGGGCAGGGCCGGGAGCGGGAGCGGCCCTCGGTGGGGTCGCTCATCGGGACCGGCCTCATGTTCACGCTGTTCCAGTCCGCGTACTTCGGCTCCGTGAGCGAGACCGGCCTCGCGGTCGGCACGGTCGTCACCCTCGGCGCGGGTCCCGTGCTGATCGCGCTCGGGGCGCGGTACTGGATGGGCGAGCGGCTCGGCCGGGGCGGGGTGACCGCCGTCGCCGGCGCGCTCGGCGGGCTCGCGGTCCTGGTGCTCGGCGGCGGGGGCGGTGAGGTGCGGCCGCTCGGGGTCGGCCTGGCGCTGCTGTCGGCCGCCGGGTACGCCGGGATGACCCTGCGGGCCCGCCTGCTCGGGCGGCGCGGGGCGGGCGGCGATCCGCTGGTCACCACCGCCTGGTCGGTCGGGGTCGGCGCCGTGTGCCTGCTGCCGCTCGCCGCGCTGGAGGGGCTGCTGCCGCACACCGCCGAACCGGGGCGGGTGCTGTGGCTGCTGGTGTACGTCGCCACCGTCCCGACGGCGCTGGCGTACGCGCTGTACTTCACCGGGGCCGCCGCCGTACGGGCCGCGACCGTGTCGGTGATCATGCTGATCGAGCCGGTCAGTGCGGCGGTGCTGGCCGTTCTGCTGCTGGGCGAGCGGCTGACGGGATCGGTGGTGCTGGGCACCGTGCTCCTGCTGAGCTCGGTCGGAGCGCTCATCGCGGCCGAGGCGCGCAGGCCGGCCGGGAGCGGGCCCGCGGCCGACGGGCCCGCGGTCGACGGGCCGGCGGACGGCGGGCCTGCTGCCGGCGGGCCCGAGGACAGGCCCGCCGCCGCGCCGGCTCAGAGCGCCGCGAGGTAGTCCGGCGCGGGGATCCCGGGGGCCAGGTCGTCGGCCGGGACCGGAGATCCGTGCACCGGCGCGACCGGGACCACACCCGACCAGTAGGGCAGGTCCATGTCCTCGGGCTCGTCGTTGGGGCCGCCGGTGCGGATCTTCGCGGACACCTCGGCCAGATCGAGGCGGATCACCGCGGTGGCGGCGAGTTCCTTGGCGTTGGCGGGCCGCGAGTCGGCCGAGCGGCCCGGGACCACGTGGTCGACGAGGGCGTCGAGGGCCATCCGGCGCTCGTCCTCGTCGGTCACCTGGTAGGCCGTGCCGTGCACCACGACCGAGCGGTAGTTGATGGAGTGGTGGAAGGCCGAGCGGGCCAGCACCAGGCCGTCGACATGCGTCACGGTCAGGCAGACGGGCAGCCCGGGGTCCGCCTGGCCCGCCGCGCGCAGGGGGCGCGAGCCCGTCGAGCCGTGGACGTAGAGGGTCTCGCCGACGCGGCCGTAGAGGGTCGGCAGGACCACCGGGGCGCCGTCGCGGACGAAGCCGAGGTGGCAGACGTAGGCCTGGTCGAGTATCGCGTGGACCGTCTCGCGGTCGTAGCTCGCCCGCTCGCGCGAGCGGGTCGGGACGGTCCGGTCGGTGGGCTCGTAGGCGGCGGCCGCCTCGGGGGTCCCGTGGGTCCCGTTCGTCTCGTGCGTCTCGGTCGTGGCGGTCATGGCGCGAGCTCCGTTGTACTAGTGCATAATTGGCTTTGTGCTAGGAGAGTATCGGATCGTAGGGCGTCGCGCATCGGAAATCGCGGCCAGCGTCGAAGCGGGCGTCGGATCGGGCGCGCTCGCGCCGGGGGCGCTGCTGCCTCCGATGCGCGAGCTCGCGGGCTTGCTCGGGGTGAACCCGAACACCGTGGCCGCCGCGTACCGGACGCTGCGCGAGCGCGGGGTCATCGAGACCGACGGGCGGCGCGGCAGCCGGGTCCTGGCCCGGCCCGCCACGGCCCCGCGCGATGCGCTGCGGGTGGCGGTGCCGGCGGGCGTACGGGACGTCCAGGAGGGCAATCCGGATCTCGGGCTGCTGCCGCCGCTGGACGGGGCCCTGGCCGCGGCCGCGCGGCGCGCCGCGCAGGCGCCGACCCTGTACGGGGAGGACCCGGTGGTGCCGCAGCTCGCGGAGCTGGCCCGGGCGGACCTGGACGCGGACGGGGTGCCGGCCGGGCCACTGGCGGTGACCTCCGGCGCGCTCGATGCGATCGAGCGGGTGCTGGCCGCGCATCTGCGGCCGGGGGACGCCGTGGCCGTCGAGGACCCCGGGTGGGGGAGCGCGCTGGACCTGGTGGCGGCGCTCGGCCTGCGCGTGCTGCCGGTGGCGGTCGACGACGACGGCCCGCTGGTCGGGGCGGTGGAGCGGGCGTTGGACGAGGGTGCGCGGGCGCTGGTGGTGACGGCGCGGGCGCAGAACCCGACGGGCGCGGCGGTGAGCGGGCCCCGGGCGCGGGAGCTGCGGGAGGTGCTGGCCCGCCATCCCGAGGTGCTGGTCATCGACGACGACCACGGGCACGGCATCGTCGACCTCCCCCTGCACCCGCTGGGCGGGGTGACCCGGCACTGGGTGCTGGTGCGGTCGACGGCGAAGGCGTACGGGCCGGACCTGCGCCTGGCGGTGCTGACCGGTGACTCCGTGACGCTGGACCGGGTGCGGGGCCGGCAGCGGCTGGGCCCGGGCTGGGTGAGCCGGCTGCTCCAGTACGCCGTGATCGAGCTGTGGACCTCGGGCGCCGTGGACCGGGCGGCGGTGGCGCGGTCGTACGGGGAACGGCGCGACGGGCTGGTCGCGGCGCTGCGGGAGCGGGGGGTGCGGGCGCACGGGCGCAGCGGGATGAACGTGTGGGTGCCGGTCGTGGACGAGACGGCGGTGGTGACGCGGCTGCTGGCGGCGGGCTGGGCGGTGGCTCCCGGCGGCCGGTTCCGCGTGGAGTCGGGGCCGGGGGTACGCGTGACGGTGTCGGGGATCGGGATCGGCGAGGTGGCCTCCCTCGCCGACGCCGTGGCCGCGGCGGTCCGCCCGTCCCCGGGACGCCGCTTCGAGTGAACCGGTGCCCGGCCCCGGAACCCCGGGCCCGGGGCCGGGCCCGGAGCCCCGAGCCGGAGGGGGCTCAGCCCTGTACCCGCCGGCGGAACCGGCCCGACAGCTTCGGCCGGTCCGCCCGGCGCCCCTCCGTCGACGCACTCGGCCGGGTCTGACTGAGGGCCGCGCCCGCCAGGACGATCGCCGCGCCCAGCGGGGTGTTCCAGTGGAGGTGTTCGCCGAGGAGCAGCACACCCGCCGTGGTGGCGATGACCGGGATGAAGTACGTGACCATCTGGGCCGTGGTCGGACCCACCTCCGCCACCAGTCCGTACTGCATCTGCAGGGCCAGACCCGTACCGAGGGCGCCCAGGGCCACGACCGAGAGGGTCGGCCACAGCGGGAAGGACGCGGGAGCGGTGGTGAACACCGCGCTGACGAGGAGCAGCTGGCCCGTGGAGAGCAGGAGCTGCGCGCCGGTCAGCGCCACCGGCGAGCTCGGCGTCGCGGCCAGGGTGCGGCGGACGTAGATCCAACCGACGGGGTAGCAGAGCGAGGCCAGCAGGGCGAGCGCGGTGCCCTTGGCGTCGATGCCGGAGAAGCCCTGCCAGGCGCCGAGGACGGTCAGCACCCCGAGGAAGCCCAGGCCCAGCCCGGCGAACCGGCGGCGGGTGGGGCGGTCCTCGGACAGCGCGACCAGCGACAGCGCCATGCCCCACAGCGGCGAGGTGGCGTTGCAGATGCCGGCCAGGCTGGAGGGGATGCTCAGTTCGGCGTACGAGAAGAGGGAGAACGGGGCCGTGTTCAGCAGGAGCGCCGCCACCGCGAGGTGGCCCCAGGTGCGCCGACCGCGGGGGAGCGGCTCGCGGCGCACCAGCAGAACGGTGAGCAGGGCGAGCGCCCCGAACAGGACCCGCCCCAAGGCGACCTGGAAGGGGGCGTACCCCTGCGTGCCCACCTTGATCAGAAGAAAGCTGAAGCCCCAGATCACCGAGAGGAAGGCGAACCGCAGCCGCCAGTCGAGGCGGGTCGTCCGGGAGGTGGAGGCAGTGGGCGGGAGGGCGGTGCGGGGCAGGGTGGGTGCGCTCATGGGGTGTACTCTGCTCCGCCCGACTTCGTAGGACAAGCGAGATTCCTTCGCGGTGACGGCGTAGCATCGCTTACATGTTGAACCTGGAGCGCCTGCGCACCCTCGATGCCCTCGCCCGCCACGGCTCCGTCAGCGGCGCGGCCGACGGACTGCACGTGACCACCTCCGCGGTGTCCCAGCAGATGGCCAAGCTGGAGCGCGAGGTCGGCCAGCCCCTCCTGGCCAAGAACGGGCGGGGCGTCCGGCTCACGGACGCCGGCCGGCTGCTGGCCGACCACGCGGCCCGGATCATCTCCCAGGTGGAACTCGCCCAGGCCGACGTCGAGGCCCAGCGGGGCTGCGCGGTCGGTGCGCTGCGGATCGGGGCCTTCCCCACCGCCATGCGGGGACTGCTGCCCCAGGCGCTGAACGTGCTGCGCGGTGAACACCCCGAGCTGCGCCCGCACGTGCGGGAGCAGGAGCCCGAGGAGAGCATGGCGGCGGTCGTACGCGGTGACCTCGACCTGGCGCTGGCCATCGACTGGCACAACAAGCGGATGCCGGTGCCCGCCGAGCTCACGCGCACGCACCTGCTGGACGACTCCTGCGACATCGCGGTCCCGGACGGGCACCCGCTCGCCCGCCGGGAGAAGATCTCCCTGGCCGAGTTCGCCGAGGACGAATGGATTTCCTGGAACGAGGGCCAGTTCTGCCACGAGTGGCTGGTCTTCACCCTGCGCGGCATCGGCATCGAGCCCCGCATCGCGCACATCGCGGAGGAGCACCACACGCAGCTCGCCTTCGTCGAGGCCGGGCTCGGGGTGTGCGTGACGCCGCGGCTCGGGCGCGGCCCGGTGCCGGCCGGGGTGCGGCTGCTGCCGGTGAGCGACGCCGTCCGCCGCCACGTGTACGTCGTCTGGCGGGCGGACGCCGACCGCCGGCCCTCGATCCGGGCTGCCGTCACGGCCCTCCGGCAGGTCGCCGCGCAGCTCTGATGCGGCCCGGATCTCCTACAGCTTGCGGAAGTCCCAGGAGACGACGGACTCGGGTGTCAGCCGGATCCAGGCGTGCCGCCCGTCGTGGGGCATCTCCGTGATGCCGAAGTTCTTGGCCGGAAAGAGGCGTTCCACCTCCTCCAGTTCCGCGCACGGCTCGCCCGTGCGCGGGGCCTCGCCCACGAAGACGGCGCTGCCGGACAGCTCGACCCCGCGTAGTTCGCCGTACGCCTCACCTGCGTCCACGACCACCGAGATCCGCGGGTTTTTGCGCAGATCGGACCAGCGGCGGCTGCGCGTGATCGAGTACAGCCACAGTGAGCTGCCGTCCCAGGCGAACCACAGGGCGCCCACGTGCGGACTGCCGTCCGGGGAGACCGTCGCCACCCGACAGGTGCGCTGCTCGCGCAGGAAGACGTCCACTTCCTCGCCGGTCATCATGATGCGGCGGCCCCGCCGCTGTGTGCCGTCCATCCGTTCGCACCCCTTCACATCTGACTGTGTGTCAGGAATCATGCGGCCTCTTGGGCCGTCGCACCAGGGGGAGTCATGCCGTACCTCGATCCCGCCACCACCGCGCTGCTCACCGTCGAATGCCAGAACGGTGTCGTCGGCGAGGAGAGCGCCCTGCCCGAACTCGCCAAGGAGGCGCGCGGCTCGGGCATGCTCGGACGGGTGGCCGCCCTGGTCGACGCCGCGCACCGGGCCGGTGTGCAGGTGCTGCACGCGGTCGCCGAGCGGCGGCCCGACGGCCTCGGCGCGAACGTAAACGCGCGCCTGTTCCGGGCGGCCGGGAAGCTGCCGGTGCGGCAGCTGACGGGGAGCAGGGCGGTCGAGGTGGCGGCGCCCATCGTGGTGGGCGGCCGCGACCTGGTGGTCCGCCGGCTGCACGGGCTCTCGCCGATCGCCGGCACCGAGGTCGACGCCCTGCTGCGCAACCTCGGGATCCGCACGCTCGTCGTCACCGGGGTCTCCTCGAACATCGCGATCCCCAACGCCGTCTTCGACGCCGTGAACCTCGGCTACGACGTGGTGGTCCCCTCCGACGCCGTCACCGGTGTGCCCGCCGCCTACACCGCCGAGGTGATCCGCAACTCCCTCGCGCTGGTCGCGGCCATCACCACGACCGAAGCCCTCCTTACTCAGTGGGCTTCCGCGCCCTGACCCCCGTAACCTGGGCGGATGCTGTCCGAAGTGATCGCGACCCGTTACGTCACGCCCTTGCGTGAGGGCGGCTCGCTCCCGGGAATCGTCGAGGCCGACGACCTCGGTACCTACGTCATGAAGTTCACCGGAGCCGGCCAGGGGCGCAAGACGCTCGTCGCCGAGGTCATCTGCGGCCGCCTCGCCCAGCGGCTCGGCCTGCGGGTGCCGAGGCTGGTGCAGATGCAGCTCGACCCCGTGATCGGGCTCGGTGAGCCCGACCAGGAGGTCCAGGAGCTGCTGAAGGCCAGCGGCGGGCTCAACCTCGGGATGGACTACCTGCCCGGCTCGATCGGCTTCGACCCGCTCGCGTACCAGGTGGATCCGGCCGAGGCCGGGCGCGTGGTCTGGTTCGACGCCCTGATCAACAACGTCGACCGGTCATGGCGCAACCCGAACATGCTGGTCTGGCACGGTGACCTCTGGCTCATCGACCACGGCGCCACCATGATCTGGCACCACAACTGGCCCACCGCCGAGGCCGCCGCCGCCAAGCCCTACAACGCCTCCGACCACGTGCTGGCCCCCTTCGGCCCGGACGTCGCGGCGGCCGCGCAGGAGCTCGCGCCCCTGGTCACCAGGGAACTGCTCACCGAAGTGGCCGCCGATGTACCCGACGAGTGGCTGGTGGACGAGCCGGGCTTCGACTCGACGGACGCCCTCCGCCGGGCGTACGTGGACGTGCTGCTGCCGCGCGCGGCGGCGATCCACGAGAGGATCTCGATGGAGGCCGAGGTGAAGGCCCGGTCCGGTCCGCCCGGCTGGCTGGCCGAACGCCTCGCCCCCCAGCCCCGGAAGAAGAAGAGCGACAGCGAGTGACCAAGCGGGATGTGTTCGAGTACGCGCTGGTGCGCGTGGTGCCCCGGGTGGAGCGCGGCGAGTGCTTCAACGCGGGTGTGATCGTCTACTGCCGGGCGCGTTCGTACGTGGCCGCGCGCACCCACCTCGACGAGGCGAAGCTCCTCGCGCTGGACCCGGAGGCCGATGTGACCGGCGTGAGGGCCGCGCTGCACGGGGTGGAGGGCGTGTGCACCGGCGGCGACCAGGCGGGCCAGGCGGCGGGTGACGACGCCGGGCGCCGCTTCCGCTGGCTGATCGCACCTCGCAGCACGGTGGTCCAGCCGGGTCCGGTGCACACCGGCCTGACGGCCGATCCGGAGGCCGAAGTGGAACGCCTGCTCGACCTGCTGGTGCGCTGATCCGTACGACCTGGGGGCCCTGGGGCCCGGTGCCGTTGACACCGGGTGCCAGGGCTCCTAGCGTCTCCTCAGCTGAAGCTACTAAGCGGTTGCTCACCTACCGGGCACCGCCGATCCAGGATTCCGAGGGCGAGGAGATCCACCATGTCCACCACCGAGCAGCGCGTCGCGATCGTGACCGGGGCGGCCCGGGGCATCGGCGCGGCCACCGCCGTACGCCTGGCCGCCGAGGGCCGCGCCGTGGCCGTACTCGACCTCGACGAGGCGGCCTGCAAGGACACCGTCGAGGCCATCACGGCGGCCGGCGGCACGGCCCTGGCCGTCGGCTGCGACGTATCCGACGCGGCGCAGGTGGAGGCGGCCGTCGAGCGGGTCGCGAACACCCTCGGCGCGCCGACCATCCTGGTCAACAACGCGGGCGTGCTGCGCGACAACCTGCTCTTCAAGATGAGCGAGAACGACTGGGACACCGTCATGAACGTGCACCTGCGCGGCGCGTTCCTGATGTCGAAGGCGTGTCAGAAGCACATGGTGGACGCGAAGTTCGGCCGCATCGTCAACCTCTCCAGCAGCTCGGCGCTGGGCAACCGCGGCCAGGTCAACTACTCCGCCGCCAAGGCCGGCCTCCAGGGCTTCACCAAGACCCTGGCCATCGAGCTGGGCAAGTTCGGCGTCACCGCCAACGCCGTCGCCCCGGGCTTCATCGTCACGGAGATGACGGCCCAGACGGCCGCCCGCGTCGGCATGGGCTTCGAGGAGTTCCAGGCCGCCGCGGCCACCCAGATCCCGGTGCAGCGCGTCGGCCGTCCGGACGACATCGCGAACGCGATCGCCTTCTTCACGGGCGAGGCCGCCGGCTTCGTCTCCGGCCAGGTCCTGTACGTGGCCGGCGGCCCGCTCAACTGACGAGAGGAAGGTTCCACGTCATGGCGTACGAGGGAACGGACAGCGGGAAGGTCGCGCTGATCACCGGCGCGAGCCGGGGCATCGGCTACGGCATCGCGGAGGCGCTGGTCGCCCGGGGCGACCGGGTGTGCATCACCGGGAGGAACGAGGACGCCCTCAAGGAGGCCGTCGAGGCACTCGGCGCGGACCGGGTGATCGGTGTCGCGGGCAAGGCGCACGACGAGGGCCATCAGGCCGCCGCGGTCGAGCGCACGATGGAGGCGTTCGGGCGCGTCGACTTCCTGATCAACAACGCGGGCACCAATCCGGTCTTCGGGCCGATCGCGGACCTGGACCTGGGGGTGGCGCGCAAGGTCTTCGAGACCAATGTGATCTCGGCGCTCGGCTTCGCCCAGCGGACCTGGCACGCCTGGCAGAAGGACAACGGCGGGGCGATCGTGAACATCGCCTCCATCGCCGGCGTCTCCGCCTCGCCCTTCATCGGGGCGTACGGGATGAGCAAGGCAGCGATGATCAACCTGACGCTGCAGCTCGCCCACGAGATGGCGCCCGGGGTCCGGGTCAATGCGATCGCCCCCGCGGTGGTCAAGACCAAATTTGCCCAGGCGCTCTACGAGGGCCGGGAGCAGGAGGCCTCGGCGGCCTATCCGCTCGGCCGGCTCGGGGTCCCGGAGGACATCGGCGGAGCTGCGGCTTTTCTTACATCTGCACAAGCGGAATGGATCACCGGCCAAACTCTGGTCGTTGACGGAGGAATGTTCCTCAATGCCGGAGTCCACTGACCGATAATCGGACGCATTTGCCTCCAGGAGGGAGGCAAATGCGTACCTAATGTGCACGTAATCGGTCAAGTGCCTCATGAAACCTGCCCATTGGTTTTGTGATGCACTGCGGTAGGGTCTGCCGCACCCCTGGCTGATCGAGGAGCGTGCACGTGTTCAACCGGACCAGATGCCTGCAGATCACTGCGGCCCTTGCGTCCATATCCCTGCTCGCCGGATGCGGTCTGCTTTCGGACGACAGCAGTGACGCCGCGAAGAGAATCGTCGTCGGCACGACGAGCGCACCGTCCACCCTCGATCCCGCCGCGGCCTGGGACGGCTCCTGGGAGCTGTACCGGAACGTCTACCAGACCCTGCTGGCCTTCCCCACGGGCTCCACCAAGCCCCAGCCCGACGCCGCACAGAACTGCGAGTTCACCGACTCGGCCAACGAGTCCTACCGCTGCACCCTGCGCAAGGGCCTGAAGTTCTCCAACGGCGAGGTACTCGACGCCAAGGCCGTCAAGCACTCCCTCGACCGGATCCGGACCATCGGCTCCAAGACCGGCCCCAAGGACCTCTTCGGCACCCTGGACAAGATCGAGACCCCGGACCCCCTGACGGTCGTCTTCCACCTGAAGACCCCCGACGCGACCTTCCCCTTCGTCCTCGGCTCGCCCGCCGCCTCCCTGGTCGCGCCCAAGGACTACCCCGCGGACAAGGTGCGCGAGGACGGCAAGGTCACCGGCTCGGGCCCCTTCGTGCTCGACTCGTACGACGAGGGCAAGGAGGCGGTGCTCAACAAGAACGGCACCTACAACGGCTTCGCGAACCGCCGTAACGACGGCGTGACCATCCGCTACTTCGCGGACGCCGGCAAGATGGTCGCCGCGCTGAAGGACAAGGAGATCGACGCCACCTACCGCGGTCTGTCGGCTCCCCAGATCAAGGACCTCCAGACCCCCGCCTCGCACGCGCAGGGCGTCCAGGTCGTCGAGAACACCGGCGCCGAGATCCGCTACCTCGTCTTCAACCCCAAGGACCCGGCGGTCAACAAGCTTCCGGTCCGCCAGGCCATCGCGCAGATCCTCGACCGCGGCGCGCTCGTCTCCAAGGTCTACCAGGGCACCGCCGAGCCGCTGTACTCGATGGTCCCCAAGGGCGTGGTCGGCCACAAGACGCCCTTCTACGACACCTACGGCCAGCCGGACGTCGAGAAGGCCAGGAAGATCCTCAAGAACGCCGGCATCACCCAGCAGGTGGAGCTGACCTTCTGGTACACCACCGACCGGTACGGCGCCTCCACCGCGGACGAGTTCACCGAGATCAAGCGCCAGCTGGACGAGACCAACCTCTTCAAGGTCACCCTGCGCGGCCAGCCCTGGAAGGCGTTCCAGGAGGGCTACAAGAACGGCGAGTACCCCGTCTTCGGCCGAGGCTGGTTCCCCGACTTCCCGGACCCCGACAACTTCATCGCCCCCTTCGTGGGCAAGGAGAACGCGGTCGGCACCCCGTACGAGAACGCCGAGATCCTGGGCGACCTGCTGCCCAAGTCCCGCCGGGAGAGTGACCGTGCCGCGGGCGTGCGCGAGTTCGAGCGGGCGCAGCAGATCTTCGCCGACGACGTCCGGCTGCTGCCGCTGTGGCAGGGCAAGCTGTACGTCGCCGCGCGGGAGGACATCGCGGGCGGCGAGCGGGCCCTGGACCCGCAGACCGTCTTCCAGATGTGGGAGCTGTACCGCAAGACCAGCTGGTGACCGTCCGCGCGGAGCCGGGCGGATGGGGCGCTGTCAGTGGCCCCCGGTAGGTTCTGAGCACTGCACCACGCAGTTGCGCACACTTGTACCGGAGGTTGTCGACGTGACCCAGATGCTGCCCGAGTCCTGGCTCCCCGTCCTCGGTGGGGAGCTGGACCAGCCCTACTTCAAAGAGCTCACCGAGTTCGTCGAGAAGGAGCGGGCGAACGGGCCGGTCTATCCGCCCCGCGAGCAGGTCTTCGCGGCTCTGGAGGCCACTCCCTTCGACCAGGTGAAGGTCCTGGTCCTCGGCCAGGACCCCTACCACGGCGCCGGCCAGGGGCACGGGCTGTGCTTCTCCGTGCGGCCCGGGATCAAGACCCCGCCCTCCCTGCGCAACATCTACAAGGAGATGCACGCCGAGCTGGGCACGCCGATCCCGGACAACGGTTATCTGATGCCGTGGGCCGAGCAGGGCGTCCTGCTGCTCAACGCGGTCCTCACCGTCCGCGAGGGCGAGCCCAACTCGCACAAGGGCAGGGGCTGGGAGCGGTTCACCGACGCGGTGATCCGCGCGGTCGCCGAGCGCCCCGACCCGGCCGTGTTCGTCCTGTGGGGCGCCTACGCCCAGAAGAAGCTGCCGCTGATCGACGAGGAGCGGCACGCGGTCGTCAAGGGCGCCCACCCGTCCCCACTCTCGGCGAAGAAGTTCTTCGGCTCCCGCCCCTTCACGCAGATCAACGAGGCGGTCGCCGCGCAGGGCCATGCGCCGATCGACTGGCGGATCCCGGACCTCGGCTGACGCCCCACCGCGCCTCGGCGCCATTGCCGGTGCCTCCGGCTAGCGTTTGATGATCAGACCGGAGCAGGTCTGGCAGAGCAAGCCGGAGGCCGCCGTGACCGAGCAGCAGGAGGCGTCGGAGGACGCCGTCATGACGAGGATCGGCCAGGCGGTCATCCTGCTGCACGCCGGTGACCGCGAGGAGGCCCGCAACCGCCTCGGCGAGCTCTGGAACGAGATCGGCGAGGACGGCGACATGCTCCACCGGTGCACGCTCGCGCACTACCTGGCCGACGCCCAGGACGATCCCGCCGACGAACTGGCCTGGGACCTGCGGGCCCTGGCCGCCGCCGACACACTGCGGCCCGGCCGGCGGGACGGGCGGCCCGCCCAGCAGGAGCCGCATCCGGCGGTGCGCGTCTTCTACCCGTCCCTGCACCTCAACCTGGCCGCCGACTACGCCAAACTGCGGCGCGGCGAGGCGGCGCGCGCCCATCTGGCGCGGGCCAGGGCCGCCGCCGGGGCGCTGTCCGACGACGGCTACGGCAACGGCGTGCGCGCCGCCATCGCCCGGCTGGAGCGGAGCCTGGCCGCAGAGCCGGCCGAGCCGCCCCGACGCTTCCCGGAGCAGTATCCGTAAGGGCGCCCCACGGGGCGCGTACGCCCACAGGGGCCTCAGCCGCCCGTGGACGCCGCGTGATGCCTCAGCCGCCGTGGACGCCGCAGGGTGCCTCAGTCGCCGTGGACGCCCGCGCAGATCCGGGCCTCCGGGCTGTCCGGCCGCCAGCGGCCGTGGCGGCGGCCCAGGGCGCACACGTCAGCTGGGCGGACCGGCAGCTCCCGCATCAGTTCGCGGGGCACCTCGGCTCCCGTCTCCTTCGGGTCGTGGCGCCCGCCCCTGCCCGCCGGTGCGCGTCCGGCGGGCTGGCGGGGCTCCGGGATGTCCGGCACCGGAGGCACGACCTCCGAGCGGCCGCCCTCCGCCGCCGTACCGGCCGCCCCCGCCGTGCCCTGCGCAGCGGCCGGCCGGCCGTCCGGGGCCGCGGAGGACACCGGCCGGGCGCTCTGCTCCGGTACCGCCTTGAGGGCCTCCAGTGCGGGCGCCCGGACCTCCACCGCGGCGGCCCCCGGACCGCCGCGCGGCTCGTGGCGCGGCGCGGTCCCCGCAGCGCCGGGGGCGCCCGCCGGCTGCATCGGGGCGGGGGTCACATTCACACAGCCGGAGACGGCCGACACGGCGCAGGCGACTCCGAGCAGCAGCTTCGTCGTGGTTCGGGTTGGGTGCACTCGCGCAACTCTGCTGTGCGAGGACCCCGTTGTGAAAACCGGGAGCCGATATTGACCCCGCACGGGTGACGCGGATCCGCCGGACACCCGCCCGCGCCCGCCCGCGCGCCCTGGCATCAGTCGCCGGTGGCGCCGTCGATCTGCTCGCGCAGCAGGTCCGCGTGCCCGTTGTGGCGCGCGTACTCCTCGATCATGTGCGTGTAGACCCAGCGGAGGCTGAACGCCTCGCCCCGGTGGTGGCTCTCGGGCCGTGACATCAGGTCCAGCGAACGGCCCGCGGCAGCCTGGCGCGCCAGCTCGACCTCGGTCTGCCACACCTGCTCCGCCTGGGCCCAGGTGGCCCGGTCGGTGAAGTGGAAGTCCCCGTCCGGGTCTTCCTGCGTGCAGTACAGCTCGGGCAGCTCCTCGCCCAGCATCACCTCGCGGAACCAGTAGCGTTCGACTTCCGCCATGTGCCGTACGAGGCCCAGCAGACTCAGTTCCGAGGGAGCGAGCGGGCTGCGGCGCAGCTGCTCGTCGGTGAGCCCCTCGCACTTCCAGGCGAGGGTGGCCCGGTGGTAGTCGAGCCAGCCGTCGAGCATGTCCCGCTCGTTCGCGGATGTGGACGGTTCGGTGCGGTGTGATCCCGAAGTGGTCATGGTCGACATCCTCGGCGAACCGGGCGCCCGCCACCAGGGATTAAGCTGCGGGCGTCCCGCAAGCAGCACACCTGGAGGCCCTCGGTGAAGGTCGGCGTCATCGGACTCGGCGACATCGCCCAGAAGGCGTACCTGCCCGTCCTCACCACCCGCCCCGGCGTCGAGCTGCACCTGCAGACCCGCACCCCCGCCACGCTGGAGCGGATCGGCGAGGTCCACCACATCCCGGCCGGCCGCCGACACGCCACGCTCGACGGACTCCTCGCCCAGGGCCTGGACGCGGCGTTCGTGCACGCCCCGACCACCGTGCACCCCGAGATCGTCACGCGGCTGCTGGAGGAGGGCGTGCCGACGTACGTGGACAAGCCCCTCGCCTACGAACTCGCCGACTCCCGGCGGCTGGTGGAACTGGCCGAGGCGCGCGGGGTCTCACTCGCCGTGGGCTTCAACCGCCGCCACGCGCCCGGTTACTCGCAGTGCGCCGACCACCCGCGCGAGCTGATCGTCATGCAGAAGAACCGGGTCGGCCTGCCCGAGGATCCGCGGACCTTCGTCCTCGACGACTTCATCCACGTCGTCGACACCCTGCGCTTCCTGCTGCCCGGCGAAGCCGACCGCGTCGACGTCCGGGCCCAGCTGCGCGAGGGCCTCATGTACCAGGTGGTGCTCCAGCTCTCGGGCACCGGTTTCACCGCGCTCGGCATCATGAACCGCCTGTCCGGCTCCACCGAGGAGATCCTGGAGGTCTCCGGTCAGGACACCAAGCGGCAGGTCGTCAACCTCGCCGAGGTCATCGACCACCGCGGCCAGCCGACCGTGCGCCGCCGCGGGGACTGGGTCTCCGTCGCCCGCCAGCGCGGAATCGAACAGGTGGTGCACGCCTTCCTGGAGGCCGTCGAGGCCGGGCGGACCCTCAGCGCCCGCGACGCGCTGCTCACCCACGAGCTGTGCGAGCGGGTGGTGCTGTCGGCTCTGGGGCAGGCTTCCTGAGCCCGAGCGAGCGGGCGCCCTCGGCCGTGCAGTACGCCGCCAGCAGGGCGAGCACCGCGCCCACCGGCCAGTCCCCGAAGCGCACGTAGAAGGTCGTTCCCCGGGCGAGCGGGACCTCGTACACCTGCGCCCGGCTCTCCGAGGTGGCGAGCGCCGGGCCGATCCGCTCGCCCGAGGGACCGTGCACCTCACTGATGCCGGTCAGGGTCGCGTGCACCACCGGGCGGCCGTCCTCCGCGGCACGCAGGGCGGCCAGCGAGGCGTGCTGCGCGGGGGCCCAGCTGTTCTGGAAGGTGGAGGTCGCCGACTGCGCGAGGAGCAGGGAGGCGCCCTCACGGGTGAGGTGGCGGCTCATGTCCGGAAAGGCCGACTCGAAGCAGACCAGCGGCCCCAGGCGGATGCCTGCGCCTCCGGGCAGGTCCATGAGGACCGGGCCCGCACCGCCGCGGCGGTCCTCGCCGGCGGCCCGGCCGACCGAGGTGGCCCAGCCGAGCAGCGGCCGGGCCGGTATGTACTCTCCGAAGGGGACCAGCCGCATCTTGTCGTACCGGTCGCCGGTCGGGCCGCCGGGGCCGACGAGCACCGAGCTCTTGTAGATGCCGCCGCTGCCAACCGCCGCCGCTCCTGACGGCGCGGCCGCCTCCGCCTCCGGGCCCGTGCGCGTGCCCGCGCCCGCGCCGCCCGGGCGCCGGGCGTCCACGTTGACCAGCAGCGGAGCCCCGACCTCCGTGGAGAGCGCCGCCAGCCGCCGGGCCAGGTCCGGCCGCGCCGCAAGGTCGGCGCCCACGCTGCTCTCGCCCCACACCACCAGGTCCACCGGCTGTCCGGTCAGCTCCCGCGTCAGCAGCTCGCCGGCGGCGAACCGCCGGTCCGCGCTGTCCGGCCCGTCCGCCACGAGTCCGGGCTGTACGACGGCCACACGGAGCGTCCCGGACACCTCCGGCCGGGGCACCCACAGCCACACCACCCCCGTCAGGACCGCGCACCCCGTCACCCCCGCGACGGCGGGCACCCGGGCCCCGGGCACGGCGACCAGCAGGACCAGCGCACAGTTGACCGCCACCACCACCAGGCTCACCAGCCACACCCCGCCCACCGAGGCCAGACGCAGCGCGGGCGTCACCTGCCACTGGCTGGCCCCCAGCAGCCCCCACGGCCCGCCCAGCCCCTGCCAGGAGCGCGCCTGCTCCGCCAGCAGCCAGCCCGCCGGGACGAGGACCAGCGCGGCGCCCGCCCGGCCGCCCGCGGGCGTTCCGCCGAGGAACTCCCGCACCAGCAGCGCCCAGGGGATCCACAGCAGACCCAGCAGCGCCGCCAGCGGCACCAGGAACACGTGCAGGCTGGGCAGCAGCCAGTGGTGGACGGCGAGGATGAGCCCGCAGCCGCCGAGCCAGCCCTCCAGAGCGGCCCGCCGCCCGGTGGGGGCCGACCTCAGCAGCAGCATCCAGGGCACGAGCGCGGCGTACGCGAACCACCACAGGGCGGGGGCGGGGAAGGCCAGGCAGGGCAGAGTTCCCGCGGCGACCGCCGCCGCCGCACGCCACCACGGGGTCCGCTTCGCGAGCAGCATGACGCGCCTCCGCTTCCAGTGTGGGACAGGGCCGGACCACCGGCTCGCTCAGGCGGACACGTGCCGCCACTTCTCGTGCACCGTGACCCGGCTCAGCCGCCAGCCGTCCCGGGCGGTGCGGGCGAGCGCGAAGGTGTAGCGCCCGGCCGCGACGAAGTTGGGCGCGGTGACCGACCCGTCGAACTCGGGGCCCGCGAGGCGCATGGGATTCAGGAAGTCCGCCCGGACCTCCGCGGATTCGGCGGGCCAGCCGGACCGGGCCTCCAGCCGGACCAGCCGGTTGACGATGAGGTGCTGGCGCACGGGGAACAGCGCCATGGTCTGCGCGAGCCAGTCCGCGACCTCGGCCGCCGGGCCCTCGATGCCGCCCGCCGAGCGGTAGTCGGCGCGCCCGGACGCGGTGAAGAGCGCGCGGTAGGCCGCCCAGTCACCGTCGTCCACGGCCACCGCGTACCCCGAGACCACCTCGTCGATCGCCATCCGGTCCGTGACCGTCGCGAGATCCACACGCTGCGTCATCGGGACAGTGTGGGGGCGCCGGGCCGCCAGGCCAAGGGGCGTGCGCGGCCGGATCCACCGGAGGACGTCAGTAACCGGAATGCGCCTCCCGCTGTCTGACCACGACCAGGAACGCGTCGGTGGCCAGATCCATCACCACCTCGGCCGGCACGCCCTCGCGCATCTGCTGGGCGGCGTACTCCTCGGCCGGCCAGCTTCCCCTCGGACTCCCGGCCGGGAACCGCTCCAACACCACTCGGCCCATGGGACACCCCCTGCTGCTCGCCTTCAGGTCTCTTCAGGTCTCATACAGGTCTCTTCAGCCACAACGACGCCGAGGCCGCCCGGGAACGTTCCCGAACGGCCTCCGATTCACGCGAAGCGGTGACGGCGGCGCGGCTACCCGGCCGACTCGGCGGCGTGGGGGCTGAGCACACCCATGCCGACCAGGACGAACAGCAGGATGCCGAGCAGGATCCGGTAGACCACGAAGGGCATGAAGCTCTTGCTGGAAATGAACTTCATGAACCAGGCGATCACCACGTAGCCGACCACGAAGGCGATGACCGTGGCGAAGATCGTCGGGCCCCAGGAGACGTGGCCCTCGCCCAGGTCCTTCAACTCCATGCCGCCCGAGGCCAGTACGGCCGGAATGGCGAGCAGGAAGGAGTAACGGGCCGCCGCCTCGCGGGTGAAGCCCATCAGCAGACCGCCGGAGATCGTCGCACCGGACCGGGAGACGCCCGGGACCAGCGCCATCGCCTGGCACAGACCGAAGATCAGACCGTCCTTGACGCCCAGTTCCCTGAGCGTCTTGCGCTCGCGGATGGCGCGGTGCCGGCCGCCCTCCTCGTCGCGCGCGGCCAGACGGTCGGCGATGCCGAGCACGACGCCCATCACGACGAGCATGGTGGCGGTCAGCCGCAGATCCCGGAACGGGCCCTCGATCTGGTCCTTGAGCGTGATGCCCAGCACACCGATCGGGATCGAGCCGACGATGACCAGCCAGCCCATCTTCGCGTCCTGGTCGGAACGCAGCGCCTTGGTGTAGAGGGAGCGGAACCAGGTGGAGATGATCCGCGCGATGTCCTTGCGGAAGTAGATCAGCACGGCCGCCTCGGTGCCGATCTGGGTGATCGCGGTGAAGGCCGCGCCCGGGTCCTCCCAGCCGGCGAATGCCGCGGTCAGCCGGAGGTGGGCGCTGGAGGAGATCGGGAGGAACTCCGTAAGCCCCTGGACGAGACCGAGGATTAGGGATTCGAACCAGCTCATGTCGGGGTGCGCTCGTCCTTGTGATCGTCGGGCAGTTCGCTCCGATGCTAGGGCCCGTGGGAAGCGGCGCTGACCACAGGGGGGTGCTGAGGGGTCGCCCGGCGCATGTCAGGCGCCGGTTCGAGCGCGTGTACGGGCTCCGGCGCAGGCGCCAGCCGGTGCCGTTTGCGCCATCCGACCACCGCGGCCGCCACCGCCGAGACGGCGATGAACCCGAACGACACCAAGAACGCGGGGGAGCCGGGGGAGGCGGCGCTGGAACCCGCGACGACGTACGCGGCCGTGTTCGGGACGATGCCGATCGCGGTGGCGAGCAGGAAGGGCACCCAGCGGCAGCGCGACACCGCGGCGCCGTAGTTGGCCACCGCGAAGGGCAGGCCGGGGAAGATCCGCACCGCCAGCATCGAGCGGAACCCGTGCCGGGCCAGCTGGTTGTCCGCGGCCTGCAGCCAGCGGCCCCGCATCAGGGGCCGCAGCGCGTCCCGGCCCATCAGCCGGCCCAGGCCGAAGGAGATACCGGCGCCGAGGACCGAGCCCGCCACCGCCGCGGCCAGCCCGAGCGGGGCACCGAACAGGGCCCCCGCCGCGAGGTTCAGCAGCGGGCGGGGCACCAGCGCGGCCGTGCAGAGCCCGTACGCGGCGGCGAAGAGCAAGGCCGCCGTGCCCACGGGAAGGCCCGGGGGCCGGCCCTCCGAGAGGATGCGCTGCGGCTCGTACAGCAGCACGCAGACGCCGGCCGCCGCGAGCAGCACGGCCAGCAGCGACAGCCGGGTCCACGGCGCGAGGAGGAGGGACATTTAGGGAGACTAACCGACGCAGGCGCACGCGTGCCGTGATGCCTGCCTCGCCCAGCCGCACGGCGTGCGGGCCGGCCGCCGGGTCGCCGGCGGCCGCGGGCAGCGGTCCAGGTGCCGTGGCACTGCCGAGGCGGACCCGGGCGCGGCCGGCGCCCTGAGCGCAGCGCAGCGGACGCCCCGTCCGCCGGCCGCGGCACCTCCCGCGGTGGCCGGGGGAGTCAAGAGGCCCGGCCCGGAAGGAAATCCGGTCGACGCCCGGCGGCCCGTCCGGCAGGATCGTCGGCATGTCCTGGTACGCCTTCCCCGCAGCGCCGTCCGCAGTCGCGGACGCGCCGAAGGCTGCCGTCCTGCCCTTCGAGCTCTTCGAGGCATACGCCTCCGCCGCATTCGACGGCGCACGAAGCTGACCCTTCCCGGACAGTCCGGCGGACCCCGCAGGGGGAGGGTCGGCTCGTTCCAGGGGTCCCGATCTGCTTCGAGCCACGGGAAAAGACATCATGGCCAAGACGGCCTTCGTGCGGACCAAGCCGCACCTCAACATCGGCACCATGGGTCACGTCGACCACGGCAAGACCACCCTTACCGCCGCCATCACCAAGGTCCTCGCCGAGCGCGGCGGCGCCTCCTTCGTGCCGTTCGACCGCATCGACCGGGCCCCCGAGGAGGCCCGGCGCGGCATCACCATCAACCTCACGCACGTCGAGTACGAGACCGACACCCGGCACTACGCCCACGTGGACATGCCGGGCCACGCCGACTACATCAAGAACATGGTCACGGGAGCCGCGCAGCTCGATGGGGCCATCCTCGTCGTCTCCGCGCTCGACGGGGTCATGCCGCAGACCGCCGAGCACGTGCTCCTCGCCCGGCAGGTCGGCGTCGACCACATCGTTGTGGCCCTGAACAAGGCTGACGCGGGGGACCCGGAACTGACCGACCTGGTCGAGCTGGAGGTGCGCGAGCTGCTCACCGCCCACGGCTACGGCGGTGACGCCGCGCCGGTCGTACGGGTCTCCGGGCTCGGGGCGCTGGAGGGCGACCCGCGGTGGACCGCGGCGATCGAGGCGCTGCTCGACGCGGTGGACACGTACGTCCCGATGCCGGTGCGGTACACGGACGCGCCGTTCCTGCTGCCGGTGGAGAACGTGCTCACCATCACCGGACGCGGGACCGTCGTGACCGGCGCGGTCGAGCGCGGCAGCGTCCGGCTGGGCGACCGGGTCTGCCTGCTCGGCTGCGACGAGGCCGCGGAGACCGTGGTGACCGGCCTGGAGACCTTCGGCAAGCCGATGGAGTCCGCCGAGGCCGGGGACAACGTGGCGCTGCTGCTGCGCGGGGTGCCGCGCGACGGGGTCCGCCGCGGCCACGTCGTCGCCGCGCCCGGCAGCGTCGTGCCCAGGCGGCGCTTCACGGCGCAGGTCTACGTGCTGGCCGCGCGGGAGGGCGGGCGCAGCACACCGGTCGCGTCGGGCTACCGGCCGCAGTTCTACATCCGTACCGCCGACGTGGTGGGTGACGTGGACCTGGGCGGGGCCGGGATGGCCCGGCCGGGGGAGACGGTCACCATGACCGTGGAGCTCGGCCGGGACGTCCCGCTGGAGGCGGGGCTCGGCTTCGCGATCCGCGAGGGCGGCCGGACCGTCGGCGCGGGAACGGTGACGACCGTGCTCGACTGAGCCCCCGCCGGGTCGCCGGACGCACCCCGCCGTGGGGGGGGGGGGGGGGGGGGGGGGGGCGGCGCCCCCCCCCCCCCCCCCCCAACCCCCCCCGCGCCGCGGGGGCCCCCCCACCCCAGACCCGCCGCG
>NZ_JBWKCE010000016.1:0-104084 GCF_056436685.1 Streptomyces sp. NPDC043680 | reverse complement strand
GTTTATGGTTTCCGAGTGTTCTGTCGTGCCCCCCCGCGGGGGGGCGGCCCCCCCCCCCCGTTTGTGGGGGAAGCCCGGGTGCGCTACACTGCCGACACCACGGGCGAGAAGAGGGGGCCGGCATGGGCGGCGACACGGCACTGGTGCTCGGCGGCGGGGGCCTGACCGGCATCGGATGGGAGACCGGGATCCTCTACGGCCTCGCGCAGGCGGGCGTGGACCTCGGCACCGCCGACCTCGTCGTCGGCACCTCGGCGGGCTCGGTCGTCGGCGCCCAGCTCACCTCCGGACTGCTCACCCCGCGCGAGCTGTACGAGCGTCAGCTCGGCGATCCGGCCGGGGAAACCGCTGCCCGGCTCGGAGCGGGGCTCGTCGCCCGGTACGCCGCGGCGATGATCCGCTCGCGGGACGCGGAGAGCTACCGCAGGCGGGTCGGCGCGCTCGCGCTGGCCGCCGACACCGCCGCGGAGGCCGAGCGGCGCGAGGTGCTGGCGGCCCGACTCGTCTCGCACACCTGGCCGGAGCGGAAGCTCGTCGTCACCGCCGTCGACGCCCTGAGCGGTGAACTGGCCGCCTTCGACCGGGAGAGCGGGGCCGGGCTGGTCGATGCGGTGTCGGCGAGCTGCGCGGTGCCGGGGGTGTGGCCGCCCGTGACCGTCGGGCAGCGGCGGTTCATCGACGGCGGGATCCGCTCCGCCACCAACGCCGACCTCGCCTCCGGCTACGCCCGGGTGGTCATCCTCGCCCCCATGTCGCTCGGCTCCGGGCTCATCCCCTCGCCGGCCGCGCAGGCGGCCCGGCTGCGCGAGGCGGGGGCGCGGGTGCTGCTCATCACCCCGTCCCCGCAGGCCCGCAAGGTGTTCGGCCGCAATGTGCTGGACCCGGCGCGGCGGGATCCGGCGGCGCGCGCGGGGCTCTTGCAGGCGGCGGAGCACGTGGCCGAGGCGGCCGCCGTCTGGTCCTCCTGACGGCGGCGGTCCTCCTGACGCGGCGGTCGCCCCGACGGTGGTGGTCGCCCTGACGACCTCCGTTGCGCCCTGGCGGCGGCTGTCCGGCCGTCCCACCTGCCGGACAATGGTCCGGTGAGCGACGAACAGATCCCCGTGGTCCGCGACGTGGGCCAGGGCACCGCCAAGCTGATGCCGGACGTGGACCGGGAGCGGGCCTGGCTGCTCACCGTGGACGGGGCCCCGCAGTCGTACGTGGACCTCGATGATCCGGAGCACCTGGAGTTCGAGTACGCACGCCGGCTCGCGCACGTCTTGGACTGCGCGGCGGAACCGGGCACCCCGCTGGACCTGCTGCACCTCGGCGGGGGCGCCCTGACGCTGCCGCGCTACGCGGCGGCGACCCGTCCGGGGTCCCGGCAGACCGTGGTGGAGTTCGACGCCGGACTGGTGGAGCTGGTCGCGGAGCACCTTCCGCTGCCCGCCGGAGCCGACGTCACCGTGCACACCGCCGATGCGCGGGCCTGGCTGGCGGGCGCGGAGCCGGCGAGCGCGGACCTGGTGGTGGCCGACGTGTTCGGCGGCTCGCGGGTACCGGCCCCACTGACGTCGGTGGAGTACGCACGGGAGGCGGCGCGCGTGCTGCGGCCGGGCGGGGTGTACGCCGCCAACCTGGCGGACGGCGCCCCCTTCGACTTCCTGCGGGCGCAGCTCGCCAACTTCGGCACGGTGTTCGCGGAGCTGGCACTGATCGCGGAGCCGGGGGTGCTGCGCGGGCGGCGGTTCGGGAACGCGGTGCTGCTGGCCTCGGACGAGCCCTTGCCGGCGGCGGCCCTGGCGCGGCGGTGCGCGGCGGACGCGTTCCCCGCCAGGGTGGAGGACGGGCCCGCACTGGCCCGGTTCATGCGGGGTGCGGTGCCCGTCTCCGACGCGCAGGCCGTGGCTTCGCCGGAGCCTCCGGAGGGCGCGTTCAGCCTGGGGTGAGCCCGAGTCGGGCCCCGTCCCCGCCCCCGCCCCCGCCTTCGCGCCCGCCGCCGTCCCCGCAGCCGGTGCCGGCGGCGCCTGGGCCTCACCCGTCGGCGGGACCCGAGGCCACGGCCGGACCTGCGGGGGCAGGGGCGGGGGGAGCGGCCGCGGCGGGGAGGGAGACGGCCTTCGGGGGCGGTGTCCTGCGGGTGAGGCGGCGGACGTCCGGCACGGCCAGGACCGCCGCCGTGACCAGGACGACCAGCGTCGCGCAGCCCCACAGGGCGGAGGTGCGCCCGAAGGCCGACTCCACCGGACCCGCCACGGCGGTGGCCAGCGGCAGCATCGACACCGAGCCGAACCAGTCGTACGCGGAGACCCGGGAGAACTTCTCCTCCGGGATCTCCTGGTGCATGGTCGTCATCCAGTTCACGCCGAACACCTCGATGGCCGCGCCGCTCACGAGCATCACCGCGCACAGGCCCCACACCGGCAGCGGCACCGCCAGGCCGGCCGACGGCAGCGCCAGCGGGAACACGCACAGGGTGCCGACCAGCAGCAGGCGGCGTGGTTTCCACATCATCATCAGGACGGCTCCGGCGATCGTGCCGATGCCGAAGAAGGCCAGCGCCAGGCCCCAAGGGGCGGGCCCGCCCAGTTGGTCGCGGGCCACGAGCGGACCGTAGACGGATTCGGCGGCGCCGACGACGGCGACGACCACCGAGAACTGGAGCACGATGCTCCACAGCCAGGGACGGGTCCGGAACTCGACCCAGCCCTCCCGCAGGTCGGCCAGCAGGCCGCCGCCGGGAGCCCGGTCGCCGGCGTGGCCGACGTCGAGGAAGGCGCGCAGCACGCCCGCCAGGGCGAACGCCGCCGCGTCCACCGCCAGGACCCAGCCGGGGCCGATCGCGGCGATCATGGCTCCGCCGAGGGCGGCCCCGCCGATGCCCGCGCCGTTCATCGCCATCCGGAACAGGGCGAAGGCGCGGTTGGAGTGCTCCCCGGAGACGCTGGAGAGCAGCATGCCCTCGGCCGCCGGGTTGAAGAAGGCCGTACCGGTGCCGCAGAGCGCGGTGAGCAGCATCATCTGCCACAGCTGCGGGTCTCCCGCGAGGACGAGCACCGCGAAAGCAGCCTGGGAGAGGCAGTTGAGGGCGTTCGCCGCGACCATCACGCGGTGGCGCGGCAGCCGGTCGGCGAGGGCACCGCCGATCAGCAGGAAGGCGACGAGCGGCAGGGTACGGGCCGTCGCCACCAGGCCGACGTCCCCACCGGAGCCGCCGGAATCCAGGACGGCGAAAGCCGCCGCGATGAGCGCTCCGTGACTGCCGAGGTTCGTGACGACCGCGGCGCTCGTCAGCAGGGTGTAGTTGCGGCCGGCCCAGGCGGGCCGGCCACGGCGTGCGGACGTACGCGGCGGGGCGGTGGGGGAGGGGCTCACCCCCGGGACTATTCACGCCCCGGCCCGAGAATCCAAACGGATATCCGGACCGGGGCGTGGACGGCGGGCGCGGGGCCGGTCAGCCGGTGCTGAGGCGTACCGTGCTCATGATCTTCTCGTAGGTCTCCTGCGTGACCTCGCCCTGGACGCCGGCGGCGCCGTAGAGGACCCAGGTCGCGAAGTCACCCTTGGCGTTCTTGAAGCTGAACGCGACGGCCTTCCCGTCCGAGTCGCACTTGCTCGCCTTCGGCAGACCGGACACGGTCGCCGTCGCCATGCTGCCCTTCAGGCCGGACGAGGTGGTGAAGTCCTTGGGCGGCGTGGACTTGACCGCCTCCCGCGGGTTGGGTGCCTTCTGCGCGTACGCCGCGAACGCCCAGGAGTCGGCCGCGTTGGTCGCCGCCTCCGCGGTGTCCTTGGCGCCCTGGGCGCCCTTGGTGCCGGTCCCGGCCAGCGAGGTCGTCTCCTCGCGGCCGTCCTTGTTGGAGTCGACCTTGCACCAGTCCTCCTTGAGGTAGGCCGGTGCGGACATCATGACGACGGTCGAGCCGTCGTGCTTCTTCTCGTCCTCGAAGCCCGTCATGACGCCGGCGCTCGCGACGTTCCACTCCGGCGGGACGTCGAAGGCCGTGCCGTGGTTCGGGTTGACGACGACCTTCCAGCCCGGGATCAGCGGCTTGGCGTCGCCGCCCGCACGCGGGTTGGTGCCCGGGGACGCGGGCGCGGCGGAGGAGGAGGCCGGCACCGAGGAGGCGGCGGCGGGTTTGTCCTCGGCCCGGTCGTCCTTCTTGTCGTCCCGGGTCAGGACGAACGCGCCGGTCGCGGCCGCCACGACGACGACGGCGGCCGCCGCGACGATGGCCACGGTCTTGGTGGCGTACGGGCTCCCGCCACCGCCCTGCGGCGCCGCGGCCTGCAGGGGCGCGGTGGGGGGCTGCTGCCCCCACGGCTGCACCGGCGGAGGGGTCTGGTAGCCCGCCTGCGGATACCCGTAGCCCGGCTGCTGCTGGTACGGGTTCGGCTGCCCCGGCTGTCCCGGCTGCTGCTGGTACGGGTTCTGTTGCGCGTCCTGAGGGTTCGGCTGTCCCCCGGGCGGCTGCTGCTGTCCTGGCCACATGGCCGGTAACGATAGTGGGAGCGGACCCGGACGGTCACGGCCGCCCCCGGCGCCGGGTCTGGCCAAGGGTATCTACTCGCGGGTAACATCGCCCCTCATGAGCGCAGATCAGATGAACGTGGGCGAACTGCTCGCCGCGACCGTGCCGATGGCCCGGACCCTGAACCTCCAGTTCCTTGAGACCACCCCCGAGCGCGCGGTCGTCCGGCTGCCGGACCAGCCGGACTTCCACAACCACGTGGGCGGCCCGCATGCCGGCGCCATGTTCACCCTCGCCGAGTCCGCGAGCGGCGCCATCGTCCTTGCCGCCTTCGGCGACCAGCTCTCGCGCGCCGTGCCGCTGGCGGTGAAGGCCGAGATCGGCTACAAGAAGCTCGCCAAGGGCGTCGTCACGGCCACCGCCACCCTCGGCCGCCCGGCCGCCGAGGTCGTCGCCGAACTCGACGCGGGCGGCCGCCCCGAGTTCCCCGTCACCATCGCGATCCAGCGGGAGGACGAGGCCGTGACGGGCGAGATGACCGTGGTCTGGACCCTGCGCCCGAACGCGTAGCCGAGCCGCACCGACGGCAGTTGTGGGGGCCGCGCCCGCCGGGCGCGGCCCCCACACGTCTGTCCGCCGCCGTGGAACCGGGCCCGCTGCGGCCCGTCCGGCGGCTAGAGTCCCTCGCAGTCGCAGTCGCAGTCGCAGTCGCAGTCGCAGTCGCAGTCGCAGTCGCAGTCGCAGTCGCAGTCGCAGTCGCAGTCGCAGTCGCAGTCGCAGTGGCAGTCGCAGGACAGTCGCAGGACAGAGGGAGGACCGCTCATGGCCGGCAGAGCCAAGGTCGACATCAGCCTCGACGCCGAGCTCGTCGTGGAGGTGATGGTCCTCGCCGGGGTCGGTTCGCCCCAGGACGCGGTGGAAGCCGTCGTACGCGACTACATCGCCCGCGGCCACCGCACCGAGGCCCGCGTACAGGTGCAGGACGAGCCGCGGCGGCGCGAGCCCGACCCGGTGCAGCAGCCGCCGCAGGGCTGAACCTCACCGCCGAGTGTGGCGCGTCTGAGCGGCACCGGGCGCGGCGGCGGAGCACAGTGGGCGCGGGGAGCGGTCCGGCGCGGGCCGCTCCCGTCGACCGCCGTCACGGAGCGCCGATGAGCCGGCCGTGTCCAGACGTTCCGTGATGCGGCTGCTCGGAGCAGTGGGTGCAGGCCTTGGAGCCGATGGCTGCGCGGACCGGGCGCCCCCCGACGCGCCCGCCCACAACGGACCCCCGCTGCCGCCGCCACCCTCCAGGGCGGCGCTCCCCGGATCGACGCCCTGTTGGCCGAGCTCACCCTGGAGGACGAAGACCGGCCTGCTGCACGGCGGTCAGGACCCGGCCCCGCTCCGGCAGGCCGGCTATCTGCCCGGCGTACCGCGGCTGGGCATCCCGGCGCTGCGGCTCGCCGACGGGCCCGCCGGGGTACGGGTCGCCCGGCCCGCCACCGCCCTGCCCGCGCCGGTCCTGCCGGCCTTCGCATTCGACCCGGGCTGGCCCGTGAGTACGGCAGGGTCCTCGGCCGCGAGGGCCGCGCCCTGGGCCAGGACGTGCTGCTCGCGCCCATGGCCAACCTCATCCGTACCCCGTACGCGGGCCGGAACTTCGAGACCTTCTCGGCGGACCCGCGCCTGACGGCGGACCTCGTCGCCGAAGTAGTCCGCGGCATCCAGGACGAGGGGCTCATCGCCACCGTCAAGCACTTCGCGCTGAACAACCAGGAGCGGGGCCGGGACACCGCCGACGTGGTGGTGGCCGAGCAGGCCCTCCACGAGACGGAACTGCGCGGCTTCGAGGCGGCCGTCTCCGCCGGGGCGGGCTGCGTGATGGCCGCGTACAACAAGGTGTCTCGATCGCCGTGATCGGGCGCACCGGTCACGTCCCCTTCGTCAGCGGGGGCGGCAGCGCCCACGTGGTCCCGACGGGGCCGCGGCCCCGCTCGCCGGCATCCGCCGGCGCGCGGGGAACGGCGGTGCCGGCGTGCGCCACGCCCTCGGCGAGGACCTGTACGGCCGTCCGCTGCCCGCGGGGCTGCCGGTCCCGGCGGTGAGTCTGGCCGACCGGGCGGTCGAGGCCGGGCGGAGCTGGCGGTACGAGGGCGCGTTCACCCTGGCCGCGGCCGACGAGTGGACCCTGCTCGTCCACTACACCGGCAAGCGGCCGAGCGTCCGCCTCGACGGGGAGGAGCTGTTCCCGGTCCGGCACGGAGTGGCCGAGTCCTTCGCGGGCGGGCTGCTCGGCTCCGCACCCGACGGGTTCGCCGTCCGCCGCCGCAGCCTGGCACTCGCGGCGGGCGTCCACCGGCTCGCCGTCACGGCGGAGGGCGGGGACAAGGGGCAGCGCTTCCGGCTGTTGCACACCTCGAAGGCGACGCGGGCCGCCGATCTCGCCGAGGCCGTGAAGACCGCCGAGGAGGCCCACAGCGTGGTGCTGTTCGCCTACGAGGACGCAACCGAAGGCGGCGACCGGACCGCGCTCGGCCTGCCGGGCGGGCAGGAGCGGCTGATCGAGGCGGTCACCGTGGCGAACCCGCGCACCACGGCCGTGCTGAACACCTCCTCCAGTACGACCATGCCGTGGCTCTCCAGTACCGCAGCCGTCCTCCAGATGTACTACCCCGGCGAGGAGGGGGCGGCGGCCACGGCCGACATCCTCTTCGGGGACGTGGACCCGGGAGGCCGGCTCACCCAGACCTTCCCCGCCGACGAGCGGGCCACCTCGGTCGCCGGGGACCCTCTGCGCTACCCGGGGGTGGGCGGCCGCCAGGAGTACGCCGAGGGCCTCCACGTCGGCCACCGCTGGTAGGACGCGGAGCGGGTGACCCCGCTGTTCCCCTTCGGGCACGGGCTCTCGTACACGACGTGGGAGTACGAGCGGCTGGCGGTCCGGCCGGAACGCAGCGGGCTCCGGGTGGAGTTCACCGTCCGCAACACGGGCCGCCGCAAGGGCACCGAGGTGGCGCAGGTGTACGTCGGCCCCTCACCGGAGCTGAAGCTGGACCAGCCGGTCCGCGCCCTGGCCGGCTACCGGCGGCTCACCCTGGCCCGGGCGAGGAGTAGCGGGTCACCCTCGACGTCGACGCCCGTGCGCTGTCGTCCTGGGATCCGCAGCAGCGCGGATGGGTGGTGGGATCCGGCCGTCGCGAGGTGTTCGTGGGCCGTTCCTCCCGTGACCTCCCACTGAGGGCAAAGGCTGTGGTGACGAGCAGATAGGCTGCCCGTTCGGCGTGTCACAGGGGACGCGCCGGGACGAATCGGGAGGACGTACCGGTGCACATCCAGGAATGGCTGGAGACGATTCCGGCGGTCAGCATCTATCTCCTGGTGGGTCTGGTCATCGGGCTGGAGAGCCTCGGCATCCCGCTGCCGGGAGAGATCATCCTGGTCAGCTCGGCGCTGCTGGCCTCGCAGAACGGGGAGATCGACCCCGTGGTGCTGGGGATCTGCGCGTCCGCGGGGGCGATCGTGGGCGACTCGATCGGCTATGCGATCGGGCGCAGGGGCGGCAAGCCGCTGCTGGAACGGCTGGGGCGGCGCTTCCCCAAGCACTTCGGGCCGGACCACGTGGCCCAGGCGGAACGCTCCTTCGAGAAGTGGGGGATGTGGGCCGTCTTCTTCGGGCGTTTCGTGGCGCTCCTGCGGATCTTCGCGGGGCCGCTGGCGGGGGTGCTGCACATGCCGTACTGGCGGTTCCTGACCGCCAACATCCTGGGCGGCATCCTGTGGGCGGGCGGCACCACCGCCGTCATCTACTCCATCGGGATCGTCGCCGAGCCGTGGCTGAAGGGCTTCTCGTGGGTGGCGCTGGTGGTGGCGCTCCTGATCGGCCTCACCGTGACGCTGGTGCTGCGCACACGCATGAAGAAGGCGGCCGCGGTCGCCACCGCCGCCAAGGAGCCGGCCGGCGCGGAATGACCCCGCACGGCGGCCCCGCCCGCTGCTGCCGCGGCCGGCCGGCCGGGGCAGCAGCGGGCGGGCCCGGCGTTCAGCCGGCCAGCGCCGCGCGGTGCTGCTCGGCCAGGTCCGCGTACATCAGGGCGTTCACCCTGATGCCCTCGCGCTCCTCGTCCGTCAGCTCGCGCCGCACCTTGGCCGGGACGCCCGCGACCAGCGACCCCGGCGGGACCACCATCCCCTGGGGAACCAGTGCCTGCGCGGCCACCAGGGAGCCGGCGCCGATCACCGCGCCGTTGAGGACCGTCGCGCCCATGCCGATCAGGCAGTCGTCCTCCACGGTGCAACCGTGCACCACCGCGTTGTGGCCGATGGAGACGCGCTCGCCGATGGAAACCGGGAACCCGGGGTCCACGTGGAGCGTGCAGTTGTCCTGCACGTTGCTGTCCGCTCCGAGCACGATCGGGCCGCAGTCGGCGCGCAGCACCGCCGAGTACCAGATGCTCGTGCCCGCGGCCAGGGTCACGTCGCCGACCACGACGGAGGTCGGCGCGGTGAAGGCGGTGGGGTCGATCTTCGGGGTCCTGCCGCCCACCCCCGCGACGAGTGCCCGGCTGCCCTGCTCGGCCTGATGCGTCATGCTTCTCTTCCTCGGTGCTCGGTGCTCGGTGCTCCGTGCTCGGTCCTGGTCCGCCCTGTCGCGCTACCGGCACGGTAGGGCACGGACACCGCATCGGCCCGTGATGGGGTGAAGATCACGGCGCGGTCCGGGCCCCCGGCGCGCTACGGTTGCCCGGTGCCGAAGAACCAGAACACGTTCTCATCCCTGACGGGCCTGCGCCGCAGGCTCGGCAGCCGCGCCGCCCACGCCGCCTGGCGCTGGATGCAGCGGGCCGGAGCCGTGACCGCGCAGACCCCGGGCCGGCTGCGCTTCGGTGCGATCGGGGACGGCACCCGGCTCGCCTTCCCCCAGGGCACGGTCTTCGGCGAGCCGTGGATCCGGCTCGGCGAGCACTGCATCATCGCCGAACAGGTCACGCTGACCGCCGGCATGATGCCGGACCTCGACCTCGGGACCGAGCCGATGCTCGTACTCGGCAACGGCGTGGTCCTCGGCCGCGACACCCACGTCATAGCCGACGCCCCGATCACCATCGGCGACGACACCTTCTGCGGGCCCGGGGTCTACATCACCTCCACGAACCACAGCTACGACGATCCGCACGAGCCGGTCGGCAAGCAGTGGCCGCGCAGCGCACCCGTCGAGATCGGACCCGGCTGCTGGCTCGGCACGGGCGCGGTGATCCTGCCGGGAGCGCGGCTCGGCCGCAACGTGGTGGTGGCCGCGGGGGCCGTCGTACGGGGCGAGGTGCCCGACCATGCGGTGGTGGCGGGCGCGCCGGCGCGGATCGTACGCCGGTGGCAGCCGGACACGGGCTGGCAGCCGCCGCTGCGCACTCCGGCTCCCGTGCCGATCCCCGACGGGGTGACCCCGCAGCAGCTGCGCGCCCTGGCCGAGCTGGCGGAAGGCGAAGCCGGACAGCGCGAGGCGGCGACGGAGCCGGCTTGAGCCGACCGGTCCTAGCCGGCGGCCAGCAGGACCGTGCCCGCCAGGGCCAGGCCCGCCCCGGCCGCCTGGACCGCGCGCAGGCGTTCCTTGAGCACGGCGAAGGCTGCGAAGGCGGTGATCACCGGGTAGAGCGAGGAGAGTACGGCGGCCACGGTGACGGGACCGTGCTGGGCCGCGACGGAGTACGTGCCGTTCGCCGCGACGTCCGCGAGGCCGGTGAAGGCGAGCGCGGGCAGCAGCCCCCACAGCACGCGGAGGCCGGCGCCTTCGGGCAGGGCCGGGGTGCCGCGCCGGGCCTGGACCCACAGGGCGGTGCCGCCCGCGGCCACGTTCGTGACGCGCTGGACGAACAGGGCGAGGAAGAGCCCGGTGACGGTGGTGGAGGCCTGTGCGATGAGGGCCATCACCGCGCCGAACCCGAAGGCCGCGACCAGGGTGAGCACCACGGCCTGGCGCTGTACGGGCGCCCCGCGCAGCTCCGGACCTCCCGCCAGGACGATGCCCACGACGGCCACCGCGATGCCCGCGAACTGGCCGGGCCCGGGCCGCTCGCCCAGCGCGAGTCCGGCCGCGACGGGCACCACCACCCCGAGCGAGCCCAGCGGGGAGACGACGCCCATCGGGCCGAGGGCCAGCGCCTTGTAGAAGCTGAGCATGGCGACCGGGCCGACCAGGCCCGCCGCCACCGCGAACCACAGCTGGGGCCCGGCTTCCCGCCAGGCCCCGGTCCCGAGCACGACGGCGCCGAGCGCGAGGACCGCGAGGACCTGGGAGGCCACGACCACGGTCAACGCCGGTATCCGGCGCGTCAGAAGACCGCCGCCGAAGTCGGCGAGCCCCCACAGTACGGCGGTGGCCAGGGCGAAGAGGGCGGTCATGCGGGGCCTCGCAGTACAGTGCAGTGAACGGTGGAGTGCAGTGTGGAACACAGCGCACGATAGTTCATTCCATTGGACCGCTGCATCCAACAAAGTGGACGGAAGGCTGCCGGACGGTGTCGGACCTCGAAGAGCTCACCCAGGCGCTCGCCCGCAACCTCAAGCACTGGCGCGGTGAGCGGGGCTTCACCCTGGACGCACTGTCCGCCCGTGCCGGGGTGAGCCGCGGCATGATCATCCAGATAGAGCAGGCCCGTACGAACCCCAGCGTCGGCACGACCGTCAAGCTGGCCGACGCCCTCGGCGTGAGCATCACCACCCTGCTCGACCACAACCGCACCCCGCAGGTCCACGTGGTGCTGCCGGGGCAGGGCGTGCGGATGTGGTCCACCGAGGCGGGCAGCGGTGCCAGCATGCTGCTCGGCGACGACCGGCGCGGGCCGGTGGAGATGTGGGCCTACCGCCTGGAGCCCGGGGAGAGCACGGTCTCCGACCCGCACCCGGCCGGAACCTTCGAGATGCTGCACGTCACGGCCGGGGAGCTGACCCTCGTCGTCGCCGGCGAGCGGTACGCGGTGCCCGCGGGCGGGGCGGTGTCCTTCGAGGCGGACCGCCCGCACGCCTACCGCAACGAGGGCCCCGCCCTCATGGAGATGACCCTGGCCGTCTCCATCCCGCCCGTCGGCGCGCCGTAGGGCCGCTACAGCGCCGGGATCTCGATCGCCGGGCAGCGGTCCATGACCATGTCCAGGCCCGCGGCACGGGTGCGGGCGAAGGCGGCCTCGTCGATCACGTTCAGCTGGAACCAGACGGCCTCCGCGCCCGCCGCCACGGCCTCGTCGGCGACCGCACCCGCCAGGGCGCTGTTCACGAAGACGTCCACCACGTCCACCTTGAAAGGGATCTCCGCCAGCGAGGCGTAGCCCTGCTCGCCGTGGACCGTCTCCGCCTTCGGATGGACGGGAACGACCCGCTTGCCGAACTGCTGGAGCACTCGGGCCACCGCGTACGCCGCCCGGTCCCGGTTGTTGGACAGGCCCACCACGGCCCAGGTGTCGCCGAGCTCGGTGAGGATCTTGCGAATGGTTGCCGGGTCGCCGTGCACGAGTGACGCCTCCTGTTGCCTTCCGGTCGCGGGACGGCATCCGCCCCGCCTCCGACGTCAACGGGAAGAACGCATGGCGGATTCCCCTCGGACCCTGATTAGGCTGGGGCGGTGAAGTCAGACCAGTACGTGACGGTGGCCCGCGAGGGCGTGCACGAGTCCGAGATCAACCGCTCGCGGTTCCTGTGCTCGCTCGCGCCCGCCGCCACCGAGCAGGAGGCGCAGGAGTTCGTCGCGCGCATCCGCAAGGAGCACCCCACCGCCACGCACAACTGCTTCGCGTACGTGATCGGCGCCGACGCCTCCGTCCAGAAGGCCAGCGACGACGGCGAACCCGGCGGCACCGCCGGCGTGCCCATGCTGCAGATGCTGATGCGGCGCGACATCCGGTACGCGGTGGCCGTGGTCACCCGGTACTACGGCGGCGTGAAGCTGGGCGCCGGCGGTCTGATCAGGGCCTACGGCGGCGTCGTCGGCGAGGCCCTCGACGCGCTCGGCACCGTCACCCGCCACCGCTACCGGCTGGCCACCGTCACCGTCGACCACCAGCGGGCCGGCAAGACACAGAACGACCTGCGCTCCACCGGCCGCACGGTGGTCGACGTGCGCTACGGGGCCGCCGTCGAGATCGAGGTCGCCCTCCCCGAAGCGGACCTGCCCGCCTTCGAGGCCTGGCTCGCCGACAGCACCGCCGGTACGGCCACCCTCACGCTCGGCGGTGAGACGTATGCGGCCCAGCCGCCTTCCGTGACGGGTTAGCGTAGAGGGGTTCCACGAGCAGGAGACGGGCAGGGGGCGGACGGGCATGTGCGCGCAGACGGCCGGCGGGGCGGCCGGCGAGTGAGGCTCCTGCACACCTCCGACTGGCACCTCGGCCGGTCCTTCCACCGCGTGAACCTGCTCCGGGCCCAAGCCGCCTTCATCGACCACCTCGTCGAGACCGTCCGCGAGCACCGGGTCGACGCCGTCCTCGTCGCCGGGGACGTCTACGACCGGGCCGTGCCCCCACTGCCCGCCGTCGAACTGTACGACCGGGCCCTGCACCGGCTCGCCGACCTTGGTGTCCCGACCGTGATGATCTCCGGCAACCACGACTCCGCCCGCCGGCTCGGGGTCGGAGCCGGGCTGATCGGCCGGGCCGGGATCCACCTGCGCACCGACCCCGCGGGCTGCTCCGACCCGGTGGTGCTGGCCGACGTACACGGTGACGTGGCGCTCTACGGGCTGCCGTACCTGGAGCCGGCCCTGGTCAAGGACTCGCTCGGGGCGGGGAAGCCGAGCCACGAGGCGGTGCTCGGCGCGGCCATGGACCGGGTCCGGGCCGACCTCGCCGCCCGCGCCCCCGGCACCCGCTCCGTCGTCCTCGCCCACGCCTTCGTCACCGGCGGGCAGGCCAGCGACAGCGAACGCGACATCGCGGTCGGCGGGGTCGAGGCCGTCCCCGCCTCGGTCTTCGACGGGGTGGACTACGCCGCCCTCGGACACCTCCACGGCTGCCAGACGATCAACGAACGCGTCCGGTACTCGGGTTCCCCGCTCGCCTACTCCTTCTCCGAGGCCGACCACCGCAAGTCCGTGTGGCTGATCGACCTCGGCCCCGGCGGGGAGATCAGCGCCGAGCGGATCGACACCCCCGTGCCGCGCCGCCTCGCCCGGCTCCGGGGCCGGCTCGACGCGCTGCTGGAGGAGCCCGCGTACGCCGCGCACGAGGACTCCTGGATCGAGGCCACCCTCACCGACCCGGTCCGCCCCGAGGACCCCATGGCCAGGCTCGCCGCGCGCTTCCCGCACACCCTGAGCCTCGCCTTCGACCCCGAGGGCCGCGAGGAATCCGGCGGGGCCTCGTACGCCCAGCGCCTCAAGGGCCGCAGCGACCAGGAGATCGCCGAGGACTTCGTCGCCCACGTCCGCGGCGGGGGCGTCGCCGACGAGGCCGAACGGGCCGTCCTCCAGGACGCCTTCGAGGACGTCCGCGCGAACGACAGCCGGCAGGAGATCCACCGATGAGGTTGCACCGGCTCCGGATCACCGCCTTCGGACCCTTCGCCGAACCCCAGGAGATCGACTTCGACGCGCTCTCCGGAGCCGGGATCTTCCTGCTCCACGGGCCCACCGGCGCGGGGAAGACCTCCGTCCTGGACGCCGTGTGCTACGCCCTGTACGGGTCCGTGCCCGGCGCCCGCCAGAGCCCCGGCACCAGCCTGCGCAGCGACCACGCCGCCCCCGCCACCCCGACCGAGGTCACCCTCGAACTCACCGCGGGC
Organism: Streptomyces sp. NPDC043680; assembly: GCF_056436685.1. NCBI lineage: Bacteria > Bacillati > Actinomycetota > Actinomycetes > Kitasatosporales > Streptomycetaceae > Streptomyces > Streptomyces sp. NPDC043680. The sequence continues at coordinate 89,883 of NZ_JBWKCE010000016.1, read as the reverse complement.
GGACGGCGCCTGGAGATCACCCGCCGCCCCGAACAGGACCGGCCGAAGAAGCGCGGCACCGGCACCACCCGCGACAAGGCCCAGAGCCGGCTGCGCGAGTACGACGGGGAACAGTGGCTCGCGCTCAGCCGCTCCCACCAGGAGATCGGCGAGGAGGTCGAGCAGCTGCTCGGCATGAGCCGCGAGCAGTTCTGCCAGGTCGTCCTCCTGCCGCAGGGCGAGTTCGCCAAGTTCCTGCGGGCCGACGAGACGGCCCGCGGCCGACTGCTGGGCCGGCTCTTCGACACCCGCCGCTTCGCCGCCGTCGAGGCGCTGCTCGCCGAGCGTCGCCGGGCCGCCGAGGCCAAGGTGCGCGTCGGTGACGAGAAGGTGCTCGCCGCCGCCCAGCGGCTCGCCCAGGCGGCGGGCGACTGCGCCGACCTGCGGGCCTGGCCCCTGCCCGCCCACCAGCCCGGGGACCCCGGACTCGCCGGGGCCGTCCGCGCCTGGGCCGCCGTCGCCCGGTGCTCGGCACGAGAGCGCCTGACCGTCGCCGAGTACGCGTTGGCCGCCGTCGAGGGCCGCCATGCCGCCGCGCGCCGGGCCGCCGAGGAGGCCCGCGAGCTCGACCGGCTCCAGCGCCGGCACGCCGAGACCGTCCGCCGGGCCGACCTGCTCGCCGAGGCGGCTCCCGAGCGGGAGCGGGTGCGCGAGCTGCTCGACCGGGCCCGCCGGGGCGCCCTGGTGGCCCCCGCCCTCGAACTGCGCGGAGCCGCCTCCGCCGCCCACCTGGCCGCCGCCCATGCGGAGGCCGAGGCCCGCGCGCAGCTCCCGCCGCCGCTCGCCGAGGCGGGCGCCGAGCACCTGGCCGCCGTCGAGCAGCGGCTGCGCGAGGACCTCGGGGCGCTGGGCGCGGCCCGGCGCGACGAGCAGCGCAGCGCGGAGATCGGCCGCGAGCGGGCCACCCTGGAACGGGAGGCCCGCGACGCCGAGGAGCAGCTGCGGGAATCCGCCGACTGGCTCGACCGCTGGGAGGCCACCCGGGCCGCCCTGACCCGGCGGGTGGACGCCGCCCAACAGGCCGCAACCCAGGCCGAGCAGCTCGCGGGCCGGCTGGAACCCGCCCGGCTGCGCCTGCACTCCGCCCGGCGGCGGGATGCGCTGGACGCCGACGCGCAGCGCACCGAGGGCGAACTGCTGCGTGTACGGGAGGAGTCCGGGGCCGCCCGGGAGCGCTGGCTGGAGCTCAAGGAGGCCCGGCTGCGCGGGATCGCCGCCGAACTCGCCGAGGCCCTGGCGCCGGGCGAGCCCTGCACGGTGTGCGGTTCGCCCGAGCACCCCGCCCCGGCCCGGCCGGCGCCCGGGCATGTGGACCGGGCCGCCGAGGACGCCGCCCACGCCCGCTACGAGCAGACCGAGGAGCGCCGGGCCGCCGTCGAGCGCAGCCTCGCCGCGCTGCGGGAGGCCCGGGCCGAGGCCGCGGCCGCCGCCGGAGACGCCACCACGGCGGAACTCCTCGCCCTGACCTCGGACCTGAGTGCCCGGCACGCCGCCGCCCACGCCCTGGCCGCCGGACTGCACGGCGCCCGCGAGCAGGTGGACCGCGCCGAGCGCGAGTACGCCGCCCGCAGCGCCGAGCGCCTCGACGCCGAACGCCGGTCCGCCGCCAGGGCCTCCCGGCGCGAGGCCCTCGACCGGGAACAGGCCGCGCTGGAGGCGGAGCTCGCCCGGGTACGGGGCGACGCGCCCACCGTCGCAGCCCGCGCCCGCATCCTGGAGGACCGGGTCCGCATGGTGACCGCCGCCGCCACCGCCCTGCGCCGGGCCGAGGCCGGCGCCGCCCGGCTGAAGGAGGCCGACGACCAGCTCGCCGACGCCGCCTTCAAGGCGGGCTTCGACACCGTCGAGGCCGCGGCCGACGCGGTCCTCCCGGACTACGAACGCACCGCCCTGCAGCACCGGCTGGACGCCTGGCAGGCCGAGGAGGCCATGCTGGCCGACCGGCGCGGCGAACGTGACACCGCCGCGGCCGCCGCGCTGCCCCCGGCCGACCCGGAGACCGCCGAGCGGTATGCCGAGCAGGCCGCCGCCCGGCTGCGGACGGCCGGCTCGGCCGTCGACGCCGCCCGGGTGCGCTGCGCCGAGCTGGACCGGCTCTCCCGGCAGGCGGAGCAGGAGCTGCGCGCCCTGGGCCCGCTGCGCGAGGCGTACGAGCGGGTGGCCCGCCTCGCCGGGCTGACGGCGGGCACCTCGGCGGACAACGAGCGCAAGATGCGGCTGGAGGCGTATGTGCTGGCCGCCCGCCTGGAGCAGGTCGCGGCGGCGGCGACGCTGCGGCTCCAGCGGATGTCCGGCGGGCGCTACACGCTCGTGCACTCCGACGCCAGGGCCGGCGGACGCGGACGGTCCGGTCTCGGGCTGCACGTGGTGGACGCGTGGACCGGCAGCGAGCGGGACACCGCCACCCTGTCGGGCGGCGAGACCTTCTTCGCCTCGCTCGCCCTCGCGCTCGGGCTCGCCGACGTGGTCACCGACGAGGCGGGCGGCATGCGGCTCGACACCCTCTTCATCGACGAGGGCTTCGGCAGCCTCGACGACCAGACACTGGACGAGGTGCTCGACGTCCTGGACTCGCTGCGCGAACGGGACCGCAGTGTGGGCATCGTGAGCCATGTCGCCGACCTGCGCACCCGCGTCCAGGCCCAGTTGGAGATCGTCAAGCACCGTGGCGGTTCGGTGGTGCGCCACCGCACCGCGGGCCTCAGGGACTGAGCGGGCGGCGCGGCAGCGGCGAGGAGTAGACGATGCTGGTGGTGACCGCGCCGAGCCCGGCGATCCGGCCGGCGACCTCCTCCAGGTGACCCATCGAGCGGGCGGTGACCTTGAGGACGAAGCAGTCGTCCCCGGTGACGTGATGCGCCTCCAGGATGTCGGGGGTGGCCTCCAACAGGTCGTGGAACGGCTTGTAGTTGCCGTGCGGATAGCGCAGCCGCACCAGCGCCAGGATGGACTTGCCGAGCTTCTCCGGGTCCACCACGGCCGTGTAACCGGTGATCACGCCGGTCTCCTCCAGCCGCCGGACGCGCTCGGTGACCGCGCTCGCGGACATGGACACGGCGCGGGCGAGCTCCGCGAAGCTGGCGCGGCCGTCCTCCTGGAGGGCCGTCAGGATGCGCCAGTCGGTGGCGTCAGGGGAATAGTCGGTCATGAACCAGATGTAGCAGTGGAATCCCCGGCTGAACAAGGCGAAGGCCGGGGAAAGCCACTTCCGCCGGTGATCATTCGCTCGTAGATTCTGAGCCATGACGACGACACAGCACACCGCCGCCCCCGCCACGGCCCCGGCCTCCGCGACCACCGGAGCCGCCGCGTCCGCCCCGGCCGAGAACCCCGTGCTCCGGGTGGCCCCGGCCACCCCGGCCGCGGCCGCCGCGTACTTCGCCGCGAGCCTCGCCTTCCACGCGGACGTGTCCGATGTCGCCGCGGCCTTCAAGGCCCACCGCGAGCAGGGTGCCGAGCTCGGGTTCCAGCTCGTCGACTCCCGCTCCACCCCGGCCTGGGACCAGGCCCACGTCCCCGGTGCCGTCCACCTGCCCACCGCGCTCATCCCCGAGCAGGCCGAGCAGCTCCTCGACAAGAACATCCCCGTGGTCACGTACTGCTGGGGACCCGGCTGCAACGGCGGTGCCCGCTCCGCCCTCGCCCTCGCCCAGCTCGGCTTCCAGGTCAAGGAGATGCTCGGCGGGATCGAGTACTGGATCCGCGAGGGCTTCGAGGTCGAGACCTGGCAGGGCAGGCAGCAGCGCACGGAGGCCGACCCGCTGACGGCGCCGACCGACTCCGAGGACTGCGGCTGCTGAAGCGCCGCGCGCGACCGGGCCCCCGGCCGCCGCGACACCGTCGGGCGGCCGCGCGTCAGGCGGCGGGCCGCCCCGCGACGGCCGTCGGGCCGCCCGCTCCCGCGGGGAGGCGGGCGGCCCGTCCCCCAGGGGACGCGGTCAGAGCTTCGACAGCTCGTCCACCAGGTCGTCCAGGCCCAGCGAACCCTGCGACAGGGCCGCCATGTGCCACGCCTTCAGGTCGAAGGACCCGCCGTGCGCGGCGCGGGCGTTGTCCCGGCCCAGCAGCCAGGCCCGCTCGCCCAGCTTGTAGCCGATGGCCTGGCCCGGCATCGACAGGTACCGGGTCACCTCGCTCTCGATGAAGTCCGCGGGCCTGCCGCTGTGCAGCGCGAAGAACTCCTGCGCCAGCTCTACCGTCCAGCGCTCGCCGGGGTGGAACGGGGAGTCCGCGGGGATCTCCAGCTCCAGGTGCATGCCGAGGTCCACGATGACCCGCGCGGCGCGCATCATCTGGCAGTCGAGGTAACCCAGGCGCTGCTCCGCGTCCTTGAGGTAGCCGAGCTCGTCCATCAGGCGCTCCGCGTACAGCGCCCATCCCTCGACGTTGGCGCTCACCAGGCCGATGCTCGCCTGGTAGCGGGAGAGCTGGTCGGCGACGTGGGCCCATTGCGCGAGCTGCAGGTGGTGGCCCGGCACGCCCTCGTGGTACCAGGTGCTGACCAGGTCGTACACCGGGAACCGGGTCTGACCCATCGTCGGCAGCCAGGTACGCCCCGGGCGGGAGAAGTCCTCCGAGGGGTTGGTGTAGTACGGGGCCGCCGCGCCGCCGGGCGGGGCGATCATCGATTCCACCCGCTTCACCCGCTCGGCGAGCTCGAAGTGGGTGCCGTCGAGGTTCTCGATGGCCTCGTCCATGAGGCCCTGGAGCCAGGCCCGCACCTCGTCGACGCCCTCGATGTGGGTCCCGTGCTCGTCCAGGTGCTTCAGCGCCTCCCAGGGGCCGGCTCCCGGCAGGACCTTGGCCGCCTCGGCCTTCATCTCGGACAGCAGCCGGTGGTACTCCGACCAGCCGTACGCGTAGGCCTCGTCCAGATCCAGGTCCGTGCCGTTGAAGTACCGAGACCAGCGGGCGTAGCGCTCGCGTCCCACCGGGTCCGGGGCCCCGGCGACGGCCGGGGCGTACACCGAGCGCATCCAGTCGCGGAGCTCGACGAGGGCCGCGGTCGCCCCGGCGGCCGCCTCGTCCAGCTGGGCGCGCAGCGCCTGGGGGCCGCGGGCCGCGAACACGCCGAAGAAGCCCCCCGCGGCCGTGGTCTCCGTGCCCCCGGTCTCCCCCGTGTCCTCGCCGGCCCAGGTGCCGAGCTGGTCGATGAACGTGGCGGTGGCGCGCGGGCCGCCGTACAGACCGCGGTCCAGGCCGAGCCGGAGGCTCTCGCGGTAGCCGGCCAGGGCGGCCGGAACCGCCCGCATCCGCTCGGCGACGGCCGCCCAGTCCTCGTCCGTCTCGGCCGGGGTGATGGCGAACACGTCGCGGACGGAGTGTGCGGGGGAGTGGATGTTGCTGACCACGCGCAGGTCCTCGTCCGCCTCGTGCACCGCGAGTTCGGCGGTCAGACGCTCGCGCAGCAGGCGGGCGCAGCGGCGCTCGGCGTCACTGTCCGCTCCGGGCAGCTGCTCCGCGGCGGCGAGGCGGGCGAGGGTGGAGCGGGCCAGGTCGGCTACGGCCGCGCGGCCGGCCGGGGAGAAGTCCGGGAGCCGGCTGGAGCACGCGGCGACACCGAGGTAGGTGCCCGTGATCGGGTCGATGGCGATGAGGTCGTCGACGTATGCGTCGGCGACCTGACGGGGCAGCCGGGACGCACTGTCGCTGCGAAGGGTCTCTGACATGCGGCCATCTTCGTACGGGGGACCGCCCCGCGTCATCACCGTTCCGGGTCAGCCTGCTGACGCCCAGGGGGCCGCACACCCCGGACCTGTTGCGGCACCGGCAACCGGTGCCCGGCGTGGGCCACTTCACACCTCGGCCACGGGGTGCCGCCGCCCGTCCCGGGGGGCCGGAACGGGCGGGCCGGTCCGGCCCCCGGGACGGGAATCAGCGCGGGTGGTGCTGCTCGCGCTGCTCCTGCTGCTGCGCGAGCAGCGGGCCGGCCGTGGCGGCATCCAGCCGGGCCGTGATCACCAGGGTGCCCTCCTCGATCTGGTAGTCGAGGGGCAGGCCGAGCCCGCGCATGGCGGCGACCATGCCGGTGTTGGCGGCCTGGGTGACGGCGTACACGCTGTCGCAGCCGGCCTCGACGGCCATCGCGAGCAGGCGGCGCAGCAGTTCGGACCCGATTCCGCGGCGCTGCCAGTCGTCCTCGATCAGCAGCGCGACCTCGGTCTCGTCCCCGTCCCACAGCAGGTGGCCGAGGGCGACCAGCTTGCCGGACGCGGTGGTGGCGGCGAGCGTCCGGCCGAAGCGCGGGCTCAGCAGGTGGCCGAGGTAGCGGTCGGCGTCGGCCACCGGCCCGTGGTAGCGCAGGCCGAGGGTGCGCTCGGAGCAGCGGTCGTGCATCGCGCGGGCGGCGGCCAGGTCGGAGCCGTCGGCGCGGCGCACGGTGACCTCGTTCCCCTCGGGCAGGGTCAGGACGTCCTGGCTGCGCGGGACGCGCGGGCCGAGCCGGGCGTCGAGCTCGACGAGGGCACGGGCCCGGGCGAACTCGGTGGGCGTGAAGGGCAGGTAGGGCCGCTCGACGGTGATCGCACCGCCCGAGGGGTCGCGCAGCCGCATCACCGTCGCTTCCAGGACACCCTCGACCGGGGCGTCGGCGCCCGCGTTCGGGCGGCCGGAGAGGGTGGCCGCCGGGATCGACTGGATGGTGCAGCGGCCGAGCAGCTGGCGCAGGGCGAGCGGCAGTTCGGCGGCGTCCAGGGCGGTGCGGGTGGCCAGGCCCAGCACCCGGGTGGGGGTGTCGACCAGGTCGTGGGCATCGGCGCGCTCGATCCAGGTGCTGCGGCCGCCCGCCCCGGCGACGGCCCGGCCGAGGTCGGCGGAGGTCAGCTGCTGGGGAGAGCGCAGCAGGAACTCGTCCACCGTCCCGCCTTCCGGGAGCGGGTGGGTCTGGAGGGTCAGGATGTCCACGTCGCCCCGGGCCAGCGCTGTGCAGAGTGCGGCCAGGCTGCCGGGCTCGTCCCGTACGGTCGTCCGCATCCGCCACAGGGCGGTGGTGGGGGCGGTCGCCGAGGGGCCCACCTCCGCGGCGGGCGCGGCCACCGATCCAGCCGCGGCGCCGACCGCGGAGCCTGCGGCCGGGGCGGCGGCCGGATCGGAGGGCCCTGTGGCCCTCGGCGGCGGTGCATGGCTGTGGCGGCGCGCCCACCAGGTGTGGAACGCGGCCGTGACCAGGAGCGCGACGGCCGAGGCGACCAGCAGGGCCGGGCCGCTCGGACCGTGCGCGACGAGGTTGGCGATGCCGTCGGCGACCGCGACGGCGCAGAACAGGGCGGCCAGTTCGACGAGGTCGCGGCGCCAGTGGTGGCGGTGGGGACGCTGGGCAGGGGCAGCAGTGCGTTCAGTCATGCATGCCACTGTGGCGCAGGGGTGTTGCGTGATCACGAACGGTCTGTGACCGATGGGTTAAGTATCCATCTGGCCGATTTCGCCCTGTTTTTCGCGAGGTTTCCTGGCGCAGCGGAGGAGGGCGGCTACTGTCCCACGCGTCCCGGCTGGAGCGTCCTGGAAAAGAGTACGCCGCCTCCCTGTCGCCGCAACCGGACGGTGAGCTCCCCGCTCCCGCCGTCGATGTCGACCTCGCCGTAGTACGGGGGGTTCTCGGACGGCGCCATGTTGGCCAGCGGCGCCGACTGGACGTACGCGGTCATCGGGCCGAAGGTCGCGTCGAGCTTTCCGGCCGGGAAGCCGCCGGCGCCGACGGGGCCGGAGACGAACTCCCAGAACGGTGCGAAGTCGGTGAACGCGGCCCGCTCGGGGGCGTAGTGGTTCGCGGCCGTGTAGTGCACGTCGGCGGTGAGCCAGAGGGTGCCGGTGATGCGCTGGTGCTTGATGTGACGCAGGAGTTCGGCGATCTGGAGCTCGCGGCCGAGCGGGGCGCCCGGATCCCCCTGGGCGACGGCCTCGAAGGCGGTCGTCCCGTCGGGGACTACGATGCCCAGCGGCATGTCGGAGGCGATGACCTTCCAGGTGGCGCGGGAGCGCGACAGCTCACGCTTGAGCCACCCCAGCTGTTCCGCGCCGAGAATGCCGACGGTGTCGTCGCTCTGGCGGCCGGGGGAGTTGGCGTTGCGGTGGGTGCGCATGTCGAGCACGAAGACGTCGAGCAGCGGGCCGTACCGCATCACCCGGTACATCCGGCCCTCGGCGCGGCCGCCGCGCAGGTCGGTGACGGGGAAGTACTCGCCGAAGGCCTGGCGGGCGCGGGCCGCGAGGGTGTCGACGTCCTTGACGGTGTAGCGGGGATCCTCGATGAGCTGGCCGGGGTACCAGTTGTTGCGCACCTCGTGGTCGTCCCACTGGGCGAGCACCGGCACCTGGGCGTTGAAGTCGCGCAGGTTGCGATCGAGCAGGTTGTAGCGGAAGTTCCCGCGGAACTCTGCGAGGGTCTCGGCGACCTTCGCCTTCTCCTCCGTGGTGATGTTGCGCCAGATGCTGCCGTCGCGCAGGGGTACGGAGGCCTGGATCGGGCCGTCCGCGTAGATCGTGTCCCCGCTGAAGAGGAAGAAGTCGGGGTTGCGCAGCCGCATTTCCTCGAACACCCGGTAGCCGCCGAGATCCGGGTTGATGCCCCAGCCCTGGCCCGCCAGGTCACCCGACCAGACGAAGCGCACGTCGTGGCGGCGGGACACGGGCGTGGTGCGGAAGGCCCCGCGCACCGGCTCGCCGGTACGGCGCGGGTCGTCGGGGTCGGCGAGGACGATGCGGTAGTGGATCTGCTGTCCGGGCGGCAGATCGCGCAGGGTGGTGGTGCCGGTGAAGTCGGAGGCCGGGCCGAGGAACGGGCCGCCGTGGCGCCGGACGCCGTGGCGGAACGACTCGCTGGGCGAGGTCTCGACGTACATCCGCGCCGGCCGGTCGGACCGGGTCCACACGGTGGCCGAGTGGGGGGTGATCTCCCCGGACTGGACGCCCCAGGGCGCACCGGGGCGGCCGGAGCGGACGAAGGCCGGGGCTGCGGACGGCGCGGTGGGGCCGGGCGCGGAGCCCAGGGGCGCGCCGAACGCGGGCGAGGCGGTCGCGCTGGACAGGGCGAGGCCCACCGGAAGGGCGAGCGAACCGCCGAGCAGGGAACGTCGGGTGCGGGGCATCGGTGCCATCGGGGCGTCTCCAGGGCCGGCGGGGGACGGGTCGGACCAGTGTGCCGCCGCACACCGGCCCGTCCGCGTCGGGCGCGCGAACCGTGGATGAACGATCGTCAGCCGCTCAGTCTCGGCGCCGGGTCGCGGCCCGTACGGTGTCCACCACCACCCGCGACACCAGGGCCGGGTCGTCGTTCATCGGGACGTGTCCGCAGCCGGGGAGCCGGACCAGCCGGGCGTCCGGCACAGTCTGCTTGGCGCGCACGCCCTGGCGCGGCAGGAGCAGCCGGTCGCGGGCGCCCCAGGCGATGGTGACCGGCAGCCCCGGTACGTCGGCGGTGAACCGTACGGAACGGCCCGCGGCCAGGGTCTGCTCGAAGCCGGGTGCCTCGCGCAGGGCGAGGGTCTCGGCGACCACGGCCTCCGGCGAACGGCGCGCGGGCCGGGCGTAGATGGTGCCGGTGAGCGCGGCGCGGCCGGTGGCGCTGCGGGCGAGCCGCTCCAGGGTGGGGCGGGGCAGCGTCAGGGCTCCGAGGCGCATGGCCCGCAGGGTGGCGAAGGCGTACCGTCGCTCGGCCTCCGTCCAGAAGCCGGCCGGCGACAGCGCGGTGACCGAGCGGACGAGGCTGCTGCGGCCCATCTCCAGGGCGAGCAGCCCGCCCAGGGAGTTGCCGACGACGTGCGGACGCTCGACCCCGAGAGCCGAGCAGAGCGCACCCAGGGCCGGGACGACGGTGCCTAGGTCGTACGGAACCCCCTCGGGCAGGGGCTCCGAGACGCCGAAGCCGGGCAGGTCGACGGCGATGACGTCGTACTCGGCGGCCAGGATGTCGGTCACGGGGTGCCAGGCCTGGAGGTGGTGGCCGATGCCGTGCAGGAGGAGCAGTGGTTCGCCGTCTCCCTTGCGCTCGTAGGCGACGGATGCGGTGCGGGGGCCCAGCGGCGAATCGATCGTGAAGGAGACCGTGGCGGTCATGCTGCTCCTCGTCGGGTGGACGCGTATGAGACAGGCCGTCAGTACTGCCTACCGCCATGATTACCGTCCGGTAGCCCCCGACTACAAGCCTCGCGGGCGTGTCGGGGCGGGCGCGAACATCGCGTGAACGGCTTGATACGTATGCCCGATCTGCCCGGTAAGGGGGTGAGCATTGGTCTTGACCAAGGGGGGGTGCCGTCCTATGGTCGCAGGGATAGTGCAGGAACCTTTAATAAACAAAGGCGCGGAACTGCCGCTGGAACACGGCGATTGCAGCGATGGCAGGAGGAGTCAGGGTGGGGACCACGCAGCTCGAAACGGTGCCGGAGCCGAAGTACTGGCACCTGAAGACCGTCCTCAGCGAGGCGCTCGACCAGGACTTCGCCGTGGGCGAGGTCCTGCCCAACGAGCGTGAGCTCGCCGCCCGCTTCGGAGTCGCCCGCGCGACCCTCCGGCAGGCCCTGGAGCAGCTGGAACTCGAAGGCCGGCTGCACCGCCGCCGCGGCGTCGGCACCACCGTCGCCCCGCCGCGGGTCGGGGTCGCGGTCGGCGGAGCGCAGCACGGCTGGCCCGCGGAGGGCATCGACGGGTGGGAGTCCGTGGACGCCGCCGAGACCCTTCCGCCGGCCGCCGTCCTGGGGCTCCTCGGCACGTCCGCCGACCAGCCGGTGCACGCGGTGCGCCGGACCCGGTTCAGCCACGGCCAGGCCGTTGCCGCCGAGCTGCTGTACGTGCCGGCCGGTTCGATCCCCGGGCTCTCCGCGATCGACGCCCCGGCCGGTCCGGCCCGTGCCCGCGCCGTCCTGCGCGAACTGCAGCGGCTCGCCCTGGAGGGGCAGGACCGCTCGGTGGAGCTCGGCTCGGCCCGCGCCGACGACGCCAAGGACCTGGACCGGCTCCCCGGAGCCCCGGTGCTCGTCGTCACCACCCGGTACCTCACCGCTGCGGGGACGGCGGCCGTGTCGGTCGCGACGTACCGCGCGGACACCTGCCGGCTGACCTTCGGCGTCACGGGCGAAGTGGAAGTCACCCCCGCCCACCGCGCCGCCTCCTGACCGCGCCGCCCGCGCCGGGGGCCGCCCGGGTACGTCCCGGACGCGGGCGGCCTTCCGCGGTCGCGCGACGCGCCGGCGCTGCCTCGGCGGCAAGGCTCGTGCGGCCAGGGCGTCGCCGCCCCGGCCTTGCGGACGGTGTCAGCGGCGGCGGGCCGTGACCGTCTTCTCCACCGCGAAGAGCTCCTCTTCCACGTGGTCCATCGCCAACCGGAGCGCCCCGGTGGCCACCGCCGCCTCGCCGAGCAGGGACTGCGCCACCCGCGGCGGACGCAGGCAGTAGCGCTCCAGCTCCCGGCGCAGGGGGTCCAGGACACCGTCGAGGCCGGCGGCCCAGCCGCCCACCACGACCAGTTCCGGATCCATCGCCAGGACCAGCGCCGCCACGTCGTGCACCAGCCGCTGGATGAACCGCTGCACCGCGGCCACTGCGCGCTCATCGCCCCGCCTGGCCTTCGCGAAGACCTCCGCCACCGCCTGCTCGTCGAGCGGGTGCAGCGGTTCCCCCGTGGTCGACAGCAATCTCTCGGGAGTGACCTCGCGGCCCAGCAGATGCAGCGCACCGATCTCACCGGCGGCCCCGCCGAAGCCGCGGTGCAGCCGGCCCCCGATGAGCGAGCCGGCGCCGGGGCTGAGCCCTGCCATCACGAACACCACGTCGTCGGTGTCCTGCGCAGCCCCCTTCCAGTGCTCGGCGACCGCCGCCGCATTGGCGTCGTTCTCCACCTGTACCGGACAGCGGAACGAACGCCGCAGCCGCTCCCCGAGCGGCAGACCGGTCCAGCCGGGCAGAGCCGTGCCGAGGCGCACGGTGCCGTCCGCCTCCACGATTCCGGGGCTCGCGACCCCGACCGCGCGCAGCGAATCCCGCGGGATTCCGGCCCGCCGCAACAGGTCGGCCACCGCCGCCCGCACCCGCTCCAGCCGTTCGTCGGCCGAGGCGGTCTCGGACACCTCCTTGGTGCCGGCGCCGATCACCCGGCCGTCCAGGCCGGACAGCAGGACCGCCACCCGGTGCGAGCCGATCTCGATCCCCAGCAGGTGCCCTGCCTCGGCCCGGAAGCGGTAGCGCCTGGCCGGCCGACCCTGCCGGCGCGCGCCTTCCTCCGCAGCGGCCTCGACGACGAGCCCGGTCGCGATCAGCCCTTCGACCACGCCTTCCACGGTCGGCCGGGACAGCCCGGTCACCCGGGTCAGGTCGGTGAGGGTCGGCGCATCCGCCGCCCGTAGTGCGCGCAGCACCACGGCCGAATTGATCCGCCGGAGCAGAGAGGGATCCCCGCCGGTCAGCTGCCCCAACGTGTGTCCTCCCAGATGGCGAGCCTGTGTGCCGGATCGTACTGCCCACCCGGTGCGGCGGCGATAACCAGCCCCCCATCGGCCGGAACCGGTCGCTCCCCTCAGGCCGGCGCGACGAACCCCGACTCGTACGCCGTGATGACCGCCTGCGTCCGGTCGCGCGCCCCGAGCTTGCCCAGGATCGCGCTCACGTGGGACTTCACCGTCTCCGTACCGACGATGAGCTCACGGGCGATCTCCACATTCGTCAGCCCCTTGGCCATCAGCCGCAGCACCGCCTCCTCCCGCTCGGTCAGCGCGGCGCGCTCCAGCACCGCCCGTGCCTGCCGGTTTCCGTACTCGGCGGCGAGGGCCCGCACCGCCGCCGGGAACAGCAGGGTCTCGCCCTCCGCCACCAGCCGTACCGCATGGACGATCTCCGAAGGCCGCGCCCGCTTCAGCAGGAACCCGTCCGCCCCGGCCCGCAGCGCCTGGTAGACGTACTCGTCGTTCTCGAAGGTCGTCACCACGAGGATCTTCGGCGGGCAGTCCACGGTCCGCAGAACCGCCCGGGTCGCCTCGATCCCGTCGAGCAGCGGCATCCGCACGTCCATGGCCACCACGTCCGGCCGCAGTTGCCGCACCAGCGGGACCACGGAGGCGCCGTCGGCGGCCTCACCCACCACTTCGATGTCGGGCTGGGAATCGAGGACGGCACGCAGACCCGCGCGCACCAGGGGTTCGTCATCGACGAGCAGTACGGTAACCGGCATCCGGTCAGCGTATTCGCTCCAGCGGAAGCCGCGCGCGCACCCTCCAACTGCCCTCGAAGGGGCCCGTTTCGGCCTCTCCGCCGAGCAGCGCGGCCCGCTCCCGCATCCCCCGCAGCCCGCTCCCGGTGCCGCTCACGAGGACGGGCTGCTCCGGCAGCGGGTTCGTCACCTCCAGATCCAGCCTGCCGACGGCCATCTCCACCCGCACCCGGACCGGAACCGGACCGCAGTGCCGCAGCACGTTCGTGAGCGCCTCCTGCAGGATCCGGTAACCCTCCCGGGTGACCGGGCCCGGCAACCGCTCCAGCGGCCCCGTCAACTCGGCGTCGACCGTCGCTCCGGAGGCCCGGGCCGACTCCAGCAGGCGGTCGGCCTCCGCGAGCGTCGGCCGCTGCGAAGGCGGCTGCGCCGACTCCCGCAGCACGAGCAGGACCCGTTCCAGGTCCTCCAGCGCGGCCCGGCCCGTGTCCTCGATCGCGCTCAGCGCCCGATCGGTGAACTCCGGGTCGCCCGCGGCCCGCGCCGCCCCCGCCTGAACGACCGCGACGGTCAGCGCGTGCCCGATCGAGTCGTGCAGCTCCCGCGCGATACGTGTCCTCTCCAACAGCTGCTCCGTGCGCGCCTCCAACGCGCTGACCCGCTCGGCCGCCGAAGGCCCCAGCAGCCGGCGCGCCACCGCGGTCATCAGTTCGCCGAGCAGAACGACGATGACGATGAGCAGGACCAACGGCACCGGCGCCAACAGTGCGGCTGCCCAGGGCGACGGGGTGAAGGGCAGCCGGACGTCCGTGGCGAGCGTCTTCCCGAGGGACGTCCCGATCAGCTCTGCGGTGAACAGCGGCAGCCAGACCGTCGCGAGCATCGCCATGAGCGAGACGACGAGCCGTATCTCCAGCCAGAGAAGGGTCCGCCACCGGTCGCTCCACCGCGCGGACTTGGCTGCGCTGATACCGCTGTCCGCGGAGTCCCGGTCGTTCGGGGTGAGCAGGAACCGTGCCTGCAGTCCCTCGGCCAGGCGCATCCAGGGCATCAGTCCCAGAGGTATGACGATCAGCAGGGGAAACCACGGCGCCTCGGGCTCTATGAACATCCAGACGGCCAACATCAGGATGGGCACGCACAGATGTACCCAGCGCGAGTACGTCACTGGTTGGAGCGGGGCACGGAGCAGTCTGTACATGCCTCCATGGTGGCAGTGTGCAGCTCACGGACGTCTCCCCCATGTGGGGGAGACGGCACCCTCGCATGGGGGAGGGAGAGGGTGGGGCCGGCGGCGAGTCTTGAGGCATGAACAGCATCGAGATCAGGGAACTCACCAAGGAATACGGCCGTGTCAGGGCCGTCGACCACCTCACCTTCGACGTCCTGCCCGGGCGGGTCACCGGCTTTCTCGGCCCCAACGGCGCGGGGAAGTCGACCACGATGCGCCTGCTGTTGGGCCTGGACCGGATCACCTCCGGTACCGCGACCATCGGCGGGCAGCGGTTCACGGACTTCTCCGACCCGCTCCACCGGGTCGGCGCGCTCCTGGACGCCCAGGCCGCCCACGGCGGGCGCACCGCCCGGGAGCACCTGCGCTTCCTCGCCGCCGGCAACCGGATCCCGAGGAGCCGGGTCGACGAGGTACTGGAGCAGGCCGGGATCGCCTCGGCGGCCAAGCGTCGGATCAAGACCTTCTCGCTCGGCATGCGTCAGCGACTCGGCATAGCCGCCGCGTTGCTGGGGGACCCGGGGGTGCTCCTGCTGGACGAGCCGACCAACGGCCTCGACCCGGAGGGCATCATCTGGATCCGCGAGCTGATGCGCGCCCTGGCGGCCGAGGGTCGCACGGTCCTCGTCTCCAGCCACCTGATGTCCGAGACGGCGGCTCTGGCCGATCACCTCGTCGTGCTCGGGCAGGGAAAGCTGCTGGCCGACACCTCGATGGAGGAGTTCATCGACTCCCGCAGCACTCCCCGGGTGCGCCTGCGGACCTCGGACCCGATCCGGCTGCGGGCGGCCCTCGCCCGGGACGGCTTCGAAATGGCGGACACCGATGACGGGCGATGGACCGTCGACGGCATACAGGCGGAGCAGATCGGGAGCATGGCCGCCCGTGAGGGCATCCCCGTGCTGGAACTCTCCGATGAACGCGCCTCGCTGGAGCAGGCCTACCTCGATCTCACGGCCGGCCACGCCCAGTTCGCCGCCACCCCCTGACCCATACCTTTGCCCTAGGAGGCCATGCCATGAGCAGCGCTCTGCCCACCGTCCCCGTCCTGCACTCGGAATGGATCAAGATACGGTCCCTGCGCTCCACCCTCGGGGCGCTGACGGCGATCCTCGTCGCCACCGCGGGAATCCAGACCCTGACGGCCGCGCTCATAGGCGACGCCGAGGCCGGCAGCATGGGTGACGACCCGCTTCTGGCGGCCTACTACGGCCTCAACTTCGGTCAGATCGCCGCCATCGCGTTCGGTGCGACGGCACTGTCCGCCGAGTTCCACAACGGCGCCCTGCGCACTTCGCTCGCAGCAGTGCCGAACCGCACCCGCTTCTACCTGTCGAAGATGGCCGTCATCGCCGGACTCGCCCTCGTGACGGGCCAGATCACCGGGCTGGTCACCTTCGTCGCGGGCCAGGCCTTCATGGGTCCGTACACCCTGGAGCTGGGCAGCCCGGGCACCTACCGCTCCATCGTCGGCTGCGGTCTGTACCTCACGCTCATGTCCCTGTTCGCGGCCGGACTCACGGCCGTGCTGCGCAGTGCGACGGCGGTACTGAGCCTGCTCATACCCTTCGTCCTGATGGTCTCCTTCATCATCGGCGCGAAGGCCGCGGGCGTGGCCCAGTTCCTGCCCGACCGGGCCGGTCAGATGGTGATGCGCATGGAGAGGTTCGGCGATCTCGGCCCCTGGAGCGGGCTCGGCGTGATGGCGCTGTGGGCGGCGGCCGCCCTGACCGGCGGCTGGGTGGCGGTACGTCGGCGGGACGTGTGACGCAGGGCCAGTTGTCAGTGGCCACCGGGATACTGACGGCATGACCACGGCAGAGCATCTCGACACGATCGACCGGCTCCGGACGCGCGATTTCCCCGAAGTCCGGGGCAGGTCCGACGTGGGTGTCAGCGGGCCCGGGTACCACCTCGCCGAGCTGGGCGGGAGCCGGTGGTACGGGGACGAGGACGCCGCCGACCGGGTGGTCCACGAGGAACAGGTGGCCGCCGAGTACGAGGCGCTCACCCACCGGCTGGAGGAGCGCTGGGGAGAACCGCACCGGTTCAGCCTCGCCGGTCTGCGGCTCAGGATGCAGGAGGAGGCGGCACAGCCGTGGCAGGAGATCGCTGACACCGGCGGACACCTGTGCCTCTGGCGGGTCGGCGACCGCTGGGTCGCGGTCTACGAGGCCCGCTGGGGGACCGACCACTCACCGCAGCTGATGGCCGCGGTGACCGTGATCGACCCGCCGTAGGCCCTACGGCTCGGTGGATGACTCCGCCGCGGCGCGCAGGCGGGCGTACTCCTGGGCCATGGACTCCGCGGTCCAGTGGGCGTTGAGGCCGCTGGGGTTGGGCAGGGCCCAGATGCGGGTGGAGCCGATCGTGCGCTCCTGGGGGCCGATCTGGGCCCTGCGTTCGCCGAAGGCGGTGCGGTAGGCGGTGACTCCGACGACGGCCAGCCACTGGGGGCGCAGGAGTTCCACCTTGTCGGTCAGGATGCGCCCGCCCTCGCGGAACTCCTCGGCGCTCAGCTCGTCGGCGCGGGCCGTGGCACGGGCGACGACGTTGGTGATGCCGAGGCGGTAGTGGAGCAGCTCTTCCTGCTCGGCGGGGGCGAGGCGGCGCGGGGTGAAGCCGGAGAGGTGCAGGACGGGCCAGAAGCGGTTGCCGGGGCGGGCGAAATGGTGGCCCGTCGCGGCGGAGAGGAGACCCGGGTTGATCCCGCAGAACAGCACGCGCAGACCGCCCGCGACCACGTCGGGGATGACGCGGTCACGGGCGGCGGCAAGCTCGTCGGGGGTCAGAGGATCGACCCCGGCGTGTACCCGGCGGCCTCCGGGTGCTGCTTGGCGATGGCCTCGATACGGGAGACCACGGCGGTGACCTGGTCACCCGCCGCGCCCGTGAAGGACAGCTTGTCGGCCATCAGCGCGTCGAGCTGGGCACGGTCCAGGGGCATCCGCTCGTCGGCGGCCAGCTTGTCCAGCAGCTCGTTGCGCTCGGCGCCCTGCTCGCGCATGGCGAGGGCCGAGGCGACCGCGTGCTCCTTGATGACCTCGTGGGCGGCCTCGCGGCCGACACCCGCTCGCACCGCACCCATCAGCACCTTGGTGGTGGCGAGGAAGGGGAGGTAGCGGTCCAGTTCGCGGGCCACGACCGCCGGGAAGGCGCCGAACTCGTCGAGGACCGTCAGGAAGGTCTCCAGCAGGCCGTCGAAGGCGAAGAACGCGTCCGGCAGGGCGACCCGGCGGACCACGGAGCAGGACACGTCGCCCTCGTTCCACTGGTCGCCGGCGAGCTCGCCGGTCATCGAGGCGTAGCCGCGCAGGATGACCATCAGGCCGTTCACGCGCTCGCAGGAGCGGGTGTTCATCTTGTGCGGCATCGCGGAGGAGCCGACCTGGCCGGGCTTGAAGCCCTCGGTGACCAGCTCGTGGCCGGCCATCAGGCGGATGGTCTTCGCGATCGAGGACGGGGCGGCGGCCAGCTGCACCAGGGCGGTGACCACGTCGTAGTCGAGGGAGCGCGGGTAGACCTGGCCGACCGAGGTGAAGGCCTGGGCGAAGCCGAGGTGGGCGGCGATGCGCTGCTCCAGCTCGGCGAGCTTCGCGGCGTCGCCGCCCAGCAGGTCGAGCATGTCCTGCGCGGTGCCGACCGGGCCCTTGATCCCGCGCAGCGGGTAGCGGCCGAGCAGGTCCTCCAGGCGGTCGTAGGCGACCAGCAGCTCGTCCGCGGCGGTGGCGAAGCGCTTGCCCAGGGTGGTCGCCTGCGCGGCGACGTTGTGGGAGCGGCCGGCCATGACCAGCTCGGCGTGCTCGCCGGCCAGCTTGCCCAGGCGGGCGAGGACGGCGACGGTGCGGTCGCGGGCCAGCTCCAGCGAGAGCCGGATCTGGAGCTGCTCGACGTTCTCGGTGAGGTCGCGCGAGGTCATGCCCTTGTGGACGTGCTCGTGGCCGGCGAGGGCGTTGAACTCCTCGATGCGGGCCTTCACGTCGTGCCGGGTGACCTTCTCGCGCTCGGCGATGGAGGGGAGGTCGACCGTCTCCAGGACGCGCTCGTAGTCGGCGAGGGCGTCGTCCGGGACCTCGATGCCGAGGTCCTTCTGGGCGCGCAGGACGGCGAGCCACAGCCGCCGCTCCAGCGTCACCTTGTACTCGGGGGACCACAGGACGGCGAGCTCCGCGGAGGCGTAGCGGCCGGCCAGGACATTGGGGATGCGGGGCTTGGCTGTCACGTGTAGGGATTCTACTTGGGCCGCCGCTGTGTGTTTACGCAGGTAGGGACCCCAGCTCCGATTGTGCCTTGCTACGAGAGCGACTCGCTCGCACTCGCCTCGTACGGCAGCAGCTCCGGGCGCTTGGCCGGGCGGCCGTCCCCGGAGGAGCGGCCCGTCAGCCGGCGGCCGATCCAGGGCAGCAGGTGCTGCCGCGCGAAGCTCAGATCCTGGGAGCGGCGCACCGCCCAGCCCGGCGCCACGGCGGGTGCGAGCGCGGCCCGCCAGTCCTCCTCGGGCGGCAGGCCCAGCGTCTGCCAGACCGCCTCCGCCACCCGTCGATGCCCCTCGGCCGTCAGGTGCAGCCGGTCCACGTCCCACATGCGGGGGTCACCGAGGACGTCGGCCCCATACAGGTCCACCACCCGCGCTCCGTGCCGCGCGGCGAGCTCCTCGACCATGGCGAAGAGCTCTTCCATGCGCGGCCGGAAGCGTTCCATCACCGGCCCGTTGCGTCCCGGCGAACGCATCAGCACCAGCGTCCCGCAGGACGGGGCCAGCAGGCTGACGGCCTTCTCCAGGTGCCCGCGGACCCGCCCCATGTCGACCTTGGGCCGCAGCGCGTCGTTCAGCCCGCCCACCAGCGTCACCACATCGGCGCGCATCGCTGCCGCCACCGGCGCCTGCTCCTCGGCGATCTGCCCGATCAGCTTGCCGCGGACCGCGAGGTTCGCGTAGCGGAAGCCGGGCTCGCGCGCGGCCAGCCTGGCGGCCAGCAGATCGGCCCAGCCCCGGTAGGAGCCGTCGGGCAGCAGGTCGGACATGCCCTCGGTGAAGGAGTCGCCGACCGCGACGAAGCTGGTGTAGGAGGCATTCATTTCCATGGGGGAGCGATGTTACCGCGAGGTATTACGGCCCCGGCAGGCCGGGGCCGTAATACCCCGGGCGCGGAAGCTCAGGCCGAGGCGGGCCTGCCGAACAGCTCGCGCAGCACGTCCTCCATCGTCACCAGGCCCGTCATCACACCGGCCGGCCCCAGGACCGCCGCGAGGTGCGTCCGGCTGCGCCGCATCGCGGTCAGTACGTCGTCCAGCGGGGTTTCCGCCCGCACCTGGGCGATCTGGCGCAGCGCGGACACCGGGAACGGCTGGTCGCGCTCAGGCCCGTTCGCATCCAGGGCGTCCTTGATGTGCAGGTAGCCGAGGATCCGGTGCTGCCCGTCGATCACGGGGAAGCGGGAATAGCCGGACTCCGCCGACAGGCGCTCCAGCCCTGCCGGCGTGATGCCCTCCCGCGCCACCACGACCCGCACCGAGGGCAGCACCACGTCCTTGACCGGCCGCCGGCCCAGCTCCAGGGCGTCGTGCAGCCGCTCGCTCGCCCGGTCGTCGATCAGCCCCGCTGCGCTGGAGTCCTTCACGATCCGGGCCAGCTCGTCGTCCGAGAAGGTGGCCGATACCTCGCTCTTGGCCTCCACGCGCAACAGACGCAGCAGGGTGTTGGCGAAGGCGTTGATCGCGAAGATCACCGGCCTCAGCGCCCGCGCCAGGGTCACCAGCGGTGGTCCCAGCAGCAGCGCGGTGCGTACCGGCTCGGACAGGGCCACGTTCTTCGGCAGCATCTCGCCGAAGAGCATGTGCAGGTACGTCGCGAGGGCCAGCGCCACCACGAAGGAGATCGCGTGCGTCACCCCCGAGGGCACGCCGAACAGGTCGAACAGCGGGGTGAGCAGGTGGGCGATGGCCGGTTCGGCCACGACGCCGAGCACCAGGGTGCACAGCGTGATGCCCAGCTGCGCGGCCGCCATCAGCGCCGACACGTGCTCCAGGCCCCACAGCACGGAGCGCGCCCGCCGGTCGCCGTGCTCGGCGTAGGGCTCGATCTGGCTGCGCCGGACCGAGATCAAGGCGAATTCGGCGCCGACGAAGAAGGCGTTGACGACCAGGGTCGCCAGGCCGATCAGCAGTTGCAGGACCGTCATCGGGCCCCCTCCTCGTCCACGGGGTGCGGGGGCGCGGCCGGCATGTGCAGCAGTACTCGCGCGGCGCGGCGCCCGGTGGCGTCCACCACGTCCAGCTGCCAGCCGTCCAGCTCCAGGGTGTCGCCGACGGCCGGGATCCGGCCCAGCTCGGTCGCCATCAGCCCGGCGAGGGTTTCGTACGGCCCGTCCGGCACCCGCAGCCCGATCTGCCGCAGCTGATCGGTGCGGGCGGCGCCGTCGGCGGAGTAGAGCACGCGCCCGGCGGCGTCCTTACCGGCGGGAGCCAGGTCGGGGGTCTCGTGCGGGTCGTGCTCGTCGCGCACCTCCCCGACGACCTCCTCCACGATGTCCTCCAGGGTGGCCACCCCGGCCGTGCCGCCGTACTCGTCGATGACCACGGCCATCGTCTGCTTGCCGGACAACCGGTCCAGCAGCCGGTCCACGGTCAGGGACTCGGGCACGAGGAGCGGCGGACGCAGCAGCCGGGAGACCGGGTGGAGGCGCCGCTGCTCGGCGGGCAGGGCGAGGACGTCCTTGATGTGGACGGTGCCGACGACTTCGTCGAGGGTGCCGCGGTAGACGGGGAAGCGGGACAGCCCGGTCGCGAGCGTCGCGTTCGCCACGTCCTCGGCGGTGGTCTGCACGTCCAGGGCGGTGACCTGGACGCGCGGGGTCATCACGTTCTCCGCGGTCAGGTCGGCCAGGTTCAAGGTCCGCACGAACAGCTCGGCGGTGTCCTTCTCCAGTGCGCCCGCCTTCGCGGAGTGGCGGGCCAGGGCCACCAGCTCCTGCGGGGTGCGGGCGGAGGCCAGCTCCTCGGCCGGCTCCATGCCGAACCGGCGGACCATGTGGTTCGCGGTGGTGTTCAGATGGCTGATGAACGGCTTGAAGGCCCGGCTGAAGACGCGCTGCATCGTCGCCACGCGTTTGGCGACGGCGAGCGGGGAGGAGATCGCCCAGTTCTTCGGCACCAGCTCGCCGACGACCATCAGGACCACGGTCGACAGCACCGTGCCCAGGATCAGGGCGGTGGAGGAGGCGGCGCCCGGCGACAGGCCCATGGCCTCGAACGGCCCCTGGAGCAGGGCGGCGATCGAAGGTTTGGAGATCATTCCGATGACCAGGCCGGTCACGGTGATGCCGAGCTGGGCCCCGGACAGCTGGAACGTCAGGCTGCGGACGGCGGCCAGGGCGCTCTCCGCCCCGCGCTCACCGCGCTCGACGGCTCTCTCCAGCTCGCTGCGCTCGACGGTGGTCAGCGAGAACTCGGCCGCCACGAAGGCGCCGCAGGCAAGGCACAGCAGCAGCGCCACGGCGAGCAGGAGCACTTCGGTCATCGTCCGGTCACCTCCGTCCCATGATCAGCCCGGCGGCGGGCTGCCGCGCGGTGTCGGGTGCCGGATCGGTGGTCGGGGTACCGGGAGACTCGCCCATGGGCGGAGGCTCACACCTTTCGTCGGAGGCCTCGGCTCGGCCCGGAATGGGATCCGGGGAGCCGCTTCCCCCTAGGGTAAAGGACGGGCAAAGAGAGAGGATCATTCTTTTGGCGGAGCGCCCGCCGATGGTGGGATTCCGGACATGAGCGATCTTCATATCGGGCCTGCGTCGGCCGCCGACCTCACCACCGTGCTGGACTTCTGGAAGACCGCGGCCGAGGGGACGAGTATCAGCGACGACCTTCCCGGGATCGAGCGGTTGTACGCCCGCGACCCGCAGGCCCTGCTGCTCGCCCGGCGCGACGGTGAACTGGTCGGCACCGTGATCGCCGGGTTCGACGGATGGCGATGCCACCTGTACCGGCTCGCCGTGCACCCGGGGCACCGGCGCCGGGGCATCGGGACGGCGCTGCTCGCCGCCGCGGAGGAGCGGTTCGCGGCGCTGGGCGGCCGCCGTGCGGACGCGATGGTGCTCGACCGGAACGAGCAGGCCCACGGAGCGTGGAGCGCGGGCGGGTACCACCCCGAGGACCACTGGACGCGGTGGGTCAAGCCGCTGGAGGCGTTCAGGGCCTGAAGGGGCGGCGGGCCGAGCCGATGACGCAGTACGAGGTGGGGAAGGCCGGTCCGCGGGCGGGCAGCCGGAAGCTGCGGCAGGAGACGATCCGGAAGCCGGCCGCCTCGATCGCGGCGAGGGGGTCGCGCGCGGTGTGGCACCCGCCGAAGAGGTGGGGCCACACGGTCCGGTCCAGGGCGCGCTGGACCCCGGCCATCCCGCGGGTCGGGGCGCGGCCGTGCTCGAAGAAGCGGAGCTCGGCGTCGGGGCGGAGCACTCGGTGGAGCTCCGAGAGGGAGCGGTGCAGGTCCCGTACGGAGCACAGCACCAGGGAGGCCACGGCGGTGTCGAAGGCCTCGCTCTTGACGGGAAGGGCTTCGGCGGAGCCGGGCACGACGTCGACGGGTACCTCGGACCGCAGGGCGGCGTCGGATGCGAGCCGGCGCAGCAGGGGATCCGGTTCGACCGCGACCACCTCGGAGACGGCGCGCGGGTAGTGGGCGAAGCTGAGGCCGTTGCCCGCACCGATCTCGATGACGCGACCGCTCACTCCGTGCAGGAGCTCCTCGCGGAGGGCGGGGAAGGTGGCGTGCCGTTCGGCGGCGGCGCTCGCTCGGGCGTAGAGGCGGGCGAAGACGGGGTGTTGGGTGCGCGGCGGCATGGGAGCTCCCGGGGGACGACTACGTTGAGTCTCCCCGCGCGGAGCACTTGCATCCCCGGGAGCCGGGGGCTGGTGCCGGCCCCGTCGGATCGGCTTCCCCGGTCGGCATCCCCGGGCCGGCTTCTCCGGGCCGGCTTCCTCGGGTCGGCTTTCTCCGCGTCGGCTGCGGAGGGGACCGGGAGCGGTCCCCTCCGCAGCCGGCTGCGTCAGGGCTGCCAGGCGGTCTGGAAGGCGGACGCCGACCACGTGCCCGACAGGGACGGGGCCAGCCAGCCGGGGGCCGCCGTGCGGAAGACCGCCGGCGGGAGGCTGCCCGAGGACTCCGGGACCGCACCCAGGAGCGGGGCCCCCGCGCTGGACGGGAGGTCCTCCAGATTGCAGCGGCAGGCCAGGTCCGGCTCCGCCGGCCAGCTGCCGATGACCACACCCAGCGGTTCCAGGCCGCGGGCGCGCAGGGCTTCGGTGGTCAGGGTGGTGGAGTTGAGGGTTCCGAGGGACGCCGGGGCGACCACCAGGACCGGGGCGTCCAGCAGCCGGGCTGCGTCCGCCAGGGTGTGGCCCGCCTCGTCGAAGCGGACCAGGAGGCCCCCGGCGCCCTCCACCAGGACCAGGTCGTGCGAGGCGGCGAGCCGGTTCGCGGCCTCGGCGACGGCGGCCGGGGAGACCGTGGGCAGTCCGGAGCGGCGGGCCGCCGTGTCCGGGGCCAACGGCTCCGGGTAGCGGGCGAGTTCCAGGGCGGTCACCGAAGGACCCGCCAGGCGGACCGCTTCGGCCGCGTCGCCCGGTTCCGCCGGGCCCACGCCCGTCTGGGCGGGCTTGAGCACCGCCACCGACCGGCCCGCGGCCACCGCGGCCGCGGCGACGGCCGAGGTGACCACCGTCTTGCCGATCTCCGTGCCGGTGCCCGAGACCATGAGTACGGCCATGTCAGCCCTCCTCCGCCGCCGCGCACACGGCCCGGCAGATCCGCGCCACGTCGGCGTCACCCGTGACGAACGGCGGCATCGTGTAGACGAGGTCCCGGAAGGGGCGCAGCCAGACGCCCTCCCGGACCGCCGCCCGGGTGGCCGCGGCCATGTCGACCTCGTGCGTCAGCTGGACCACGCCGATCGCGCCCAGCACCCGGACGTCCCGGACACCCGGCAGCTCCCGGGCCGGGGCCAGGCCCTCCAGCAGGCCCGCCTCGATGCGCTTGATCTCGCGCGGCCAGTCCTGGCCGAGGAGCAGGTCGATCGAGGCCAGCGCCACGGCCGTGGCCAGCGGGTTGCCCATGAAGGTCGGCCCGTGGGCCAGGACCGGCACCTCGCCCTGCGAGATGCCGGCCGCCACCCGCTCCGTACAGAGGGTGGCCGCCAGGGTGAGGTAGCCGCCCGTCAGGGACTTGCCCAGGCACATCACGTCCGGGGTGATTCCCGCATGGTCCGCCGCGAACAGTGCGCCGGTGCGTCCGAAGCCCGTCGCGATCTCGTCCAGGACGAGCAGCACGTCGAACTCGTCGCACAGCTCGCGCAGGACGCGCAGGTACCCGGGGTTGTGGCAGCGCATGCCGCCCGCGCCCTGGACCACCGGCTCCACGATGACCGCGGCCACCTCGTCCGCGTGCGCCGCGAACAGGGAGCGCAGGTGGGCGACGTACGCCGGGTCCACCGGCGTGCCGAAGCCGCTCGGCGGCGCGTCCGCGAAGAGCTGGCGGGGCAGGACGCCCGACCACAGCTCGTGCATGCCGCCCTCGGGGTCGCACACGGCCATCGGCTGCCAGGTGTCCCCGTGGTACCCGCCGCGCCAGGTCAGCAGGCGGGCCTTGGCCGGGCGGCCGATGGAGCGCCAGTACTGGAGGCACATCTTGACGGCGACCTCGACCGAGACCGAGCCCGAGTCGGCGAGGAAGACGTGCTCCAGGCCGGGCGGGGTGATCTCGACCAGCTTCGCGGCCAGCCGGACGGCGGGCTCATGGGTGAGCCCGCCGAACATCACGTGTGACATGCGCCCGAGCTGATCGGTCGCCGCCTCGTTCAGGGCCGGGTGGTTGTAGCCGTGGATCGCCGACCACCACGACGACATGCCGTCGACCAGCTCGTCCTGACCCTGCGAAGGCTCAGCGAGCCGCAGCCGCACCCCCGAGGCGGAGGAGACGACCAGCGGCTCCTGCCGCCCCGGCATCGGCCCGTACGGGTGCCAGACGTGCTGCCGGTCCAGCGCGAGCAGTTCTGCGGCCGGCAGCGGGGGGTGGTGCGGTCCGGGCGTGAAGGGGTGGTGCGGATCAGGCATTGGGGGCGAGATCCGTTCCCGCGCCGCGGCGGCGTACGGCCACCAGGTCGGGGCGGACCTCGCCCGCCGGGGCCTGCCCCTGCGCCGCCCGGGCGGCCACGGGCTCGTGGTCGTGGCCCGAGCAGCCGCCGCAGGCCGAGCCGCAGCCGGCCTCCGCCGCCGAGGAGCCGCACGGCCCGTGGGCCGGGACCGCCGCGTCGGAGCGGTGTGCGGGCAGGGTCGTCGTACCGGCGCCCTCCACCTCGAAGCCGGCGTCCGCGATCATGTCCAGGTCGGCCTGGCCGGCCTGGCCCTCACTGGTGAGGTAGTCGCCGAGGAAGATGGAGTTGGCCACGTGGAGCGCGAGCGGCTGCATCGAGCGCAGGTGCACCTCGCGGCCGCCGGCGATCCGGACCTCCACGTCGGGGCAGACGAAGCGGACCATCGCGAGGATCCGCAGGCAGCGCTGGGGGGTGAGGTTCCACTCCTTGGCCAGCGGGGTGCCCTCGAAGGGGATCAGGAAGTTGACCGGCACCGAGTCCGAGTCCAGCTCGCGCAGCGAGTAGACGACGTCCACCAGGTCCTCGTCGCTCTCGCCCATGCCCGCGATCAGACCGGAGCAGGCGGACAGGCCGGCGGCGTGCGCCTTCCGCACGGTGTCGACACGGTCGGCGTAGGTGTGGGTCTTCGTGATCTGACCGTACGTCGCCTCGGACGTGTTGAGGTTGTGGTTGTAGGCATCGGCGCCCGCGTCCTTCAGGCGCTCCGCCTGGCCGTCCGAGAGCAGGCCGAGGCACGCGCACACCTCGATGCCCTCGTTCTCCTCCTTGATCGCCTCGATGGTCTTGCCGACCCGCTCCACGTCCCGGTCCGTCGGGCCGCGCCCGCTCGCCACCAGGCACACGCGCTTCGCGCCGCCGGCGACTCCGGCCGCGGCGGCCTGGGAGGCCTCCTCCGGCTTGAGCCACGTGTACTTGAGGATCTCGGCCTTCGAGCCCAGCCGCTGGGAACAGTAGGAGCAGTCCTCCGGGCACAGCCCGGACTTCAGGTTGACCAGGTAGTTCAGCTTGACCCGACGCCCGAACCACTGGCGGCGCACCTTGCCGGCCGCGGCCACCACGTCGAGCAGTTCATCGTCGGAGGTCGCCAGAACGGCAAGCGCCTCTTCGCGGGTCGGCAGCTCGCGCCGCAGCCCCTTGTCCACCAGGGTGTTCAGCAGGTCCATGACGCCGATCCTGGACCACACGACCACTCCCGGCCAAGGAGAGATCGCACAACATGGCCGGAACGGAGTGTGTGGATCGCCACATCTGACACTCAAGTCCCGCCCACTAGGGTCAGGCAGGTCTGTGGACAGCCGACAAAACGCGAGGACCCGCCGATGCCCCAGCCCCACCCCGAACCCGCCGACGTCTTCGCCTGGATCGACGACGCGGAGCGGGCCCGTGAGCAGGCCGGACTCGTCCGGACCCTGCGTCCGCGCCCGGCCTCCTCACCGCTCCTGGACCTGGCGAGCAACGACTACCTCGGGCTCTCCCGGCATCCCGAGACCGTGCGCGGTGCGCGGGACGCGGCGGAGCGCTGGGGCGCCGGGGCCACCGGATCGCGTCTCGTCACGGGCACGACCGAGCTTCATGCGGAGCTTGAGCGCGAGCTCGCCGCCTTCTGCGGTTTCGAGGCCGCGCTCGTGCTGTCCTCCGGGTACGCGGCGAACCTCGCCGCCGTCACCGCGCTCAGCGACCGGGGCACCCTCGTCGTCTCCGACGCCGGGAACCACGCCTCGATCGTCGACGGCTGCCGACTGTCCCGGGCGGAGACGGCCGTGATCCCGCACGCCGATCCGGAGGCCGCGCGCAAGACGCTCGGCACGCACGACGGCCGGGCGCTGCTGGTCAGCGACTCCGTCTTCTCCGTGGACGGGGACGCCGCCCCGCTCTCCGCCTACGCGGCGGCCTGCCTGGACGAGGGCGCGGCCCTGGTCGTCGACGACGCCCACGGGCTCGGTGTCCTCGGCGAGGGCGGCCGGGGCGCTCTGCACGCGGCGGGGCTCGCGGGCGCACCCGGGGTGGTCGCCACGCTGACGCTCTCGAAGTCCCTGGGCAGCCAGGGCGGAGCCGTACTCGGTCCGGCCAAGGTGATCCGCCACCTGGTCAACACCGCCCGGACCTTCATCTTCGACACGGGGCTGGCCCCGGCCGCGGCCGGCGCGGCGCTGGCGAGCCTGCGCCTGCTCGCGCGGGAACCGGAGCGGGCCGGACGGGCCCGCGAGGTGGCCGACCGGCTCTACGGGCGGCTCACCGCGTCCGGCCTGACCGCGGCCAGGCCGGACGCGGCCGTGGTGTCGGTACGGGCCCCGTCGGCTTCGGCGGCACTGCGCTGGGCCGCCGACTGCCGCGAGGCAGGTCTGTCCGTGGGATGCTTCCGTCCGCCGTCGGTGCCGGACGGCATCTCCCGGTTGCGGCTGACCGCTCGGGCCGATCTCACGGGGGACGAGATCAACCGGGCCGTCGAGACGATCCTTGCGACCGCCCCGGCCGCAGCCGTGGACCTCTAGAACATCAGGCGGGCACGTCCGCCCGTACGGATGCGAGGAAGCCGTCCCAGGCCGGCCCGGTGAAGAGCACGGCCGGGCCGTCCGCCCGCTTGGAGTCGCGGACGGCCAGCAGGCCGTCGCCGAGGACGGCCGCTTCCACGCAGTTGTTCATTCCGGTACTGCGGCTGCTTCGCCGCCACCGCGCGCTGATCAGAAGTCCGCTCGTGGAGAGGGGGGTTGCGGACACGGGAGTGCCTCCTTACGCGTCGTCAGCGAGTGCGCTGATGAGATCCGACGAGTCCTGGGGCGGGAGGGCGTGCGCCTGGATGGTGCGGAACGCGGCGCTGTACGCCTCAAGGTCTTCCTTCCGCTCCAGATAGAGGCTACTCGTCAAATGGTCGAGTACCACCACATCCAGATCGGCGATGTTCGGAAATGAGAAAATAACGAACGGTCCGGTCAGGCCGAGATGACCCCCCACGCTGAACGGCAGTACCTGGAGCCTCACTTGGGGCAGGCGCCCCACCTGCACCAGATGCCTCAGCTGCGCCGCCATCACCCCCGGCCCGCCGATCTGCCGGCGCAGCACCGCCTCGTCCAGGACGGCGCTCAGCTCCAGCGGGGGATCGGCCCGCAGCACCGACTGCCGCGCCATCCGTACGTCGACCAGCGCGTCCACCTTCGGCTCCGGCAGCCCGCCCAGCGCGGCCCGGGTCACCGCCCGCGCGTACTCGGCGGTCTGCAACAGGCCCGGGACCACGGAGAGTTCCACGGTACGGGCGGAGCGGGCACCCGCTTCGAGGCTGATGAAGTCCCGGTACTCCTGGGGCAGCAGCCCCCGGTAGTCGTGCCACCACTGGCGCCCGCGCCCGGCCTCCCCGCCCGGCCCGGGACCCGCGGCCGAGGCCGACAGGGCCTCCAGCAGCGCCCGCTGCTCGGGACTCACCACCTCCGCGTACACATCGAGGAGCAGCCGGATGTCCTCCGGTTTGACGCCACTGCGCCCCGTCTCGATGCGGCTGATTTTCGACTGGTGCCACCCGACGATCCGGGCCGCCTCACCACTGGTGAGTCCGGTACGGTCGCGCAGGGCGCGCAGTTCCTCGCCGAGCTTGCGCCGACGCACCGCGGGACCGTGCTGCATACCCGCCTCCTTCCACCGGCACAGACCGCACCAGTCTGCCGCCCAAATAGGTTCTTCCGTAGCAGAGTTCACCGCATTGAGCGACAGATATATGCATATCGTGGGGTAACGGCAGCCCGGACGGGACGATGGGTGGCACTCTGGCGTCCAGCACAGATCCGGGGCGGATCCGCCCCGGTGGGAAAGGGACCGTCTCCATGGCAGATCACCAGGAAGCATCCGTCACTCTGCCGAGCGATCCCGCCTCGGTCGCCGCCGCCCGCCGCTACGTCGCGGACGTGCTGGGCGAGTGGGGGCTGTCCGACGAAGCCGAAATCGCCGACAGCGTCCGGCTGATCGTCTCCGAGCTCGCCACCAACGCCGTGCAGCACACCTTCGGCCAGTCGCCCACCTTCACCGTGGACGTCCGACTGGAGCGCGGGGAATGGCTGCGCGTCGGTGTGACCGACAGCCACCCCCGCTGGCCCAGGCGGCTCCCGGCCGCCGTGCAGCAGGACAACGGCCGGGGCATGGTCATCATCCGCTGGCTCACGGCCGAGGCGGGTGGCCGGCTCTCCGTCAGTCCGACCGAGGACGGCGGGAAGACGGTGTGGATCGCCCTGCCCTGGCCGGTCGGCGCCGACGCCCCGGCGCCGAGCACCACCGGCTGTTGAGCACCGCTCAGACCAGGCCCCGCTCCACCGCGCTGCGCTCGATGCACAGTTCGTTGCCCTCGGGGTCGGCCAGTACCGCCCAGCCGGTGCCGTCCTCGTTGCGCCGGTCGTCCACGAGCTTCGCCCCGAGCCCGATCAGCCGCTCGACGGTCTCGTCGCGGGTTCCGGTGGGCGGCTGGATGTCCAAGTGGACCCGGTTCTTCACCGTCTTGCCGTCGGGCACCCGGATGAACAGCAGACCCGGCACACCGGGCTGCCCCGGCTCCAACAGGATCTCGTCGTCGTCCGCCAGGTCGTCCGGGTGGATCGGGAAGCCGGTCACCGCGGACCAGAAGGTGGCGACCTTGTACGGCTCCAGGGCGTCGAACGTGATGTGCCGGACAGGGTTGAGAAACATACCTCTCCTCTGAAGGGGCCGGCCCGTATACGGAACCGGCTGTGGAGGCGGCCCCGGAGTTGAACCGGGTGTCCTGACGAAACGTGGGTTAACGCGACGGAAAAGCGCGGGCCCTACCGTGTCGGCCACGGCCTTCCGTCAATGATCACCCATCCGTCGGCAAAGCGGCGGTGCTCGGGACGGAAAGCCTTTCCCTGCGTTGGGCAAGACACGCTTGGCTCGGATATGTGCAGGTCAACAAAGTGTTGAAGGCCGCTAGAGTCGGCCCGGCGCGCAGAGTTGATCTTGTCCTGGAAGCTTGGTGATACGAGTGCAACTGACACCGCACGAGCAGGAAAGACTGCTCATCCACGTCGCCGCCGACGTGGCGGAGCGGCGCAAGGCGCGCGGGGTCCTCCTCAACCACCCCGAGGCGGTGGCCCTGATCACGTCGCACATCCTCGAAGGGGCCCGCGACGGACGGACGGTGGCCGAGCTCATGGCCTCCGGCCGCACCGTCCTCGGCCGGACCGAGGTGATGGAGGGGGTTCCCGAGATGATCCACGACGTCCAGGTCGAGGCGACCTTCCCGGACGGCACCAAGCTCGTCACCGTCCACGACCCGATCGTCTGAAGAGGAGCACCTCCCATGATCCCCGGCGAAATCGCCTACGGGGACGGCCCGGTGCGCCTCAACGAGGGCCGCCCCGTCACCCGCCTCACCGTGCTCAACGCCGCCGACCGGCCCGTCCAGGTCGGCTCCCACTACCACTTCGCCGAGGCCAACCCCGGTCTCGACTTCGACCGCACCGCCGCGCACGGGCTCCGGCTCAACATCGCCGCCGGGACCGCCGTCCGCTTCGAGCCGGGCATTCCGGTCGCCGTGGAGCTCGTACCCCTGGCCGGGCTGCGCACCGTACCCGGACTGCGCGGGGAGACCGGGGGGCCGCTCGATGGCTGAGCTGAACAGGCAGGCCTACGCCGACCTCTTCGGGCCCACCACGGGCGACCGGATCAGGCTGGCCGACACCGACCTCTTCGTCGAGATCGAGGAGGACCTCAGCGGCGGACCCGGACGCTCCGGCGATGAAGCCGTCTT
The DNA here is from genome assembly GCF_056436685.1 of Streptomyces sp. NPDC043680. Taxonomy (NCBI): domain Bacteria; kingdom Bacillati; phylum Actinomycetota; class Actinomycetes; order Kitasatosporales; family Streptomycetaceae; genus Streptomyces; species Streptomyces sp. NPDC043680. The sequence goes on along the minus strand of NZ_JBWKCE010000016.1, from coordinate 58,594 downwards.
CGGCGGCGGCAAGGTGATCCGGGAGTCCATGGGCCAGGCCCGCACCACCCGCGCCGAGGGCGCCCCCGACACGGTGATCACCGGAGTCGTCGTGCTCGACCACTGGGGCATCGTCAAGGCCGACATCGGAATCCGGGACGGCCGGATCTGCGGCATCGGCAAGGCCGGCAACCCCGACACCATGGACGGGGTGGACCCCCGCCTCGTGATCGGCCCCGAGACCGAGATCATCGCGGGCAACGGGAAGATCCTCACGGCGGGCGCCATCGACGCCCACGTCCACTTCATCTCCCCGACCGTCATCGACGAAGCCCTGGCCTCCGGGATCACCACCCTCGTCGGCGGCGGCACCGGCCCCGCCGAGGGCACCAAGGCCACCACCGTCACTCCCGGACCCTGGCACCTCGCCCGGATGTTCGCCGCCCTGGAGTCCTACCCCGTCAACATCGGGCTCCTCGGCAAGGGCAACACCATGTCCCGCGAGGCCATGCACTCCCAGCTGCGCGGCGGCGCACTCGGCTTCAAGATCCACGAGGACTGGGGGGCCACCCCCGCCGTCATCGACGCCTGCCTCGACGTCTGCGAGGAGACCGGCGCACAGGTCGCCATCCACACCGACACCCTCAACGAGGCCGGATTCGTCGGCGACACCCTCGCCGCGATCGGCGGGCGGACCATCCACTCGTACCACACCGAGGGTGCGGGCGGCGGGCACGCCCCCGACATCATCACCGTGGTCTCCGAGCCGAACATCCTGCCCAGCTCCACCAACCCGACCCGCCCGCACACCGTCAACACCATCGAGGAACACCTCGACATGCTGATGGTCTGCCACCACCTCAACCCGGCCGTCCCCGAGGACCTCGCCTTCGCCGAGTCGCGGATCCGGCCGTCCACCATCGCCGCCGAGGACGTCCTGCACGACCTCGGGGCCATCTCCATCATCTCCTCCGACGCCCAAGCCATGGGCCGCGTCGGAGAGGTCGTGCTGCGCACCTGGCAGACCGCCCACGTGATGAAGAAGCGGCGCGGCTTCCTGCCCGGCGACGGCCCCGCGGACAACCACCGCGCCCGCCGCTACGTCGCCAAGTACACGATCAACCCGGCCGTGGCCCAGGGACTCGCCCGGGAGATCGGCTCGGTCGAGACCGGCAAGCTCGCCGACCTCGTGCTCTGGACTCCGGCCTTCTTCGGGGTCAAGCCCGAGGCCGTCATCAAGGGCGGCCAGATCGCCTACGCACAGATGGGCGACGCCAACGCCTCCATCCCCACCCCGCAGCCGGTACTGCCCCGGCCCATGTTCGGCAGCCGCGGCCGGGCCCCCGGGCTGAACTCGGTCAACTTCACCGCCCAGGCCGCGCTCGACGACCACCTTCCGGAACGGCTCGGACTCGGCAAGGAGTTCGTGGTCATCGAGAACACCCGCAAGGTGGGCAAGACGGACATGCGCAACAACGACGCCATGCCGAGGGTCGAGGTCGACGCCGACACCTTCACCGTCACCATCGACGGGGAGGCCGTCGAGCCGGCGCCCGCGGTGGAACTGCCCATGGCACAGAGATACTTCCTCTTCTGATGAGGACGGCCCGATGAGCCTCGCCACCCTGCTCGTCCTCGCCGACGGACGCTTCCCCGCCGGCGGCCACGCCCACTCCGGCGGGGCGGAGGCCGCCTGCAAGGCGGGCCGGATCCGGGACGCCGCCACGCTCGCGGAGTTCTGCCGGGGCCGCCTGCACACCGCGGGGCTGGTCGCCGCCGGCCTCGCCGCGGCCGCCGCCCACGGCCTCGACCCGGCGGAGCTCGACGCATTCGCCGACGCCCGCACCCCCTCGCCCGCGCTGCGCTCCGCCGGGCGGCGGCTGGGCCGGCAGCTGCTGCGGGCTGCCCGGGCCACCTGGCCCGCCGCCGAACTGGACGCGCTGGCCGCCGCCTTCCCGCGCGGGGCCCACCAGCCCGTCGTCCTCGGCATCACGGCCCGGGCCGCAGGGCTCGGGCCGCTGGACGCCGCGCACGTCGCGGCGTACGAGAGCGTCAGCGGTCCCGCCACCGCGACCGTCCGGCTGTTGGGCCTGGACCCCTTCGAGGCCAGCGGGGTCCTGGCGGGCCTCGCCCCCGAACTCGACGCCGTGTCCGGTCAGGCCGCGGGCGCCGCCCTGCTGGCCCGCCACGAGGGTCTGGACGCCCTGCCCGCCGCCTCCTCGCCGCTGCTGGACATCTCGGCACAGGTCCACGCCGAGTGGCCCGTACGGCTCTTCGCCTCCTGACCCCACCCAAGGAGAACCATGCACCTCGACCACGGTGTGACCTACCCCCGCCGCCACACCCACAGCGCCGCGCCGCTACGGGCCGACGGCTCGCGCCGCGCCCTGCGCATCGGACTCGGCGGCCCCGTCGGCTCCGGCAAGACGGCCACCGTCGCCGCTCTCTGCCGCGCCCTGCGGGCCGAACTGTCCATGGCCGTCGTCACCAACGACATCTACACCCGCGAGGACGCCGAGTTCCTGCTGCGCGAGGCGGTGCTGCCGCCCGAGCGGATCGCCGCCGTGGAGACGGGGGCCTGCCCGCACACGGCCATCCGCGACGACATCTCCGCCAACCTGGAAGCAGTGGAGGAGCTGGAGGACGCCCTCCGGGAGCACAGCCCGCTCGACCTGGTCCTCGTCGAGTCCGGCGGGGACAACCTCACCGCCACCTTCTCCCGCGGGCTCGTCGACGCCCAGATCTTCGTCATCGACGTGGCCGGCGGAGACGACATCCCGCGCAAGGGCGGCCCCGGCGTCACCACCGCCGACCTGCTGGTCGTCAACAAGACGGACCTCGCCCCCCACGTGGGCTCCGACCTGGACCGGATGGCCCGCGACGCCGCCGAGCAGCGCCGTGGACTCCCCGTCGTCTTCCAGTCCCTGCGCGGCGCCGAGGGGGTGGCCCCCGTCGCCGCATGGGTGCGTGAGCGGATCGCCGCCTGGGCCGTACGGTGACCAGCGCGCCCCCGGCCGCCGCTCCGGCCGCAGACCCCGCCGACCTGTCCACCGACCTCCCGGCCGCCCACCCCGCCCCGGCTCCGCGCGGCCTGCGGGCCACGGCCCGGATCGGGGCCGTCGCCGACGGCCGGGGTGGCACCGCGCTGCCCCTGCTGGCCGGGGACGGGCCCCTCGCGCTGCGCCGCACCCGCGGCGCGGCCGACGAGGCCGGTGTCATGCTGGTCGGCGCGATGAGCGCGCCGCTCGGCGGGGACCACCTCCGGGTCGAGGCCACCGCCGGCACGGGGGCGCGGCTCGCCCTGGCCTCGGCGGCGGCGACGCTGGCGCTGCCCGGCCGCGGCGGTGAGCCCGCGCGGTACGACGTACACCTGAGCCTGGCCGAGGAGGCGGCGGTGCGATGGCTGCCGGAACCGCTCGTCTCCGTCCGCGGCAGCGACCTGCGGGTCCGCACCCGCGCCGAACTCGCCCCCACCTCCCGGCTGCTGCTGCGCGAGGAGCAGGTGCTGGGGCGCACCGGGGAGGGCCCCGGCCTGCTGCGCAGCCGACTGACCGTCACCCGGGGCGGGCGTCCGCTGCTGGACCAGGAGCTCTCCTGCGGGCCGGGCGCGCCCGCCGGCTGGGACGGTCCGGCGGGGCTGGCCGGCCACCGGGCGCTCGGTCAGGTCCTGTTCGTGGACCCGCGGTTCACCGGGGCCCCACCCGCCGCCGCGGTGCTCGGGGAGTTCGCCGCCGTCACTCCGTTGGCCGGTCCTGCGGTGCTGGTCACGGCGCTGGCCCCCGACGCCCTTCGGCTACGGGAACTGCTCGACGCGGCGTGTCGCACGTACGGCTGGTGATCGCCGAGTAAACCTGGGACGAATCCGACACCGCTCAGCGGTACACACCTTTCCGGTTATCGGGTTGGCAAAGAACACGACCGAGCTCTGTTGTCAGGTGTAGGTCAGACGGAAGGATCCACCTGCACCATCGACCGAACCCGACTGAACTCGGCCGCTCCTGGCCGGGTCTGATGCAGGGGGAACAACCACGTGATACGCAAAGCAGCGCTGGGGAGCGCTGCCACTCTGATCACCGGCGCGCTGTCCGCTGGTCTGCTGCTGGCCCCTCCGGCCGCGGCGGCGACCACCCGCGACAACGGGGTTCCGGAGGCGCTGGGCGTCCAGCTCGCCGCCGCCCGGGCCGCGCGCACCGGGATCGAGTGGAAGGACTGTCCCGCCGACTGGGGCTTCGAGGCCCCGATCCAGTGCGGTTGGGTCAAGGTCCCGCTCGACTACGCCAAGCCGTTCGGCAAGACCATCGAACTCGCGCTCGACCGTGCGGTCAGCACGGGCACCAAGGAGGAGCGCCAGGGCGCACTCATCTACAACCCGGGCGGTCCGGGCGGCTCCGGCATGCGCTTCCCGCGCCGGGTCACCACCAAGTCCCCGCTGTGGGTCAACACCTCCAAGGCGTACGACTTCGTGGGCTTCGACCCCCGCGGTGTCGGCCACTCGGCGCCCATCTCCTGCATCGACCCGCAGGAGTTCGTCAAGGCCCCGAAGGCGGACCCGGTCCCGGACACCGAGGCCGACAAGAGCGCCCAGCGCAAGCTCGCCGCGGAGTACGCGGACGGCTGCAAGGAGCGCAGCGGCGAGATGCTGCCGTACATGACCACGCCGAACATCGCGCGTGACCTGGACGTCATCCGCGCCGCCCTCGGCGAGAAGAAGCTGAACTACCTCGGCGTCTCCTACGGCACCTACCTGGGCGGCGTCTACGCCACCCTGTTCCCGACCCACGTGCGCCGCATGATCGTGGACAGCGTGGTCAACCCGGAGCAGGACAACATCTGGTACCAGGCCAACCTGGAGCAGGACGTCGCCTTCCAGAAGCGCTGGAACGACTGGCAGGACTGGGTCGCCAAGAACGACGCCTCCTTCCACCTCGGCGACACCCGCGCCAAGGTCGAGGCGAAGTGGCAGCAGCTGCGCGCCCAGGCCAAGGCCAAGCCGCTCGGCGGGGTCGCCGGTCCGGCGGAGCTGATCGGCTTCTTCCAGGGCGCCCCGTACTACGACTCCTCGTGGGTCCCGGTCGCCAAGGCGTTCAGCGCCTGGGCCGCCGGTGACGAGAAGCCGCTGATCGATGCGACCGCCCCGGACATGTCCGACATCGCGGGCAACATCGCCTCCGAGAACGGCAATGCGGTGTACACCGCGGTCGAGTGCGCCGACGCCAAGTGGCCGACCAGCTGGGCCAAGTGGGACCGGGACAACAGCAAGCTGCACGAGCAGTACCCGTTCCTGACCTGGTCCAACGCCTGGATGAACCTGCCCTGCGCGACCTGGAAGTCCAAGCAGAGCAAGCCCATCGAGGTCGGCGCCAAGCACGGCCTGCCGCCGGTCCTGATCGTCCAGTCCGAGCGCGACGCGGCCACGCCGTACGAGGGTGGCGTCGAGCTGCACCGCCGCCTCGCCGGCTCGCGTCTGATCACCGAGCAGAACGCCGGCTCGCACGGTGTCACCAGCCTGGTGAACCCCTGCATCAACACGCGCGTGGACAGCTACCTGCTGACCGGCAAGGTCGACGCGAAGGACGTGACGTGCGGCCCGCACGCCGCTCCGGTCGCCCCGGCCCCGGCCGCCGCCAAGGCGCTCGCCGAGGCTCCGGCGTCCGCCTTCCCGGCGCAGGAGGAGCTGCCGGCCATGCGCTAGGCCCGGCCGTACTCGGCTGAGCTCCGGCAGAAGCAGTAGGCAGTAACCGCAAGGAGCAGTACGGGAGAAGGCTCAGCGCATCCGGCGCCGGGCCTTCTTCCGCGCTTGCTCCTCCTCGGCCTTCACCTCGGCGGCGTACCGGTCGACGTACTCCTGGCCGGACAGTTCGAGGACCGCGTACATGATCTCGTCGGTGACGGCCCGCAGGACCGCCCGCTCGCCCTCCAGTCCGGCGTACCGCGAGAAGTCCAGCGGCCGGCCGAAGCGGATCGTCACCCGCCGGATGTTGGGGATCTTTTGCCCGGGCGGCTGGATCTCGAAGGTGCCGACCATCGCGCACGGGATGACCGGCACCCCGGCCCCCAGCGCCATCGCGGCCACCCCCACCTTCCCCTTGTAGAGCCGCCCGTCGTGCGAGCGGGTGCCCTCCGGGTAGATGCCCAGCAGCTCGCCCTTGGCCAGCACCCCGAGGCCCTCGCGGAGCGCGGCCTGCCCGGCGTCCCGCCCGGAGCGGTCCACCGGGATCTGCCCGGCGCTGCGGAAGAAGAAGGCGGTCAGCCGCCCCTTCAGTCCCGGGCCGGTGAAGTACTCGGCCTTCGCGAGGAAGGTGATCCGCCGTTTGAGGATCGCGGGCATCAGGAAGTGGTCGGAGAAGGACAGGTGGTTCCCCGCGACGATCGCGGCCCCCTCGGACGGGATGTTCTCCAGCCCCTCGATCCTGGGCCGGAACAGCAGCCGCAGCAGCGGGCCGAGCAGCACATGCTTGAGCAAGTGGTAGAACACCTGGGCACGGTCCTTTCACCTCGCGGTCACGTCAGTGTGGCGCACCCGGTGCCGGATGGGCATGGAGAACCAGAAGCCGATCGGCCGGGAGGCGCCGCGCGGGCACGGCGAGAGGACGAGCGGACGCGTCGCCCGTCGCGGACGGGCGCGGGTCGGCGGGGCCGGTGGGTCAGGTGTTGCGGGAGGCCGCCATCCCGGCGGTGAGGAGCCCCAGCACCACCCAGCCGAACCACAGCCAGCCGTTGCTGCCGAGGGCCACCGAGTACGTGGCGACGGCCACCAGGGCGGCGAAGGTCAGGACGGCCATCGCCTTCACGGATCCGGTCATGCCCCATGGTGGCGCGCGAAGGTGCTCCGGCGCTACTGGCCACGCGCCTGGAGCGAGGCCAGATACGAGTTGTACGCCTCCAGCTCCTGGTCGCCGTCGCGGTCCGCGGCCCGGTCGGCGCGCTTCGCCGCCCGCTGCTCCGAGTGGTACCACTGGTAGACCAGCGCGATCAGCACCAGCACCGAGGGGATCTCGCTGAACGCCCAGGCGATGCCGCCGCCCCACTGCTGGTCGAGCAGCGGGTCGACCCCGAGCGAGGCGGGCGGGTGGGCGTACGTCTTGATCATCGGCTGGCTCGCCATCATCAGGGCGATGCCGAAGAAGGCGTGGAAGGGCATACCGGCGAAGAGCTCCAGCATCCGCATCACGTAGCCGGGGCGGTGCGGACCCGGGTCCACGCCCATGATCGGCCAGAAGAAGACCAGGCCGACGGCCAGGAAGTGCACCATCATCCCGATGTGGCCGACCTTGCTCTCCATGAGGAAGTCGAAGATCGGCGTGAAGTACAGGGCGTACAGGCTGGCGATGAACAGCGGGATCGTGAAGACGGGGTGGGTGACCACCTTCATGTAGCGGCTGTGCAGCAGCATCAGCAGCAGCTCGCGCGGCCCCTTCACCCCCCGCGCGGCGGGCGGCAGCGCACGCAGCGCCAGCGTCACCGGTGCGCCGAGCAGCAGGAGGATGGGGGAGAGCATGCTGATCACCATGTGCTGGACCATGTGCACGCTGAACATGACCATGCCGTAGTCGTTCAGCTTGGTGCACATCATCAGGGCCACGCTCAGCACACCGGTGGTGAAGGCGATGGTCCGGCCCGCCGACCAGGCGTCCCCGCGCCGGCGCAGCCGCGCCACACCCCACAGGTACAGCCCGAGGCCCAGCAGCGAACCGACCAGGAAGAAGGCGTCGAAGGAGAACTCCAGCCCGCGCCCGAGAGTGAACGGCGGCAGGTCCATGTCCATGTTCATGTCCATGCCGTGACCGCTGTGATCCATCTGTCCACTCCCTTGACCTGTGGTGCCCCACCACAGTAGTGCCGCCCCCGGACGGGAACGCGTCCGGGGGCGGCACTCACCGTGTGACGAAGAAGGGAGGATGCATCCGATGCATCACAGAACGTTCTGCGCCTCGTCGTAGCGCTCCGCCGGGACCGTCTTCAGCGTCTGTACGGCGTCGGCCAGCGGCACCATCTCGATGTCGGTGCCGCGCAGGGCGGTCAGCATCCCGAACTCGCCGCGGTGGGCGGCCTCGACCGCGTGCCAGCCGAAGCGGGTGGCGAGCACCCGGTCGTAGGCGGTCGGGGTGCCGCCGCGCTGGACGTGGCCCAGGATCACCGGGCGGGCCTCCTTGCCGAGGCGGCGTTCCAGCTCGACCGCGAGCAGGTTGCCGATCCCGGCGAAGCGCTCGTGTCCGTACTGGTCGGTGCCGCCCTCCTGGAAGTCCATCGAGCCCGCCCGGGGCTTGGCGCCCTCGGCCACCACGACGATCGCGAACCGCTTGCCGGCGGAGAAGCGCTCGCCGACGATCGCCGTCAGCTCCTCTATGTCGAAGGGGCGCTCCGGTACGACGATGGCGTGCGCGCCGGCCGCCATGCCCGAGTGCAGGGCGATCCAGCCGGTGTGGCGGCCCATGACCTCGACGACCATCACCCGCTGGTGGGACTCGGCGGTGGTCTTCAGCCGGTCCAGGGCCTCGGTGGCCACCCCGACGGCCGTGTCGAAGCCGAAGGTGACGTCCGTCGATGCGATGTCGTTGTCGATGGTCTTCGGCACCCCGACGATCGGCAGACCGGCCTGCGAGAGCAGGTTCGCGGCCTTCAGGGTGCCCTCGCCGCCGATCGGGATGATGGCGTCCAGGCCGAGATCGGCGACGTGGCCGCGGGCGCGCTCCACACCGTCGCGCAGATGGGCGGGCTGGACCCGGGAGGAGCCGAGGATGGTGCCGCCGCGCGCCAGGATGCCGCTCACGGCGTCCAGGTCGAGCTTGCGGTAGTCGCACTCCAGCAGGCCCCGCCAGCCATCGTGGAAGCCGATGACCTCGTCGCCGTGGTCGACGACGGAGCGGTGCACGACCGAGCGGATGACGGCATTGAGGCCGGGGCAGTCGCCGCCGGAAGTGAGCACACCTATGCGCATGGCAGGAAGAGACCTTTGCAACGTGGGCCGACGACCGGACCACGTCGTCCGGTTGGAACTACCCGCCACCCTACAAGCGGATCCGCACCGGACTGAACCATCCTCCACATGCTGGTCGGATCCGTTCGTGCGAACGCACGTCGGCCCGGATCCCCTGGGGAATCCGGGCCGAACGCAGGGCTGCGCGGAGGTTACGCCGGCTGCGTCGCCGCCGAGATGCGCTCGGCGCGCAGCGCCTCGTACCACCGGTCGTCGATGGGCGGCAGCGCGTTCACGTCGAGGGCCAGCTTCAGCAGCAGGTCCGCGATCTGCGGGTTGCGGGCCATCACGGGTCCGTGCATGTAGGTGCCGAAGACCGTGTCGTTGTACGCGCCCTCGGTACCGTCGCCGGTGCCGTTGCCACGGCCCAGACGGGTGCGGGCGAAAGGCTTCGCCGTCGGGCCGAGGTGCGTGACGCCCTGGTGGTTCTCGAAGCCCGTCAGCTGCGGCAGGCCCAGCTGCGGGTCGATGTCGGCGAGCACGTCGCCGACGCACCGCTCGCCCTCGCCGCGCACGGTGACGACGTCCAGCAGGCCCAGGCCCTGCTGGCGCTCGCCCATGTCGTTGACGAACTCGTTGCCGAGGATCTGGTAGCCCGCGCAGACGGAGAAGACGATCGCCCCGTTCGAGACGGCCCGCTCCAGACCGCCGTCGCGCAGCAGCCGCTCCGCGGCGAGCCGCTGCGGCCGGTCCTCACCGCCGCCGATCAGGTAGATGTCGCCCGAGGTGGGGATGGGCTGGTCGCTGCGCACGTCCACGCGCTGCACGTCCAGGCCGCGCTGGCGCGCCCGGCGCTCCACCACGAGGGCGTTGCCCTGGTCTCCGTACGTGCTCAGCAGGTCCGGGTAGACCCACACCAGACGCAGGCTGTTGTCGCTCATGCTCTTGTCCTTGAGGGTTCTAGTTGCCGACGCGGCGGCGCACGTCCTGGAAGGCGGTGTAGTTGGCGATCAGCTCGATCTGCCCGGGCGGCGCCAGCTGCACGGCCTCGTCGAGGGTCTCGCACACCCGGAAGTCCAGTCCGGCGACTTCCAGGCGGACGGCCAGGTCCAGCTTGCGGTCGCCGATCACGAAGATCGGGTGGCCGGCGAGGCGCGGGTAGTCCACGTCCCACAGCCAGGAGGTGTCGGTGCCGTCGGCTCCGCGGGCGTTCACCGAGAGGATCACCGGGGTCGGCGGCGGGTCGATCAGCGAAAACGTTTCGAGCCAGCCCGCGGGGTTCTTCGCGAGCAGCAGGCGCAGCTCACGGCCCTGGAAGGTGACGACGTCGTAGCGGCCGGCGACGGCCTGCACCTGGTACATCCGCTCCAGCGCGACCTGCGGCGGGACGCCGAACACGGCGGCCACGGCGGCCGAGGTCGCGGCGTTCGCCTTGTTGGCGCGGCCGGGCAGCTGCAGGTGGATCGGCCAGGCGCTGCCGTGCGGGTCCAGCACGTGGTCGCCGGAGAGGACCCAGCTCGGGGTCGGGCGCCGGAAGCCGCACTCGCCGCAGAACCAGTCCTCGCCGGGGCGCTGCATCACGCCGCCGCAGGAGGGGCACGACCAGGCGTCGTCCTTCCACTCCTGGCCGGCGGCGACCCACACCACGTTCTGCGAGGAGGAGGCCGACCACACGATCAGCGGGTCGTCGCAGTTCGCGACGATGACGGCCTTGGAGCCCTGGAGGCCCTCGCGCCACTTCTCCGCCAGCATGCGGGTCTCGGCGGCGCGGTCCAGCTGGTCGCGGGAGAGGTTCAGCAGGGCGATCACCTTGGGGGTGACGTCCCGGGCCACCCCGGCGAGGTACTTCTCGTCGACCTCGATGACGCCGTACTTGGCGTCCGAGCCGCCCGCGAGTGCGGAGGTGATACCGGCCGGCATGTTGGCGCCGAGGGCGTTGGAGACGACCGGGCCGCTGGCCCGCAGGGCCTCCGCGATCAGGCGGGTGGTCGTGGTCTTGCCGTTCGTCGCGGAGACGAGGACGACGTCGAGATGCTGCGCCAGCGCGCCGAGGAGATCGGGGTCGAGTTTGAGTGCGACCTTGCCGCCGATCACCGATCCGCTTCCGCGTCCCGCGGCCCGCGACACCGCCGCCGCGGCCTTGCCCGCCGTCACGGCCAGCTTGGCCCGCGGCGAAAGCGGCTCCGTGTTGCCTGCCATCGTCCCTTGTCCTCCTTGCGTCGGTCGGCCCCAGCCTATCCAGTACCGGACGGGGCCCTGACCGCGGCGCCCCAGGCCGCCGCAGATCTCCTCATATATTCGCCCGTCGTAGGCTTACGGCCATGCGACAGCGCCTCATCCCCGGTACCACCGGCCTCGTCCGCACCATGAGCCTCCTGGGCGATCCGGTGCTCCACTCGGTGTGCGCGGAGGTCACCGAGTTCGGCCCGGCTCTCGACCGGCTCATCGAGGACATGTTCGCCACGATGTACGCGGCCGACGGCGTCGGGCTCGCCGCGAACCAGATCGGCGTCGGGCAGCGCGTGTTCGTCTACGACTGCCCCGACGACGAGGACGTCCGCCACGTCGGGCACATCGTCAACCCGCGGCTGGTGTCGGCCGACGGGGACGAGTTCCGCGGCCCCGAGGGCTGTCTGTCGCTGCCCGGCCTGGAGGCGGGCACGGTCCGCTTCGACCGCGCGGTCGTCGAGGGGGTCACCTCCGACGGCGCGCCCGTACGCGTCACCGGCACCGGGTTCTTCGCCCGCTGCCTCCAGCACGAGTGCGACCACCTCGACGGCACGGTCTACGCGGACCGGGTCGCGGGGCTGCGCGCCCGGCGTCTGCGCAGGGCGATCCGCCGGGCTCCCTGGGGCGGCGCCCAGCGGGGCTGAGCCGGCCGGGGCGGCGGGGGGCGCCCCGCGGCCCTCAGAAGCCCGGGCCGTCCGCGCGGTTGCCCGCGGTGGCCAGGCGGCCCCACAACAGGTCCGTCAGGCCTGCCACCAACTCCGCGCGCTCGCAGGGGCGTTCGCCGAGCCACCAGTCGCCGGCCGCGTGCATCATGCCGACGATGCCGTGCCCCCAGACGCGGGCGAGGCGTTCCCCGCCGGGGCCCAGGTCCACCCGCTCGCTGATCACCTTCGCGAGCTCCTCGCCCAGCCTGCGCAGCAGCGGGGCCGAGTGCAGTCCCACGTCGAAGCCGCGCTCGGCGGTGTGCGAGTCCTCGGCCGGGTGCATCAGGAACCGGTAGACCTGCGGGCGGGCCTCGATGGCGGCGAGGTAGGTGTCGAGGGTGGACTCCACCCGGCTGCGGCGCTCGGCCGGGGCGTCGAGTGCAGCCCGCAGCGAGTCGAGCAGGGCGTCGGTGTGCCGGACGGCGAGGGCCTGGTAGAGCCCCGCCTTGTCGCCGAAGTGCCGGTAGAGGATGGGCTTCGTGATGCCCGCCTCCGCCGCGATGGCGTTCATGGAGGCCTTGGGGCCGTCCCTGAGCACGACCCGGTCGGCCGCTTCGAGCAGCTCCCGCCGGCGGCGGTCGGCCGCTCCCGCTTCGCCGGCCTGCTGAGTGGTCTCCATGACGTGTTTCTCTCCCCGCCCTTGCGATGGTGCGTGACGCCCACGCAACGTAACACCCCGCACACCCGCCCGAACGAATCGGCTGCCCCCGGGCGACCCGGCTTGACACTCCTTACTCACCGGTAACAGACTGTGGCCACCGTAGGGGTTACTGTTGGTAACGTGCCCCTGTATGCAACAGGTGGAGGGGACATGGCGGAGTTCACCATGGAGCTCAATGACGACCAGAAGCAGGTCCGGGACTGGATCCACGGCTTCGCGGCCGACGTGATCCGCCCCGCGGCCGCGGAGTGGGACGAGCGTGAGGAGACTCCGTGGCCCGTCATCCAGGAGGCCGCCAAGGTCGGCATCTACTCCCTCGACTTCTACGCGCAGCAGTTCTTCGACCCGACCGGCCTCGGCATCCCGATGGCGATGGAGGAGCTGTTCTGGGGTGACGCGGGCATCGCCCTGTCGATCGTCGGCACCGGGCTCGCCGCGATCGGCGTCGTCGCCAACGGCACCGAGGAACAGATCGGCACCTGGATCCCGCAGATGTACGGGGATGCGACGGACGTCAAGGTCGCGGCCTTCTGCTCTTCCGAGCCCGACGCCGGCTCCGACGTCGGCTCGATGCGCACCCGCGCGGTCTACGACCAGGCCAAGGACGAATGGGTGCTGAACGGCACCAAGACCTGGGCGACCAACGGCGGCATCGCCAACGTCCACATCGTGGTTGCCGTCGTCGACCCCGACCTCGGCACCAAGGGCCACGCCTCCTTCATCGTGCCCCCGAACACCCCGGGCCTGTCCCAGGGGCAGAAGTTCAAGAAGCACGGCATCCGCGCCTCGCACACCGCCGAGGTGGTCCTGGAGGACGTCCGCGTGCCCGGCTCCTGCCTGCTCGGCGGCAAGGACAAGCTGGACGAGCGGCTCGCCCGGGCCCGTGAGCGGGCGAAGGCGGGCGGCGGCGAGCGCGTGAAGAACGCGGCCATGGCCACCTTCGAGGCCTCCCGGCCCGCGGTCGGCGCCATGGCGGTCGGCACCGCGCGCGCGGCGTACGAGGTCGCCCTCGACTACGCGAAGACCCGGACCCAGTTCGGCCGGCCGATCATCGACAACCAGGGCGTGGCCTTCCAGCTCGCCGACATGCGCACCCAGATCGACGCGGCCCGGCTGCTGGTGTGGCGGGCGTCCTGGATGGCGGTCGCGGGCAAGCCGTTCACCTCGGCGGAGGGCTCGATGTCGAAGCTGTTCGCCAGCGAGGTGGCCAAGAAGGTCACCGCCCAGGCGGTCCAGATCCTCGGCGGCAACGGCTTCACCCGCGAGTACCCGGTCGAGCGCATGCACCGCGACAGCGCCATCTACACCATCTTCGAGGGCACGAGCGAGATCCAGCGGCTGGTGATCGCGCGGACGATCTCCGACATGCCGATCCGCTAGCGCGGGGCCGTATCCACGGGGGGCTACGACGGGCGGCGCCCCGGACACCGTGCGGGTCCGGGGCGCCGCCGTGCCCGCTAGCGGAGCGGGGTCAGGCAGCTGTGGTGGCTGCCGTCCGCGCTGTACTTCAGGTCGGCGATGAACCCTCCGTCGCACGGGTACGAGTGGACCCGGTACTCGGCGTTCGGCGAACCGCAGTCGGTGACGAGCAGCTTCTGGTCGTTCCAGTCGCCTTCGTTGCGTACGCACTGCCCCGTCCGCAGCGGCACCGGCTTGTCGTCGCCGGCCGCGAGGCCGATCAGGATCAGCGTGGGCACGGCCAGGAGGAACAGCGTCACCGGCACGAGGAAGAGGAGCGCCGCAGGACGGCGCCACAGCGGCTTGCCGGGGTCCATCGCCGGGCGGAAGCCGCCCGTCGGGGGAGCGAGCCTGCGGAAGCTCGCGCGCGGGCCGAGGTTCACCAGCAGGGTGACCGGGGTGATGAAGAACGACAGCGGACCCCACCAGCCCTGCCACAGCGTGTCCCCGGACATCCGGCGATAGATGGCGAGCCCGCAGTCGCGGCAGAACGGCCCCTGCAGGCTCAGGAACCGCATCAGCACGATCAGGCCCTGGTGGCCCCGCACGGTCGCGGCAGCGGCCGGCTGCGCCCCGCACAGGCGGCAGCCGTACCCGGCCGGCGCGGGGTACGGGCCGGTGGCACCCTGGTACGGGCCGTACGGGGCCGGCGGCTGCTGCGGAACGGGGTACGGGGCGCCTTGCTGCGCAGGGTACGGCGGGTACGGGCCGGCGCCGTGCTGCGGTGGCGGAGTGGCCACGGGGTTCTCCTCGGTCTCGTGGTGATCACCGCCGCGGTGATCACCGAGACCCTAGCCCGGACGTTCGGCCGGCCAGCAGGCGGGCGAGGGCCCGCCCGAAGAGCCGCCGGGCGGCCGCCGCGAGCACCGGGTCGAAGGGCCGCCCCAGCCCCCGTACGCGCACCTCCTCGCGCCACTGGACCTCGCTGCCGCCCGACGGGAGCGGGCGGACCTCGATCTCCGCCCAGCCCAGGACCACCCGCCCGTGCTTGACGAGCCGGACCCGCCCCGCGGACCCTGCGGCGGGCGGCTGCCAGACGACGACCTCCATGGGGTCCTCGAAGGTGATCCTGCCCACGCCGGTGCGTGCCGTGAACCGGGTTCCGACGTGCGTGGGCGGCGCCGTTTCGATCACCGTCCGGGTGAGCGGGACCTGCGCGCCGTGGCGTTCCCAGTCCGTCAGCCGCAGCCATGCCTCGGTCGGCGTCAGGTCGGTGCGGTGAACGATCCGAATAGCGGGCATGAGCGCATGGTAAGCGGGCATACACACCCTGAACTGGACCTGGAATATGGGTTCCGTCCGGGGGCGGCGATCAGCAATACTCACCGCCATCGTGGATCGCGGAGTCGACCGGGTGACCACCGGCCCTCCCGCCCCACTTTGCGAGGAGGTGCGCATGTGCTCTCACGAGCCCCCCTGCCCGTCCGCTGACAGCGCCGATCACGACGCCGCCCGCACCGTGGCCTTCCACCCCGAGCAGGGCTGGAGCCTGCTCTGCAACGGCCTGGTGATCTTCGACGACACCGGTGAGCTGCTCCCCGACGGCCGTGCGGTGGAACCCCGCCGCCCGGCCCTGGTCTGAGCGAGGAGGCCGCATGCGCCAGCAGCTGATCCGCAAACCCGTCCCCAAGCCCGCCCCCCGAGATTTGGACCTGCGCACCCCGTCGGGCAGAACCCTCCCGTACTGACGGGAGCCGACGCGGATCTGCCGTCCACCGGCTGCCGGTCAGCCGGTGGACGCCGTTGTGCCGCCCCGGAACGCGGCCTCGTACGCCACGTCCCCGATCGCCGCGCGGGCCTGCCGCTCGCCCTGGTCCCGCAGGGCCGTCAGCGAGGGTGAGCCCATCTGCGGCCGACCGACGGTGCGCCACCAGGCGTGCCCGGTGCCCAGGAGGCGCGCCGCCAGTTCGCCGTCGCCCAGGGCCGCGACCGCTGCCGCCAGCAGGTCGAGCCCGAGCGCGATGCCGAAGCGGTCGCCGAGCAGGCGTTTGCCGGACAGCATGGCCCGTACGTGCCGGGCCGCCTCCCCGTGGTGTCCCAGTCCCAGAGCGGCCACGGCCAGGATGTAGTCCGCGTAGGCCCGCAGCCAGCGTTCGCCGAGTTCCGTGCAGGCCTCGCGCAGGCCATGGGCCTCCTCGGCGGCTTCCTCGTACCGCTGGAGGTCGCACAGGGCGTAGCCGGTGGCCAGGCGGCACAGCAGCCGGCCGACGCCGTCGGTGCGGCCGCCGTGCCCGGCCCGGACCCGAGGCCCCGCCAGCTCCAGTGCGCGCACCGGGTCGCCCGGCATCAACACCGACACCGCGTGCAGATATGCGGCCCGCAGCTCCGGCTCCGGGTCCGCCAGCCGGGCCGCCGCCCGGGTGCACTCCTCGCCCAACCGCCGTGCCGTGTCCATTTCGCCCTGGAGCAGGGCGGTCAGCCCCAGCGCCCACAGCCCCTGGGTGTACGCGGCTCCCGTGGGCGGGACCGAGCGCAGGGCCCGTTCCAGGAAGCCGCGGCCCTCGTGCACGTGCCCGCACGAGAACCAGAAGAACCACAGGGCCCCGGCCATCTCCAGGGCGGCCGCGGGGTCGGTGCCGAGGAGGTGCTCCAGCGACGTGCGCAGCTGCGCGTGGTCGGCGCTCATCCTGCGGTACCAGTCCAGCTGGCCCGGTCCCAGCCAGCCCCGGTCGGCGGCCTCGCAGAGCGCGGCGTACCAGTGGGCGTGCCGGTCGGCCACCGCGGGGGCCTCCCCGAGTTCGGTCAGCCAGTCGTGGCCGTACTCGCGGATCGTGTCCAGCATCCGGTAGCGGGTCCCGGCCCCCCGCTCCTCGGAGCGCCGGACGACCGACTTGGCGACCAGGCCCGCGAGCACCCGCTCCACCCTTGAGGCGGGCAGCGGACCGCCCGCGCACACCGCCCTGGCCGCCGCGACGTCGAAGTCCCCGGTGAACACCGACAACCGGGCCCACAGCAGCCGCTCCACCGGCTCGCACAGCTCGTGGCTCCAGCCGATCGCGGTCCGCATCGTCCGGTGCCGGGGCTGCAGCACGGCCGCGGAGTCGGAGAGGACGTCGAAGCGCGCGCCGAGCCGCTCGGCGAGCTGCTCCAGGCTCCACAACCGCAGGCGTGCGCCGGCCAGTTCGAGGGCGAGCGGAATCCCGTCGAGCCGCCGGCACACCTCGGCGGCGATCCGGGCCCGCCGGGGTTCGTCGAAGGAGGCGGCGGCCTGCGGGGTCGCCGCCAGGGCGCGGGCCCGGAACAGGGCGAGGGCGTCGCTGTCGGGCCCCTCACAGGGCAGCGGGCAGACGGGCAGGACCTTCTCACAGGGGCTGTCGAGCGGTTCCCGGGAGGTGACCAGTACCGTCAGTCCGGGTGCCGACTGCAGGAGTTCGCCGGCCAGATGGCGGCAGGCGGCGACCAGGTGCTCGCAGGTGTCGAGGACGAGGAGCAGTTCCTTGTCGGCCATCCACGCGCACAGCTCCTCGTCGAGCGGGCGCGCGGAGTGGTCGGCGAGTCCGACGGCGTGGGCGACGGTCGTGGTGAGCAGGGCGGGGTCGCGCAGCGGGGAGAGGTCCACCCACCAGATTCCGTCGGGCCGCGCCTGTTCGGCGTCGGCGACGGCACGCAGCGCGAGGCGGGACTTGCCGACGCCCCCCACGCCGGTCAGCGTGATCAGCCTGCGGGTACGCAACAGGCAGTGCAGTTCGGCCAGTTCGTTTTGACGCCCGAAGAAGCCCGGCGTCTCCGGCGGCAGCTCTCCCGCCGTCCTCCCCGGGCCCGCCGCGGAGACGGAACCGGGTTCGGGCCCGCCGTCTGCGGCGTCTGCGGCCTCCGCCGAGTCCGCCGACTGCGC
Source organism: Streptomyces sp. NPDC043680 (assembly GCF_056436685.1). NCBI lineage: Bacteria > Bacillati > Actinomycetota > Actinomycetes > Kitasatosporales > Streptomycetaceae > Streptomyces > Streptomyces sp. NPDC043680. The sequence continues at coordinate 40,811 of NZ_JBWKCE010000016.1, read as the reverse complement.
GCCGTCCGGCCCGTCGGGGCCGTCCGCCTGTTGCTTGTTGAACGAGTACTCACCGAACACGGATGTATTGTGCGTGATCTTCTTAGCCGGCAGTGCCCTTCGCCAGGATCGCTGTCACCTCCCCGGGACGACCGGCGCGCTCCTCAGCCGGCGAGTACGACCCGCCGATCGGCGCTGAAGGCGCCCCAGTTCCCGTCGGGCAGCCGGGCGCGGAGCCTGAGGACCCACACCGTTCCGGCCGGCTCGGCCACCGTGAGCCGGTGCTCCACCGTGCCGCCGGGCGCGGGAACGGCGCCGGCGCCGAACTGGATGACGGTGACGGGCCGTCCGTTGACGTGGAGTTCGTAAGCGGTGGTCGCACGGCCGGTGTCCGGGGCGGTCCAGGTCAGGGTGACGGCGCCGGGGGAGGCGGCCGCGGTGAAGCCGGTGGGGGCGGTTCCGGGCCCCTGGCCGCCGGAGGGCGGGGTCGTCAGGTCCACCGCGGGGCCGTCGGGGGAGGAGTTGTCCGCGCCGTCCCGGGCCCGGACGGTGAAGGTGTAGGCGGTGTCCGGCTGGAGGCCGGTCAGGTTGGCGGCCGTCTCGCCGGGGCCGGCCGTGTGGATCCGGACGCCCCCCTGGTAGATGTCGTAGGCCGTCACGGCGGTGTCGTCGGTGGCCGCGGTCCACGAGAGGGTGGCGGACCGGGGGCCGTCCGGGCGGCCCGTGGTACGGGCCGGCGCGGTGGGGGGCCGGTGGTCCTCGGCCCGGGCGGCCGGGGTGGTGGCCCGCGCCGCGGCGCTCGGTGCGGAGGTGTTCCCGGCGCCGTCCCGGGCCCGGACGGTGAAGGCGTACGCGGTCTGCGGGGCGAGGCCCGTGACGTCCACCATCGTCTTGTCGGCGGGGAGTTCCCGTACCAGCCGGCCGGCCTGGAAGACCTGGTAGTTGCGGACGCCGTCGGCCGCGGCGGGAGCCTGCCACATCACGTGCACCGAAGTGGCGCTGCCGGCCTGCGCGGTGACCCCGGCGGGGGCCGGCGGGGGCGTGGTGTCGGACGTGGTGCAGCCGGCGAGGAGGAGGACCGCGGCAGCCGGCGGCAGGGCGAGCGTGAGGGCGGTCGGGCGCACGGCAAACCCCCCTCGCTTCCGCTCCCTCGTAAAGGTCTAGACATATATGGCACGTCGGTCGGCGCCCCGGCAAGACCCCTGCCGTCGCGGCGCGTCAAGCACCGCTCATCCGTCACGGACGGTCAACACCCGTTCGGCGGACACGGCTTTCGCCCGAAAGCGGCCCCTCGTGCGCCACCATGGGCGCCGCTCCCAGGAGGTTTCGATGGTGATCTCGCTCTCGGTGATCGTTCTGCTCCTCGTCCTCGCATGGATCTTCCTGCGCAGCGGCGCCCTCAAGTTCTCGCACGCCCTCGTCTGCGTGCTGCTCGGCTTCCACCTCGCGAGCAGCAGCGTGGCGGGGACCATCCACGACGGTCTCTCGGCCACCGCCCAAGCCGTCTCCAGCCTCAGGCCCTGATCCGGCGGGCTTGATCGACTGTTGCGCCTTCATGAATCATCCGGCGCTTCCATGGACTCCTCTCCTCAGGCCGTGCGATCTAGCGTCTGGCGGCGGCGCGATGTCATACGCACTGTCAACAAGCCTGATGAGAAAGAGGAACTCCGGATGTTCCGAAGAGCGCTGAACTGCGCCGTGTTCCCTGCTCTGGTCGTCTTCACGGCGATGTACGGGATCTCCCCCGCCCAGGCCGAGGAGATACCCAAGGCTCCGGGCCACCGCCTGGTCAGCCATTACGACGGCAGCGCCGCGGCCCCCGCCCCGCTGCCGGGCCAGGCTCCGCCGCAACACCCCTTCCTCGCTCCCAACGGCCGCAGCGGCATGCACTCCGACGCGGCCGGCAGCGCCACCTCGCCCTGGTCCGGCCCGCTCGGCAGGAACCCGCAGGTGAAGAGCGAGAAGATCGCCGCCCTCGGCGGTGAGTGCGCCACCGCCACCTTCGACGCGGCCGGACGTCTGGTCACGGTCTGCGGCACCTTCTCCGGGTTCAAGGTCAAGCTGCTCGAACCCGGTACGCTCGCGACGCTCGCGGAGTACCAGCTCCCGCAGCGCTCCTCGACGGTCGAAGCCATCACCTCCCTCGACTTCTCGAAGATCTTCAAGGACACCTCGGGCGGCGCCTACTTCTACCTGGACGACCGCGACCGCGCGGTGCTGGCCGACTCCCGCCGGCACATCCTGCGCCTCTCGCACAGCCGGAACCCGGACGGCAGCTGGAAGTTCGCCGTCGACGACGACTGGGACCTCACCGGCCAGGTGCCGCACGACTGTGTCAGCTGGACCAACCTGTGGCCCAGCGGTACCTGTGACCCGGTCACCTCCGTGATGCCCGACTGGACCGGCCGCATCTGGTGGGTCACCCGGCAGGGCCGCGTCGGCACGGTGGACCCGGCGACCTCGCGGATCCGCTCCGTCCGGCTGGAGGGCGAGGAGATCCAGAACTCCTTCTCGGTCGCGGAGGACGGCGTGTCCATCGTGAGCGACCACGCCCTCTACAGTTTCCGTGCCGCCGCCGACGGCACCCCCGAGGTGCAGTGGCGCCAGACGTACGACCGCGGTACCGGGACCAAGCCCGGCTCGGTGAACCAGGGTTCGGGCACCACCCCCGACCTGTTCGGCGAGGGCTACGTGGCCATCACCGACAATGCGGACGACCGGATGAACGTCATGGTCTACCGCCGGGGCGTGGACGTGCCCGCCGACCGGCGGCTGGTCTGCAAGGTCCCGGTCTTCGGCTCCGGTGCCTCGACCACCGACAACTCGCTGATCACCTGGGGCAACAGCATCGTCGTCGAGAACAACCACGGCTACGAGAACCCCGCCGGCCTGCTGCTCGGCAGGTCCGTCGTCGGCGGCGTCAGCCGCATCGACGTCCGGGCCGACGGCAGCGGCTGCGACACCGTGTGGCAGAGCGCCGTCCGCTCGCCCTCGGTCGTACCGAAGCTCTCCACCGGGAACGGCCTGCTGTACTTCTACGAGAAGGAGCCCAACGCCTGGGGCATCGACGCCTGGTACCTCACCGCTGTGGACTTCCGCACCGGTGAGCGCCGCTGGCGGCAGCTCACCGGCACGGGGCCGCTGTACGACAACAACTGGGCGCCGATCACCCTCGGCCCCGACGGCACCGCGTACGTCGGCGTCTTCAACGGCATCGTCGCAATCCGCGACGGCGGCTGACGGAGCGGCGGGCGGCGGATCGGCGGCCCGCGTACGGCGGCAGGGCCGTCCCGCGGGCGGTCTTCCGGTCAGGCGGCGCGGGTGAGGAGGGCGTCGAAGGCGGCCGGGAGGCGTTTCCACCCGGGGCGGCCCGCCGCGTACTCCTCGTCGGTCAGCAGACAGGAGTCGAGGAGCCGCGCCAGGCCCTCCCGGTCGAGGCCGGGCGAGGTGAAGACGAGGTGCTGGCAGCAGTCGCCGTGTTCGGGGTGCCAGTCCAGCGCGGCGGCGGCCCGGCGCGCCGCGGGCACCAGGTCCCAGGCGGCGTCCGGCAGCGAGGCCAGCCAGGGCCCCGAGTCCTCCACGCACAGCGCACCGCCCGCCGCGTCCCAGGAGAGCAGCGTGTCCGGCCGGTCGGCGAGCCAGAACCGGCCGCGGCTGCGGGCCGCCGCACGGGCGAGGTCCTCCAGTGCCGCGTAGAGCCGCTCCGGGTGGAACGGGCGGCAGCGGTGCCAGACCAGGGTGGCGACCCCGGCCTCGTCGGCCTCCTGGGGCAGGAGTGCGCAGGCGGGGTGCTGGGCGGCGGCGGCCGCCCCGGGGTCGAAGCCCGCGAGGGCGAGCCGGGCCAGGTCCACGGATCCGGCGGCCACCCGGCGGGCGGTGGGGTGCAGCTGCTCCAGGAGCGCACGGTCCTCCGCGTCCGCCTCCCCGCTGTCGACGAGGGCGAGGACCGGTGCGTACTCCAGTTGCCGAGCCCAGGTGTCGCCGACGGTCCGGCGGTCGGTGGCGGCCGCGGCGAGGCCGGCCTCTCGAAGGTCGTCCCCGTTGGCGAGGCAGGGCAGCACCAGGGCCGGATCGACCGCGGTGATCACATTGCCGAGGTCCAGCACGCCGTGCCCGTGCACGGCGATGACCTCGGCCATCGCCCGGGGCTCGACGGAGTCCCACAGCTCGACGACGGCCAGCCGGCCCAGCCCGCCGTGGGCGATCCGCTCCAGCTCCGGGACCAGGTCCTCACGCAAGGCGCAGCAGGCGCAGTCGTTGACGAGCGGGGCCTCACCGGAGCCCAGCGGGCCGGAGGCGTCGCGGATGGTGCGCCGTACGGTCCCCTCGGCCGCCGCGGACAGGTCGTGGTGCAGGGCGACACTGCCGGGAACGGTGTCGAGCAGGTGCTGCACCACGGTCCGGCGGGCGTCGGCGTGCATGCCGCAGACGATGACGACGGGCAGCCTCACTGCTTGCCCCCGTAGCGGCGCTCGAAGCGCTCGACGCGGCCGGCGGCGTCCAGCACGCGGGCGGTGCCGGTGTGGAAGGGGTGGCTCGCGGAGGAGATCTCCACGTCGATGACCGGGTAGGTGTTGCCGTCCTCCCAGGTCACGGTCTTGTCGCTGGTGGCCGTGGAGCGGGTGAGGAAGGCGAAGTCGGCGGCCTTGTCGCGGAAGACGACCGGGCCGTAGGCGGGATGGATGCCGGGCTTCATGGGCTGTCCCTGCGGGTCGGGTGCGGGTGTGGATCCGGGCGCGGCCGGGGTCAGCGCTCTTCGCGGAAGTCGACGTGGCGGCGGACCACGGGGTCGAACTTCCGCAGGACCAGCCGATCGGGGTGGTTCCGGCGGTTCTTGCGGGTGACGTAGGTGTGGCCGGTCCCAGCGGTGGAGCGCAGCGTGATGACCGGGCGTACTTCGGTGCGTGCCATGAGGCCAGTATATGGAAATGGTTTCCATTTTCAAGAGGGCTGTGACGGTCGGTGTGGTGCCGGGCCGGCATACGCCGGTGGCCCGCACCGCCCGGGGGCGGTGCGGGCCACCGGGCGGCGCGTCAGGCCTTCCAGAAGAAGACGGCCGTCATCCGCTTCTCCGCCAAGGTGCGCCCCCAGTACCCGGTGGCGCTGTGGATCAGGTTGGCGGAGTAGAGCAGCAGCCGGTTGGCGCGGTGCGGGACGCGTACGTCCTCCACGAAGGAGTCGGGGGAGACGAAGCGGGTGCCGAGGGCGTCGACCAGGCTGTTGTGGGGCGCGATCACCTGGTTGCCGCCCAAGGACCCGCCGGGCAGGCTCTGGCGGTAGAAGCTGGTGCCGCAGTCCTTGGGCACCTCCGGGTTGAGGTAGAGCACGGCGGCGTAGCGGCACAGCGACCGCGAGTCGGTGTGGGGGCGTGGCTCGCACTCGCCCTCGCCGACGACCTGCACGCAGTTGTGGTTGAAGGTGCCGCCGCCGACGGGCCGTTCGGCCCAGATCCGCGCGGCGCCGGTGGACTTGCGTACCAGCCGCTCCACCCGGGCCAGTTCCCCGGGTTCCAGGCCGGGCATGGCGCGCAGCCCCGGCCAGCTCTCGGGTTTGTGTGGATAGCCCTCGGTCCAGTCGTCCTTGGCCAGGCAGCGTTCCCGAACGGCGTCCGCGTCCGGGAGGACGTCGTCCAGGACCCAGTAGTCGCGTCCGAGGGTCGGCTTGCGGTAGGGGAGGACCGGGAGCGGGGGAGGTGGCATGGGAGGGAACGTAGCGACCGGACCTCGGCGCACGCGCTCCGCGAGCGGTCAATCTTGTGTCAAGTGTTCCCCATGGCACGGGGGATGCGGAAACACGCGTGCGGCGCCCCGCTGCGGGCCGGTCCGGGTGGTTGACTTGCGCCATGCCGCTCGACACCTACGGAGTGCTGGCCGGAACGCTGCACCGCCACTTTCGCGACCAGCCGGACAGCACGGGCCGGTGGTTCCACGTCAACCTCGAAGTCGATGCGCCCGCGGGCCGCTACCGCTGCGCCGTCGACGTGGACGGCAAGCATGCGGCGATCGGCGTCCAGTGGAAGGTCTTCACCCTGCACGCTTCGGTGCTCGACCCGGTCGCCTCCCCTTCGCCCGGGTACCACGACCTCGCCCGGGTGTCCGGATCGGGCGCCATCGACTACCTGCGCCACCCCGCGCTCGCCGACCGTCCCGGCTGTCTCTTCGTACGGCGGCCGCCCGCCTGGATCCAGCGGATCCTGGACCGGCTGAACCCGCCCCGGCCCTGGGTCTCCGGCTCCCACCTGGAGGCCTCGCAGGCGCTGGAGCCGATCCTGGTCCCCGGGCGGCCGGTCCTGATCTTCGGAGAGCCGTTCGACGAGGGGCTCGGCATGCACAACATCCACCAGAACCAGGGCGATCCGTACGGAAGCCAGTGGTGGCCCGACAGCGGCACCTGGCAGGACGGCGCCACGCTGACCCGGCGCGCGGACGGCCTCTTCGACGTCTTCGTGTCCAAGTTCTCCACGCAGGCCGACGCCACCGACAGCGACGGCCACCCGCTTCCGCCGGACCCTCTCTAGTGCTGTGACCGGAAAGGTCCACCGGGTCGCGCCGCCCGGCACGGCACCTCGCTGCGTTGTCGGACCGCGCAAGTACGTCCAGTACGAGCCGCGGGCCTCCGCCTCGCGATGCACCGCACCGGACAACGCGACCCGGCAAACCTTCCCGGCCACAGCACTAGGCACGTCCCGTGCGGCGGGCCGCCACCGTTGCGCAGGCGGCCGCCAGGGGGAGTTCCGCGCACACCGCGAGGGTCAGCGCCGCCGCCCGGGCGGCGCCCGGGGCCGAGGTCGTCACGTCGAACCAGGCGTCCATCGCCAGCAGCGCGGCCGTCGCGGCGGCCAGGGGCGCCGCGCGGGGATCGTGACTCCGCATCAGAAGACCGGTACCGCTCAGGCCGGCGGCGAGCACGGCGTCCAGGCCGATCCACGCCGTGGACCAGTTGGACACCTCCGCGGTCTGCGGGAGCGTCTTCGCCAGCACCAGCATCCACGGGACGAGCGCCATCCCGGCGCCGGTCAGCACGGTGGCGAGCCGGGGCGGGCGGCGGGACGGGACGCGGGGGGCGACGAGGGTCATGGCGGGGCTCCTTCCGGCCCGGCGGTCCGTCCTCCGGGTACGGTGACCACTCTGGTCGCGGGGAAGACCGGAATCAGTAGCGGCACTGTCCGAACCGGGGGTGGCACCGGCTACACCCCCGGGCGGGTACCAGGGTGATGGAACGGCCCTGACCAGTGCGATTACCGTACGGCGTATGGGATTTCTCGGCACGCTCAGGCGTACCTCCAGCCGGCTCGCCGGATGTGCGCCGTGGTCGGCGTGGGCTTGGCGCAACACCGCCTTCACCGTCGCCGCCGTCCCCATGGCCCTGCCCGCCGCGGCCGCCTTCGCGACGGTGATCGCGGCGCCCGGCCGGATACCGGGGGTCCTGCTCATGGTGCTGCTGCTGTGCCCCCTCCTCACCGTGCTCCAACGCAGCCGGTTCCAGTCGCTGATGGAGCTCGTGATACCGCCCGCGGGGTACCGGCACCCGCCCCTGCACCCGCGCGGACTCCTCGAACGGCTGCGCGCGGAGTCGACCTGGCGGCAGTACGGGTACCACCTGCTGGTCAGCCCGCTCGCCGGCGCGGGCGGGGCGCTGATCGTCCTCGCGTGGGCCGGCGGGGCCGCCGCGGCCTCCGTCTACGGCTGGTCCTGGCTGCTGCCCGACCAGGACGGCCTGGGCTGGGAAACCTCGTACGACCTGCTGACCGTGGTCGGGGGCGTCCTGCTCCTCGGCACCCCCTGGCTCGCCGCGGCCCTCGCCCGGCTCGACGCCTTCGCCGCGGCGGCCCTCCTCGGACCGAGCCGGGCCAAGGAACTGGCGCGCCGCGTCGAGGACCTCGCGGAGAGCAGGGCGGGAGTGCTCGACGCCGCCGACCTCGAACGCCGCCGGATCGAGCGGGACTTGCACGACGGAGCGCAGCAGCGTCTCGTCGCCCTCGCCATGAACCTCGGCATCGCCCGCGCCACGCTGACCGACCTGCCGCCCGCCGCGAAGGCGGTCATCGACGAGGCGCACCGCGAGGCCAAGGAGGCCATCGAGGAACTCAACAGCCTCGTGCGCGGGCTGCATCCGGTGGTCCTTGAGGACCGCGGACTCGACGCGGCCCTGTCCGGCGTCGCGGCCCGCGCACCCCTGCCCGTCGAGCTGACCGTGGAGTTGGAGCGGCGGCCGGGCCCCACCGTCGAGGCCGTCGCCTACTTCGTCGTCTCCGAAACCCTGGCCAACGTCGCCAAACACGCCCGGGCCACCCGCTGCCGCGTGGAGGCCCGCCGCACCGCCGACCTGCTGCGCATCACCGTGACGGACGACGGGGTGGGCGGGGCCGATCCGGCCCGGGGCACCGGACTGGTGGGCCTGCGCAAACGCGTAGGGTCGGTCGACGGAACCATCATGATCAGCAGCCCCCTCGGGGGCCCGACCGTCGTGACTGTGGAGCTGCCGTGCGGGCTGTGATCGCCGAGGATTCGGTGCTGCTGCGAATAGGGCTGGTCAAGGTCCTCGAAATGGCCGGGTTCGAGGTGGCCGCCGAGACGGGGGACGCCGAGGGCCTGCTCGACGCGGTCGCGCAGCACGAGCCCGCCCTCGCCCTCGTCGACGTCCGCATGCCCCCCGGCTTCACAGACGAGGGCGTACGGGCCGCGCTGATGATCCGCCGGCAGTGGCCGGGTACGGCGGTGCTGCTGCTCTCGCAGTACGTGGAGGAGCGCTACGCGGCCGATCTGCTCGCCGGCCAGGGCGGGGGCATCGGCTACCTGCTCAAGCAACGCGTGGCCGACGTCGAGGAGTTCATCGACGCCCTCAAGCGGGTCGCGGCCGGCGGCACCGCCCTCGATCCGCAGGTCGTCGCGCAGCTGCTGCTGCGCCGCAGCGCTGCCATCGACCCGTTGGAGCGGCTCACCCCGCGCGAGCGGGAGGTGCTCGCCCTGATGGCGGAGGGCCGCTCCAACGCCGGTATCGCGGCCGCGCTCGTGGTCAGCGAGAGCGCGGTCGCCAAGCACATCAACAACATCCTCGCCAAGCTCGACCTGCCACAGGCCGACGGGGACCACCGCCGGGTGCTCGCGGTCCTGCGCTTCCTGGACGGCACCTCGTGAGCGGGGCCGACGGGGGAGGATCGGGGCGCCCGGCGCACCGTACGGTGTGGATCGTCGTCGCCGTCCTGAGCGCCCTGTTCGTCGTCGCTCCGGCCGCCGCACAGGTCTGGGCCCACCAGGCCACCCGCAACAGCATCCTGACCGGGGGCAGCGGGACCCGGCCGGTGTCGGCCTTGGAGATCGACGCGGGCAGCGCCGACGTACGCGTCACCCCGCGCTCGGACGCGCAGGTCGCCTACCGGGCCGCTACCCGCCGGTCGGTGGGGGCGCCGGTGATCGAGGAGAGCTGGCTCGGCGACACCCTGAGGCTGAAGCCGCGTTGCCCGGGCGTCGGAGCCGTCCTGCAGGCCGGGTTCGGCTGCTCCGTCGACCTGGGCGTGACCGTGCCGACGGGCATTGCGGTGAAGGTCCGGGCGGGTTCCGGCACGGTGGACATCAGCGGACTGGGCGGCGCCGTCGACGCCGAGGTCGGCGCCGGGCGGCTGAGGCTCTCCGCGCTGCGCGGACCGCTCCGGGCGAGCGTGGGCGCCGGCTCGCTGGAGGCCTCCGCGCTCACCTCCGCCCAGGCGGACATCCGGGCCGGGGCGGGCTCGGCCGTCGCTCGTTTCGTCGCCCCGCCGGAGCGGGTCACCGCCCGCGCGGGCTCGGGCCGGCTGGAGCTCACCGTGCCCGCCGCCACCCGGTTCCGGGTCACCGCCAGAGCGGGCGCGGGGCGCTGCGAGGTCGCGCGCGGGATGCACGATCCGGCGGCTGCGGGGGAGCTCGACATCGCAGCGGACTCGGGACGGGCCGAGGCGGGTTACTGAGGCGTCGACCTGAAGGTGACCCACCAGGCCGGTGCCGCACGGGGCGTACCAGGGCGTACCAGGTACCAGGGCGTACCAGGGCGTACCGGGGGCGGTGCCGCGCCGCCACGTCGTTCCGCGGCTGCCCGGCCCGTCCTACGACTGCTTCGCCCGGGCGGCGAGGCCGTCCAGCAGGAGGCCGAGGCCCAGCTCGAAGCCCCGGTCGTCGAGCTGGGCGAGCCCGCCGTCCGCGGCGTCCGCGCCGGCGAGCGCGTCGGCGAGGGCCGGGTAGTCGGGCCGGTAGGCCTCGGAGGAGCGGGTGAAGCCCGCGGTGAAGGTCTCCAGGGCGGAGCCGAGCACCAGGTAGTCGAGTGCGGCGGCCGCCTCGGCGGCCCCGGCCGGGGTGCAGCCCGCCCGTACGAGCGCGGCGAGCAGGGCGTCGTATCCGAGCAGCGCCCGCTCCGCCTCGACGCGGCGCCGGGCCGCCGGGGCGATGACGTTGGGGTGGCGCAGGTACACCCGGCGGTAGCCGCGCGCGTACGCGGCGATCCCCTCACGCCAGTCGGGGTGGCCGAGGGGGGTCAGATCGATCTCTTCGTTGATCAGTTCCGTGACCGCGTCGAGGACGTCGTCCTTGGAGGCGACGTGGTGGTAGAGCGATGCCCCGCGGACGCCGAGACGGTCCGCGAGGGTCCGCATCTTGAGCGCCTCCGGGCCTTCGGCGTTCAGGAGCTCAAGCGCCGCGCGCGCGATGATCTCGCGGCTGAGCAGCGGTTGGTTCGGTCGGCCCACGGTGATCGTCCCCCTCTTTCCGCCGTCAGATTACCGGTACGGAGGGTCTTCCCAAGGGGTTCCTAGCGGGCTATGGTCCCCGCATCCCCGAAACCTAACAAGGTTAGATTTAGGTTCCGGAGCGTGCCGTCCCCACCGGCCCGCTCCCCTCCCGTAGAGGTGCCCATGCCAGAACCTTCCTCCGCAGGCCCGGTTGCGGCCTCCCCCGAGGACAGCGACGCCGCCCGCCTGAACGACCTGGGCTACAGCCAGGAACTGAGCCGCAGCCTCGGCGTGCTCGGAAACATCGCCATGGGCTTCGCCGTGGTCTCCCCGGTCGTCGCGCTGTACGCCGTCTCCATGGTCGGGACGACGATCGCGGGACCGGCCTGGGTGTGGGCGCTGCCGATCGTCCTGCTCGGCCAGTGCCTGGTGGTGAACGTCTACTCCGAGCTGGCCTCCCAGTGGCCGCTGGCCGGCGGGCCCTACCAGTGGGGCCGCAGGCTGCTCGGGCCGTCCTTCGGCTGGATGAGCGGCTGGGTGTGGCAGTTCGCAGTGATGTTCGGCAACACCACCGTGGCGTACCTGGCCGCACCCTGGGTCTTCGCCCTGTTCGGGGCCACTCCTTCGCCGGGCGCCATGGTCGCCGTGGCCGCCGCGATCCTGCTGGCGTGCATGCTGGTCAACGCCTACGGCATCAGGATCCTGAGCTGGTTCGTGTCGCTGGGCATCGCGGCCGAGGCGATCGCCTCGGTCCTCGTCGGCTTCACCCTGCTGCTCTTCTTCCGTGAGCACGGCTTCTCGCTCTTCACCGAGACCCTCGGCGCCGAACAGCTCTCCGGCGGATCGACCGTGATGGCCTTCCTGGCCGTCCTCGCCGTCGCCGGCTGGGGCTTCATCGGCTTCGACGCCTGCGTGTCGACCGCCGAGGAGACCAGGGACGCCGGGCGGCAGGTGCCCCGGGCCATGTGGTGGGCGCTGCTCAGCGTCGGCCTGGTGGTCATGCTCAACGCCATGGCCGTCGCCCTCGCCCACCCCTCCCCGGCCGCCGTCGTGGCGGGCGGGGACCTCGACCCGGTGACCACCGCCGTCACGACCGCCTTCGGCTCCTGGTCCGACAAGCCGTTCGTCGCCGTGGTCCTGGTCGGCTTCCTGGCCTGCGCGATGGCTTCCCAGGGCGGCGCCGCCCGCGGGGTCTACTCGCTCGCGCGCGACGGGGTGTTCCCCTTCTCCCGCCAGGTGCGCAGGGTCAACCGCCGCCAGGCCCCGATCGGCGGGCTGATCGCCTCGACCGCCGTGAGCTGCTCCGGCCTGCTGCTCGGCCTGAACGCCACCGCCATCGGCAGCCTGATCGCCTTCGGCACCGCGGCCACGTTCCTGCCGTTCTTCCTGGTCAGCCTGGCCGCGCTGATCGCCCGGCTGCGCGGCACCTGGGTCCCCTCCGGACACCTCCGGCTGGGGCGCAAGGGCACCTTCCTCAATGTCCTCGCGGTGCTCTGGACCGCCTTCGAGGTCGCCAACGTCTGCTGGCCGCGCGCGGTCCTCGCCCCGCCCGGAGCCCCGTGGTACCAGGTCTGGGCCGGGCTGCTCGGCACCGGCGCGGTGATCACCGCCGGACTGGTCTACCTGCTGGTCAAGAAGCCGCAGCGCCGACTGCGGGACGCCGCAGCCGCCGCGGAACCGGCTGCGGCGGCGGCCGGCGAGCGGTCCGGCGCCCTGGCCGCCGAGCCGTCCTGAGCGCTGCGACGGGAAAGGGCCGTCCGGCCGGACCGCTGCTGCGGTCCGGCCGGACGGCCCTCGTCGTGCCCGGGCGATGCCGCATGCCCGGGTGATGCCGAGCCGTCCGGTCAGCTCCCCGGCGGCACCCGTGAGGGGCGGCCCCGGCCGCGCGTGAGGGAGTACCCGAAGACGCCCGCGAGGGCACCGAGGACGCCACCGGCCGCGGTCCAGATCCAGCGGTCTGACCACCGTCCGCCGGACCAGCCGCCCTCAGGCTCGCCGACGGCGGCCGGCTGCTTCTTCGCCGAACCCTTCGCGTCGGCCTGCTGCGCCGTGATCCCGGGCACGAGCGGAGCGGCGAGCGCCCCGTCCACCGCGAAGGCGCCACCCGTGTCCGAGATGCTCGTCTCGATCTCGGCCCGCACCGGCTGGCCGAGGTCCTCCTGCGCCACGTCCAGGACGGTCAGGCGTACGTAGTAGCTCCCGGGCAGGGGATCGTTCGCCCACGGCTCCGCTCCGGGCCGGACGGGCCGCAGGGTGCAGGACAGCTCCACCGAAGCGGCCTCCTTGGCCGCCGCCCCGGTCTGCTTCCCGTAGGTACAGGCCTGACGGCGGCGCAGCCCGTCGTACACGTCGAGCTGCCAGGTCGAGGCGCCGTGCCGGTTGGCCGACGCAGGCAGCTTCACCCGGGCCCGTACGGTGGCCCGCTGTCCCGAGTCCAGCGGCAGCACCCAGTAGAGGTAGTCGCCGGTGGACGCGTCGGCCGTGGCCCGCTGGCCCGGCCGGACCGGCGTGGCCGTACGGAAGGCCGTGCCGGCCTCGGTCGGCCCGGAGGCCTTGCCGCTCGGACTGGCACTCGGGACCGGGGTGTCGGCCGCGGCCGCGCCACCCGCGCCCAGCACCGCGCCGGCGGCCAGTGCCGCGGCGGCCAGTATGCGTACGGTACGCATCAGTTCGTCCTCCAGACCGAGATACGCCAGCGGGAGATCCAGCCCCACACCAGGCCCGCGACCAGGCCCGCGAGCACCAGCACGCCGAGCAGCCACCAGCCGCGGCCGAGCCCGAAGGCCGCTGCGTCGGCGGTGTCGTCGGGGCCGTCCACCAGGTCGATGGTCAGTTCGACGGGCAGGCCCGGGGTGGTCTTGACCGAGGCGGGGGCCGAGAAGGAGTTGCTGATCTGCAGGCAGACCGTCTCGGTGGCCGGCTTGCCGTCCCCGCTGCCGTTCGCGTCCTCGTCGTCGGCCTCGGCCTTCGGGTAGCGCAGTCCGGTCGAGATCATGTCGGTGCGGCCGTCACCCGCCTCCGCGCCCCGGACGATCTCCCGCCCGTGCACGGTCGTCGCCCGCAGCAGGATCCCGTAGTCCCGGTTGACCGCGCGGTCGGCGGCGATGCTCACCGAGGCGCGCAGCTCCTGGCCGGGCTTGACGTCCACCCGGTACCAGCGGTGCTCACCGAAGGCCTCGCGGTCGCTGTAGAGGCCGGCCCCGAGCTGCGGTGCGCCCTGGCACTGCTTGGCCCCCTCGGTTGCCACCGGGGTGACGACCGGGGTGGCGGCCCGGTCCACCAGCTGGCGGACCCGGCCGGAGAGTTCGGCGGTGTGCTGGACCGAGGTGTAGGTGCCGCCGGTGGCCTCGGCGATGCAGACCAGCTGATCGCGGGTCTTGGCGTCCGGGACGAGCCCGAGCGTGTCGATGACCAGGTGGATGCCCTGGGCCGCGATGTCGCGGGCCACCTCGCACGGGTCGAGCGGGGCGCAGGTGTCCTCGCCGTCCGTGATGAGGACGATCCGCCGGGTGGCGTCGCCGCCCTTGAGGTCCTCGGCCGCCCCGAGCAGCGCCGGTCCGATGGGGGTCCAGCCCGTGGGGGCCAGGGTGGCCACCGCGGTCTTCGCCTCGGTCCGGTCGAGTTTGCCGACCGGGTAGAGCTGCTTGGTGTCCTTGCAGCCGAGCTGCCGGTCGTCACCGGGATAGGTGGCCCCGAGGGTGCGTATGCCGAGCTGCACCTCGTCCGGGGTGGCGTCCAGTACCTCGTTGAACGCCTGCTTCGCCGCGGCCATGCGGGACTTGCCGTCGATGTCGGTCGCCCGCATCGAGCCGCTGACGTCCAGCACCAGCTCGACCTTGGGGGACTCCTTCGCCACCGGTTCGCCGGCGGCGGCGTTCGCCGGGAAGAGCCCGACCGCCAGGGTGGCCAACAGGCCGCAGGCCCCGGCCGCCACCCATTTTCTTGTGATCATCGCCGGATCGTATTGAGGATCGGGCGCCAAACCAAAACAGTCCCCCGCCACCGGCGTTGATCAGCGCGCTGCGGGCAGGTGGGCCCGGGACTACGCTGGACGCAGGAACGGTGTGCCCGCCGGAGGCGAGCCATGAGACGACGCCATCACTTCCACATCGATCATGCGGGGCACTCCGTCAGCGCCACCGTCGAGACCGGCCGCCGGGTCGAAGTGGAGATCCTCGTCGACGGCAAGGAGACCGGTCACGGCACCACGCAGGCCGACCGCCCCGTCACCGTGCAGGTCGAGCTGCCGACCGATCCGCCGACCCCGGTGTCCGTCCGCACGACACCCGGCCCCGGCGTCCCCCGCTGCGTCCTGGCCGCCCCGGACGCCGAGCCGCACGTCATGTCACCGCGCCCGTACTGAGACGAGCGGCATGCGCGGGGGCGCATGCCGCTCGCCGGTCCGTTCAGGCGGCCGTCAGCCCACCTGGAGGGCGACGTCGTCCACGACGAACGAGGTCTGGAGGGACGGGTCCTCCACGCCCTGGAACCGCAGGGTGACGGTCTGCCCGGCGAAACGGGAGACGTCGTAGCTCTTCAGTACGTAGCCGGTGGCCGCGTCGACGTTGGAGAAGCTCTCCAGTGTCTGGCCGCCGACCGAGACCGTGAAGGTGTCGTAGACGACGTCCTCGGTCTCGTCCGTGTCGATGTGCAGGTAGAAGGTGAGCCGGCCCGAGGCGCAGCCGGAGGGGAGGGTGAGCGACTGCGACGCGCTGTCCGTCCGTGTGGAACCCCAGCCGTTCAGCCACGCCATGTACGCCCCGCCGTGCGCGACCTCGCCGGACTGGTTGGTGATGACCCCGGACGTCGCCGTCCACGGGCTGCTGCCGTTCTCGAAGCCGCCGTTGGCGACGACCTGGCGCGGGGTGCAGGTCCCGCCCCCGCCCCCGACCGTCAGGGTGTAGGTGGTGCTGTGGCTGACCGTGCCGGTGCCGGTGAGGGTCAGGGTGTACGTGCCCTGCGCGGCGCCCGCGCCGACCTGCACCGAGAGCGTGGAGGAGCTGCCGGACTGCACGGACGAGGGGCTGAGCGTCGCGGTCACCCCGGCGGGGGCGCCGGAGACCGAGAGGGCGAGCGTCTGCGGGCTGCCGCTCACGGTCGTGGTACCGAGGGTGGAGGTGACGCTGCCGCCCGGGTTGGCGGTGCCGGCGGCGGGGGAGGCGCTGAGGGAGAAGTCCTGCGCCGGGGTGTCCCCGCCCACGGCCTGCTTCCAGATCGCGTAGGCCACGCCGTCGGCGCTGCGGTCCAGGACCGTGGCGTTGATGTTGTTCGCCGTGTCGCAGGAGCTGTGGTAGCAGGAGTCGTAGGCGGCGTTCGCGGTGCCGCCCCACTTCGCCGCCTGCGCCGAGGTCTTGCGGGCGCCGGCCCCGGCCGCGTAGCCGGAGGTCGGGATGCCGCCCTGCTGGAACGAGTAGTCGTCACTGCGGCCCTGGCCCTCGGTGTTCTCCTCGGGGGCGAGGTTCAGTGAGGCCCAGTACGCCTTGAGGGGCGCGGCCGTGGCGGAGTTCAGGTTGTTGATGAAGTAGCCGCCGTTGGGCGAGCCGACCATGTCGAAGTTGTAGTAGCCCTTGATGGCGGACTTCTCGGCGCTGCTGAGCCGCCCCACGTAGAACTCGGATCCGTTCAGGCCCTGCTCCTCGTCGGTCCACCAGGCGAAGCGCACGTGCTGCGTCATCGTGGGGTTCTTCTGCGCGAGGACGAGCGCGTTCTCCAGCAGGGTCGCGGAGCCCGAACCGTTGTCGTTGATGCCGGGGCCCGCCGAGACGCCGTCGAGGTGGGCGCCGAACATGACGGTCTTGTCCGCGGGGCCGCCGGGCCAGTCCGCGATCAGGTTGTTCGAAGGATAGGTGCAGGAGGTGCAGTTCTGCTCGGTGACCGTGTAGCCGGCCGCCTGGAGCTTGCCCTTGATGTACGCCAGGGACTGGGTGTGGCCCGCGCTGCCCGCGCGGCGGTTGCCGCCGTTCTGCGAGGCGATGGTGTTCAGCTGGGCCAGGTGCGCCTGGACGTCGGCCACGTTGATGTTCGGCGGGTCCGTGCCGGGCTGGGTGCCGCCGACGTTGAGGGCGTAGTCCACTGTGTGCGCCAGGCTCGGGCCCTGGCCCTTGACCGTGACGGTGGAGGCGCCGGGCGCCGCGGCCGAGCTCGCGGAGAGCGTCAGCGTCGAGGACTGGCCGGACTGCACGGTGGCCGGGTTGAAGGAGGCGGTCACCCCGGACGGGAGACCGGTTGCGGTCAGGGTCACCTGCTGGGCCTGGCCGGTGGTGGTGCTCGTGGCCACGGTGGTGGTGACCGAGCCGCCCTGCTGGACGGTTCCCGACGACGGGTTCAGCGCCAGCGAGAAGTCGTCGTTCTGGCCGCTCGGGGTGCAGGTCGGGTCGCCGGACAGGGCGGGCACGCTGATGGCGTCCCAGGCGGCCTTGGTGCGGTTGAACAGGTTGCAGGTGGCCGGGTCCAGCGACTTGGCGGAACTCAGGGTCGCCGTGCGGTACTTCTTGTAGGACATGCTGCTGGTCTTGAGCAGCATGCCGCCGTAGAAGATCTTTCCGGCGTTCTGCACGCCCACGCCGGTGACCGCGGACTGGTTGCAGGTGGGGCTGTCCGGCTTGCCGCCGCCCGGGCTGCTGCCCTCGGCGAGCAGGTAGAACCAGTGGTTCAGCGGACCCGCGGCCTTGTGCACCTCGGTGCCGGGTATCGCGGAGCTGTAGCAGGCCGGGTCGTTGTTGACGGCCGGCGGGTTGTACATGTTGCGGATCGGCCCGCGGCCCTGGAGGTTGATCATCTCGCCGACGGTGTAGTCGGGAGTGTCGTAGGGGGCCGGCTCGTTGACGTACGCCTCGGTCAGCGCCCCGAAGATGTCACCGGTGGCCTCGCCCAGCCCGGCTTCCTGGCCGCTGGTGCCGCCGGGGGTGTTGGAGTCGATGGCGTGCCCGTACTCGTGGGCCACCACGTCCACCCCGGCGATCCACTCGTTCGCGCTGTTGTGCCCGATGGTGACCGAGCTGCCGTCCCAGTAGGCGTTGAGGTCGCCGAGGCCGACCTTGCCGGGGAAGCTGCGCCCGTTGCCGCTGACGCCGTTGCGGCCCAGCCACTGGCCCAGCATGTCCCACTGCTTCTGCGCGGCGAACATGAGGTCCGTGCAGCCGGTCTCCTTGGAGGTCGGGTTGCCCGTGCCCCAGGAGTCGGAGGACTTGGTGAAGACGCTGCCGGTGCCGTAGTCCGCACAGCTCAGACCGGTCCGGTTGGGGTCGCGCAGGGAGTACGAGCCGCCCGAGGCCGTGGTGTCGACGGTGAGCGGGTTCGGGCCGTTCCATTTGCTGGTGCCGCTGCCCGCCACCACCTCGTCGTGGCGGTCGACGACCTTGCCGGTGCGGGCGTCCACGAAGACGTGGAGCTTGCTGGGCGCGGTCCGGGTGCTGCCGGAGAGGACGGTCTCCCAGGCCAGGACCGGCCGGTCGTCCTTGAGCCGGACGACGAGGCGGCGCTCCAGGACCGTGTCGACCTTCGTCAGCTCCGCCCGCGAGACGGTCTCGGCCGCCTGTGCGGTGACGGAGGGGGTGGTCGCCACGTCGATGACCGTGGCCGAGGCCGACTGCACGGCGCGGACCCGGCCGTGGCCGTCGGCGAGGACGACCGCGTCGCCGCCGACGACCGGCAGGCCGCGGTAGGTGCGCTCGTACGCCACGGAGTACAGGTCCTGCACCCAGGGGGTGACCAGGCGCCGGTCGTACTGCTGCTGGGGCGCGTTGACGAGGGAGTCCAGTCCGCTGCCGACCGCCGCGTCGGCGGCGGCGACCGCGCGCTCGGCGGGGGTGGGCTGCGGGGCCGTCGGGGAAGCGGCCTGTGGAGCGGCGGACGCGGTGCCGGCCAGGGTGCCGGCGAGGCTCGCGGTCAGCGCCATGGCCGCCACGGAAGCCATCCATCTGGTGGGCTGCAAGAGTCCACTCCGATCGTGTGTGGGGGGTTCCGGCTGGCTGTTCGCGCCGAGTATGGGCGTGGACATGGCGAGATTGGGACATCCCTGCGCGCATAAGACGCGCGTTATGGTGCGGTTGCGTCACGCTGCGTAAGCTGCCGGGATGCAGCTGGAGTTGAGACATCTGCACGCCGTCTGCCAGATCGCGGAAGCCGGCAGCCTGGGCGGCGCGGCGCGACGGCTGGGGGTCTCCCAGCCGGCCCTCTCTGCGCAGTTGCGGCGGATCGAACGGGTCACCGGCGGCGAACTCTTCGTCCGCGGCCGGCACGGGGTCGAACCCACCCCGCTGGGCGAGTACGTCCTGGCCAAGGCGCGCCGCGTCCTCAGCGAGATGGACGCCCTCGGCGCGGAGACCCGCGCGATGGCGGCCGACACCCCCTTGCGGCTCGGCTGCATCCTGCTCGTGCTGCTCGACGGCCTGCTCGCGCAGACCGACCTGGCCCTGGCCGGGCGGGAGATCGCCCTGTACCAGGAGGACTCGGTGACGGCCCTGGTACGGATGCTCGGCGCGGGCCGCTACAACCTCGTCGTCTACGGCGAGGTGAACGACCACGAGGTTCCGCTGCCCGCGGGCACCGTCGCCCGGACCCTGGTCGGCAAGGAGCCGTTCTGCATCCGGATGTCGGAGCACCACCCCCTCGCGGCCCGGGAGGTCCTCGATCTGGCCGACCTGGCCGGCGAGCAGTGGATGACGCTGGTGGAGGATGACGACGGCGGCCCCGAAGCCCTGGTCGCGGCCTGCGCGAAGGCCGGTTTCGTCCCCTCCCTGCGCTACCGGATCACCGACCGCAAGATGCACCACGACCTGATCGCGGCGGGCCGCGCGGTCTCGCTGACCCAGCCCACGGCGCCGGCGGCGGCGGGCACGGTGATGCGCCCGCTGCTCGGCGCCCCGATCACCGGCCGCATCCGCCTCGCCTGGAACCGCTCGGCGGTCTCGGCGCGGCAGGCGGAACTCCTCTACCGGGCGGCGGCAGGAGCCTACCTGGCCAATGTCGACAACAACCCCTTCCACCGCCTGTGGTGGGACGCCCACCCGGAGGCCCACCCGGCCCCGGAATGACGTCGTCGACGCCGTTGGGGTGACGCCCAGCGAGGCGGCCCCGGCGCCGACGGGCCGCGCGGACCGGGTGGCGTACGGTCCGGGATGTGAGCGACGTGACCGAAACGGGCGACATGGGCGTGACCGGCGGACCGGGCCCCCTGCGGGTCCTCGTCCTGGCCGGCTCCTCCCGCCGGGCCTCCGTCAACGCCCGGCTGGCCGCACTCGTCGCCGGGCAGGTGGAGCGCTCGGGGGCCGTCGTGGACCTCGCCCGGATCCGGGAGTTCGAGATGCCGGTCTACGACGGCGACACGGAGGAGGAGCAGGGCCCGCCGCCCGGGGCGGCCGCCCTGCGCGAGCGGCTGCTCACCGCGCAGGCCCTGGTGATCGCCTCACCCGAGTACAACGCCTCGGTGCCCGGCGTCCTGAAGAACGCCGTCGACTGGGTGTCCCGTTTCCGGCCGCAGCCCTTCAAGGACAAGCAGACCCTGCTCGTCTCGGCCTCTCCGTCGATGGTCGGCGGCAACCGGGGGCTGTGGGCGCTGCGCGTCCCGCTCGAACACCTCGGGGCGCGGGTGTACCCCGACATGTTCAGCCTGGCCATGGCGCACTCGGCCTTCAGTGAGGACGGTGAGTTGAGCGACCCGGGCCTGCGCGAACGGCTCGCCGCCACGGTGGACTCGTTCCTGGCCCTGGCCGAGGCGGACACCCGCTACCTGTGCCTCCAGCGCCGCTGGTACGAGTTCCTCGGCGACGAGAGCAGCGCCCCGGTGACCCAGCGCGCCGAGGACTAGCCCGTCGCCGGCTGCGGTGCGACGAGGGCGGCGACGTGGGCGGTGACCATGCCGAGGATGTCCGCCGCGGCCGCCTCGTCGCCGAGGACGAGGTAGTTCAGGGTGAGCCCGTCCGTCATCGCCGCCAGGTAGCGGGCCAGGACGGGGACGGGGACGTGGAGCCGGAACTCCGTGTCGTCGCGGCGGACCTGTTCGATGAGCTCGGCGTAAGTCCCGCCGTACAGCTCGTACTGCCGCCGGGCCAGGTGGCCGAAGCCGGGCTGGCGCAGGGCGTACTGCGTCAGCTCGTACGTCAGCATGTGCTCGCCCGGGTGGGCGCAGACGTGGTCCCAGTACGCCTGGAAGCCGGCCCGGACGGTCTCCCGCAGGGTGGCCTTCGGCCGGATGGCCTCCTTGACCACCGTGACGCAGTGCTCGGTGATCGTTTCGATGACGGATTCGAGCAGTGCCTGCTTGGAGTCGAAGCAGTAGTGGAAGACGCTCAGCGAGGTGCCCGCCTCGGCGGCGATGGACCGGGTCGTGGTCCTGGAGACCCCGTCGCGGGTCATGGCGCGGATGGCCGCCTCCGTCAGCTGCCGGCGCCGCTCGGCCAACGGCATCCGTGCCATCCGCGTCCCCTGTCCCGTGGTGCTCCTGGTGCTGCGTGCAGCCCCGACCCGATCCGGCCGCCGGCCGGTCCGCGGGGTCAGCCGCTGTAGACGCCGACCTCGTGGAGGGAGTAGCCCCACTGCGTGCCGCGGCCCTGTCCATGGACCCGTACGTAGCGGGCCGGGACACCGGTGAACCGCGCCGTGTCCAGACCGCCGTCACCCGCGGTCGTCGACCACACGCTCTGCCAGTTCGTCCCGTCGGCCGACACCTCGATGCGGTACGACCTCCCGTACGCGCGCTCCCAGTCGAGGGTGACCCGGCCGACCAGGCTCGGGGAGCCGAGGTCGATCCGCAGCCACTGGTCGTCGCTCCAGTCGCTGGCCCAGCGGGTGCCCTGGTTGCCGTCCACGGCGCGGTCGGGCGCGTAGCTGGTGAACGGGTTCCACTCCGCGGAGCTGGCCGAGGCGGCGGCGCCGGAGGCGAGGTTCACGCCGGCCCGGTGCCGTTCGGAGGCGCCCCAGGTGCGCAGGTAGGACTCGGCGCCCTTGAAGAGGTCGTCCACCACGCCCTGGCCGCCTACCAGCCGGATGTCCTCGATCCAGTCCGGGACCAGGCCGTAGTGCGCGCCGCCGTCGGTGTTGAGGTCCCACGTGCGCTGCCCGGTGGTCTGCCGGTCGATGACCGAGCCGCCGTCGGTGCTTCGGAAGGGGTAGTGCACGGGGTTCGGGGCGGTGGCGCCGCGGGGGCCGGGCCAGCCGCCGACGCCGTTCATGTCGGTGCCGAAGCCGTAGCCCACCTGGTACTTGTCGCGCAGCGCGTCCGTGCGCTTGGCCTCGGCGCTGAAGGCCTCGGAGCCGTTCATGTACTGGGCGACGAAGCCGCCGAGCTTGTAGACCCGCTCGATCCAGTCGAGGTCCATCCAGCTGTGGGAGGAGATCACCCCCGGGTACGACTGGGACTCCATGATGTCGAAGGCCTGACCCGCGGCCTTGACGCCCATGTGGTCGATCTCCAGCATCATCTTGCGCTTCATCATGCCGCGCACCGCGTAGGCGCCGAGGTCGGTCAGCCCGCGGACGTTGCACTGGGCGTCGGCAGCGTACGCGGGGACGCTCACCCCGGCCGGCAGCTCCTTCTGGGCGTTCGGTGCCGCTGCGAGGCCGATGGGGTTGTCGTGCTGGGGCCCGGCGCACTTCTCGGTCCGCCAGAAGGTCCCCGTCGACAGGAACTGGCCCACGTTGATGGCCGTGCCGAGGGCGCCTTCGTCGAAGCGGACCCCGCACAGGGCGTTGTCGAACTTGTGGCACAGGAACATGCTGCGCACGCCGATCCGGTACAGCTCGTCGAGGCCGCGGTCGATGTCCTCCTTGCTGCACTGGGCGATGTCCAGGATCTGCTTGCAGCCGAACGGCTCGGAGGTCTCGACCCCGAGGACCACGGCGAGTTTGCCCTGCTGGACGACCTCGCGAGCCTGCGCCGAGTCGGTGACGATCCGGAACCAGCCCTTGCCCGGCCCGCCGTACATCCTGTCGATGTAGGCCTGCATGTCGTACGTCTTCTGCGCCTCCAGGCGGATGGCGGACATCTCGTCGCAGCCGCGGTCCTTGAAGAAGTAGACCGAGCAGATCACCCCGTTGGTGACCAGGTCGTTGACCAGGACCCGCTGGCCGCCGCGCCAGGCGCGCTCGATCCAGGCGTAGTAGTTCTGCTGGTGGGTGAGCGAGTCGTGGGCGGGCCAGTCCTTGAACGTCGGCCAGCCGTTCGGGTCGTGCTTGCCGTCACCGCCCTTGGTGATGAAGTCGAAGATCGCCAGCGAGCCGTCGGGGTAGTGCTCGGGGCAGTCCTTGAGCGCGTCGGCCACGCCCTGCTCGGAGAACGGCTTGCCGCAGATCAGGCGGCCGCCGAAGCCCTCGTTGGACATGATGTGGTCGTGGGCGTCGACGAAGCCCCGGACATTGCCCTGGGCGTCGGTCCCCTTGAACGGCTCGCCCGTGACGTTGATCTGGGAGTCCGGTGCGGGACGGGCGGTCGGGGTCCACCAGTCGGTCTGGGCGACGGCGCCGTTGGCGGGTCCGAGGGCCATGGCCATCACGGTGAGGAGCAGCGCCAGGACCGCGAGGGGCCGGCGCCTGCGGTGCGGGTCTCGATTCAAGGTCATCACTCACGTCATCGTCAGCGGATGGCGCGGTCGAGGACGCGGACCGTCAGAGGCACCGGCTGTTTGTCATGTCCCGCGCAGGCATGGGCACGAGAATCGCGACTGCCGCGAGCAGAGTCAAGGGTCCGGGACGGATGACCTGATGGAACATCAGGTCGTGTGGCGGGCAGGGTGCGGGTCCACCGCGGGGACGGGGCCCGCGCGCCCTGCGGTACTCACCGCGAGCGAGCAGCGAGAACGTGACCGTCGTGGCACTGACGCAGGTCTTGTCCGTCCAGAACAGGTCGTCGAACGGGCAGTTGGTGGGGCCCTCGTTCGTCGGCGGCCAGCTCGCCCCCGCGTTCTCGCCGGCGAAGATCCCGACTTCGGTGCGCCTGGGTGTACGGCGAGTGCCCGGACCGGGGCGGCCGGCGGCCCGGCGGACAGGTCCTTCCACCCGGCGCCGCCGTCCCGCGTCACCCAGGGGTTGCCCGTCTGGAATCCGCCGAAGGCGCCGGAGCGCGTCCGGACCAGCGCCACCGCGGTGCTGTTGGCGGAGCCGCACAGCGACAGTGCGCCCGCGAGCGGCCGCTCCGATGGTGGTGGTCCATGGTCCGTACGAAGGGGCGTTGAACAGGGCCTGTTCGGGAATGGCCTCGGGAATCCGGAACGGCCCGGGCATACCCGAACGGGTCGGGGGGCTGGTCGGTCGGAACACCGGCCGTCTGCGGGGGCACAGGGGGCCCGCTCCCCGGAGCGCAGCTCCCTGAGCGCCGTGCCCTGGGCGTGCGGCGGCTCGTTCCCGTCGTCGCCGCGTTCCTGGTCGAGCCGTGCAGTGCTCTGAGCACGGCCGCGTCCGACAGTTCCGCGAGCGTCTCGTTCGCGGAAGCCCGGCTCGCGCGCAGCAGGCGTACCTGTTCGACGCTGTTGTTCCTGGCCCGGGCGGGCTCTTCGGCGGTGTCCTCGCGTACGAGCGCCCGGACCGGGGCGGACGTGGGGAGGTCCACCGCAGCAGGGCGACCGCGCCCGAGTCGGGATGGACGCTGAGCTCCACCGCGAGATCACCCACCAGGGCGTGTTCCACGGCATCGGCACCGAGCGGTGAAGGCGGCGGGGCCGCGCGGGAGCGGGCAGTCGGTGCCGGTGCCGGTTTCGGCGGCAGCGGTGGCTTGGGCAGCACCTCCGTTGAGGGCCCCGCCACGGCCCCGCGCGCCTCGCGGCACCGGGCCGCCACCACGCCGGGCTCGGCTGCGCACCGGCCTCGCACCAGGACCGGGCGGTCCACGCCTCCCGCAGGACGACGTCCAGCGCGTCCGGCGCGGCGACGCTCACCGCCACGACGGCACCGGCCGCGAAGGCGCACGGCCGCAGGTGCTCCCCGGCTCGCCGCAACACGGAGCCGGTCCGCGGTCCAGCGCGATGAGCCTGTCCTGGAAGGCGTGTACGACGGCCTGCGGCCGGAAGCGTCGGCCGCGCCAGCGGAGCCTCCTCACCGGCCGCGAGCCGGCAGTACCGCACCCCATCGTTTCCCGGTGCCCGGAGGGCGGCGCCCCGGGAAGGGCGGCTAGTGCTGTGACCGGAAAGGTCCACCGGGTCGCGCCGCCCGGCACGGCACCTCGCTGCGTTGTCGGACCGCGCAAGTACGTCCAGTACGAGCCGCGGGCCTCCGCCTTGCGATGCACCGCACCGGACAACGCGACCCGGGAAACCTTCCCGGCCACAGCGCTAGACGCCCTGGACGGCGGCTCCGGCGGAGGCCCGGTCGGTGTCCTCGGCGAGGACCGCAGCGATGCCCCGGGCGAGGCAGGGAACCCGGTGCGCCGGAATCCCCGCGATGTTGATCCGCCCCGAGGTGGTCCCGTAGATGGCGAAACCACTGCGCAGCCGCAGCATCTGACGCGACGAGAGCGGCAGCATCGAGAACATCCCCTTCTGCCGCGCGAGCACCTGCGCCTGCCGGTCCCACCCGAGCGCGCTCAATTCGCCCGCCAGACCCGACCGGTTGGCCTCGATCCGCCCGCGCATGGCCTCCAGCTCACCGCGCCAGGCGGCCCGCAGCCCGTCGTCCTCCAAGACCGCGGCCACGACCGCGGCCCCGTGCTCCGGGGGCATGGAGTAGAGGGTGCGGGCCGCGTTCTGCAGCGCCGTCTCCACGTGCCGCAGCGAGCCCCGGGACGCCCCGACCACGATGGCGCAGCCCGTACGGTCGCTGTAGAGGCCGAAGTTCTTCGAACAGCTCACCGCGACGAGCATCTCCGGCACCCGCTCCGCGAGCATCCGCGTGGCCGCCAGGTCCGCCTCCAGGCCGTCGCCGAGCCCGTGGTACGCGAGGTCGACGAACGGGACCCAGCCCGCGCGCACGGCCAGTTCGGCCAGCGCCTCCCAGACCTGGGCCGAGGGATCGACCCCGGTGGGGTTGTGGCAGCAGCCCTGCAGCAGGACCACGTCGTCCCGGCGCGCCTGCGCCAGGTCCCCCAGCATGCCGTCGGTGTCGAAGCCGCCCTCCGCGTCGAGCCAGCCGTACGTGCGCACGTTCAGCCCGGCCGCCTCCAGGATGGGCCGGTGGTTGACGTACGCCGGGTCGCTGATCCACACCGTGGTGCCCGGGCGGGTCCGGCAGACCAGGTCGGCCAGCAGCCGCAGCGCGCCGCTGCCCGCGACGGTCTGGACCGCCACGGCCCGCTCGGCCGCGCCGTCGGGGGCCGAGCCCAGCACCATCGAGACCATCGCGCGGTTGAAGGCGGTGTTGCCGGAGAGCCCCCGGTACTCCTTCGAGGCCGACCGCTGCGCCAGGCGTATCTCGGCCTCGCGCACGGCCGTCATGACCGGGGTGCCGCCCGTGTGGTCGCGGTAGACGCCGAGGACGAGGTTCAGGCGCTCGGGTCGGGCGTCGGCCCCGTAGGCCTCGGTCAGGTCCCACAGCGGGTCGACGGGCGGCGGGAGGAGCAGCTCAAGCATCTACGGAGACCTCGGACTCGGGATCGGCGGGAACGGGGACGGGAGCGGGGACGGGCGCGGTCCGGGGCCGACGGTTGGCCAGGACCACACCCGCGGTGATGAGGGGGACGCCGAGGAGCACGGCGGCCGTCGGCGACTCGTGGAGCAGGGGGACGGCGAGCAGCACCACGGCGACGGGGCTGAGGCTCCCGCCGACGGAGGCGCGCTCCGCGCCGAGCCTGCGGATGGCGAAGGCGTACAGCAGGCCCGCGCACAGGCCCACCCCCAGCCCCTGCACCACCAGGAACAGGACGATGTCGCCGCCCGCGGCGGATCCGAGGCCGGTGGGGAGCACCCCGGTCAGGGCCAGTACGGCCATCACGGCGAAGGAGGGCAGGCACAGCAGGCCGATCGATCCGACGGGGTCGAGGTCCACCTCCTTGAGGCCCACCGTGTAGAGGGCCCACAGCCCGCTGGCCACGAGCAGGATGCCGGCGCCGGCGAGCACCCCCGTGTCGAGCGGGACGACGTAGCGCCAGACCAGCGCCACCACGCCCGTCGCGATCAGGGCGAGCCCGGCGGTCTGGGCGCCCCGGGGCGCGCCGCGGCCGCCGGCGATCACGAGTGCCGAGACGAACAGCGGGACCATGCCGGGAACGATCGAGCCGACGAAGGCCGCCGAGGTCAGCGAGCCGCCGTACATGGCCGCCAGGAAGAACGGCACCCCCGCACCGCAGATGATCTTGAGCGCGGCGGCCGGCCGGACGGCGGCGAGCTGCCGGCGCCGCCGCCACAGCGCGGGCGCCAGGGCGACGAGCGGGACGCCGAAGCGCAGCAGGGCGGCGTCGGCGGGCCGCAGGGAGGAGGAGGCGAGGGCGCGGGCGCTGAGGGCGAAGGCCGCCCAGATCAGCACGGTCACCACCAGGGCCAGGGTTCCCCGGGCCTGCGGGGAGAGCCCGCGGCGGGCCGCGGGAGCACCCTGCGGGGGTGCCGTCGCGGGCACGGTGTTCGCGGTCACCAAGGGGGCTCCTCCAGCCTCAAAGGGCCGGATCCGGCCACGGGGCAACGGTAGATCCTTGTGCGGGGCAGACGATTGCGAGTTCTGCCTTCCAGGCATAGCGTGGGGGCAGAATCTGCCAAGAACGAGGTGTGCGGAGTGGGTATGGACGCGGTTGACCTGCAGATCATCCGGGAGTTGCAGGCCGACGGACGGCTGTCCAACCAGGAACTGGCCGACCGGGTCAGGCTGTCCCCGTCACCCTGTCTGCGCCGGGTGCGGCGCCTGGAGGAGGCCGGCCTGATCCGCGGTTACACCGCCATGGTCGACCAGGTCGCCTTCGGCCTCCCGATCACCGTGTTCGTCCGGATACGGCTGGAACGCCACACCGCGGAGGCGGTCCGGATCTTCGAGGAGCACGTCGCGGTCATCGAGCACATCCAGGACTGCTACCTGATGGCGGGCAGCAGCGACTATCTGCTGCGCGTCGTGATCGAAAGCCTGGAGGCCTACGAGGCCCTGGTGCGGCACCGGATCCACGCCATTCCGGGCATCGCGTCGATCGAGTCGAGCTTCGCCTTCGGCAGTGTGAAGCAGTCCAGGGTCTACCCGCGCCCTCAGTGAGCCGGCGGGAGCGGCGGGGGCGGGGGGAGGGGCGCGGCCGGCGCCGTGGGCGGGACGGGCGGCCGGGGCGGCAGCAGGTCGATCGGCTCGCGCAGACGGAGCGTGGCGGGGAGGTCCAGCCGCCCCTCGCGGGAGGCGACCACGGCGTCCCGCACCGCGAGCTCGGCCTCCACCGCGCACTGCCCGCTGTGGACGGCGACCAACAGGCCGTCGCGGACGGCCGCGACGAGCCCGGAGATCCGGAAGTGCACGGTGAGGTCCACGCCGACGGTGGCAGCCCTGGCGCCGTCCACGAGGAGGTCCACCGACGGGTGGTGGGCGGAGGTGATGCTGTGGGTGGCGGTCGCGACGACCTCCTCGCTGCCGGGATACCGGCGCGTGCGGCGCGCGGCCTCCTTGAGGGCCTGGTACTTGGACCAGCCGGACGCCACCAGGGAGACGAGGTCGAGGTCCAGGAAGCCGTTGACGACGTTGGCCAGCTCGCGCTCCACGGCCCGGTCCGCCCCGGAGGTCAGGCCGGGTACGCCCGGGAGGGCGCCCGCCACCGCGCGGTGGGCGTGCAGGGCGTCGGCGAGCGCTTCGGGGGCCTGCCCCTCGGCGCCGAGCAGCAGGGCCCGGACGGTGAGGGGCTCGATGACGGGAGCCGTGGTCATGAGCCCTCCTCCAGGGTCTGGTCACCCGGATCCGGGTGCGGTTCCAGCCGTACGGAACGGGTCGGCGGGCCGCCGCCGGTGCCGGAGGGCTCGGCCACGTCCGTCGCCACGGGGGCGGCGCCCGGCCGGTAGTCGACGTGCTGGTGGACCCAGCGCGGCCCGCGGGGGCGGTGGGTGACGAACACGTACGCCGCGGCGGCCAGCACGGCCGCGCCGAGCATGCAGGAGCCGACGATCAGGCCGAGGGGGACGTGGCCGTCGGGGGTGGGATTCGGGCTGGGAGTGGCCGAGGACACGCTCGGAGTCGGAGTCGGAGTCGGAGTCGTGGGGCCGGGAAGGATGCCGGTGACGGTGAATGCGGCCTCGTCGCCCACGGCCCGGTCCGCCGCGCACTGGCCGCGTACCGCGTACGCGCCCTCACCCGCATCCGAGGGCACGTCCAGCGTGGTCCGGAAGGTCCCGTCCCCGCCGGGCTCGACCGTGTCGCGCCGCTCTCCGTCCCACAGGACTTCCACCTGCGGACAGTTGAATCCCGAACCGGACACGGTGAGGGACGCCCCGCCGACCTGAGCCGAGGCGGGAGCCACCTGCACGTCCGGCACTCCCGGAAGTGGCGAGGGCCCGGCGCCGGTCACTTCGAAGCGCTCCTCGGCGGACACCTGCTCGCCCTCCGCGCAGGTCGCCGTGACCGTGTACTCACCGGCCTCCGCATCGGGCGGCACGGTGACCACGGCCGTGAACGCGCCGCCGTCCGCCGTGATGTCCGCCGGCGGGTCGGGCAGGAGCGGGCTGTCGTCCCACTTCAGCGTGACCGTGCCGCCCTGGCCGCCGTCTGCGGTACAGCCCTCGAACCCGGTGCCGGTCACCGTGACCGGCGTCCGCACGGGACCCACGGTCGGGTCCAGCCCCAGGTCCGGCGGCCCGACCGGGGACGTGACCGGGGGCGTGACCGTGAAGTCGGCGGCCGCCCTGAGCTTCCGGTTGTCCGTGCAGAGGGCGGTGACCCGATAGGGGTCCGAGCGGGGAGTGGCATAGGACGGAACCATGACGGTGGTCTCGAATTCACCGTTGGCCTTGGGCCTCGTGACGCTGGGGTCGTCGCTGCCCGGCCAGGCGACGCTGATCTCGCCGGGCTCCGGCTCGGCGGCGTCGTCGCTCGGCTGCGCACGGCAGTTGGTGAATCCGTTGCCGTGGACCGTCACCCTGCTGCCGGGCGGTCCCTGGGTGGGGTCGAGCGTGAGGTACCTCGCTGCCAGGACCGGGACCGGCGGGCCGGCAGGAAGAGCGGCTACGGGCGTGCCCCACGCGACCACCGTGCTCAGGAGCACCGCTGTCAGCGCACGGCCGACCGATCGGGCAAGGGGAAGCATGACCCTCCGTGAGCTGCTTCCCATTCTCCTCCGGCTTTGGCCGGACCGCCCCTCGCGGTGCCACCGGTCTGCGGGTACACCGTGGACGGGACGGCCTCGGCGCCGGACCGTCGTTCCGCCATCGACAGCCGCCGAACGGGGAGGGTCGACCGTCTTGGAACCCCATGTGATCGCTGCACGGCCTCCCGATGCAGTGACAGGGAGCATGCTCGCGGGTCTGGCCCTGATCCTCGCCCTCGCCTTCGTCTTCGCCCGGCTCGCCAAACGCCTCCGACAGCCCGCGGTGATGGGGGAGATCATCGCCGGCCTCGCCCTGGGACCCAGCCTGCTGGGCCTCCTCCCCGGCCGTCCCGCGGACCTGCTGTTCCCGGCGGACACGCGGCCGCTCCTGCAGGCGCTCGCCCAACTCGGCCTCGTACTCTTCATGTTCGGGGTGGGCTACCAGTTCGACGTGGCCCGGCTCCGGGGGAGCGGACGGCAGGTCACGGTGGTGTCCCTCAGCTCCGTCGCGCTGCCCTTCGTGCTGGGCGCAGGGCTGGCCGTGTCCCTCTATCCCTGGTACGACACCTCGCAGCTGCGCACCGAGGGAGTGCTCGCGCCGGCGCTCTTCCTCGGGGCGGCGATGTCCATCACCGCCTTCCCGGTGCTCGCCCGGATCATCGCCGAACAGGGCATGCAGCGCGGCCGCGTGGGGGCCATGGCCCTCGCCTGTGCCGCCATCGAGGACTTCCTCGCCTGGTGCGTGCTGGCCGTGATCGTCGTGATCGCCACCGCGAGCGGTCCGTGGCCGCTGGTGCGGATGGTGCTGGAGTCGGCCCTCTTCCTCCTGTTCCTCGTCTACGTGGTGCGACCCGGGCTGCGCAGGCTGTTGGCTCCCGGACGGCGCCGTACCGCCGGCAGCTCCCTCGTCCACGCCATCCTGGTCACCGGCCTGCTCCTGTCCGGGTGGGCAACCAATGCCATCGGGCTGCACGCCGTCTTCGGTGCCTTCGCGTTCGGCGCCGTGGTACCGCGGGACCGGGTCGAAGGGCACGCCCCCGAGGTCGCCGAGCGCATCGAGCAGACCAGTCTCTTCCTGCTGCCGGTCTTCTTCACCGTCACCGGGCTGTCGGTGGACCTCCGGGGCCTGGGCGAACGCGGCATGCTCATGGTCGTCGCGGTGATCGTGGTGGCCTGTGTGGGCAAGTTCGCGGGAGCCGCCTCCGCGGCCCGCCTGTCGGGGGTCCCGGGGCGCGAGTCGGTCGCCCTCGGTGTCCTGCTCAACGCCCGCGGGCTGACCGAACTGGTCATCTTGAACGTGGGCCTCGGGCTGGGGGTGTTGGACAGCCGGCTCTTCACCGCGATGGTGGTCATGGCTCTGGTGACCACGCTCATGACCGGCCCGCTGCTCGAACGCCTCTGCTACGGGCAGGAGTTGCCCCACAGTACCGGCCCGTCCGGCCGCGACCACGAGCGGGGCGTCTGGCTGCGCTGACCCGCGCCCCAGGAGCCGCCCCCGGCGACGGCCGCCCGGGGCGGCTCCGGCGTCCTCGCGGTCCGCTTGAGAACGGCTTGAGGAGGGCATGGCAGGTTGCTGCATGGCCGCATGGGGACACGACGGCGATTGACGAGGCCAACGGGCGGCCGCCGCGCCCGGGGCACGGCTCCAAGGTGCCTGGCCTGTTGGTGCAACGCGACCGGTACTGACACGGCATTTTCCGCAGGCCATTCTTCTTCCATACGCAGGAACGCCCCCCACCTCGCCGGACAAACCGCGGACAATTTTCGCGGGGCGGCCCCTTGGAAGGATTACTGTGAAGAACGCCTCTCTCCTCATGGCCCGGACCCTCATCGGTATTTCCGTCATCGCCAGTGTCGTCGTTCCTGCCGCGGGTTCGGCCGGCGCATTCCCCCGCACCGAGGAGACGTCCGAAACGGTGGCCGTAGCCGATCTCGGCACCACCGTCACCTCTACCAACGCCGACGGCGACGGATTCGGCTGGGGCTGACCGTCACCGCGACGGCGACCGAAGGATGCCCCATGTACGCGGCCGTTGTCGTAGTCAACGCGGGCCCTGAAAGGGCTGATCAGCACATGGACGCAGCTGTGCTGACCGACGCGTTCTGGGCACACACCCGAGAAGCGGACGGACTCGAACACGTACGAGTCGTGTCGTCGACCACCGGCTTCTCCGCAGTCCTGTTCATGAAGGGAAAGGACGAGGGCGAGGTAGCGCAATCCGCGCTCGCCCTGTGCTGGCACACGATGATGGCGACTCCCGTCCTCGCGGGTTGTTCGATCGAATCCTGTGCCGTGCGGCGATCCGAGCGGTGAAAGCGCCGATGGTGCCGCGCAATTCCGCGGAATTTCCCTTTCCTCTCTCCTCGCGCAGACGGCACCGCGGCGGAATCGCCCGGAGGAACACGTGAGCACCTCTCTTTCCCTGACCGAACCCGGTCCCACCGACCTCCTCACCCAGACCCTCACCGACACCGCGGTCTCCGCGCCCGCCGACACGGTCGGCGCCGACGCCGGCACGCCGCTCGACGTCCTCGGCCCGGAGGCCCTGCACCTGGACCACCTCCCCGTGGTCGCGGTCCCCCTGCGTGCCCTGCGCCTGTCGGGCTCCCCCCGGACCGGCGGCACCAACGAGGACCACTGCCGGAACCTGGCCTCCGCGGCCGACACCCTGCCGCCGATCGTCGTGCACCGCCCGACCATGCGCGTCGTGGACGGCCGGCACCGGGTGCGGGCCGCCGCCCTTGCGGGCCGCGAGCAGATCGCCGCCCGCATGGTCGACGGCAGCGCCGCCGACGCCTTCGTCCTCGCGGTCCGCCTCAACACGGTGCGCGGCCGCGGCCTGGTCCTCTCCCGCAGCGAGTGCACGGCCGCCGCCGCCCGGCTGGTCACGAGCCACCCGCACTGGTCGAACCGGATGATCGCCTCCCTGACCGGGCTCTCGGCCGGGACCATAGGCAGGATCCGCAGCTCCCGGGCCGCCCCCGCCGGTGCCTCGGCCGGCATGCGGGTGGGCAAGGACGGCCGGGTCCGGCCCGTGGACGGATCGAGCGGCCGCATGAAGGTCTACGAGCTGCTCATGCGGGATCCCGGCGCCTCGATCCGCGAGATCGCCCAGCAGGTCGGGGTCTCCCCGTCCACCGTCCACGACGTCCGCAAGCGGGTCCAGGCGGGCGAGGAGCCGGTGCCGCGGCGCCGCCCCGTCCAGCCGGAGGAGGAGCCCGACCTCGACGCCGCGCCCCCCGCGCGGCTGCGCCCCGAGCCGGAGCGGGAGGAGGCCCCGGCCAACCCCGCGGCCATCATCGCGGCCCTCACCAAGGACCCCTCCCTGCGCTACAACAACATCGGCCGCCGGCTGCTGCGCTGGCTGGACGGGTGCCACCGCGGCGTCGCCGCCTGCCCCGAGATCGCGCAGCGCGTGCCGTCCCACAACATCGACTCGGTCGCCACGCTGGCCCGCGAGTACGCGTACGCCTGGTCCGAGTTCGCCGCCGCACTGGAAGAGCGCCACCGCACCGCCTGCTGACGCCCGGCGTCCGCCCCCGGCCCGCCGCCGCCCGCACGCAGTGCCGCACCCCCTCCCGGGGGGCGATCCGCCGTACCCGCCACAACCCTCCCGGAAGGGCATTCCATGGCTGACATGACCGAGGTGTTCGCGGAGGTCGAAAAGATCCGCACGAGCCTCCCCGAACGACAGTTCCTGCGCGAGGAGACCGAGCTCAAGGAGCTCTCCCGCCGGATCGGCTCCAGCCGCGTGCTGCGCCGGCTGCCCGCCGTCCAGGCCTTCCTGGACGACCTGGACGTCTTCCGGCCCGGCAGCCGCCTCGACGCCACCAAGGCCCACATCAACAACCGCCGCGACCGGCACGTGTTCTCGCTCTTCGACGCCTCGTACTTCCCGCGCCTGACTCTCGACTATCTCACCTACGACACCCTGCCGACGGACCCGTATCTGGCCGAGCGCTACGCCAGCAACACCATGCCCGTCAACATCACGGGGAAGACGGCCGGCTTCGGCTCCCGCGTGGTCGTCGCGCTCTTCCCCGAGAACCACCTCGACGGCATCCAGCAGCCCGAGGACCTCATCTTCTACTTCATCGACAAGTTCGTGACCCGCCACAACAAGGTCACGCGGCTGCTGATCGACGAGGTGATGGCGCCCGGCAGCTTCCCGCTGATCCAGGGCGCCCCCGACGCGAAGATCGAGCAGGCCTCGTCCTGGTGGGTGCGCCTGCACGAGTACCACCACCGCCAGGGCGACATGCCCATCCCGGAATTCCTGCCGGCGAAGAAGATGAAGGCGCTGGCCGGCCTGGAAGAGCTGCGGGTGGACGTGTCGGGCATGCTCGCCTGCCTGCACGACAAGGACCTCCCGCGCGAACAGGCTCTGGCAGCGTACGAGTTCATCCTGGCCGAGCGGCTGCTGCGATACGCGGTAGAGGGCATACCCCGCCCCAACTACGACGCCGTCGCCTCTCAGCTGCTCTTCAACTTCCTGGAGGGCCACGGCGGGATCGGCCTGCACGACGGCCGGATCCGGCTCACCCCCGCCCTCCCCGACGTACTGCGCGACTTCCTCTCCCGGATCGAGTCCATCGAGAGCAGGATCCACCGGGAGCCCGTCGAGGCGGTCAAGGCGCGCCTGCTGGAGTTCACGCACGCGTACACGGACTACGACTCCGTGGCGAAGGACTACCGGCACATCCCCTACTTCGCGGACGTCAAGGCGCGGCTCGGCGTCTGACGGACCGCGGTCGGCCGGGCGTTCGACCGTGCAGGACAGTCGATCGCCCCCGTCCGGCGGTGCGGCATCCTCGGGACATCGCCCGGGAACCCCGCGCTTCGCGGCCGCAAGGCCGAACGCACCCAGCTGCCGAGCCCGCCCCACGAGGTGCACCACTGGCACCGACGGAAAGAACCCCTGGAGGAGTTTTCGTGAGAAGCGATGGCGAGACGACCGGAAACCACGGGCCATCCCCGCTGGGTTCGGCCGCCGACGTACCGTACGACCTGGTGGGCATCGGATTCGGGCCGTCCAACCTGGCCCTCGCCGTGTGCGTGCGGGAACAGGAACTGCCGGTCTCCTGCCTCTACGTCGAGCGCCGGCCGGGAGTGGAATGGCACCCCGGCATGCTCATCGACGGGGCGAGGATGCAGATCTCCTTCCTCAAGGACCTGGTGTCCCTGCGCAATCCGGCCAGCCCCTATTCGTTCCTCCAGTACACCAAGGCGAAGGGCCGCCTGGAACGGTTCGTCAACCTCGACGAGTTCCGGCCCACGCGCATCGAGTACGACGACTACCTCAAGTGGGTGGCCCGCGACTTCACCGACCAGGTGCGCTTCGGCACCCAGGTCCTGCGGGTCACACCCGAGAGCGCCCCGGGCGGCAGCGAGGACCTGACGCTGTTCCGGGTGGAGACCGAGGACGTGGCCACCGGACTGCGCACCAGCGTGTGGGCCCGCAACGTGGTCCATGCGGGCGGCGGCCGGCCCGTGCGGCAGCCGGCCGACATCGCGAAGGCGCCCACCGTCGTCCACTCCGGGGAGTTCCTCACCCGCTTCCCCGCCCAGTTCAAGGACCACGACCAGTCGCTGCGCTTCCTGGTCGCCGGCGGCGGCCAGAGCGCGGGGGAGATCGCCGAGTACCTGCTGACCCACTACGACCGGGCCGAGGTGCACCTGGCCGTCTCCGGCTACACCCTGCAGCCCACCGACAACAGCCCTTTCGTGAACGAGCAGTTCTACTCCTCCAGCGCGGACTCCTTCTACCGGATGGAGCCGGGCCGGCGGTCGGTCGTCGCCGGGCAGCTGCGCGACGCCAACTACGGCGTGGTCCGCGAGGACCTGCTGGAGCGGCTCTTCCAGACGGACTACCTGGACGAGGTCAAGGGCCGCAGGCGGCTGCACATCCACTCCTTCTCCCGGCTCGCGGCCGTCCACGAGGACGGCGACGGGCTGCTCGCCACACTCGGGGCCCGGCTCGACGGACGCCCCGACGAGCAGCTCGCCTGCGACGGCGTGGTGCTGGCCACCGGCTACGACCGCACCCTGGACCCGGCCGTCTTCGGGGAGGTCCTGCCGTACCTGGTCCTGGAGGAGAACGGCGTCGACGTCTCCCTCACCCGCGACTACCGGGCCCGGACCCGGCCGGAACTGCGCGCCGGTCTGTACCTCCAGGGCTTCGGCGAGTCCCAGTTCGGACTGGGCGACACCCTGCTCTCGCTGCTGCCGTTCCGGTCGAAGGAGATCGCGGACGGGATCGCCGACCGGCTCCCGACCCCCGTCACCGGTGGCTGCCCGGTCCTCGCCGGCCGCGCGGCCGCAGGCACCGCGGGCGGCGGCGCCACGGCCCGCACGGCGAGCGCCGCCTACCCGCCCCACTGGTACCTGGAGCACGACCAGGACAAGCTCCAGGCCCTCATGGAGCGCTACCGCTTCGCCACCCTGATCTCCGCACGCTCCGGCGACGAGCCGTTCGCCACCCACCTCCCGCTGGTCCTCGACCCGTCACGCGGATCCAAGGGCGTGCTCTTCGGGCACCTCGACCGGGCCAACGAGCACGCGGCCCTGCTGGACGGCCGGCGCATGCTGGCGGTCTTCCACGGACCCAACGCGTACATGCCGCCCGCGGTCTTCGCCAGTGACCCGCTGCCCACCTGGAACTCCATGTCCGTGCACGTCCGCGGCCGGGTGCGGGTGGTGGAGGACCAGGGCGAGCTGGTGCGCGGGCTGATCGGGATCGCCGAGCACTCCCAGACGGACAACCGGCTGCGCGCGGACGACCCGCGGATCGGCCGGCTCATCGGCGGCATCGTCGGCTTCGAGCTGGAGATCGACGAGATGGTCGGCCGGTTCAAGCTCTCCCAGGACCGCGACGAGGACGACCGCCGGGCCGCGGCCCTGGCCCTGGCCCGCTCGACCGAGCGCGGCGAGCGCGACTTCATCGAGTACGCGGTCGGGCTCAGCCTGATCACCGAGGACGACCCCCGCGACCTCGCCGCCGGCAGCGCCGGCCCCAGCACCCTCTTCCCGATCGCCGTTGGAGGCGTCCATGAGTAACGAGACCCTGACCGCCGCCGAGCTGTACTTCGTCGTCCGCAACCACGAGGAGCAGTACTCGGTGTGGCGGGCCGGCCGCGAGGTGCCGCCCGGCTGGGAGGCCGTCGGCGACCCCGCTCCCAAGGAGGCCTGCCTCGGCCGCATCGAGGAGCTGTGGACGGACATGCGCCCGCTGAGCCTGCGCCGGTTCATGGAGGAGCACGATGCCTGACCTGCTCGACGTCAGCACCAATGCGTCCCCGATCTTCACCCTCTTCGATGCCGAGACCGTCGACGAGCTGACCCGTGACCACATCCTGCGCCTCGCGGTCGGCACCCTGGGTGCCGTGCGGATCCGTGGCTTCTCCACGCCGGAGGAGTGCGCCGCGATCATGGAAGGGCTGGACCACCGGGAGTTCGGCGCGTACGACGAGAACCTCATCTTCCCGCCCATCGCCAAGATCGGGCCGGCCGCGTACGACTTCTACGGTGCGCACACCCTCACCGACGAGTACTGGCGGATCGCCGAGGAGGCGGTCCGGCTGCGCGGCCGGCTGCACCACGGCGGCGACCCGCTGGACCTGGCCGTCGGCCGGGTCGCGCGCGCCTGGGGCGGTGCCGTGGTGCCCGCCCGGTCCCGCGGACGCGACCTCTTCGCGGGCATGATCAGGGAGATCCCCAGCGGAGCGAAGCTGCACTTCGACGAGATCGTGCGGGAGTTCCCCGGGATCCTCGACGAGACCCCCGCCAGCTTCCTCACCCTGAACTGGTACCTCTCCATGCCCGAGTCGGGCGGGGAGACCCGGGTCTACCGGCGCCGCTGGCGGCCCGCCGACGAGATCCACCGGGACGGCTACGGCTACGACGAGAAGGTGGTCGAGGGCGAGCCGGTGGCGGAAGTGGCCCCCCGTGCGGGCGACGCCGTCCTGTTCGACTCGCGCAACCTGCACGCGGTCAACGCGATCGGCGGTGCGGGCCGGCGGGTCAGCCTCTCGTTCTTCCTGGGCGTGACCGGCCGCGGTCCGCTCGAAATCTGGTCCTGACCGACCCCGTCCATGAGCAGAGTGATCACATGCAGCTCAGTCACGAGCAGATACGGACCTACCGGAGCCAAGGCTTTCTGATCCTCGACCGGCTGTTCGGCGAGGAGGAGGTCGACGCCCTGCGGGCCGCCTTCATCCGCGACAGCGCCGTCCCCGGCGACCAGCGCGTCGTCGAACGCGACAGCGCCGAGGTCCGTGCCGTCTACGCCTCCCACCTGCGCCAGCCCGAGTTCGCCGGACTCGTCCGCTCCCCGCGGATCCTCGGCCCGGTGCGCCAACTCCTCGACTCCGAGGCCTACATCTACCAGTTCAAGATCAATGCGAAGGCGCCGTTCTCCGGGTCGGGCTGGTCCTGGCACCAGGACTTCGCCGCCTGGCAGATGGCCGACAACCTGGCCGAACCCCGCCTGGTCAACGTCGGCGTCTTCTTCGACGACATCGACGAGTTCAACGGGCCGGTCATCTTCTGCCCCGGCTCCCACCGCGACGGCCTCGTCAAGAAGGGCCGCGCCGAGGGCGAAGCCGCCTCCGAACAGCACGTCGACCCCGAGGACATCGCCCTCACCCCCGGCGAGATGACCGGGCTCGTCGACCGCCACGGCCTGTTCAGCGCCAAGGGCGCAGCCGGCACCGTCGTCCTGTTCGACCCGGAGATCGTGCACGGCTCCGCACCGAACATGGCCCCCTTCCCCCGCCGACTGCTCATCGTCACGTACAACGACGTGGCCAACGTGCCCCGCCCGGTGGGCGAGCCGCGCCCCGAGTACGTCGTCGGCCGGGACACCGCACCACTGGAAACCGTGGACCACGACCTGATCGCGGAGCTGGAGGTGATGGTGTGAGCGCCGTCGCACGAGCCGTCGTCCTCGCCGAGTTCGGCGAGCCCCTGGAACTGCGCAAGCTGCCGGTCCCGCCCGCTCCCGCCGGCGGCCTGGTCGTCGCGAGCCGCTACGGCGGGGTCTGCGGCACCGACCTCCACCTCCAGCAGGGCCATCTGGAGGTGCCCACCCCGCTGGTCCTCGGCCACGAGGGGCTCGGCACGGTCCACGAGGTCGGGGCCCGCGGCGGCACCGACGTGCACGGCAGCCCGCTGCGCGTCGGCGACCAGGTGATGTGGGCTTCCTCCATCGCCTGCGGCACCTGCGTGCCCTGCCGGATCCACCGCGAACCCACCCTGTGCGAGCAGCGGCGCACCTACGGGGTCAACCGCCCCGTGGACCAGGAGCCCGGCCTGTCCGGCTCCTGGGCGGAGTACATCGCCCTGCGGCCCGGCACCACCGTCGTCAAGATGCCCGAAGGCATCGACCCGCTCGCCGCCATGGCCTTCGCCTGCGCCGGACCGACCATGGTCCACGCCCTCTTCGAACGACGCCCCGTGCGTCTCGGCGAAACCGTCGTCGTCCAAGGCAGCGGGCCCGTCGGACTGGCCGCCGCCGCGCTGGCCCAGCTCGCCGGGGCCGGCCGGGTCGTCCTGGCCGGCGGTCCGGCGGCCCGGCTGTCGGCGGCCGCCGCGGCCGGCATCGGCGACCACCACGTCAACGTGGTGGAGGCCGAGGACCCGGGCGCCGCCCTCGCCGAGGTGCTCGACCTCACCGGCGGCCGCGGCGCCGACCTGGTCATCGAGGCCACCGGCGCGCCCGGCGCCATCGACCAGGGACTGCGGCTCGCCCGGCGCGGCGGTTCGTACCTTGTCGTCGGCCAGTACACCGACAGCGGCGACACGACGGTCAACCCGCACCAGATCGTGTACCGGCAGCTCGACGTGGTCGGCTCCTGGGCCTTCACCGGCGCCCACCTCGTCGAGTACGTGTCCCTGCTGCCCGCGCTGACCGCCCGCTTCGACCTGGCCCGGCTGGTCACCCCGTACGCCCTGGAGGACAACGCGCAGGCCCTGGCGGACATCGCCGCCGGGACCGTGATGAAGGCCGTGCTCGTCAGCTGAGCCGGCCCCGCGCACCGGCCCGCACACCCCCACGCAGCCCACCCCTGTGGCCGCGGTGCCGCGGCCCGGAACGAGAGAAGCCACACCATGGCGACCCAGCCGACCCAACCGACCCAGCCGCGCCTTTCCGCCTCGCGGAACCAGGCCCTGGCCGAGCTCCCCGACACCCTCGACCTGCCCGGCCTAGGCGCGGCCGACGGCACCGGACGCACCGCCGGCGTGCGCTGCCGGCTCGACCCCCGGCTGGCCGGCCCGATGGCCCGGCTCGCCGTCGGCGCCGCGGCCGGTACCGGCACCGTCTTCACCGCCGCGGTGGCGGGGCTGCTGCTCGCCCTGCGGGCAGGCACCGACCTGCCGGTGGGCACCACCGCACAGGACGACCCCGCGCAGGTACGGGTGCTGCGGATCAGCGGCGGCGTCGAGGCGGCCCTGCGGCCGCTGGTCGCGGCGGTACGCGCCGAGGAGGAGGCTGCGCACGCCCACGACGGCGTCCCCCACCGGGAGGTGGAGGACGCCGTCAACGCGTTGCGCGGCACCCCCGGACGGCCCCTGCTGCGGGTCGGCGCCGCCGTCGGCCGGCCACCCGTACGGCCCGGTGAACTGTGGTTCAGCCTGCGGACCGAATCCTCCCTGCGCGTCGAGCTGACCTACCCGGTCGCAGCGCTCACCCGCACCGGCGCCCAGAACCTCTGCGACCGGCTCGCCCGCGTCCTCACCCGGGCCGTACGCGAACCCGACACGTCCTTCGCCGAGTTGGGCCTGCTCCTGCCCGGCGAGGCGGCCGGGCTGATCGCCACCGGGCCCGACGCGCAGGTCCGCCCCGGATCCCCGGCCGGCTGGTTCGAGGAGGGCGTCGCCCGGTGGGGCGAGGAACCCGCGGTCGTTGACAGCGAACGGACCTACTCCTACCGGGAGTTGGCGGGGCGGGCGGATCGGGTGGCGTGGTCGCTTCGGGCGCGGGGGGTGGGTGCGGAGTCGGTGGTGGCGGTGTTGTTGCC
>NZ_JBWKCE010000015.1:0-148151 GCF_056436685.1 Streptomyces sp. NPDC043680 | reverse complement strand
CTCCAACTGCTGGAAATCCTCCAGCGTCGGGTCCTGCGCCTGGAGCATCGTCCCCATCGCCCCGTCAGCGACCACCACACGGGTGGCGAGCGCCTCTCGGAGGGCATCGGCCCGGCTCTGGGTGTCTGCGGGCGGGTTCGGCAACGAGGCCATGGTTGAGCTCCCTGGGATGCGACGGCTGTCGGCTTTGCACCCCCGCTGTGTCAAGGGTGCACGCGGTCAGCGTAACCGCGCGGCCCCGGCCCCGGTGGGGGCGTCCCACGTGGCGGACTGCATTCTGTGCGCGGGGGTCCGCAAGAGGTCTCCCGGCCGTGGGCGGGCTGAACACGCGCCCAACCATGCACAGAGTCGACATCGGCCGATAGTGTTCAGCATTGTCGAACTACGTCAGCAGGAGGCTGCACGATGGCACGGAACATCCAGTCGCTCGAACGAGCCGCTGCGATGCTGCGGCTCCTGGCGGGCGGTGAGCGCCGGCTGGGCCTGTCGGACGTGGCCGGTGCGCTGGGGCTCGCCAAGGGGACGGCGCACGGGATCCTGCGCACCCTCCAGGCCGAGGGCTTCGTGGAGCAGGACCCGGCCTCCGGCCGCTATC
Source organism: Streptomyces sp. NPDC043680 (assembly GCF_056436685.1). NCBI lineage: Bacteria > Bacillati > Actinomycetota > Actinomycetes > Kitasatosporales > Streptomycetaceae > Streptomyces > Streptomyces sp. NPDC043680. The sequence goes on along the minus strand of NZ_JBWKCE010000015.1, from coordinate 147,556 downwards.
AGCTGGGCGCGGAGCTGCTGCGCCTGGGCAACAGCTACCTCGACGTGCACGAGCTGCGGGCCCGGGCGCTGGTGTGGACGGACGACCTGGCGCGGGCGAGCGGCGAGAGCGTGTACGTGGGGGTGCTCCACAAGAGCGGGGTGCTGATCATGCACCACGTCTTCCGGCCGGACGACAGCCGTCAAGTGCTGGAGGTGGGCGCCATGCAGCCGCTGCACTCCACGGCCCTGGGCAAGGTGCTGTCGGCGTACGACCCGGTGGCCCACACGGAGGCGGTCGAGGTGGAGCGGGAGGCGTTCACGCCCCGCACGGTGACGGACGCCGCCGGCTTCGAAGAGGTCCTGGACCTGACCCGGGCACGCGGCTGGGCCTCCGACGTGGAGGAGACGTGGGAGGGCGTCGCCTCGGTGGCCGCCCCCATCCACGACCGGCGGCGGATGCCGGTCGGCGCCGTGGCGGTCGCGGGGGCCGTGGAGCGGGTCTGCGGGGAGGGCGGCGAGCCCCGGGCGAGCCTGGTCGCGTCGGTGCGGGATTGCGCGCGGTCGGTTTCGCGCGACCTCGGTGCAGGCCGGTTCTGACCTTGCTTTGAGTGCATCCAGGGCGACTCCGCTCGCCATCTGGTTGCATTTGGCCATTTTTCGATCGGCAGTTGGCCGATTTTGGGCGATCGCACCGAGCGGTAACGATCCGGATCTGTGACCCGCCCAACCCTTGACGCGTTCTTCACCAGGGCGGAAAACTGCCGTTCATCGGTCGGCATTGTCGAACACCTACCGGCAATACGCGCTAGGGTGTGACAAGCCAAGGACCGGTGCAGCACTCACCGAGTGCGGTGGACCACCGGAGGGACCCGGTGTCCGCCCACCCCCTGGACGTAAGACAAAGGAGTCGCGGGTGTCCAGCTCCGACATCTTCATCGGCGAGACCATCGGTACCGCCCTGCTCACCCTGCTCGGCGGTGGCGTCTGCGCCGCCGTCACGCTCAAGAGCTCCAAGGCCCGCAACGCGGGATGGCTCGCGATCACCTTCGGCTGGGGTTTCGCCGTCCTGATCGCCGCGTACGTGTCCGCGCCCCTCTCCGGCGCGCACCTCAACCCCGCGGTCACGGTCGGCATAGCCGTCAAGACCGGCGAGTGGGGCGACGTGCCGGTCTACCTCGCGGCCCAGCTGCTCGGCGCCATGATCGGCGCGGTCCTGATGTGGGCCACGTACTACGGACAGTTCCGGGTGCACCTGGCGGACCCGGAGCACATCCGTGACGCCAAGCTCGGCCCCGAGGACCCGCACCCGCACGACGTGGCCGGCCCGGTGCTCGGGATCTTCTCCACCGGACCCGAGATCCGCAACGTGGTCCAGAACCTGCTCACCGAGATCATCGGCACCGCCGTCCTGATCCTGGCGATCCTCACCCAGGGGCTCCAGGACGACGGCAAGGGTCTCGGCGTCATCGGCGTCCTGATCACCTCCTTCGTGGTCGTCGGCATCGGCCTCTCCCTCGGCGGACCGACCGGTTACGCCATCAACCCGGTGCGCGACCTCGGCCCCCGCATCGTCCACGCCCTGTTGCCGCTGCCCCACAAGGGTGGCTCGGACTGGGGATACTCCTGGATCCCGGTCGTCGGCCCGCTCGTCGGTGCCGTCATCGCCGGCGGTCTGTACAACATCGCGTTCGCCTGATCAGAACCGGCACGATCGCAAGATCCGCACCGTCACACTGATTCCGCCTACTTCGACACCTGCCAGGAGCAGCCACCATGACCAGCAGCACCGGCCCCTTCATCGCCGCGATCGACCAGGGCACCACGTCCTCCCGCTGCATCGTCTTCGACCGCGACGGCCGCATCGTCGCCGTCGACCAGAAGGAGCACGAGCAGATCTTCCCGAAGCCGGGCTGGGTCGAGCACGACGCCACCGAGATCTGGACCAACGTCCAGGAGGTCGTCGCCGGGGCCATCGCCAAGGCCGAGATCACCGCGGCCGACGTCAAGGCCGTCGGCATCACCAACCAGCGCGAGACCACGCTCCTGTGGGACAAGAACACCGGCGAGCCGGTGCACAACGCGCTGGTCTGGCAGGACACCCGCACCGACACCCTGTGCAAGGAGCTCGGCCGCAACGTCGGCCAGGACCGCTTCCGCCGCGAGACCGGCCTGCCGCTGGCGAGCTACTTCGCGGGTCCCAAGGTCCGCTGGCTGCTCGACAACGTCGAGGGCCTGCGCGAGCGCGCCGAGGCCGGCGACATCCTCTTCGGCACCATGGACTCCTGGGTCATCTGGAACCTGACCGGCGGCGTCCAGGGCGGTGTGCACGTCACCGACGTCACCAATGCCTCGCGCACCATGCTGATGAACCTCCACACGCGGGAGTGGGACGAGCGCATCGCCGAGTCCATGGCGGTCCCGCTCAACGTCCTCCCCGAGATCCGGTCCTCCGCCGAGGTCTACGGCCACGTCAAGGAAGGCGTGCTCGCCGGTGTCCCGGTCGCCTCGGCGCTCGGTGACCAGCAGGCCGCCCTGTTCGGCCAGACCTGCTTCTCCGAGGGCGAGGCGAAGTCCACGTACGGCACCGGCACGTTCATGCTGATGAACACCGGCGACAAGATCATCAACTCCTACAGCGGCCTGCTGACCACGGTCGGCTACCAGATCGGCGACGAGAAGCCGGTCTACGCCCTGGAGGGCTCCATCGCCGTCACCGGCTCGCTCGTCCAGTGGATGCGCGACCAGATGGGCCTGATCAAGTCCGCGGCCGAGATCGAGACGCTGGCCTCCTCCGTCGAGGACAACGGCGGCGCCTACTTCGTGCCCGCCTTCTCCGGCCTGTTCGCCCCGTACTGGCGCTCCGACGCCCGCGGTGTGATCGCCGGCCTGACCCGGTACGTCACCAAGGCGCACATCGCCCGTGCCGTGCTGGAGGCCACCGCCTGGCAGACCCGCGAGATCACCGACGCCATGACCAAGGACTCGGGCGTCGAGCTCACGGCCCTCAAGGTCGACGGCGGCATGACCTCCAACAACCTGCTGATGCAGACCCTCTCGGACTTCCTGGACGCCCCCGTGGTGCGTCCGATGGTCGCCGAGACCACCTGCCTCGGCGCCGCCTACGCCGCCGGCCTGGCCGTCGGCTTCTGGCCCGACACCGACGCCCTGCGCGCCAACTGGCGCCGCGCGGCGGAGTGGACCCCGCGGATGCCCGCAGAGCAGCGGGACCGCGAGTACAAGAACTGGCTCAAGGCCGTCGAGCGGTCCATGGGCTGGATCGACGACGAAGACGCCAGCTGACCGCATTCAGCTGAGTCAATCGACGAGGAGCTAAAAGATATGAGCACCCTGCAGAGCGTTCCCACACTGGGTTCGCACCCGACCGCCGGCTCGAACGCGAGCCGTGCCGAGACCCGTGAGCAGCTGGCGAAGGCCACGTACGACCTGCTGGTCATCGGCGGTGGAATCCTGGGCACCTCGGTGGCCTGGCACGCCGCGCAGTCGGGTCTGCGGGTTGCCATGGTGGACGCCGGCGACTTCGCCGGCGCCACCTCCTCGGCCTCCTCCAAGCTCGTCCACGGCGGCCTGCGCTACCTGCAGACCGGCGCGGTCAAGCTGGTCGCCGAGAACCATCACGAGCGGCGGGTGCTGGCCAAGGACGTGGCCCCGCACCTGGTCAACCCGCTCACCTTCTACCTGCCGGTCTACAAGGGCGGTCCGGTGGGTGCGGCCAAGCTGGGCGCGGGCGTCTTCGCCTACTCCGCCCTCTCGGCCTTCGGCGACGGCATGGGCAAGGTCATATCCCCGGCCCGTGCCGTCGCCGACAACCCCGGCCTGAAGACGGACAACCTGAAGGCCGTCGCGGTCTACTACGACCACCAGATGAACGACTCCCGCGTCGCCGTCATGACGGTGCGCGCGGCCGTCGAGTCGGGTGCCGTCGTCCTCAACCACGCCGAGGTCACCGGACTGCGCACCACGCGCGGCCGGGTCAGCGGAGCCGAGCTCAAGGACCGCCTGGACGGCACCGAGTTCGGGGTGGACGCGCGCGTCGTGCTCAACGCCACCGGCCCGTGGGTGGACCACCTGCGGCGCATGGAAGACAAGCACTGCATGCCGTCGATCCGCCTGTCCAAGGGCGCGCACATCGTCATGAAGCGCAAGTCGCCCTGGAAGGCCGCCATGGCCACCCCGATCGACAAGTACCGCATCACCTTCGCCCTGCCGTGGGAGGACCAGCTCCTGCTCGGCACCACCGACGAGGTCTACGAGGGCGACCCGGCGGACGTGCGCGCCACCGAGAAGGACATCCAGCAGATCCTGGACGAGGCCGCGTTCTCCATCAAGGACCCCGACCTCGACCGCTCGCTGATGACGTACGCCTTCGCGGGCCTGCGGGTGCTGCCCGGCGGCCCCGGCGGGGTCGAGAAGGCCAAGCGGGAGACGGTCGTCTCCGAGGGCGCCGGCGGCATGCTGTCGGTGGCCGGCGGCAAGTGGACGACGTACCGCCACATCGGCCGGGTGGTCATGGACAAGCTCGCCAAGCTCCCGGGCAGCCCGCTGACCGAGGACATGGAGCCGGTGAAGTCGCTGGTACGCCGGGTGCCGCTGCCCGGTGTCGCCAACCCGAACGCGGTGGCGCACCGACTGCTGGTGGACCGCGAGCCGGGCACCCGGATGGACCCGCTGACCGCGCGCCACCTGGCCTCGCACTACGGCTCCCTCGCCTTCGACATCGCGCGCCTGGCGAACGAGGACCCGGCGCTGGCCGAGCGGATCCACCCGGACGGGCCGGAGATCTGGGCGCAGGTCGCGTACGCCCGGGACAACGAGTGGGCCGAGACGGTCGACGACGTGCTGCGCCGCCGGACGACGGTGGTGGTCCGCGGCCTGGACGACGCCTCCGTGCGGGCCCGGGTCGAAGAGATGCTGAGCCGTAAGGCATAGCTCTCCCGCAGGTGGGGAAGAGGGGCGGTTCCGGGGGGAACCGCCCCTCTGTCGTGGGCTGTGGCCGGCGTCCCCACAAGGATTAGGCTGAGCCACGTACACAAGGGAACTTCGGAAGGAGACCTGGGTGATCGAGCTTGAGGGCGTGCCCGAGCTGATCGACCCGGTCATGGTGGCCGCGTTCGAGGGCTGGAACGACGCGGGTGACGCGGCCTCCGGTGCGGTCGCGCACCTGGACCGGGAGTGGAAGGGAGAGGTCTTCGCTGCGCTGGACGCCGAGGACTACTACGACTTCCAGGTCAACCGGCCCACGGTGTGGCTGGACAACGGGGTACGGAAGATCACGTGGCCGACGACGCGCCTGTCGGTGGTCCGGATCGGCGGCTCGAAGCCGCGTGACCTCGTGCTCGTACGGGGTATCGAACCGTCTATGCGGTGGCGCTCGTTCTGCAACGAGATCCTGGGCTTCGCGCACGAACTGGGCGTGGAGATGGTGGTGATCCTGGGGGCGCTGCTGGGCGACACGCCGCACACGCGGCCGGTGCCGGTGAGCGGGGTGACCTCGGATCCGGACCTGGCGCGGACCATGGACCTGGAGGAGACCAAGTACGAGGGCCCGACGGGCATCGTGGGCATCCTCCAGGAGGCCTGTACGCATGCGGGTGTCCCGGCGGTGTCGCTGTGGGCGGCGGTCCCCCACTACGTCTCGCAGCCGCCGAACCCGAAGGCGACGCTGGCCCTCCTGAACCGGCTGGAGGATCTGATCGACCTCAGGATCCCGCTGGGCGAACTGCCGGAGGACGCACGGGCGTGGCAGTTGGGCGTGGACCAACTCGCCGCCGAGGACAGCGAGGTGGCGGAGTACGTCCAGACGCTGGAGGAGGCGCGGGACACGGCCGACCTTCCGGAGGCCTCGGGGGACGCCATCGCCCGGGAGTTCGAACGGTACTTGCGCCGGCGCGACCCGGCCGCGGAGGCCGGCGACGGCTCGTACCTGCGGGACACGGCGAGCGGTCTGACGCGCCCTCCGAAGCGCAAGCCGGACCCCTCCGGGGAAGAGCCCGCCGCCCCGGACGAGGACGACACCCCCGAGCAGTAGGACGCAGCAGGACGGCACGCCGATGCCCCCGGGCCCGAAGAAGGGGCCGCGGGGGCATCGGTGCAGCGGGCGGAAGGCGCTAGAGGGCCACGCCCAGCAGGGCGTCCACCGTGCGGGAGACCAGGCCCGGGGCGGATTCGTCGTCGCCGCCGGAGGCGAGCTGCTGCTCGACCCAGCGGTCCACGGCCGCGAGCGCCGCCGGGGCGTCCAGGTCGTTCGACAGCGCCGTCCGGACCTCCTCGACCAAAGCGTCGGCCCGGAGGCCGTCGGGTCGGGACACGGCCGCGCGCCAGCGGTCCAGGCGGGCCACCGCCTCCTCCAGGACGGAGTCGGTCCACTCCCAGTCCGCCCGGTAGTGGTGGGCGAGCAGCGCGAGGCGGATGGCCGCCGGGTCGACGCCGGCCCTGCGCAGCGCCGAGACGAAGACCAGGTTGCCCTTCGACTTCGACATCTTCTCGCCGTGCAGGGCGACCATGCCCGCGTGCACGTACGCCTTGGCCATCGGGTACTCGCCCGTCAGGACCTGGGCGTGCGAGGCGCCCATCTCGTGGTGCGGGAAGGCCAGGTCGGAGCCGCCGCCCTGGATGTCGAAGCCCATGCCGAGGTGGTCGAGGGCGATGGCGACGCACTCGATGTGCCAGCCGGGCCGGCCACGGCCCAGCGTGCCGCCGTCCCAGCTCGGCTCGCCCGGGCGGGCGGCCATCCACAGCATCGGGTCCAGCGGGTTCTTCTTGCCCGGGCGCTCCGGGTCGCCGCCGCGCTCGGCCGACAGCAGCCGCATCGCCTCGGCGTCGAGGCGGGAGACCGCGCCGAAGTGGGGGTCGGACTCCACCGAGAAGTAGACGTCGCCGTCCAGCTCGTACGCCGCTCCCGCGTCCCGCAGCCGCTCCACCAGCGGCACGATGCCCGGTATGGCCTCGACCGCTCCGATGTAGTGCTGCGGGGGCAGGATCCGCAGGGCGGTCATGTCCTCGCGGAAGAGGGCCGTCTCGCGCTCGGCGAGCGCGGTCCAGTCGTGGCCGTCGCGCTGCGCCCGCTCCAGCAGCGGATCGTCCACGTCCGTGACGTTCTGGACGTAGTGGACCTGGCGCTTGGTGTCGAGCCACACGCGCTGTACGAGGTCGAACGCGTTGTAGGTCGCCGCGTGACCGATGTGGGTCGCGTCGTACGGGGTGATGCCGCAGACGTAGATACGGGCGACGGGACCGGGGTCGAGGGTGATCGTCCCCTGGGTCGCGGTGTCGTGGATCTGGAGGTCGCGGCCCTTGCCGGGCAGGGCGGGGACCTCAGAAGCGGGCCAGGCATGCATGTGTCGAGCCTAACCGGACGCGTGTTCCGGAAACGAACCGGACCTGCACTGTTGGCTTGATCGGCACTCTTGCGGTCTGGCCGGTTCTGTGCGTCCCGGCCGTGGCCGGATCAGACCGGCGGCCAGGGGATCGACGGCCACTGCCCGGAGGGCTGCGGATGCACTCCGGTGAGCAGCAGCCGCTCCACCCGCGCCCGTACGGCGGCCAGCTCGACCGGCGTGATCAGTTGGGCCATCCGGGTGGCGAGCGGTTCCCCCTCGGCGAGCCGGGAGCGCAGGGAGCCCAGCACCTCGCGCGCCTCGTCCGTGAGCGGTTCGCCCGCCCAGCCCCACAGCAGGGTCCGCAGTTTGTCCTCCGTGTGGAAGGTCACCCCGTGGTCGATGCCGTAGAGCCGGCCGTCGGCGGCGGGCAGCAGGTGGCCGCCCTTGCGGTCGCCGTTGTTGATCACAGCGTCGAGTACGGCGAGCCGGCGCAGCCGCAGGTCGTCGGCGTGCACGAGCAGGGCCGTGCGGCCGTCCCCCACCTCGGCGAGGGCGACCGCCTTCCAGCCCTCACCGGCCTCCTCGCCCTCCACCAGCGCGAGCAGCTCCGCCCCGGGGGTCTGCCCCGCCTCGATCCACTGCTGGACCATGCCCTCCCCGTACGGCCCGTCGCGCAGCACGGTGGGCGGCACCAGGCCCCAGCCGGTGGCCTCGGAGACCAGGTAGGCGGCGACCTCGCGCTGGGCGAGGCTGCCGTCGGGGAAGTCCCACAGCGGGCGCTCACCCTTGACCGGCTTGTAGACGCAGTCGGTGCTCACGCCCTCGTACGTCACCGTGCACAGCAGCACGGCGTTGGACGCCTCGCGGATGCGGCCGACGACCGTGAGCTCACCTTTGGTGAGCAGCTCCTCGCGTTCCCCCGTCGCGGTCACACCTGGCGCCGGTAGCCGTTCTGCCGGGGGCACACGTGGCCCTCGGGATCCAGCGGCAGGCTGCACAGCGGGCACGGCGGGCGGCCGGCGTTGACCACGTCGAGAGCCCGCTTGGCGAAGGCGCGGGCCTGCGCGCCGGTGAGGCGGACCCGCAGCATCGGCGGGCCGTTCTCCTCGTCCTGGAGCAGCCGCTCCTCCGCCTCGGCGAGATCCTCCTCCGAGTCGACCTCCAGCTCGACGAGGGCCTGCGCCTCCACGATCATCCGCTGCTCCTCGCCGTCCCAGGCGAGGGCCATGGTGCCGACGCGGAACTCCTCGTCGACCGGGACGTCCAGCGGCGCGGTGTCGGTGGCCTCGGCGGGGGCGACGGCAGGGACCGGCGCGTTGCCGCCGGTGCGCCGTACGACCTCGTCCAGCAGCTCGTCCATCCGCTCGGCCAGCGCGGCGACCTGGGTCTTCTCCAGGGAGACGCTCGTGACGCGGGGGCCGGAGGAGGCCTGCAGGAAGAACGTACGGCGTCCCGGCAGACCGACCGTGCCGGCCACGAAGCGGTCCGGCGGGTCGTAGAGGAACACCTGACGGGGCACGTCCAGTCTCCAAGTCTCGGCGGCGGGTTGTGTAGGCCCATCCACCCTACTGCGCCGTTCGATCAGGCCGCGCCCGCGCCGCCTCCCACGACCGCGTTCCCGCCGTCCTCGGTCGCGCTCTCGAACGTGGCGGTGTCGGCGGCAGCGGCGTCCGGCGCGGGTGCGGGCCGCGGGGCGAGCGAGCCGAAGTCCCCCGTGTCGCCGAGGCGGAGCAGGAACGGCCGGGTCGGCGTGTAGCGGACGGCGGTGACCGAGCAGGGGTCGACGTGGATGCGCTGGAAGAGGTCCAGGTGCATGCCGAGGGCGTCCGCGACAAGGGACTTGATGATGTCCCCGTGCGAGCACATCAGGAAGACGGCGTCGCTGCCGTGCTGCTCCTCGACCCGCGCGTTCCACTCCCGTACGGCGTCCACGGCGCGCGCCTGCATGGCGCGCATCGACTCGCCGCCGGGGAACGCGGCGGCCGAGGGGTGCTGCTGGACGATCTTCATCAGGGGTTCGTCGGAGAGTTCGGAGAGTTTGCGGTTCGACCAGTCGCCGTAGTGGCACTCGCCGATCCGCTCGTCGGTGTGCAGCGCCAGCTCCGGCCGGGCGGCGAGCAGCGGGGCCAGGGTCTCCCGGCAGCGCTGCAGCGGGCTGGTGACGGCGGCGGCGATCGGCACCTCGGCGAGCCGTCCGGGAAGTGCGGCCGCCTGCTCGGCGCCGCGCTCGTCGAGCGCCACCCCGGGGGTCCATCCGGCGAGCAGCCCTGCGGTGTTGGCGGTGGACCGCCCGTGTCGTACGAGGATCAGCGTGGCCATGGCGCAAGCCTAAGCGGTGGTGCCGTTGTGCGGGCGGGGCGCCGGCAGGGGAGAATGCCCGGCGTGATTGTCGACTGCGCGATGTACCGGGACGGCCGCCGCTCCCCTGCGCCCGGGGACTTCTCGGACGCCCTCGACGAGGCGCGGGCGACCGGTGACGCCTTCCTCTGGGTCGGCATGCACGAGCCGACGGAGGAGGAGTTCGAGCACGTCAGCCGTGAGTTCGGGCTGCACAAGCTGGCCGTCGAGGACGCGCTGACCGCGCATCAGCGCCCCAAGCTGGAGGTGTACGACGACTCGCTGTTCGTCGTCCTGAAGCCGGTGGTGTACGACGAGGACGCGGACACGGTGACCACCGGCGAGCTGATGGTCTTCATCGGCGACTCCTTCGTGGTCACGGTCCGGCACGGCGAAGGAGCGGCGCTGGCCGCCGTACGCCACCGGCTGGAGCAGGAGCCGGAGGTGCTGCGGCACGGCCCGACGGCGGTGCTGTACGCGGTGTCGGACGCGGTGGTCGACCACTACATCGAGGTGGCGGCCGAGCTCCAGGCGGACTTGGAGGAGCTGGAGGCGGAGGTGTTCGCCCCGCACGCGACGGACGCCAAGAACACCGCCGCCCGGATCTACGGCTTCAAGCGGCAGGTACTGGAGTTCCGCAGGGCGACGAGCCCCCTGCTCCAGCCGATGGACCGGCTGGCCTTCGGGAACGTGCCGTTCGTGCACGAGCACGCGCTGCCGTTCTTCCGCGACGTCGCCGACCACCTCACCAAGGCCAACGAGTACATCGAGGGCCTGGACCGGCTGCTGTCGGACGCGCTGGCCGCGCACCTGGCGCAGATGGGCGTCCGGCAGAACGACGACATGCGCAAGATCTCGGCCTGGGCGGCCATGGCGGCGGTCCCGACGATGGTGGCGGGGATCTACGGGATGAACTTCGACCACATGCCGGAGCTCCGGCACGCCTGGGGGTATCCGGGGGTGCTGGTGGTGATGGCCGTGGCGTGCCTGGGCCTGCACCGGCTGTTCAAGAGCCGCGGCTGGCTCTGAGCGCCGCTCCCGCCCGGGATGGCCGCGAGGGCGTCCCGCTCAGGCGAGTCCGGGAACACCGGTGGGCGCGCCGTCCAGGGCGCCCAGCCGCTCCGGCAGGCGCAGGCTGATCATCCGGTGCCAGCCGGCGAACCGCTCGTACGCGTACATCCCGCGGATCCCGGTGGCCAGGGCGGCGGACTTGGCCGCGGGCCAGTGCAGCAGCCGGCCCATGTGGCCCATGACGGCGAGGCTGACGTCGCGGTAGACGACGATCTCGGCGAGGGCGCTCTCGCGCAGCACCCGGTGGATGGTCCGCCCGTGTCCCCGGTGGGCGAGGCGGAGCAACTCCTCGTGGCAGTAGGAGAGGTGGTTGTCCTCGTCGTGGCTGATCATGCGGATGGCCCTGCCGACCTCGGGGTGGTCCCCGAAGTGCTTCACGAGCATGGTCATCTGGTCGGCGGCCCGCTGTTCCGTGACCCGGCTGTGCGCGAGGTAGACGACGACGTCCTCCTCGGTAAGCGGCTCGTCGCGGCGCAGCTTCTCGTGCGTGAGGCCGATGCCGCGCCGCTCCAGCAGCATCGTGTAGTCGGTCTCGGGCGGTACGGGGACGGCCGGCAGGCCCCTCTTGCTCAGCAGGGCCTGGAAGATCCGGCCGTGTTTGTCCTCGTCGGCTCCGTGCCGGGTGATCTTGGGTGCGAGGTCGCGCATGCTCTCGGGCACCAGGGCCGCGATCCTGGCGTTCTCCCAGCCACCCTGTGACTCCCCGCTCGCGGCGATGGAGCAGAAGAGCTGGAAGGAGTCGTCGTGGTCGACGATCTCCTGGAACAGGCTGCGGGCAGAGAGCATGCATCGAGTCAAGGGCCGATTCCGGGAGCGGGCAACCGGATGGCGGGGCCGCTCGGCCGAATGAGCGAGTACGGCGGACGGGGCCCGGGGCGTAACCCGGCGGGCCCCGCACGCGTTGTGCGGGGTGTCGGCCGTGGCGGGGAAGACCCCCGAGCCCCCACCACGGCCGCAGACTTCCCGCCCGCGCGCCGGCCCGGGCCGGCGGTCGGCCGTAGACCGCGCCGGCCCGGGCCGGGGGTCAGGCGAGGCCGGCGCGCTCCAGGGCTTCGGATCCGGTGCGCAGGGCGGTGATCCGCTCCTCCAGGGTGAAGCCGGCCGGGGCGAGCGTGAGCGTGGTGACCCCGGCCTCGGCGTAGGCCCGCATGCCGTCCGCGATCCGCTCGACGGAGCCGAGCAGGGTGGTGGAGTCGATCAGCGCATGCGGGACGGCCGCGGCGGCGGCCGTCTTGTCGCCCGCCAGGTACTTGTCCTGGATCTCGGCGGCTTCCTTCTCGTAGCCCATGCGCTGGGCGAGCTGGTTGTAGAAGTTCTGCTTCCGGCTGCCCATGCCGCCGACGTACAGGGCGGTGTACGGGCGGAACATGTCGGCCAGGGCGCCGACGTCCTCGCCGACGGCCAGCGGCACCGTCGGGCACACGTCGAAGCCGTCCATCGTCAGCCCGGCCTTCTCGCGGCCGGCCCGGATGTGGGTGAGGGCGGTGGCCTCCAGGTGCTCGGCGGCCGGGAAGATCAGCAGGGCGCCGTCGGCGATCTCGCCGGTCTGCTCCAGGTTCTTCGGGCCGATGGCCGCGATGTAGAGCGGGATGTGCTCGCGCTCCGGGTGCACGGTGAGCTTGATCGGCTTGCCGGGGCCGCCGGGCAGCGGGAGGGTCCAGTGCTCGCCCTCGTAGGTCAGCCGCTCACGGGTCATCGCCTTGCGGACGATCTCCACGTACTCCCGCGTCCGTGCGAGCGGCTTGTCGAACTTCACGCCGTACCAGCCCTCCGAGACCTGGGGGCCGGAGACGCCGAGGCCGAGCCGGAAGCGGCCCTTGGTGAGCGAGTCCAGGGTGGCGGCCGTCATGGCCGTCATCGCGGGCTGGCGGGCCGGGATCTGCATGATCGCCGAGCCGACGTCGATGCGCTCGGTCTGGGCCGCGACCCAGGCCAGCACGGTGGGGGCGTCCGAGCCGTAGGCCTCGGCGGCCCAGCAGACGTCGTAGCCGAGGCGGTCGGCCTCCTGGGCGACGGCCAGGTTGTCGGCGTCCATGCCAGCGCCCCAGTAGCCGAGATTGATGCCGAGCCGCATGTGTCGTCCCCTTACCGGTTTACCGATCAGTAACGTTCGTGTGCCGGGACTGTAGCGCGCCCGGCTCCGGCGCGGCAGTGCCCCAGTAGTCTCAGCGCTCATGGAGCAGAGGCATCTCGGCCGCACCGGACTGCGCGTGTCCCGGCTCGGCCTCGGCACCCTGACCTGGGGCCGGTCCGCGGAGGGACCGGACGAGTCGGGCGCGGCAGAGCAGTTGAAGACGTTCTGGGAGGCGGGCGGGACGCTCGTCGACACCGCCGACGTGTACGGGGGCGGCGAGGCGGAGTACATCCTCGGGCAGCTCATCGGCGGGCTCGTGCCCCGCCGGGACCTGGTCATCGCGACCAAGGCGGGCAGCGTGCCGGATCCCGAGCGGCGCTTCGACGGTTCGCGCGGCCATCTGCTGGCCGCGCTCGACGACTCCCTGGCGCGGCTGGGCACGGACCACGTGGACCTCTGGCAGGTCCACGCCTTCGACCCGTCGACCCCGCTGGAGGAGACCCTCCAGGCACTGGACCTGGCGGTGAGCAGCGGCCGGGCCCGGTACGCGGGCGTGTCCGGCTTCAGCGGCTGGCAGTTGGCGAAGGCGGCGACCTGGCAGTTGGCGGCGCCGGGGGTGCGGACCCGGCTCGCCTCGACCCAGATGGAGTACTCCCTCCTCCAGCGGGGGGTGGAACGGGAGGTCCTCCCGGCCGCCCTTGATCTGGGTGTCGGCCTGCTCCCGTCCTCGCCGCTGGGCCGCGGGGTGCTGACGGGCAAGTACCGGGACGGCATCCCGGCGGACTCCCGCGGCGCCTCGGCCGCGATGGGCGGCTTCGTGGACCCGTACCTGGACGATGCGGCGAGCCGGATCGTGGACGCGGTGGCCACGGCGGCCCACGGCCTCGCGGTGACCCCCCTGCAGGTCGCCCTGGCGTGGATCCGGGACCGGCCGGGGGTGGTCGCGCCGATCGTCGGCGCGCGGACGTCCGCGCAGCTCGGGGCGGCCCTGTCGGTGGAGGCCCTTAGTCTTCCGGAGGAGATCTGCCGGGCGCTGGACGATGTGTCGGCGCCCGTGCACCGCTATCCCGATCAGGACTGGAGCACGCTGTGAGTACGGACCGCCACGCCGCTGCCGCGGACCAACCGGCCCCCGACGCCGCGGCCGGCCACAAGGCCCCGCACGGCGAACCCGCGGTCACACCCGACCCGCAGCCCGACCCCGCCCCGTCGTCCGCCCCAGCGGGGACCGAGGCCGAGGCCGCGCACGGCGAAGCCGAGCCCGTACAGGACGGACCCGAGGACGGGGCCGAGTCCTTGACGGGCGAAGCCGGGGCCAAGGCCGAGCCCGCGCACGACGAAGCGGCGGACGAAGCCGAGCCCGCGCGCGGCGGGGCCGGGGACGGGGACGAGCCCGCGCGCGGCGGGGCCGGGGACGCGGGGGCCGAGGCCCCGGACGGGACCGCGGGCCGCCCGGGGGCCGAAGGCCCGGGCGCCGCCGGGCACGGCGAGGACGGAAGCGGGGGGCCGGGGGCGGAGCCCCCGGTTTCGGGAGGGGGCGGGGTGGGGGAAGGCCCCGCAGGGTCGGACACGGGCGCGGAGGGCCCGGCCGCGGCACCGGTGCTCAGCGAGGCCGAGGCCGAACTGGCCGCGCAGAAGATCGAGCGGGAGCGCATCGCCCGGCGCAAGGCGCAGCGGCAGGCCCCGGTCGAGGCGGGCGGCAAGCTCAGCGGCAAGGCCGCCGACCTGCTGGCCGCCGTACGGGCCGTGGAGAGCGGCGAGAAGCCGGCCCCGCGGTACTTCGACGAGGCCCCGACCGCACCCCGCAAGCCAGCCCCGGCCGCCCCGGTGGCTCCCCCCGCGCCGTCCAGGCCCGCACCCCCGGCGAGCCCCGCGGCGGTCGAGGGCGTGCGCAGCGTGCTCGCCCGGGGCGGGGCCCCGGAGGCCCTGGCCGGACCCGCTGCCACGGCCCTCGGCGAGGACGCCGCCGAGCAGCTCACCGAGAACCCCTGGCGGCTCCTCGCGCTCGCCGGCATCCGCCCCACGCAGGCCGACGGCTTCGCCCGCGCCCTCCTCGGCCCCGAGGCCGGGCCCGGGGACGAGCGGCGCGCCGCCGCCCTCGTGGGCTGGCTCCTGGAGCAGGCCGCGCTCAAGGGGCACACCGCCCTGGAGGCGCCGGTGCTGCGGTCGGCCCTCGCCCAGTACGGCGTGCCGGACCCCGACCACGCCCTGGAGGAGGCCATCGGCGACGGCGCGGTGCTGGTCTTCCACGAACCGCTCGGCCCGCCGCCCGCAGAGGGTGAGGAAGCGCCCGTACGGATCCTCGTGGGCCTTGAGGGATACGCCCTGGCCGAGGAGAGCCTGGCCGACGGCCTGGCCCGGCTCGCCAACACCTTCGACGCCCCCGCCGACTGGGACAAGGCCGCCACCGGCCCGGGCGCCGAGCTGATCCGCGCCGTCGCCGCCCACGGCCTGGTCACCCACACGGGAGGCGAAGCCGCCCGCGCCGAGCCGCTGGCCCTGGTGGCGGCCGCCCGGGAGCTGGGCCTGCGCGTCTGCCTCGCCGCGCACGCGCCCGCGCCCGGGTCCGTCACCGTGGCGGATCTGCTCGCCGGGTCGCAGGGGCCCGGCCGGGACGCCGACGGGCAGTTCGCACTGGACCTGCTCGTCGTGCTGGACGCGCCGCAGCTGGACGTGGAGACCGCGGCCGCGCTCGTCGAGTCGGTGCCCGACGGGGCCCGCCTGGTGCTGTCCGGGGACCCGGGCGTCCTGGGATCCGCCGGACCGGGCCGGGTGTTCGCCGATGTGCTGGCGGCCCGCGCCTTCCCTCAGCCGGTCTCCCGCACCCCCGACCCCGGCCCCCTCGGCGAGCTCGTCTCCGGGATCGGGATCGGTGAGCTGAACCAGGTCGACGCCCCCGGCAAGGAAGTCGTCATCGTGCCCGTGCGCGACGCCGGGGAAGCGGTGCACCGCACGGTGCAGCTCGTGGCCGAGTCGGTGCCGCGCACCTTCGGGATCCCGGCGGAAGCCGTCCAGGTGATCACACCGGGCCACGGCGGCTCGGCGGGCACCCGCGCCCTGAACGCGGCCCTCAAGGAACGGCTGAACCCCGGCCCCGGCCGGTTCGGCGGTTTCGACCCCGGCGACCGGGTCGTGCAGGTGCCCTCGCCCGGGCGGGCCGTGCCGGCGACGGTGGTCTCGGCCGACGCGGAGGGGCTCCACCTGGACGCCGCGGGCGGGCGGATCCTCGTACCGAGGGAGCAGGTGGAGTCGCAGGTGCGGCACGGGTGGGCGGTGACGGCGCACCAGGCCGTCGGCGCGCGCTGGCCGGCGGTGGTCGTCGTCCTGCCCGGTGACGCGGCCCAGGCCCTGTCGCGGGACTGGGTGTACACCGCGTTCGGTCGGGCCGAGCGGCACCTGTCCGTGGTGCACGGCGTCGACCAGGCGCTGGCGCACGCCGTCGCGCAGGAGCTGCCGAAGCCGCGTACGACCCGGCTGACGGGTCTGCTGCGGGCCCTCGTGACGGCGGCGCAGGAGCAGCCGGAGTAGCGCGCCTGCGGCCCCGTCCCGCGAGGGGACGGGGCCGCAGGACCGGCAGCGGGGGCGGCTCAGGCCGGGGCGGATCAGGCCGGGGCCAGCCCCGGAAGCTCCGTCGCCTCGTCGTCCTCTTCCTCGTCGTCCACCTCGTGCTCGTCGACTTCTTCGTCGTCGAAGACGGAGCTGATGTCGAAGCGGTGCAGCACGTCCTGCTGGTCGATGTCGCCGAAGGGCGAGCCCAGCCACTCCCCCGGTTCCGGGACGTCCTCGGCGGCGGCGATCCAGAGGGTGGAATCCCCTTCCTCCAGGCCGAACTCCTTGTAGCGGGAGGCGATCTCGTCCGGCTCGTATTCCCCGAAGAGCACGCCCAGCGCGCCCGCCGAGTCCTCCACGGGCTCGGCGTCCCGGTCGTGCGCAGCCACCCGCTGGGCCTGGGCGACCAGTCTCTGCGGTTCCACGACGGCGTAGTCGCGGCGGATGAGCACGCTGAAGGCGGTGGGCTCGGCGGGGCCGGTGTACGGGACCCCGTCCTCGGGCGTCGGGATCTCGAACGGGGTGACCTCGTCGTACCGGTCGTAGAGGAGTTCGTCGTACTCCTCGGCGGCTGCGGCGAGTTCGTTGAATGCGGCGTAGACGGCCGGGTCCTCGTCCCCGATCCTGCTCTCGACCGCGGCGAGGTGACGGTCGAGCGCGGCCTTGACCGCCTCGGCGGCGGCGCGTACCTCGGCAACAGTGGGCAGAGCGGCATCAGACATAGTGCAGACGCTATCCGTAGCAGGCGTGTGCCCGCACAATAGATGCGATGCCGGAATACGAATTTGTCGACGTGTACGTGCCCCGCGGCGTCCCTCGCAAGGAGGCGACCCGCCTGCTGACCGACCATGCCGAGTACGGGAACTGGGAGCTCGACCGCTTGACCCTGCACCGGGACGGCAGCCGCCGCGTGCGACTGCGCCGCCGGATCATCCGCCAGGTCCGGGCGACCTGGTGACGCGGTCCCCGTACGGACGTGCCGTACGGGGACACTCGTCCTGACAGTCCGTCAGGCGGCGTTGCGGGACCGGCGGTAGAGCACGGCTCCGGCCAGCAGCAAGCCGCCGGCGAGCGGGACGGCCACGCCGAGGGTGTCACCGGCACCGGTCGCGGCAAGGCCCGCGCGCTGCCCGGGCGCGATCCCGGACCCCGTGCCGGGCCCCTGGCCGGGGGAGGCGGGGGTAGCCGGCGTACCGGGCCCGCCGGGAGTACCCGGCTGACCCGGAGTGCCCGGGGTGCCCGGCTGACCCGGGGTACCCGGCTGGCCGGGGGTGCCCGGGATACCCGGGTGGCCGGGGTGCTGCCCGCCGCCGGGGTGACCCGGGTTGCCGGGCTGGCCGGGGTGACCCGGGTTGCCGGGCTGGCCTGGGTGCTCCGGGTTGCCGGGGTGTTCGGGGTGACCCGGCGTGCCCGGGTTGCCCGGGTGGTCCTCGTCGCACGGCTCGCCCGGCCCGTCGGGCCCGCCCGGATGACCGGGGGTGCCCGGATGACCGGGAGTGCCCGGATGACCGGGAGTGCCCGGGTGACCGGGAGTGCCCGGATTGCCCGGGTGGTCCGTGCGGTCCGGGACGTGGGAGCCGTTCGAACAGCGGTTCCCGAAGGCCGGGTTCAGGCCTCCCACCACCGTGACCGAATTGCCGCAGACGTTCACCGGCACGTCCACCGGAGCCTGCACGTTGTTCCCGGACAGCACGCCCGGGGAGTTCGCGGCATGGCCGGAGGCGCCGGAGTCCGCGTGTGCGTACCCTCCGCCCAGCGCGAGAACACCCCCTGCGGCCGCCATGGTGATCAGGGTCTTCCTGGTGGTGCCGGCTGCGTGTCGTCGCATGTGTGTGATCCCCCTGCTGTGTAAGAACCGGGCCCCAAAGCCCGGCAGCCCCGGAGCGCTGGAATGCGCTCCGGGGCCGAAGACTTCAGGTACGTCAGTGGTTGACGCAGACGTTGCCGAAGGCCGGGTTCAGCAGGCCGACCACGTTCACCGTGTTGCCGCACACGTTGATCGGAATGTGGATCGGAACCTGGACGACGTTGCCGGACAGGACACCGGGGGAGCCGACGGCCACACCCGAGGCGTCCGCGTCGGCGGCGGCGATGCCCGCACCTGCGAGAACCAGACCACCGGTGGCGGCCGCAGCAGCGACAACCTTCTTGAGCATTGTTCCTCCTAGTTGGCAATGCGGTCCCAGCCGCGGACCGCACCACCTGTAACGAGGAGGGATCACCAGGGCTACGAGCGTATGAGCGCATTCACTCTTCTCAGTGGAATGCGCACACCTTCGCGAATCTCAGCAGTTGTCGATGAATCGGTCGAGCACCCGCACGCCGAACTTGAGGCCGTCCACCGGCACCCGCTCGTCCACCCCGTGGAACATCCCGGCGAAGTCGAGCTCCGGTGGCAGCTGCAGCGGCGCGAAACCGAAGCACCGGATGCCCAGGTCGTCGAAGGACTTGGCGTCCGTGCCGCCCGAGAGCATGTACGGAACGGCCCGCGCGATGGGGTCCTCCGCCTTGAGGGCCCCCTGCATGGCGTCGACGAGCCTCCCGTCGAAGTCCGTCTCCAGGGCCTTGTCCCCGTGCACGTCCTCCCGCTTCACCCGCGGGCCGAGGATCCGGTCGAGGTCGGCGAAGAACTCGTCCTCGTAACCGGGCAGGAAGCGCCCGTCCACGTGCGCGGTGGCTTGGCCGGGGATGACGTTGACCTTGTAGCCGGCGCCCAGCATCGTCGGGGCGGCCGAGTTCCTCAGGGTCGCGCCGACCATCTTGGCGATGCCGCCGAGCTTGGCGAGCGTCCCGTCCATGTCGTCCGGGTCGAGGGGGGTGCCCAGGGCGTCCGAGAGCTCGTCCAGGAAGGACCGGACGGTCTTGGTCACGCGCACCGGCCACTGGTGGCGGCCGAGCCGGCCCACGGCCTCGCAGAGTTCCGTGATGGCGTTGTCGTTGTTCGTCATCGAGCCGTGGCCCGCGGTGCCCTCCACCGTGAGCCGCATCCAGTGCATGCCCTTCTGGGCCGTCTCCACCAGGTAGAGCCGCAGGTTCTCGTTGACCGTGAACGAGAAGCCGCCCACCTCGCCGATCGCCTCAGTGACCCCGTCGAACAGCTCCGGGTGCTTGTCCACCAGGTGCCGGGCGCCGTAGATGCCGCCCGCCTCCTCGTCGGCGAGGAAGGCCAGCACGATGTCCCGGGGAGGCTTGCGCCCGCTCCGCAGCCGGTCGCGTACGACGGCCAGCGTCATCGCGTCCATGTCCTTCATGTCGACGGCGCCGCGGCCCCACACGCAGCCGTCGGCGATCTCGCCCGCGAACGGGTCGTACGTCCAGTCGGCTGCGTTCGCCGGCACCACGTCGGTGTGCCCGTGGATCAGCAGCGCCGGCCGCGAGGAGTCCTCCCCCTCGATCCGGGCGACGGTCGACGCGCGCCCCTTGTGGGACTCGAAGATCTGCGGCTCCAACCCGACCTCGGCGAGCTTCTCGGCGACCCACTCGGCGGCCTTGCGCTCGCCCGGGCCGGAGTGGTCCCCGTAGTTGCTGGTGTCGATCCGGATGAGGTCCCGGCAGAGGTCGACGACCTCATCCTCGCCGGAGACGGTCCTGCCCGCGCTCGAATCGCTCACGCTGCTTCCTCCCACTGATCGGTGCCGACTGCCTCCCCATCCTCCCGCTTCGGGCCGCCGACCCCAAGGGCGTTCCCCGGCCGCCGGGGGCTGCCGGGGCCCCGGAGGGGGGTGTGATCGGGGACCCCGGAATGTTTGGTAATGTTTTCCACGTCGGAACGGCCCAGGGCCGCGAGACAGACACCTTGTCCGGGTGGCGGAATGGCAGACGCGCTAGCTTGAGGTGCTAGTGCCCTTTATCGGGCGTGGGGGTTCAAGTCCCCCCTCGGACACCAGCGAGAGAACCCCACTTCGTGTGGGGTTTTCTGCGTTTGCGCCCAAGCCTGGCCCGACCTGTCGGGCCAACGGAAAGGACCCCGCCGTGGCGGGGCCCTTTCTCCTGTGCGCGGGGGTCAGCGGCGGGCGGCGATCTCCGCGACCCGGCGGCGGACCAGGAACCAGCCGCCGACCAGTGCGGCGGCGATGGCCGGGACGCACAGCACCGTGGTGCGGCCGACGCCGCCGTCGCACCACATCAGGACCAGCACGGTGAGCAGGAACGCCAGCGTGATGATCTGGGTGTACGGGGCCCAGGGCAGGCGGTACGCGGGGCGCTCCAGGCTGCCCTGCTGCGCGCGGCGCCAGAAGTGGAGGGAACAGAGCATGACCATGCCCCAGGTGCCCAGGATGCCCAGCGAGGCGAAGTTGAGGACGAGCTCGAAGGCGTCCTTGGGCATGAGGTAGTTCAGCCCGACGCCGGCGAGGCCGAAGGCGGCGGTGAACAGGACGCCGCCGTAGGGCACCTTGCCCTTGTTCATGCGGGCGGTGAACTTCGGCGCGGAGCCGGACATGGCCATCGAGCGCAGGATGCGGCCGGTGGAGTAGAGGCCGGAGTTCAGGCTGGAGAGGGCCGCGGTCAGCACGACCAGGTTCATGATGCCGGCGGTGCCGGGGATGCCGAGCTTGTCGAAGACGGTGACGAAGGGGCTCTGGTCGCCGGAGTAGGCGGTGTACGGCAGGAGCATCGCGAGCAGGACGACGGAGCCGACGTAGAAGAGGCCGACGCGCCACATGATCGAGTTGATCGCCTTCGGCATGATCTTCTCGGGGTTCTCGGTCTCACCCGCGGCGACGCCGCACAGCTCGACGGAGGCGTAGGCGAAGACGACGCCCTGGACCACCAGGAGCATCGGCAGGACCCCGGACGGGAAGATGCCGCCGTTGTCGGTGATGGTGGACAGCCCCGGGGTGTGGCCGCCGATGTCGTGGCTGGTGGCGACGAGGTAGATCGCGACGACCAGGAAGACCGCAAGGGCGGCGACCTTGACGAGGGAGAACCAGAACTCCATCTCGCCGAAGTACTTCACCGAGATCAAATTCGCGGTGAGGACGACGGCGAGGGCGATCAGGGCCAGGACCCACTGCGGGACGCTGGTGAACATCGACCAGAAGTGCGCGTAGGTCGCGGCGGCCGTGATGTCGGCCACAGTGGTGGTCGACCAGTTCAGGAAGTACAGCCAGCCGGCCGTGTAGGCGCCCTTCTCCCCCATGAACTCGCGCGCGTACGAGACGAACGCGCCGGAGGACGGGCGGTAGAGCACGAGCTCGCCCAGGGCCCGCACGACGAAGAAGGCGAAGATGCCGCACACCGCGTAGGCGATGGCGAGGGAGGGTCCCGCGTTGGCGAGCCGTCCGCCCGCGCCGAGGAACAGGCCGGTGCCTATCGCTCCGCCGATCGCGATCATGTTGATGTGGCGGGACTTGAGGTCCTTGCTGTAGCCCTCGTCGCCGGCGTCGACATGGCGGGAGGGCGCCGGGGCGGTGGCCGGGGCGGTGGCCTCGGTCAAGGTGCGGTCACTCATGTAGGACTTCGCCTTCGTGGGTGGGACAGGCAGGTCCGGGCGCCGCGCAGGGGAGCTGGGTGGTGTCACCTGTGCGGGTGGGCCGGTGGTTTTGTCGACACAGGAGACCACGAGCTCCGCCACCGGCCCAAACCCGGTCTCTGCACACAGAGGCCCCCGGCGACCATGGAAACGGGCGCCGGGGGCCTCGTACGGGCACGAAAGCGAGGGGCGTGCCTCAGTCGCGCGGGGTGGTGCTCGCCGCCTGATCGAGGCGGAAGGCCTCGTTCCCCAGGCCGATGCGGGCGTGCACCTCGGGGCGGTTGCGGCGCAGGAGGGCCCCGTGGAGCAGGCCGCCGGCCGCGGCGGCGGCGATGACCCCGGGGAGCACCCAGCTGAGGGCGGAGCCCTTCTCGGCGCCGACCAGGACGCCGAAGTCCTTGACCGTGTAGACGGCGATGGCGAGCAGGGCGACGCCGGCGGCCCCGGCCGCAAGGAGCCGCCAGACCTGGGCGCCGGCCGTGCCGCGGCGGACGAAGAAGGCGATGACCGCGAAGGAGGCGGCGGCCATGAGGAGCGTCACGCCGAGGGCGCCGACGCTGCCCATCCAGGTGAACAGGTGCAGGACGGGTGCCGTGGGGTCGCCGCCCGGGTGGCTGTCGGTGAGGGCGAAGGCGAGGACGACGAGGGTGGCGATGACGGTCTGGAGGAGGGAGCCCGTGGCGGGGGCGCCGGTGCCCGCGCTGGTGCGGCCGAAGGCGGCCGGGAGCAGGCCTTCGCGGCCCATGGCGAAGGCGTAGCGGGCCACGACGTTGTGGAAGCTGAGCATGGCCGCGAACATGCCGGTCACGAACAGGACGTGCAGGACGTCGGTGAAGGTGGCGCCGAGGAGCCCTTCGGTGAGCTGGAACAGCAGCCCGGGGCCGGCTTCGGCTGAGGTCTTGACGACCTCGGAGGGGCCGGTGGCCACGGTCAGGGCCCAGGCGCTGAGGGCGAAGAAGAGGGCCACGAAGCCGACGGCGAGGAACATCACGCGGGAGACGACGATGTGCGGCTTGCTGGTCTCCTCGGCGTAGACCGGGGACTGCTCGAAGCCGACGAAGGCGGCGATGCAGAAGCAGAGGGCCGTGCCGAGGCCGGCGCCGCCGAGGGTGGCGGGGTTGAACGCGTGCAGCGACAGGCCCTGGGGGCCGGGGTCGCCGAGGGCGGCGACGTCGAAGGCGACGACGAGCACGCATTCGATGAGGAGCAGGACGCCCAGGACCCGGGCGTTGAGGTCGATCTTGAGCCAGCCGAGGGCGCCGGTGACGGCGACCGCGATCAGGGCCGGTATCCACCAGGCGAGCTCGGTGTCCAGGTAGGTGGCGAAGAGGCCGGAGATCTCGAAGCCGAGGATGCCGTAGACGCCGGCCTGCATGGCGCTGTACGCGACGAGGGCGACGAACGAGGCGCCGGCTCCCGCCGTGGGGCCGAGGCCGCGGGCGATGTACGCGTAGAAGGCACCGGCGTTGTGGACGTGCCGGCTCATCTCGGCGTATCCGATGCTGAACAGCGCGAGCACGGCGCCGAGGATGACGAAGAGCAGGGGCTGGCCGACGATGCCCATCACACCGAAGGTGGTGGGCATCACGCCGGCGACCACCATCAGGGGGGCGCTGGCGGCGAGGACGGAGAGCAGCAGACCGGCGGTGCCGAGGCGGTCGGCGCGCAGGGCCCGGTCCTGGCCCTTGTACGTACGGATCTCGGCCGGGTCCGTGAGCGTGGTGGATCTGCCCGTCGGCATGGCTGGGGGTCCTTTCGGGAAGGGCGAGCGGAGGGTCGAGCGGGGTGCGGGGCCGTGCGTCGAGCGGTGCGGGCCGGGCCGTGCGGGGCGCCGTGCGGCCGAGCGGTGCGGGTCCAGCGGTGCGTCAAGCGGTGCCGAGCGCGGCGTTGCGCGCGGCGAGGAAGGCCTTGTGCGGGTCGAGGTCCGGGTAGGACCAGGGGGCGCGGGTGGCATGGCGGCCGATGCGGTGGAAGAGGGCGGCGGCCTCGGCGGGACGGCCCTCGCAGAGCTTGGCGTGGGCGAGGAAGTTGAGGTCGACGCGGTTGCGGGGGTGGTCCTCGCGCTCCCACTCCAGCCACCAGTCGAAGGCGGAGCGCAGGACCTGGCGGGCCCGACGGCTCGACCAGTGGGCGGCGGCGCTGTCGGGGGTACGGCCCTCCGTGGCGGCGAGCACCCGGTAGCGCTCGGCGTGGGCGATCACGGGGAGTACGGCGAGCGGCGAGTCGGCCGGGGACTCCTCGGCGGCCCAGGCGGCGAAGTCGTAGACCTCGTGGAGCGGGTCGTGGCCGGCGGCGGGGGTGTGCTCGGCCAGCTTGGCGACCATCAGGTGGTGGGCGTGGTGGTGCTCGCGGTGGCGGGCACGGACCTGGTCGAAGTGGCGGCTGAACTCCTCCTCGGTCCCGAAGACGCGGGAGAGCATGAGCAGCCCCAGCCACGGGGTCGGATCGGCGGGGAGCAGGGCGGCGGCCCGGCGGCAGGCCTCCTCGGCCGCCTCGGGCGTGCCCTTGCGGCGCAGGGCCGTGAAGACGGCGGCGCAGGCGAGGAGGGTGGCGGCGTCGGCGCTGTCGGGTTCGGCGAGCAGCCATTCACGAGCCCAGGCGGTGGCGGCCGGGGTTTCGGCGAGGACGGTGACGCGGTGGCCGCGGCGGTCCCAGTCGTCGCCGGTGGCGACGAGGAGGGACCGGGCCGTGGCCCACCGGCCCTGGGTGAACTGGGACCGGACGTCGACGAGTTCGACGTCGCACAGGGCCGGGTCGAAGAGCTGGGCGTCCCGCTTGCGGGCGCGGCCGAGGGGCGGCGGAGGCGGGGACATCCGCGGGATTCCCTCCATGACACGGGCGCGGGCGGACGGTTCGACTTGGATGATCACGCACAGCAAAGCGGTAGGCACAGCTCCGCGTCAAGGTCCAGTCCACTGCGTGGCGGGTTTCAACTGGTCTCACCATGAGGTGAGTTGGTGGGGTTCATCCGGTTCGGAGCCGTGGCGGCCCGGCCCGTAGGGTGGCGGGATGACCACGTACGAAGACCTCCCCCCGTATCTGCTGGGCTTCCCCGGGCCCCTGCGCGACACGCTGGTGGCAGCGGTGCTGAACGGCGCGAAGACCGCGACGACGGGGCTGTTGCCCCAGTACGAGGCCGAGGGCGAGCCGCTGCCCGTGCCGGGTGCGCGCAGCGTGCTGGTGGACTCCCAGGAGCGGGCGGTGGCGGTGGTGGAGGTCACCGAGGTGCGGGTGCTGAGGCTGGCCGAGGTGGACCTCCAGCATGCGCTGGACGAGGGCGAGGGGTACGCTTCCGTGGCCGAATGGCGCGCCTCACACGAGCGGTTCTGGCACAGCCCGCCGGTCCGGGCGGCGCTCGGCGACCCGGAGTACGCGGTGGACGACGACACGCTGGTGGTCGCGGAGCGGTTCCGCGTGGTGACCGCTCTGCCCGAGCCGTCGTAGGCCGCTCCGGCCGGGCGGCCCTCAGCCCACCGCGCCGGCCGCCGCCCTGGCCGCCGTACGGGCCGAGAAGATGCAGCCGCCCAGGAAGGTGCCTTCCAGCGCCCGGTAGCCGTGGACGCCGCCGCCGCCGAAACCGGCCGCCTCGCCCGCGGCGTACAGGCCCGGCAGCGGTTCTCCGGCCGCCGTCAGGACCCGGGAGGACAGGTCGGTCTCCAGGCCGCCCAGCGACTTGCGGGTGAGGATCGAGAGCCGGACCGCGATCAGCGGCCCCGCCTTGGGGTCCAGGATCCGGTGCGGGGCGGCGGTGCGGATCAGCTTGTCGCCGACGTACCTGCGGGCGCCGTGGATCGCCGTGACCTGGAGGTCCTTGGTGAAGGGGTTGGCGATCTCCCGGTCCCGGGCCACGACCTCCCGGCGGACGGTCTCCTCGTCCAGCAGGCCCTCCTTCGTGACCGCGTTCATCCCGCGCACCAGGGACGCGAGGTCGCGCTCCACGACGAAGTCCGCGCCCTGCTCCATGAAGGCCTTCACCGGGCCGGGTACGGCCTGCCGTGCGCGGTCGATGACGTCGCGGACCGACTTGCCCGTCAGGTCCGGGTTCTGCTCGGATCCCGAGAGGCCGAACTCCTTGCCGATGATGCGCTGGTTGAGCACGAACCAGGTGTGGTCGTGCCCGGTCTTCATGATGTGGTCGAGGGTGCCGAGCGTGTCGAAGCCGGGGAAGAGCGGTACGGGCAGCCGCTTGCCGGTCGCGTCCAGCCAGAGCGAGGACGGGCCGGGCAGGATGCGGATGCCGTGCCGGGCCCAGATCGGGTTCCAGTTCCCGATGCCCTCGGTGTAGTGCCACATCCGGTCCTTGTTGATGTGGCTGGCGCCCGCCTCCTCCGCGATGCCGAGCATCAGGCCGTCCACGTGCGCCGGGACGCCGGAGAGCATCCGCTGCGGCGGCGTACCGAGCCGGGCCGGCCACTGATCGCGCACGAGGTCGTGGTTGCCGCCGATGCCCCCGCTGGTCACGATCACCACCTGGGCGCGCAGGGAGAAGGCGCCGGTGGCCTCCCGGCTGCTCGCGGTCCCCCGTACGGCGTCCGACGGCGCGAGGATCTCCCCGGTCACCGTGTCCAGGTCTCCGGCGGTGCGGGAGAGGCCGGTGACGCGGTGGCGGAACCGGAGGTCGACCAGGCCGCGGGCCGCCCCGGCGCGCACCCGCTGCTCGAAGGGGGCGACGAGGCCCGGGCCGGTGCCCCAGGTGATGTGGAAGCGGGGGACGGAGTTCCCGTGGCCGTTCGCGTCGTAGCCACCGCGCTCGGCCCAGCCGACCACCGGGAAGAAGCGGACGCCCCGGGCGTGCAGCCAGGGCCGCTTCTCGCCGGCCGCGAAGTCCACGTACGCCTCGGCCCAGCGGCGCGGCCAGGCGTCCTCCTCGCGGTCGAAGCCGGCGGTGCCGAACCAGTCCTGGAGGGCGAGTTCGCGGCTGTCCTTGATCCGCATGCGGCGCTGTTCGGGCGAGTCGACGAAGAACAGGCCGCCGAAGGACCAGTGGGCCTGGCCGCCGATCGACTGCTCGGGCTCCTGGTCGATCAGGATGACCTTGCGGCCGCGGTCCACGAGCTCAGCGGTGGCGACGAGGCCGGCCAGCCCCGCACCGATCACGATCACGTCTGCGTCGTACGTCATGCGCTGCCCCGTCCTCGGGTCGGTGGTGGGGCAGATCCTTTGCTACGGAGCGGTAACCCGTCAACAGCGGTGGTTGGATGAGCCGTGTGAGTGCTGCTGATGAAGTGCTGGACGTGGTGGACCGCGAGGACCGGGTGACGGGGCAGGCCCCGCGCGGCGAGGTGTACGCGCGCGGGCTCATCCACCGGTGTGTGTTCGTGCAGGCCAGGGACGCGCAGGGGCGGATCTTCGTCCACCGGCGGACGGCCTCGAAGCTGGTCTTCCCCTCGCACTACGACATGTTCGTCGGCGGGGTGCTGGGCGCGGGCGAGGGCTACGCCGAGGCGGCGCTGCGCGAGGCCGGCGAGGAACTGGGGCTGACCGGGCTGGCGCAGCCGGAGCCACTGTTCAAGTTCCTGTACGAGGGCCCCGGCGGGGCGTGGTGGTCGTACGTGCACGAGGTGCGCTGCGCGCTGCCGGTGCGGCCGCAGGAGTCCGAGGTGGCCTGGCACGCGTGGCTGGCGGAGGAGGAACTGGAGGCCCGGGTCGCGGGCGGGGAGTGGCCGTGGGTGCCGGACGGGCTGGAGGCCTACCGGCGGCTGCGGGAGTTCCGCCGTAGATTGGCCGGGTGATCGACTTCGTCAAGGACGTGCGCCTCTGGTTCGCACCGCAGCGGCTGCGGGACGAGGGCGAGACCCCCGACTACCGCTTCTCCCTCGCCAACGAGCGGACCTTCCTGGCCTGGATCCGCACCGCGCTCGCGCTGGTGGGCGGCGGTTTCGCGGTGGACCAGTTCCTGCCGGACCTGCGGTGGGGGGTGCGCATCGGGATGGCCTTCGCGCTGCTCGCGGTGGGGGCGGCGTGTGCGCTGCGGGCGGTCAACCACTGGGTGCGGTGCGAGCGGGCGATGCGGCGAGGGGCCGATCTGCCGCTGTCCCGGTTCCCGGTGGTGCTGAGCCTCGGTGTGGGGCTGGTGGCGGCGGCGATGGTGGTGGTCGTCCTGTTCGGCTGGACCCGCGGGCGGTGACCGGCTCCCCTCGGGCCGAGCGCGACGCGGGGCTCCAGCCGGAGCGGACCCGGCTCGCGTGGCGGCGTACGACGCTGGCGTGCTCGGTGGTGGCGGTGCTGGCGCTGCGGCAGGCGGCACGCGGCTCCGGCTCGTCGGCGGAGGTGGGCGGGGCGGCGGTGATCGCGCTGGTCTGGCTGGCCTTCCTGTGGGTGGCGCACCGGCGGGTCCGGCAACTGGCCTCACCCAGACCGCCGGCCCTCGCGCCCCGCGCGGCCGCGGCGGCGGTGGCATGCACGGTGGCCCTGTCGGTGTTCGCGCTGGCGGTGATCCTCTAACCGGCCACCCCGCGGACCCGCAGCCCGCGGCCATAAGCCCCGCGAGCCCACCGCGGCGCAGACCCGGAGCCGGGGCGCGGAAGCCGCGCGAGCCGTGCCGCACCGCCGGCCCGGAGCCTGGGGGGGCGGAAGCCGCGCCGTCCCCGCCACACCGCTGGCCCGGAGCCCGGGGGCGGGAGCCGCGCGGGCGGGAGCGGGAACATCCCGGCCCGGGGTGCAGTCAAAGCAGGCCCGGCAGCCCGCCCTCCCCGCCTTCCGACCGCCCGTCACGGGCCCTCACGCCGATTGGGGCACCGGTCACGACGGGTAGGAGGGTCCACCGGCCGGACAGCCCATCAGGTCGACGTCAATGTCGGTCACGACGGGTGAGGAGGGTCCACCGGCCGGACGGCCCCATAGAGTCGACGTCGCTCTCGGTCACGACGGCGGTCGGGCAGGAGTCGAGTGCGACGGGCACGGCGGGCACAAGGGGCGGAACAACGGTGAGGGCGTCTTGACCGGTAGTGACGACGGGCCGCAGGCCGCGTCCGGCATCGGGCCCGGCGGGCAGGGGCGGCTGCAGGCCCTGCCCGCGCGGGCATGCCCCGCACTCCACCGGTACCGGCCCACCGAAACCAACACCATCACCGCCCCGCACAAACAGGCAACCGGCCCCGCAACGCCCGCCAACCCACCACCCCGCCGCACCCCCGCAACGCCCCCCCAACCCACCACCCCACCACCCCACCACCCCGCCGCACCGCACCACCCCGCCACCCCGCCACCCCGCCACCCCGCCACCCCGCCCCCCCGCCACCCCACTCTCCCCCGCGCGCCCCGCGGCTGGCAGGATGCCGAGCGCCCGTCAAAGCGACCCGGGGAGAGCGCAGATGACCGTCGAAGAGCCGTACCTCGTCCAGCCCGCGGACGGGGTCTACGCCTACGTCCAGCCGGACGGCGGCTGGTGCCTCAACAACGCGGGCTTCGTGAGCGACGGCGGCCGGACGCTGCTCGTCGACACCGCGGCCACCGAGCGGCGTGCCCTCGCCCTGCGCGCCGCGGTCCAGGGCGCCGGGGTGCCGCTGCCGCGCACCGTGGTGAACACCCACCATCACGGCGACCACACCTACGGCAACGGGGTGTTCGCCCCCGAGGCGCTCGTCCTCGGGCACGACAACTCGCGCGCCGAACAGCTCGCCGCCGGCCACCAGCTCGAAGTGATCTGGCCCGCCACCGACTTCGGGGCGATAGAGATCACCGCCCCGGACCTCACGTACAGCGAGCGGATGACCCTGCACCTCGGTGCCACGGAGGTCCAGGTGATCCACCCGGGCGTGGCACACACCACCGGCGACTCCATCGTGTGGCTGCCCGGGCAGCGGGTCGTCTTCACGGGCGACCTCGTCTTCGCCGAGGGCACGCCGTTCCTCGCCATGGGCTCCCTGGCGGGGTCGCTGCGAGCGCTGGAGCTGCTGCGTTCGCTGGACGCGGAGACCGTCGTGCCCGGCCACGGGCCCCTGACGGATCCGTCGGCCTACGCGTCCACCGAGCGCTACCTGCGGTACGTGGAGGAGCTCGCCCGCGACGGGAGGGCGAAGGGGCTGACCCCGCTGGAGGTGGCGCGCCAGGCCGACCTGGGCGAGTTCGCGGCCTGGCGGGAGAACGAGCGGCTGGTGGCGAACCTGCACCGGGCGTACGCGGAGCTCGCGGGCGAGCCGGAGGGTGCCCCGCTGGACATCCTGGCGGTGCTGCAGGACATGACGGTGATGAACGGCGGGACGCCGATCCTCTGCCACGCGTGAGCCCGGCGGGCCGGTGGGTCGCCCCCATCGGCCCGCATTCACCGCCCCGCCCACTGGACGACATACCGACTGGTCGGCATGATGTCTCTCGTTGCCGTCACGTCCACCCCACCCACACCCACCACCCACTCCGCACGGAGGAGCGCACCATGACCTCAGCGTCAGCTTCAGCCGACCCCCGGGGCCTCGACCTGGAGCGGCTGCGCGCCCATCTCGACCGCGAGCGGCCCGGACTCGCGGCCGGGGCGCTGCGCGGCCGGCTGATCGAGGGCGGCCGGTCGAACCTCACGTACGAGATCACCGACGGGTCCGCCCGCTGGGTGGTGCGCCGCCCGCCCCTCGGCCACGTCCTGGCCACCGCCCACGACATGCGGCGCGAGCACCGGGTCATCGAGGCGCTGCACGGTACGGCCGTACCCGTCCCGGAGCCGGTGCTGCTGTGCGAGGACGAGGCGGTGCTCGGGGCGCCGTTCTACGTCATGGAGTACGTGGACGGGGTCCCGTACCGCAGCGCCGCCCAGCTCGCCGCGTTCGGCCCCGAACGCACCCGGCGGGCGGTGCTCGGCCTGGTGGACACGCTGGTCGACCTGCACGCGGTGGACCCGCAGGCGGTCGGCTTGGGCGACTTCGGCCGGCCCGAGGGCTTCCTCGACCGGCAGTTGCGCCGCTGGGGCAAGCAGCTCGCGGCCTCCCGGGGGCGGGAGCTGGCCGGGATCGACGAGCTGCAGGGCGCGCTCGGCCGGGCCCTGCCCGACTCCCCCGCGCCCACCGTCGTGCACGGGGACTTCCGGCTCGACAACGTGCTGATCGGCGGCCCGGACGACACCATCCGGGCGGTGCTCGACTGGGAGATGTCCACCCTCGGCGACCCGCTGACGGACCTCGGGCTGCTGGTGATGTACAGCTCGGACCTGGGGCTTACGGACTCGCCGGTCAGCACGACGAGCGCCGCACCCGGCCACCCGGCACCGGCCGAGCTGATCGAGCGGTACGCCGCCCGCTCGGGCCGGGACACCGGGGCGATCGCCTGGTACACCGCCTTCGCCTGGTTCAAGCTCGCTGTGATCCTCGAAGGCATCCACTACCGCTACACGCTCGGGCAGACCGTCGGCGCGGGCTTCGACCGGATCGGCGAACTGGTCCCGGTCTTCATCGAGCACGGTCTGACCACCCTCCAGGAAGGCTGAGGCACACCCGCATGGACTTCGCATTCGACGCCCGGACCGAGGAACTCCGCGAGCGGCTGCTCGCGTTCATGGAGGAGTACGTCTACCCGGCGGAGCCCCTCGCCGCCGAGCAGCGCGCACGGCTGGCCTCGCCCTGGGACACCCCGGCCGTCTTCGGTGAGCTGAAGGCCGAAGCGCGCCGTCAGGGCCTGTGGAACCTGTTCTTGCCGGACGCGGAATACGGCGCCGGGCTGACCAACCTCCAGTACGCCCCACTGGCCGAGATCACCGGCCGCAGCCCGCACCTGGCGCCCACGGCCACCAACTGCGCGGCCCCGGACACGGGGAACATGGAGCTCCTGGCCCAGTTCGGGAACGAGGAGCAGAAGAAGCAGTGGCTGCACCCCCTGCTGGCCGGGGAGATCCGCTCCGCGTTCGCGATGACCGAGCCGGAGGTGGCCTCCTCGGACGCGACGAACATCGAGACCCGCATCGAGCGCGACGGCGACGGGTACGTGATCACCGGCCGCAAGTGGTTCATCTCCGGGGCGATGAACCCGGACTGCAAGATCTTCATCGTGATGGGCAAGACTGATCCGGACGGCTCCGATCCGCGCCGCCAGCAGTCGATGATCCTGGTCCCGCGCGACACCCCGGGGGTCGAGGTCCGCCGGGCCATGACCGTGTACGGGTACGAGGACCACGACCACGGCGGCCACGCCGAGGTGGTCTTCGACGGGGCCCGGGTCCCGGCGGCGAACCTGATCGGCGAGGAGGGCACGGGCTTCGCCATCGCCCAGGCCCGGCTCGGCCCGGGCCGGATCCACCACTGCATGCGGCTGATCGGCATGGCGGAGCGAGCCATCGAGCTGATGTGCCGACGGGCCGTGGGGCGTACGGCCTTCGGCAAGGAGCTGGCCGCGCAGGGCGTCGTACAGAACTGGATCGCGGACGCCCGGGTCACCGTGGAGCAGTTGCGGCTGCTGGTGCTCAAGACGGCCTGGCTGATGGACACGGTCGGCAACCGGGGTGCCCACACCGAGATCCAGGCCATCAAGATCGCGACCCCGCGGGCGGTGGTGCGCATCCTGGACGACGCGGTGCAGCTGCACGGCGCGGGCGGGGTGAGCCAGGACTTCCCGCTGGCCGAGCTGTGGGCGGCGGCGCGGACCCTGCGCCTGGCGGACGGGCCGGACGAGGTGCACCAGCGCTCGCTGGCCCACCGGGAGCTGAAGCGCTACCGCCAGGGGTAACCGGTGGCTGAAGCGCCACCGCCAGGGGCAACCGGCGGCTGAAGCGCCACCGCCAGGGGCAACCGGGCCCCCGGCCCGGGGGCCGGGGCCGGGGGGGCGTTACGGCCGCAGCGCGCGCAGCAGCAGGTCGGCGAGGTGGTCGGCGACCTGCTGCGGCGTGAGCGGGCCGTCCTCCCGGTACCAGGTGGACAGGTGGTGGACGGAACCGAAGTGGTAGTCCACCACCAGGTCGGCGGGGGTGGCGGTGGAGAACACGCCGGCGCGCTGGCCCTCCTCGATCAGTGCCCGGAAGCGCTCGTGGTAGCGCCGGCGCTCCGCCCGGACCTGCTTGAACTTCTCCGGACTGAGC
Source organism: Streptomyces sp. NPDC043680 (assembly GCF_056436685.1). Lineage (NCBI taxonomy): Bacteria > Bacillati > Actinomycetota > Actinomycetes > Kitasatosporales > Streptomycetaceae > Streptomyces > Streptomyces sp. NPDC043680. The sequence continues at coordinate 114,741 of NZ_JBWKCE010000015.1, read as the reverse complement.
TGGTGCATCGAACGGAAGAAGATCGCCGCGTCGTCGAGGTTCTCGATGGTGGTGACCACGACGTCGGCCGCGGCGGCGCGCAGCCGCTCCTCGACGGGGGCGTCGGACGTGGCGACCGCGTCCAGCCGCTGCTGCTGGAGGCGCAGCATCCGCGCGTACACCTCGTGCAGGAGGTCGTCCTTGGAGCCGAAGTAGTGGTAGAGCGCGCCCTTGGTGACCCCGGCGGCCTCGACGATCTCCTGGACGGAGGTGCGGTCGTAGCCGCGCTCGGCGAAGAGCCGGGTGGCGACGGCCAGCAGCCGCTGCGGCACCGGGGTTTCGTGCGTGCCCTCGGGCTCCGTGGTCCTGGCAGCCATGGCGCTGACCTTCCCTTCCGTGTTTCCTGATCGCTCGACCGGTCGTTTTCAGCCGCGGTCGCGCAGTTCCCGCCGCAGGATCTTGCCACTCGTCGTCTTCGGGAGAACAGGCAGGATCTCCACTTGGCGCGGATATTTGTACGCGGCGAGGCGGTCGGCGCAGTACGCGGACAGCTCGTCGGGATCGGCCGGGGCGCCGGGGCGCAGGCTCACGTACGCCTTCACGCTCTCCCCGCGGTAGGGGTCCGGGACGCCGACCACCGCCGCCTCGCGCACGGCCGGGTGGGTGTAGAGCACGTCCTCGACCTCGCGCGGCCACACCTTGAAGCCGGAGGCGTTGATCATGTCCTTCTTGCGGTCGACGACGTAGAGCCAGCCGTCCGGGTCCATGAACCCGACGTCGCCGGTGCGCAGTTCGCCGTCCGGGAAGGCCTTGGCGGTGTCCGCGGGCAGTCCCCAGTAGCCGGGCACGACCTGGGGGCCGCGGACGGCTATCTCACCGCTCTCGCCGAAGGGCACTTCGGCGCCGCGCTCGTCGAGGATGCGGACGACGGTGTCCGCGCCGGGCACGCCCACGGAGAGGGTGCCGGAGGCGGGGTCGACCGGCGCCTCCAGGTGCGGGGGGACCGACGCGCAGGCGGCGGTGGTCTCGGTGAGGCCGTAGCCGTTGCGCAGGTAGAAGCCGAAGCCGGCGCGGAGGCGTTCGACGAGTGCGGGCGGCAGCGGGGCCCCGCCCGAGGAGAGCACGCGGAACGAGGTGAAGTGGTCCGGGGTGGCCTCGGGGTGCGCGGCGAGCGCCATGAAGGCGGTGGCCGGGCCGACGGCGTAGGCGGGGCGGTGCTCGCGGAAGGCGTCGAGGACGACGCCGGCTTCGAAGCGGTGGGCGAGCACGAGGGTGCCGGCGTTGGCGAAGCAGGCGGCGAGTTCGCAGACCATGCCGGTGATGTGGAAGAGCGGTGCGAGGGCGAAGTAGGCGGCCCCCTCGGGGAGTGGGTGGGCGGTGACCTGCCGGACTGCGTTGTGGGTGAGCGCGCCGTGCGGGTTCATGGCGCCCTTGGGGGTGCCGCTGGTGCCGGAGGTGTAGCTGATGAGCGCGGTGTCGGCGGCGGTGAGGGCGGGATCGGGCGGCGCCGGGCGGCCCTGGCGGGCCACGGTGGCGAGGTCGGCGGTGTCGCCCGGGTCCGGACCCGGCCCGGCGGGGAGGACCCGTACGTCGTTGCGGGTCTGGAAGTCCGTGTCGCGGGCGGTCAGGGTGGCCCGTACGCCGGTCCCCCGCGCGGCCTCGCGCAGGTACGCGGTCCATGCCCGGCCGTCGCAGACGAGCGCGACGGCGCCGGAGTCGCGCAGGATGTGCCCAGACTCGCCGGCCTTGTACATCGGGTTGAGCGGGACGACGACCGCGCCGGCCTTCCACGCGGCCAGGACGGCGAGCACGAAGTGCGGGGTGTTCTGGAGCATGACGGCGACCCGGTCGCCCCGGCCGACGCCCTGCTCGGCCAGGTGGCCGGCGAGGGAGTCGGACAGGGCGTCGGCCTCGGCGTAGCCGATCCGGCCGTCGAAGTAGGCCAGCGCCGTGCGTCCGGGGGCGCGGGCGGCCGCCGCGCGGAAGCAGTGGAGCACGGTGGGCGGCGGGGAGACGGGTGTGCGCTGGGCGGGGCTGAGCAGCCCCAGCCACGGCTGGGCGGCGTAGCGGGAGGGGGCCGCGCTCACCTGGTCTCCCATTTCTGCTGGAGGTGGTTCATGCTGCTCAGCCAGCGGTCCGGTTCGGTGGCGCGGGCCGCGTAGTAGTCCGCCACGTCGGGGTGCGGGAGGATCAAGAACCGGCCCTTCTCCATGCCGTCGAACAGTGCGTCAGCAACCGCTTCCGGCTCGATCGCGGTCGGCGCGAGGACGAGTTCGCCCGCCGAGCCCGCGGCCGTCAGCATGTCGGTGCGGACCCCCTGCGGGCAGATGGCGTGGACCTGGACGCCGCGGTGGCGGTAGGTCAGCGAGAGCCACTCCGCGAAGGCGAGCGCACCGTGCTTGGTGACACTGTACGGCGCGGCCCCGATCATGGTCAGCAGCCCGGCGGCCGAGACGGTGGACACGAAACGCCCGCTCTCCCGCTCCAGCCAGTCCGGCAGCAGCAGCCGCGCGGCCCGTACGTGCGCCATGACGTTGACGTCCCAGGCGGCTTCCCAGACGGCCTCGTCGGCGGACGCGTCGCCGCCCGAGGCCAGGCCCGCGTTGGCGCAGTAGACGTCCACCGTCCCGCCGAGGGCCTCGCGGGCCGCCTCGACGACCGACGACGCGTCGCCGGGGACGGGGATCGCGCGGGGGCCGATCTCGCCCGCCACGGCCGCGGCCTTGGCGGGATCGAGGTCGTTGACCACCACCGTGGCGCCCTCGGCGGCGAAGCGGTGGGCGAGGGCGGCGCCGATGCCGCCCCCCGCGCCGGTGACGACGACTCGCTGGTCCTGGTACGCGCTCACGGGGATCACCTTTCGTGGCCTGCTGCGGATCCCGGCAGACTAACCGGTCGGTATGTCGGGGCGGAAGGGGGCCGAGGGCTAGCGTGGCGCGATGAGTCTGTCGCGACGGGGGCTGCTGGGACTGGTGGGGACGGCGGGGGCCTTGGGCGCGGCGGCGGCCCCGGCGGGTGCGGCTCCGTCGGGTGCTGTTACGTCGGATGCTGTTGCGTCGGGGGCGGCTGCGTCGGGTGGGGCTGTGGCCGCGGCGGCGCGGGCCCCCGCGGGTACGGCATCGGCGGCGCCGCGCGCCGACCGGGTGCGCACCGGTTTCGAGCAGCTCGCGGCGGACGGGTACGGGCTGCTCGCCGGCCGGCGGATCGGAGTGGTCACCAATCCCACCGGGATCACCGCGGACGCCCGCCACCTGGTGGACGTCCTGCACGCGGACCCGCGGGTGGACCTGGTCGCCGTCTTCGGCCCCGAGCACGGCTTCCGCGGGACGGCCCAGGCCGGCGGCTCCGAGGGGGCCGGCCGGGACCCGGCGACCGGGCTCCCGGTGTACGACACGTACGGCAAGAGCGGGCAGCAGCTCGCGGACGTGTTCACCGCGGCCGGCGTCGACACCGTCGTCTTCGACATCCAGGACGTCGGGGCCCGCTTCTACACCTACATCTGGACCCTGTACGACTGCATGCAGGCGGCGGCACTGGCCGGCAAGGCGGTGGTGGTCCTGGACCGGCCGAACCCGGTGGGCGGCAGGCGGGCCGCCGGGCCGGTGCTGGAGCGGCCGTACGCGAGTTTCGTGGGCCGGGAGCCGATCGCGCTCGCGCACGGGATGACGGCCGCCGAGCTGGCGCTGCTGTTCAACGGAGAGTTCCTGGCCGCCCGGCCCGTGCGGCTTCAGACGGTGGCGATGACCGGCTGGAGCCGGGGCTGCCTCCACGCCTCGACGGGCCTGCCCTGGGTGCCGCCGAGCCCGAACATGCCCACCGCCGACACGGCCCTGGCGTACGCCGGGACCTGCCTGTTCGAGGGCACCAACCTGTCCGAGGGGCGTGGGACGACCACCCCGTTCGAGGTGCTCGGCGCGGAAGGGATCGACCGGCGGTGGGCGGAGGCGGCCGACGCCCTGGGGCTGCCGGGAGTGTGGATCCGGGAGGCGTACTTCACGCCGACCTCCTCCAAGCACGCCGGGAAGGTGTGCGGTGGCATCCGGCTGCTCGTGCACGACCCGGAGGCTTTCGATCCGGTCCTGACCGGGGTCGGGCTGCTGGTCACCGCGCGGCGGACGTGGAGCGGCTTCGCGTGGCGCACCGACCACTGGATCGACCGGCTGACCGGCTCCGACCGGGTCCGGCGGATGGTGGACGCGGGGGCGGGAGCCGAGGAGATCGCGGCCGACTGGGCGGCGGGCCTGGCGCGGTTCGCGACGGTGCGCGAAAAGTACCTGCTGTATCCGTAGGTGCACGGGTCTGGCCGGGCGGCGGGCGCAGCAGGATGCTGGACGGCACCGGAGGCGCGGCACGGAGGGGGACCCCATGTCGGACGGAACGGTTGCGGGTGGCGGGAGCGGTGGCGGGGGCGGGGCCGGGGGTGGTGGCGGGCGCAGAACCGCCGCCGCGGCCGGGGTGGGCGTCCGGCCGTACGCGGAGCTGACCTTCGACGCCGAGGGCGACGTGGACCGAGCGACGCGGGAGGCGGTGGCCGCGATGGAGGCCACCGACCTGCTGGTCTTCGCGCACGGGTGGAACAGCGACCGGTCCACCTCCACCCGCCTCTTCGACCGCTTCTACGCCCCCTTCCCCCACCTGGTGGGGCCGCGGACACGGCTCGGCTACGTCGGGGTCGTGTGGCCCTCGATCCGGTTCTCGGACGAGCCGATCCCGGACTTCGAGCTGCCCGCCGCACTGGCCGGGGACGCCGCCGCGACGGGGCTGGACCCCGAAACCCGTCGGGCGCTCGGGGAGTTCTGGCCGGGCCGCGAGGAGGAGCTCGACCGGATCACCGAACTGCTGCGGGAGCGGCCCCGCTCGACGGCGGCCCTGGTCGAATTCGGCGCGCTGGTCAGGGAGGTGGCGGGGGTGGCCGTCGCCGACGGGACGCCGGGCGCGGTGCCCTCGGCGGAGGTGCCCGCCATCTTCACGCGGGACGTACTGGAGGTCTGCCGGGCCTTCAACGACGCGCTCGCCCGGGCCGGCGCACCCGTCGGCCCGAGTCCCGCGAGTACCGCGAGCCCCGCGGGCAGCGCCGGCGTGCGGGCCCCCTCCCCCGGCGCGGGCGACCCTCAGTCGCTGTGGAACGGTGCCAAGGAACTGCTGCGCCAGGCCACGTACTACCAGATGAAGCGCCGCGCCGGGGTCGTCGGCGAGCACGGCCTCGGGCCGGTGCTGGCGGATCTGGCCGGAGGCCGGCCGGGGCTGCGGATCCACCTGATCGGACACAGCTTCGGCGCGCGGGTGGTGTCCTTCGCGCTGCGTGCGGTCCCGGACGGCTCCCGGTACGTGAAGTCCGCGACCCTGCTGCAAGGCGCCTTCTCGCACTACGCTTTCGCGGACCGCCTCCCGCACGCCGGGAACAGCGGCGGCGCCCTGCGCGGTATGCAGCGCAGGGTCGACGGCCCGGTGGTGGCCTGCCACTCCCCGCACGACACCGCGCTCGCGGTCTTCTACCCGCTGGCCTCCCGGATGGCAGGGGATTCAGCCGGTCTTCTCGGCTTCGACGAGCGGTGGGGCGCGATCGGGCACGACGGGGTGCAGGCGGTGCCGGGCGCCGCGCGGCTCACCCTGGACGCGGCGCTGCGCGAGGGGGTCCCGGCGGCCGGTTGCGTCAGCGTGGACACCGGGTCGGTGGTGCGGCGCGGGGGTCCGCCCTCGGGGGCGCACAGCGACGTCTGCCACGAGGAGCTGGCCCGCGTCGTGGTGGCTGCGGGGCGCATGGGGCGCTGACTTTTGGCCATGTGCCACCCACACGCCTCGACCGCCCCCGCATGCGCCCGCACCTGGCCGGGCATGTTGGGCACATCTCGCGGTGCGTCGTCGTTCGATCCAGTACGACGCGCTGATGCCGGCGTGGCGCGACGGAGGTGAAGGTGTGATGGCGGGGTTTCGGAGTCTGGCCTACCAGGTGCGGGACGCACGCAATGACCGTGCCCTGCGGCGCCATTCGCTGCGCCGCTGCCTGGAGCGGTTCGCTCCGTACGGGCATCGGGCGACGTGGTGGCATCTGTGCGACCGGCACGGGATCGCTCCCGAGGACCGGGCGGCGGATCCGCAGCGGCTGGTCGCGGCGTTGGAGGAGCTGGAGGAGGCGCGGGGGGTCTGGCTGGAGTACGAGCGCCAGTTCGCGGAGCGGCGCCGCCGCGAGAAGCACCACGGGCTGCGCCGGCCGGAGTGGGCGTGGGGCGGCAGCGGGGACGCGGTGGTGCGGTGCGCGGATCCCGGCGTGCGCCCCGAGGGCACCCTGGGCGAGGTGTTGCGGCGCCTCGTGACGGCGCTGGAGTCCGAGCCGGGGACGGGCTGTCCGGTGTGCGGGGAGCAGGAGCTGCACTGGCGGGCGCCGGCGCCGGGCCCGAGACGGGGGCGCCGGGCAGGACGTGGGCCCTGGGAGGGGGCCTGGGCCTGGGACGGGCCGGTGTGCGCGGGCTGCGGAATCGTCGTACCCCGACCGGCTCTGGCGGAGTCGACCGTCTTCCCGTCGCTCTCGGCGGGGGCCGCGTGAGGCTGCCCGGAGACGGTGCGGGGGCCGCGTGAGGCTGCCCGGTGACGGTGCGGGGGCCGCGTGAGGCTGCCCGGAGACGGTGCGGGGGCCGCGTGGGGCTGATCCAGGTGTCGTTGAACGGGGCGCGGGCGGCCGCGGCCGGTGTTGCCGTGCCCATGAGCCCGCGGGATCTGGCGGAGGCGGCCCTGGGGGCGGTCGCCGCGGGGGCCGGGGAGGTGCTGGTGCATCCGCGGACTCCGTGCGGCCGGGAGAGCCTGTCGCCGCGGGTGGTGGGGGCGGTGCTGGAGGCGTTGCGGGGCGCGGGGGTCCCCGTACCGCTCTCGGTGTGCGCGAGCATCGCGGCCGAACCGGATCCGGCGGGGCGAGCGGCGCGGGTGCGGTCGTGGGTGATGCTGCCAGAGCGGGCGGCGGTGCACTGGGCGGAGCCGGGGGCGACGGAGCTGGTACGGGCTCTGCTGGAGCGGGGCGTGGCGGTGGACGCGGTGGTTCCGGCGGGGTGGGACGCCGGGCCGGTGCCGCGGGATCCGCGGGTGCGGCTGGTGGTGGAGGCCCCGGCGGCCGGCCCGGAGGCGGGGTCGGGGCAGGGGCCGGAGTGGGGTCGGGGGCCGGAGCCGGTCCCGGTCCCGGTCCCGGGTCGGTGCGCTCCGGGTCAGGTGCTGCTGTTCGGGCGGGAGGCCGCGGCCTGGCCGGTGCTGCGGCTGGCGGCTCGGCGCGGTGCCGGGATGCGGACCGGGGTGGGCGACGTACTCCACCTGCCGGACGGACGGCCCGCGCGGTCGAATGCGGAGCTGGTGGCCGCCGCCGTACGGGAGGCGGCGGCGCAGGCGTGCGGAGCCGGCTTCGCTACAGCCGGGAGCCGGTGAGCTGTTCACCGAAGACGTCGTCCGGATTGGACAGCGCGCAGTTCTTCAGCGAGAGGCAGCCGCAGCCGATGCAGTCGGTCAAGTGGTCGCGCAGCCTCATCAGTTGGCTGATCCGCTGGTCGAGCTCCGTGCGCCAGGCCTCGGAGAGCTTCGCCCAGTCCTCGCGGGTGGGGGTGCGGCCCTCGGGGAGCTGGGCCAGCGCGTCGCGGATGGCGGCGAGCGGGATGCCGACGCGCTGGGCGGCGCGTACGAAGGCGACCCGGCGCAGCGCCTCGCGGGTGTAGCGGCGCTGGTTGCCGGAGGTGCGGCGGCTGCTGATCAGGCCCTTGGCCTCGTAGAAGTGCAGCGCGGAGACGGCCGCGCCGCTGCGGGCGGACAGCTGGCCGACACTGAGCTCGTGGATGTTCTCGGGAATCTGCGGCACGAGGCCGAGGGTAGTCGGCCGGTCCGCCATCCGTTGACAGATACATACGGCCCGAGCATGCTGAGCAAGCGCTTATTCGTCGGAGCGCCAGGGAGAGGGAGACGCATGGCCGAGCCGAGGATCTTCACGTCCGCCGAGGAGCTGCGCGCCGGGATCGGCACCCGGCTCGGCCCGAGCGACTGGCTGGAGGTGGACCAGAAGCGGATCGACCTGTTCGCGGACGCGACCGGCGACCACCAGTGGATCCACGTGGACCCGGAGCGCGCGGCGGGCGGACCCTTCGGTTCCACCATCGCGCACGGCTATCTGACGCTCTCGCTGCTGCCGAGTCTGGTACCGCAGATCATGCGGGTCGAGGGCATGCGGATGGGCATCAACTACGGGACGGACAAGGTGCGTTTCCCGGCTCCGGTGCCGGTCGGCTCGCGGCTGCGGGCCACCGCCGTGATCACGGACGTCACCGAGGCGGGTGGCGGCGTGCAAGTCACGGCGACGGTGACCGTCGAGCGCGAGGGCGGCGAGAAGCCGGTGTGCGTGGCGGAGTCGGTGTCCCGGTACTACTTCTGAGCTCCGGGCCTCCCGGGCTCTACCCCTGCGGGGCGTCGGGGGCCGGTACGGCGGCCGGAGTCGCGCCCACCATGCGGAGCACGAGGTCGGCATAGAGCGCGCCGACCTCGTCGGGCGTGCGTCGGCCGTCGACGCTGAACCAGCGGGCCACGTCGATGCACAGGGACAGGACGGCGAGGGTGGTGCCGGGCACGTCCGGCACGTCGAATTCCCCCGCCGCGACCCCCTCGGCGAGGATGCGGCGTACGGCGGCGTCGCTCTGGCGGCGCAGCGCCACGATTTCGGAGCGGTGCTCCGGAGCGAGAGCATCGAGCTCGTACTGGACCACCCGTGCCGTGGTGTGGTGCGCCGCGTGCCAGAGCACGAAGGACCGTACGGCCGCGTCGAGCCGCTCGGCGGCGCTGCCGGGGCCGGAGGCGGCACTTTCCAGGATGTCGAGGGCCTTGTCGTGGCCGATGCGGCTGATCCGGTGGAGCAGCTCTTCCTTGGTCTTGTAGTGGATGTAGAGCGCGGCGGGGCTCATACCGGCGCGCCCTGCAATGTCACGTGTGGTGGTGGCGTGGTACCCGCGCTCCGCGAACGCGTCGACCGCGGCGACGAGCAGCCGTCGCGCGGCGTCGGGGGTGACCTCCGACCACGGCTGGTAGCCGCCGGTCGCCTCTCCCGCGGTGTCCATCGCTTGCTCACCCTCTCCATCCTGTAGGAATGCACACCTTACCGGAGGGTGAGCAAGCGCTTAGAGGACCTGGACGCTCCCTCGGTCAGACCTTCGGCTGGAAGGGGTCGTAATCGGCCATGATCTTCTCCATCCGGGCCTGGTCGACCCGGGTGACGATCTGGGTGAGCTCCTGGCGGTCGCGGATCACCTTGGCCAGGGTGAAGGCCGAGGTCGTGAGGTAGAGGACGGCGATGCCGAGGAAGGCGCGGACCCAGCCGTCGGCCTCCAACTGGTAGATCCCGAGGGCCACCGCGCCGATCGCGATGGCGAAGGAGGCCACGGCCTGGCCGTAGTACGCCCCCGTGTTCTTCTGCTTGACCGGTGTCTCGTTCATGGCCCCAGCATCGGCCGCAGTGACCGGTGCCACATCCGCGCAGATACTCAGGCGCGTACTCAGAACGCGGAAACCCCGGTGTGGGCGCGGCCGATGAGCAGCTTCTGGATCTGGCTGGTGCCCTCGTACAGGGTCATGACGCGGGCGTCGCGCAGCAGTTTGCCGGCCGGGTACTCGTCGATGTAGCCGTACCCGCCGTGCACCTGCAGGGCGTTGCTCGCGGCGCGCACGGCGGCCTCCGAGGCGAAGAGCTTGGCGGTGGAGGACTCGGTGGCGAAGGGCCTGCCGCGGTCGATGAGGTCGGCGACGCGCCAGGTCAGCAGCCGGGCCGCGTCCACGTCGACCGCGATGTCGGCGATCAGCTCCTGGACCAGCTGGTGATGGGCGATGGGCTTGCCGAACTGCTCGCGCTGCGCGGCGTACGAGACGGCCGCGTCCAGCGCCGCCTGCGCGATGCCGACGCACCCGGCGGCGACCGACATCCGGCCCTTGGCGAGGGCGGACATGGCCACCGAGAAGCCCTTGCCCGCGGGACCGAGCAGGGCGGAGGAGGGGACGCGCACGGCGTCGAGGGTGATCTCGGCGGTGGCCTGGCCGCGTAGGCCGAGCTTGCCGTGGATCTCGCGGCGGGTGAGCCCGGGGGTGTCGGTGGGGACGAGGAAGGCGGAGATGCCGCGGTGGCCGGCCTCCTCGCCCGTGCGGGCGAAGAGCAGGACCACATCGGCCCAGGTGCCGTTGGTGATGAACATCTTGCTGCCGCTGAGGACGTACGCGTCTCCCCGGCGCACGGCGCGGGTGGTGAGGCCGGCGGCGTCGGAGCCGGTGCCGGGCTCGGTGAGGCCGAAGCAGCCGAGCGCGTCGCCGGAGCAGAGGCGCGGCAGCCAGCCGTGCCTCTGCTCCTCGGTACCCCAGGCCGCGATGGACTTCGCGACCAGGCCGAGGGAGACGGAGACGATGCCGCGCACCGCGGAGTCGCCGCGTCCGAGCTCCTCGGTGACAAGCACGTAGGACAGGTGGTCGCCGCCGGAGCCGCCGTACTCCTCGGGGACGGTCAGGCCGAGGAAACCGAGCGCGCCGAGCTTCTTCACGATGGCCCGGTCCACGCTTTCGGCGCGGTCCCACTCGGCGGCGTACGGGACCACCTCGCGCTCGGTGAACGCGCGGGCCAGGTCGCGTACCGCGGCCTGCTCCTCGCTGAGTTCCAGATTCACCGGGCACCTCCGGGCGGGACGGGGGACGGGCCGGGCCGGGGCCGGCGCTTTAACTAGCACCGGTAGTTTATTCGGGCCAGGCCCTACTATGTGGCGCATGGCCAGACCGCGCAAGCCCCTCCTGAGCAGAGACCGCATCGTCGAGGCGGCGGGCGCACTGGTGGACGCGGAGGGGCTGGAGGCGGTGTCGACGCGGCGGCTGGCCGCTGCACTGGGGGTCAGCGGGCCCTCCCTGTACAACCACTTCCGCACGAAGGACGAGATCCTGGACGCGGTCGCGGACGCGGTGAGCGCGCGGGTCGACCTGTCGATGTTCGAGGCGGGAGCCGGGCGGGACTGGCGGGGTGCCCTGCACGACTGGGCGCACTCCTACCGGGACGCGCTGGCCGACCACCCGAACATCGTGCCGGTGCTGGCGCGGGGCCCGGGGCGCCGGCCGGCGGGTCTGAGGCTGGCCGACGCCGTGTTCGGTGCGATGACGGCGGCCGGGTGGCCCCCGGCGCAGGCGACCCGGATCGGCGCGCTGATGCGGTACTTCATCCTGGGCTCGGCGGTGGGCTCGTTCGCCCGCGGTTTCGTGGACGACGAAGCGGCGTACGACCCCTCGGACTATCCGCACCTGGGCCAGGCCCACCTGCTGGCCGAGCGTCAGCGCGAGGTGGACGAGGGTGCCTTCGAGACGGGCCTGGCCGCCCTCCTGGACGGGCTGGCCCTCCAGTACGAGGCCCTGAAGGAAACGGCCTGACGAGACGTGGCGGGCTCCCCGGCCCCCACGCGCACCCCGCCGAGAACGGAGACGTGCGGGAGCCGGGAGCGGGTCAGAACACGACGAGTGAGCGGCCGCCCTTGCCCGCCAGCATGGCCTCGAAGGCCCCCGGGATGCCGTCCAGGGTGATGCGGTCGGTGACCAGGGAGGCGAGGTCCAGGCGGCCCGCGCGGGCGTGCTCCGCGAGCACCGGGAGATCGCGGGCGGGGTCGCCGTTGCCGTACACGCAGCCGGTGAGGGTGCGGGCGTAGTGGAAGATCTCCAGCGCGTGGAAGGCGACCTGCTGGTCCTTGCCGCCGATGCCGACCACGGTGGTGCGGCCGCCGCGCCGAGTGGAGTCCCAGGCTCCGCGGATGGACTGCGCCCGGCCGACGCATTCGACGGCCACGTCCGCGCCGTGGCCCCCGGTGAGCGCGCGGATCTGCTTGGCGGTGGTGTCGGAGGCGAGCACGAACGCGCTCGCCCCGGCCGCGCGGGCGAGGTCCTCCTTGGCCGGTGAGACGTCGACGGCCACGATCGGGCCGGCCCCGGCGATCCGCGCGGCCTGGAGGGCGGCCAGGCCCACCCCGCCCACCCCGAAGACGGCGACGGACTCGCCGGGGCGGACCTGGGCGCTGTGGTGGACGGCGCCGTAGCCGGTGAGGACCGCGCAGCCGAGGAGGGCGGCCTCGGCCAGCGGGATCCCGGCGGGCGCGGGCAGCACGCAGTTGGCCGCGACGACCGTCTCCTCGGCGAACGCTGCCACGTTCAGTCCCGGGTGCAGGGGCGTTCCCTCGGCGTCGTGGGCGTAGACCGCGCCGACCCCGGTGAGGGCGTTGGCGCAGAGCCAGACCTCGCCGATCGAGCAGTGGTGGCACTGCCCGCAGGACGGGGACCAGTTGAGCACCACGCCGTCGCCGGGGGCGACGTGGGTGACGCCCTCACCGACGGCGAGGACCGTGCCGGCGCCCTCGTGGCCGAGGACGGCGGGGACAGGGACCCGCATGGTGCCGTCGGTGAGGGAGAGGTCGGAGTGGCAGACCCCGGCTGCGGCGAGCCGCACCCGGACCTGCCCGGGGCCGGGATCGGGCAGCACGATCTCCCGTATCTCCAGCGGTGCTCCGACGGCGGGCAGAATGGCGGCGCGGACCATGGTCGTCGTCTCCGTCAACTCGGAACTCAGAACTGCAGGGACTTGGTCTGGAGGTACTCGGCGAGGCCGTGCGGCCCGAGTTCGCGGCCGACTCCGGACTGCTTGTACCCGCCGAAGGGGGCGAGCGGGTTGAAACGGCCGCCGTTGATGTCCACCTGGCCGGTGTCCATGCGGCGGGCGAAGGCGACGGCGGTGGCCTCGTCCGCCGCCCAGACCGCGCCGCCGAGCCCGTACACGGTGCCGTTGGCGATGCGCAGGGCGTCGTCCTCGTCCTCGTACGGGAGGATGGACAGCACGGGGCCGAAGATCTCCTCCTGGGCGATGGCCATGTCGGGGGTGACGTCGGCGAACACGGTCGGGGCGATGAAGTATCCCCGCTCGTGCGGTGCGTCGGGGCCGCCCGCGACCAGGCGCGCGCCCTCCTCGACGCCCTTGGCGATGTAACCGCGCACGCGGTCGCGCTGCTTGGCGTTGACGACCGGGCCGAGGCGGGTGCCCGGGTCGCGGGGGTCGCCGGAGGGGTACTTCGCGACGGCGGCCGCCGCCAGCTCGACGGCCTCCTCGTACTGGCCGCGGTGGACGAGCATCCGGGTGAGCGCGTTGCAGCTCTGACCGCAGTTGTTCATGACGTGGCCCACGCCTGCGGCGACGGCCTTGGGCAGGTCGGCGCCGGGCAGGATGACATTGGCCGATTTGCCGCCCAGTTCGAGGGCGACGCGCTTGACGGCGGCACCGGCCGTGGCACCGATCTGCTTGCCGACTGCGGTGGAGCCGGTGAAGGAGACGAGGTCGACGCCTTCGTGCGCGGCCAGCGCCTGGCCGGCGACCGGGCCGGTCCCGGTCACCAGGTTGAAGACTCCGGCCGGGACACCCGCCTCGTGCACGGCTTCGGCGAAGAGCTGTGCGGTCAGCGGGGTGTCCTCGGCCGGCTTGAGGACGAGGGTGCAGCCGGCGGCGAGAGCGGGCGCCACCTTGGCAACGATCTGGTGCAGCGGGTAGTTCCAGGGCGTGATGGCCCCGACCACGCCGACCGGCTCCAGGAACACGGTGGAGTTCCCGATCCGCTCCTCGAAGGCGTACGTGGCGGCGAGCTCGGCGAACGAGGAGGACACCGCGATCGGCGCCCCGACATGGACCATCTCCGAGAAGCCCAGCGGGGAGCCGAGTTCCGCGGTGATGGTCTCCGCGAACTCGGACTTGCGCGCCACGAGCACATCGCGCAGCGCGGCGATCCGGGCGGCCCGCGCGGCCGGGGCGGTGGCCGCCCAGCCGGGGAGGGCCGCGCGGGCCGCGCGTACCGCCGCGTCCACGTCGTCGGCGCTGCCGGCCGGGACCCCGGCGATGACCTGTTCGTCGGCCGGGTTGACGACCTCGATCCGGTCGCGTCCGGCGGCGGGCCGCCATGCGCCGCCGATGTACATCCCGTCGTGGGCCTTCATGGCATTCCTCCCGAGCACGCACGAGCGCGTAGACCTGACCTCGCGTGAACACCCTACAAACTAGCGTCGGTAGTTTTCGGCCCGCCAGGGGTCCCGGGCATCAGATGATGCCGAAAAGCATCCCCGCCCCCAGCACGACGAGGGAGGTGAGAGCCGCCCATTTGACCGTGAAACGGGTGTGGTCGCCGAACTCGACCTTGGCCATGCCGACCAGGACGTAGACGGCCGGAACCAGCGGGCTGGACATGTGCAGGGCCTGCCCGACGAGGGAGGCGCGGGCGATTTCGAGCGGGGACACGCCGTGGGCGGCGCCCGCCTCGGCCAGGACGGGCAGCACACCGAAGTAGAAGCCGTCGTTGGACATGAAGTAGGTGAGCGGGAGGCTGAGCAGGCCGGTGACCAGGGCCATGTGCGGGCCCATGCCGTCGGGGATGGCGCCGACGAGCCAGTCGGCCATGTGCTTGACCATGCCGGTGCCGCCGAGGACGCCGGTGAAGACGGCGGCGGCGAAGACCATGCCGGCGACGTTCAGGACGTTGTCGGCGTGGGCGGCGAGCCGGGCCTTCTGGTCCGGCATGTGGGGGAAGTTCACGGTGAGGGCGAGGGCGGCGCCGAGGAGGAACAGCACCGGAATGGGCAGCAGCTCCGTGATCATCGCGGTCAGAAGGGCGACGGTCAGGGTGGCGTTGAACCAGTAGAGCCGGGGCCGGAGCGTGGCGCGCCGGGGGTCGAGACCCTGGAACCCCTCTTCGCCCCGGGACCCCTCTTCCGCGGGGGCCGGGACGGGGACGGCCGGTGCGGTGCCGGCGCCCGCGTCCGCGTCCGCACCGCCGGTGCCCGGACCGGCGCCCGAACCGGCCTCGGCCCCGGCCCTCTCGGCACCCGTGGCAGTGGCAGTGGCAGTGGCAGTGGCCGGGAACGTGCCCGAACCGGCGGCGACGAGGTTCTCCTCCGCGGACTCCGGGTCCTGCTCCGGGAGCACCAGCGTCCCCAGGCGGCGGCGCTCCTTGAGGCCGAGGACATACGCCAGGCCGAACACGAAGACCAGGCCGACGGCGAGGGCCGGGATCATCGGGACGAAGATGTCGGCGGCGTCCAGCTTGAGGGCGGAGGCGGCACGGGCCGTGGGGCCACCCCAGGGCAGGGTGTTCATGACACCGTTGGCCGTGGCGGCGACCCCCGTCATCACGACGAGGCTCAAGCCGAGCCGCTTGTAGAGCGGGTACATCGCGGAGACGGTGATCATGAAGGTGGTCGATCCGTCGCCGTCGAGGGAGACGATGGCGGCGAGAACGGCGGTACCGACCACCACCCGCACCGGGTCGGCCTTGCAGAAGCGCAGGATGCCGCGCACGATCGGGTCGAAGAGACCGACGTCGATCATCACGCCGAAGTAGACGATGGCGAACATCAGCATGGCGGCGGTCGGCGCGAGTTTGCCGACCCCGTCGATGACGTAGTCGCCGAGGTGGGCGCCCTTTCCTGCGAAGACGCAGAAGAGCGCGGGGATCAGGACGAGCGCCGCGATGGGCGACATTTTCTTCATCATGATCAGCACCAGGAAGGTGGCGATCATGGCGAAGCCGAGGAAGGTCAGCATGCAGGGAACGTAGGTGCCTCCGTTCCCCGCCAACAAGACGTCGAGCCGTGAGCAATACGAGCAAAACCCCAGCTCAGGGCAGGGGTGTCAGCTCCACCGGGAAGCCGTTGAGCACCGCCGTGCCCGACAGCGGGTCGAGCCGCGAGCCGTCGAGGAGCTGGTTGACGTTGACCCCGGGGTCGGCGGAGGCCACCGAGAGCCGGGCCCCGTCACGGTCGTGGCCCCAGCCGTGCGGGAGGCTCACCACGCCCGTCCGGACGGTGTCGGTCACCTCGACGGGGACCTCCAGGCTGCCGCCGTCGGCGGTGATCCGGGCCCGGCCGCCCTGGGTGAGGCCGATCCGGTCGGCATCCTCGGGATGGACCTGGAGGGTGCAGCGGTTGGAACCTCCGGTGAGGGCCGGGACGTTGTGCAACCAGCTGTTGTTGGACCGCAGGTGGCGGCGGCCCACGAGCACCAGGGAGGCGGGGCGGTCTGCGAGCGCCGCGCGCAGCCTGGGCAGCTCGGCCGCGATCGGGTCCGGCAGCAGCTCGATCCTGCCGCTGCGCGTCCTCAGCACGCCCGGGAGCCGGGGCCGCAGCGGGCCCAGGTCGATGCCGTGCGGGTGCGCGAGCAGCTGTTCCAGGCTGAGAGCCGCCTCCGCCCCCTCCGCGGCGGGCTCGGCGCCGAACCGGTCTCCGTACGGGCCGAGTCGCAGCATCAGGTCGAGCCGCCGCTCGGGGCCGCTGTCTCCCGTGAGGAGCCCGGCGAGGCGTGCCGGGTCCTGCCCGTGCAGTGGGGAGTGCGGATCGGCGGTCTCCTTGGCGAGGGTGGCGCGGATGACCGATTCGTCGACGGCGGCGGCTGCCTCGGCGGTGGTGCCGTGCGTGCCGGAGACGGCCAGCAGGAGCCGGGCGTGGATCTCGCACTCGTCGAGCCGGCCGGCTTCGAGGGGCACGGCGGCGCGGGTGTAGCGCGCCTGGTTGCGGATGGCGAAGCCGTTGAAGGCGAAGTCGTGGTGGGCGCTTTGCGAGGGCGGCGGCGGAGGCAGTACGACGTGGGCGTGGCGCGAGGTCTCATTGAGGTACGGGTCGACGCTGACCATGAAGTCGAGCCCGGCCAGCGCCGCGTCGAGGCGTCGGCCGTCGGGGGCGGACAGCACCGGATTGGCCGCGATCGCGATCAGGGCGCGGATCCGCCCCTCCCCCGGGGTCTCGATCTCCTCGGCCAGGGCCGTGATGGGCAGTTCGGCCTTGGCCTCCGGGTGGCCGCCGACCCGGCTGCGCCAGCGGCCGAGGGCGAAGCCCTTGCCGGGCCCGGCGGGGCGCGGCCGCGGACCGGCGGCGGGCAGCGGGAAGAGGGCTCCGCCCGGCTTGTCGAGGTTGCCGGTGAGGATGTTCAGGACATCGACGAGCCAGCTGGCGAGGGTGCCGTACTCGACGGTGCAACTGCCGATCCGTCCGTAGACGGCGGCGGTGGGCGCGGCCGCGAGGGCGCGGGCGAGGTCGCGGATCTCGGCGGCCGGGAGGTCGCAGGCGGGGGCCACGGCCTCGGGAGTGAAACGCGCGAGGGCCTGGCCGAGTTCCCCCAGTCCTTCGGTCTGTTCCTCCAGGTGGGCGGGGGCCGCGAGCTTCTCGGCGAGCAGGGTGTGCGCCAGGGCGGCCAGCAGCAGGGCGTCGCTGCCGGGGCGCGGTGCGAGGTGGCGGTCCGCGAGGCGGGCGGTGCGGGTGCGGCGCGGATCGACGACGACCAGCGTGCCGCCGCGGGCCCGCAGCGCCTTGAGCCGGCCCGGGAAGTCGGGGGCCGTGCACAGGGAGCCGTTGGACTCGACCGGGTTGGCGCCGAGGAGGAGCAGGAAGTCGGTGCGGTCGAGGTCGGGCACCGGGACGGCGAAGGGGTCGCCGAACAGGAGCCCGCTGGAGACGTGTTTGGGCATCTGGTCGAGGGTGCTCGCGGTGAAGAGGTTGCGGGTGCCGAGGGCCTTGAGGAGCAGCGGGGGGTAGAGGGCTCCGGCCATGGTGTGGACGTTCGGGTTGCCGAGGACGACGCCGACCGACTGATTGCCGTACTCCTGCACGAGGGCCGGGACGGCGGAGGCGATGGCCTCGTAGGCCTCGTCCCAGGTGGCTTCGCGGAGTTCGCCGTCGCGACGGACGAGGGGGGTGCGGAGCCGGTCGGGGTCGGCGTCGAGCGCCCCGAAGGCGGCTCCCTTGGGGCAGATGAAGCCGCGGCTGAACACGTCCTGCCGGTCACCGCGGGCGCCGGTGACGGCAGTGCCCTCGATGGTGAGGGTGAGGCCGCAGGTGGCTTCGCAAAGGGGGCAGATGCGCAGGGCGGTGCGGGGCATGGGCCCTCCAAGGCGGCAGGCTGCGGCACGGACACGCGGGCGCCCCGAGCATACCGACCGGTAGGCACGGAGGGGAGGGGGTGCGCGCCTCGGAGTGCGCGGGGACGGCCCTGCCGGGAGCGTGGCCGGTCAGCCGGTGACGGTCAGTCCGCGGCCGGTCGGCCCGCGGCCGGTCGGCCCGCGGCCGGTCAGTCCAGGACGCGGGCGAGATACGCGTGCATCATCGCCCGCGTCTCGGCCACGATGCCGGGATCGCCGACCGGGTCGGCCCGGAAGGCCAGGTTCGTCAGGGCGTCGGTGGCCTCGACGGCGACCAGGACGGCGCGTTCCAGGGCGGGGTCGGGGGTCAGCCCGAGGTGCGCAGCGAGCAGTTCGGTGAGGCGTACGGCCACCAACCGGTTGGGGTCGGCGCCAGGGCCTTCGGGGGGCGGTGCGGGCACCCCGAAGTCGATGAAGGCGAAGCCGGGGACGGTGCGCTTCATGGCGAGGTACTCGTCGAGCACGGCGTCGACGACGGGCCGCCAGTCGGTGGCGGGGAGCGCGGCGAGGCGGTCCGTGATGCCTTCGACGTACCGGTCGAGGTTGCGGTGGGCGAGGGCGAGTGCCATGGCCCGCTTGTTGCCGAAGAAGCGGTAGACGGAGCCGATCGGCACGCCGGCGCGCAGGGCGACGGCCCGCGTGCTGAGGTTCTCGTAGCCCGTCTCGTCGAGGACTTCGGCGCAGGCGTCGAGGATCCGGGCGAGCCGGTCGGCGCTGCGCTGCTGGATCGGCGTACGGCGCAAGGGGTGGGCGGGGGGCACGGGGTCCATCATGCCGGTCCTGGCGTCGTGGTCCAGCAGCCGGTCTCAGTTCAGCAGGAGGCCGATGCCTCCGAGGGTGTAAATGACCATCAGCGCCAGCAGGGGCAGCTGGCCTGCGACGGCCTTGGCGGGTGGGAAGAGGCGTACACAGCGGTCGTGGGCGGCGATCACGCCGAGTACGTGACCGCTGACGACGGCGAGGACCTGGAGGGTGGCGAGACCCCCGGGACCCAGTGGGGGCAAGGGTTCGGGGGCGTTGTCAGTGCCGAGTGCCATGATTACTGTGCGTGGTCCTTCGGTGACGAGAAGGGAGAAGTAGTGGGCGGTGAGATAGCCGAGCGCGATCGGCACGAGTGAGTGCGCGAAGGCGGTCAGCGGGCCGGGGAGCGGGCCGCAGGCGAGGCGGGTGGCCGCCGCGCACAGGCAGTACAGGGTGGCGACGAGGGCGATGGAGCCGAGGAGTCCGAGCGTGGCCGTGGGGGTGCGCCCGAGGGGGGAGGTCTGGATGGTGTTGATCCACGACGGGCTGTCGGAGTAGCCGTCGTAGGCGGTGGAGCCGAGCAGGACGCAGACGGTGGCAACGAGTCCGGGCCGCTCGGGCGTCGCGTCGAGTCCGTCGAAGGGGTTGCGCAGGACGAGCCGGCCGTCGCTGCGGCGGCCGAGGGGGGAGAGCCGGGCGAAGAGGGCGGAATACGCCTCGAAGGCGTCCGCTTCGGCGAACCAGCGCTCGCCGAAGCGGGCGGCGAGCCCGAGGTGGGCGGTGCCGTAGACGGCGAGGGCGATCAGGAGGGTGGTGGTGGATGCGGGATCGGGGGCGACGAGCTCCAGCCAGGTGAAGGCGAACAGTCCGGCGGCGGCAGGCCACTGCCCGAGCCGGACGGGAAGGGGGCGCGTAGCCGCAGGCCGGCGGCGGGACGGCAGGCGGTGCAGCAGGCGGGACGACAGGCGGTGCAGTGTCCGGAGCGGGTTGAGCAGCCGCCAGATGGGGCCGAGCAGAAGGGAGGTGGGGACGAGGCCGACCCAGAGGAGGACGTAGACGGCGCCGGGAGCGGGGTTGCGTGCGGGGTCGTCGGGACCGAGGAGGAGGTGGAGGAGGACGGCGAGCGCGGCGGCCAGGCCCAGCCCGCGCAGGCCGGTGCGGGTGGCTGGCGCGTCGGCCACCTGCTGGAGGGCGGCGGGCAGGGGGTGGCCCGCGCGGTCGCCGCGGAAGCGGGAGGACGACCAGAGCAGGCCGAGCGCGAGGAAGGAGACGAACAGGGCGGCGAAGGCACCGGCGAATGCGTAGAAGGGAGAGATGGGCAGATCGTGCTGGGACCCGATCCCGTGTGCGAGGACGGTGAGCGGATCGGCCGGGTGAAGGACCACGCCCTGGCCGCCGCCACCGCCCCCGGCGCCCGGGGCGGCCCCGGCGGGGATCGGCGCCGGCAGGCTCATCGGACGAGGAGCTGGGTCAGGACGAGGTGGGACTCATGGGTCTCGACCTCGAAGAGACCCGTACGGTCGGCCGTCAGGACCAGGGTGGCCTCCCGGCCTGCGGGCAGGGCGAGTTCCTTGTCGTAGCCGTGGACGTGCAGGGTGTCGGCGCGGTCGCTGGTGACGCGCAGGGCCACGCGCTCGCCGCGCTTCACTTCGGTGCGGCCGGGGGCGGGGGTGACCTTGCCGTCGCGAACGGCGAGGGTGACCGTGCGGTCGGCCCGTGCCTCCGGGGACGGGGCCTGCGCTTCCGGGGAGGTGGGCGGGGCGTGGCTGTGGTCCGCCCCCGGGGCCGCGCCGGTACTGGGGCCCGCGCCGGCGGCGGTGCCGGTGAGTCCGGTCGCGGCTTCGACCGGCTTTCCGGCGACGGCCCAGGCGGTGTGGTCGTCCGCGTAGAGGCGGACGGTCAGGGTGTGCGCGCCCTCGGGGACCTGCGCCGCGGGCAGGTGGAACCAAGGGCCGTACAGCCGGGCAAGGGTGCGGCCGTCGAGCTCCAGGTGCGCGTGGCCCGCGCCTGGGAGGGCGGCGCCGCCGGTGCTGTCGGGGGTGAAGCGGAAGTTCTTCACCGTCAGGCGGAGGTTCCAGCCGTCCTCGGAGTCGGGGCGGGCGGCGAGCTGGATCTCCGGCGCACCCTCGGCCGGAATTTCGCGGAGCCGGTGACCGGCGCCGTCGCGGGTGTCGAGCAGGGTGCCCGCGGTGCCGGTGGCCTGCTCGTGGGTGGTGCCGGGCTTGTGGTGGGTGGTGGCCCGCCCGCCGCAGCCCGCCGCCGCGCCGCCCACGAGCAGCAGAACGACCCCGAGCAGGGCGGCGGCCCGGGCCGCCCGTCGGGACCCGGCGCTCCGGCGGCCACCGCTCGGCGCCGGGGCCGGCCCGCCGACGCCGGGCGGCGGCGGGACCGCCTCGCGGGGGTGGGGTGGCGTCGGGGCCGGCTGGCCGACGCCGGGCGGGGTCGGGGTCGGGGCGCGGGGGGTCGGCCGGTTGGTCACTGCGGGCCTCCGGCTTCGGCGTGCAGGGCCGGGGTGGGGTCGGCCGGGACGGGGCTGCGGTCGCCCGAGGGGTCGCCGGGGCGGGCCGAGGCGATGACGGCCCACAGGGTCCATACGACGGCCACCACCGCGCGGATCCAGGCGGGGCCGACCGGGGTCCAGGGGATCATCAGCACCCCCTTGTCGAAGGCGTCCAGCAGGGTCAGGGCGCCCAGCAGCAGGCTCAGCCGCGCCAGCCAGGGGCGGGTGGGGCGCAGGGCGAGGCCGGCGCCCGTCCACGACAGGCCGAGCAGGAGCAGGGCCAGCGCCGGGACCGGGGTGGCGGTCAGCGGCATGGTGGAGCCCGCCACGTCCAGGACGAGTCCGGCCAGGCCCAGCAGCGACGCCGCCGTTCCCAGGCGGGAGCCGCGCAGGCGGCGCCACCACAGCACCCCGCCCACCAGCAGCAGCACCGCCGCGACGGCCAGCGCGATCTGGGTCTCCACCCGCTCAAGACCGCGTGCGCCGTACCAGTCACAGCCGGCCGGAAGCTTGCGGGCCTGTACGTTGTAGTCCGCGCAGACCAGCAGCTGGGCCAGTTTCACCGGCTCGCCCACCAGGCGCGCCGAGCCGCCCGACACCGCTCCCCGGCGGTCTCCGCACTCGGGGAGGGTGCCGGGGGTGGAGCCGTCCGGTCCGGCCTGCCAGCAGTTTCCACGGCCCTGGCCGTCCCACCACACGTCCATGCCGTTCGGGCGGGCGGCGCCGGAGCGGTCCTTGCCGAGCACGTTGCCCGCGTACCGGTTGTGGTGCGAGGTGTCCGCCTGCTTGGACCACTCCTCCTCGCCACGGATGAAGGCGGGTACGGCCGAGAGGAAGAAGCCCGCGCGGCGGTGCCCGTACACCCAGTTGTTCTCGTAGACGTTCCAGTTGCCGCCCGCGGTGATGATGCCGGTGCCCGGCGGCATGGAGATCTGCGGGCAGACGACGCCCTGCTCGTAGCCGCGCTCGATCGGCGGTTTGGCGCAGGTGCCGTCGGCGACGTGGTGGTAGTAGTCGGCGTTGTTGTCGTGGATGAGGTTGCGTTCGAACTTGGCGTGGTTCTGCGGGAGTCCGGGGTGGCCGGGGAAGGCGCTGTCCATCGAGGCGCCGCCCATGTTCTGGTCGAACTCGTTGTCGTGGACCCACACGGAGTCGCCCGCGGTGCCGGAGTAGCCGACCATGTTGTGGTGGCTGTGGCAGCCGGTGATCTCGATCGAGTAACGGGGCACGTCGTAGCCGCGGCCGTCGTTGATGTCGGAGGCACTGCCCGGGTAGATGCCGGAGTCGCCGTTGCCGTAGGACTCGCAGTTCTTGTAGAGCCCGTGGTCGCTGGCGAAGGTGAGGAAGCCGTACTCGTCGTTCCAGCGCGTCAGCACGTCGTCGATGACGAACCCGTCGCCCGCCAGCACGTACAGGGAGTTGAAGGTGGTGCGCTGCGCGGTGAAGTTGCGGAAGTAGATGCCGTTCGACCTGTCCGCGCGGATGGCGTTCAGCTTCTGGTACTTCGCGTCGATGACGACGTCCTGCCGGGAGGCGCCGGTGCCCTCGATCTGGAGGTCGGTCTTGCCGAGGACGGCGACGAGGTTCTGGTTGTGCCGGCACTGCACCTGCTGCTCGTAGGACAGGATCTGGTAGCCGAGCGAGGAGTTGGGGGCCCTCAGCCTCGCGCACTCCCCCGTGGGCGGTGGCAGCGAGGGCTCCTCCTCGTAGAGGCCGGGAAGGATCGCGATGTTCATGCCGGGGCGGTCGACGGCGTCCACGGCCTCCTGGAGGTGCCGGTAGCCGCTCTTCTCGCAGCGTTCGTACAGGGCGAGGTTGCGCTGCTTCAGCTCCTGCGGGAACGCGGATATCCGGTGCTCGAAGGCGGCCCGGTCGGTCTTGCAGACCAGCAGTTCGGGCTCGGTCGTCCGGTGGCGGGGCACGGACCCGGAGCCGTCCGGGAGGGCCACCGGGCGCTCCTCGTGTGCGCGGGCTGCGGGCGCGGAGGCGAGCAGCGACAGGAGGGCGAGGAGGGCGGCGAGGAGCGCCGCCGGCACGGCAGGGAACCTGCGGGTCCACGACATGCGCGTGAGAGTAGAGCAATGTTCATCTTTTTGGAGCCCCCGCGGCACGGCGAATACCGGCAGGGGGCCATTGACGCGGGCGGCGCAGAATCCTACTGTCGAGCATAGGATTCCTTCGACAGAGCGGGAGCACCCCATGAGCGAGCAGGCCAGGAAGACGGCGGAGGCGCTGGAGTACCTCACCGGCTTCGGCAACGAGCACAGCTCGGAGGCCGTCCCCGGCGCGCTCCCGCCCGGCCGGAACTCGCCCCAGCGCGCGCCCCTCGGGCTGTACGCGGAGCAGCTCAGCGGCAGCGCCTTCACCGAGCCCCGCCGCCACAACCGCCGCTCCTGGCTCTACCGGATCCGCCCCTCCGCCGCCCACCCGGCCTTCACCCGCACCGACAACGGATCCCTGCGCACCGCGCCGTTCACCGAGGCTCCCGCCGACCCCAACCGGCTGCGCTGGAACCCGCTCCCCGACCCGGCCCCCGGCACCGACTTCCTCGCCGGGCTGTGGACCCTCGGCGGCAACGGCGACGCCACCCAGCGCGCCGGCATGGCCATCCACCTCTACACCGCCAATGCCTCCATGACCGACCGGGTGTTCAGCGACTCCGACGGCGAGCTGCTGATCGTCCCCGAGCGCGGCGGCCTGCTCCTGCGCACCGAGTTCGGCCTGCTCAGCGCCCGTCCCGGCGAGGTGGCCCTGATCCCGCGCGGGATCCGCTTCCGCGTGGAGCTCCTCGACGACGACGCCCCCGCCCGCGGCTACGTCTGCGAGAACTACGGCCGCCCCTTCGAGCTGCCGGACCTCGGCCCCATCGGCGCCAACGGCCTCGCTGCCGCGCGCGACTTCAAGGCCCCCGTGGCGGCGTACGAGGACGACGAGCGCCCGACCGAGGTGGTCAACAAGTTCTGCGGCAACCTCTGGTCCGCGACCTACGACCACTCCCCGCTGGACGTCGTCGCCTGGCACGGCACCCACGTCCCCTACGTGTACGACCTGCGCCGCTTCAACGTGCTCGGCTCGATCAGCTACGACCACCCCGACCCGTCGATCTTCACCGTGCTGACCTCGCCCTCCGACACCCCGGGCCTGGCCGGCGTCGACTTCGTGGTCTTCGCCCCGCGCTGGCTGGTCGGCGAGGACACCTTCCGCCCGCCGTACTTCCACCGCAACGTGATGAGCGAGTACATGGGCCTGATCGAGGGCGCCTACGACGCCAAGGCCGAGGGCTTCGTCCCCGGCGGCGGCTCCCTCCACAACATGATGTCGGCCCACGGACCGGACCGGGAGACCTTCGACCGGGCCAGCGCCGCCGAGCTGAAGCCCCAGAAGATCGACGACGGTCTGGCCTTCATGTTCGAGACCCGCTGGCCGATCACCACCACCTCCCAGGCGGCCGGCGCCGACCACCTCCAGCGCGGGTACGACGACGTCTGGCAGGGGCTCGAACGCCACTTCCGCGCCTAGGATGCGGTGGCAGCCCGCCGCACGCCCCCGCGCCTCCCGTACGGAGAACCACCCGTGACCGCCTTCGCCCCCGACTCGCTCGTACTCAACCGGAAGCTGCCGCTCTGGTACCAGGTCTCGCAGTCACTGCGCGCCTCGATACTGGGGCGCACCCCGGACGCCTCGCTGCGCCTGCCCACCGAGGAGCAGCTCGCCGAGCACTACGGGGTGAGCGTGCTGACGATGCGGCAGGCGCTGAAGGAGCTGGAGGGCGAGGGGCTGATCAGCCGGCACCGGCGGCGCGGCACGTTCATCGAGCCGGGGGCGCGGCGCGGGGCTCCGGTGCGGCTGCTCGGTTCGGTCGACGCGATCGTGGCGCAGCAGTCGGGCGAACGTACGACGATTCTCGGCCATGCGCGGACGGGTGTGCCCGGGGAGCTGCTGGAGCACTTCCCGGACATTCCCGAGGTCGTCACGTACCGCAGGCTGCGCCACGACGGGGAGAGCGGCGAGCCGACCAACTGGGCGGAGAACGCCGTGCGGCCGGAGATCGCGGACGCCGTGGATCTGGCCGATCTCGCCCGCTGGCCGATGACGAAGGTGCTGCGCGACGTGGTGGGCGTGCGGATCAGCCGGATCACGGACACCGTGGAGGCGCGCCTCGCCGACCCGGAGACGGCCGAGCTGCTCCAGGTGCCGCTGCTCAGCCCGATCCTGCACTACACGGGCGTGACGTACGACGAGGACGGCCGGGTCGTGGACGTGGCGCGGATCCGCTATCGCGGTGACCGGTTCTCGTTCACGGTCACCGTCGACGCCCACTGAGCCGGAGCGGGGACGGGGCCGCTTGCGCGCCCTTCCGCTTCCGCTTCGTCGTCACTTCTTCTCGTCGTCGTCCGCGCCGCGCTCGCCCTCGGCCTGGGACGGGGTGGTGCGCATCGTCTCCGCGTGACGCTGCTTCTTCTCCTTCTCGTCCATGTCCTCGTCGAGCCGCTCTCCCTCGGCCTGCGACGGAGTCGAGTATTCGTCGTACTGACTCATGGCCGTCTCCTCGAATCGGTGGGCCGCGGCGACTGATCGCCGCACATTCCACACGTTCCGTACATAAGGAGCGTAGCTCCGGGACACCGTCGCTACCATCTGCCGGGTGAGCGAAGACGTACCCCTGCTGGACGATCTGATGCCCTGGGCCGTGGGCTCCCTGCGCCTGGGCCGGGCCTGGGTCGCGGCTCCCGACCCGGCCGCCCTCCGTGCCCGCTGGGCGGCCCTGACCAGCGCCGAAGAACGGGAGCAGGAGCGGTTGTTCCGCCCGAGCCGCGCGCGTACGCCCGCCGCCGGGGCGGCGGCGCTGCCCGGCCGGCGCTCCCCGTCCACCGCCCGCTTCGCCGACGCACCGGGGCCCTGCCCGGAGCCGGTACGGGTGCTGCGCGAGCCGTTCGACGAGCAGTGGCTGCTGCCCGACCAGCGGCTCATCGACCTGGCCCGCCCCGAGCTGTGGCGGGTCCTGGACGAGCACCAGCTCTTCGCCGTCGAGACCCCCGAGCTGCTGGTCACCGCGCACCTTCCGGTGGGCCGCCTGGGCCGGATCCGCCCCCTGCACCGGCGTCCCGGGAGCGCGGAGCCCAATCTCGCGCCGGGCCTGCTGCCCCTGCTCGGTGAGCGCTACGGCGGCCGGGTCGCCCCGGAGGACGTGCTGCGCTGGGTCCTCGCCGCCGGCCGCCCGGGGCCCCGGGGGTACGAGGTCCCGCTCACCGCCGACCCCGGGCGCTGGCGGGCCGGCCTGGAACTCGGCCACCGCATCCTCACCGTCCAGCTGCGCGGCGGCCCCGGGGGCGAGCCGCCCCGACTGCCCGGCGGGCGCCGCCCGTACGTCCGCTCGGCGATCCCGGCCTGGCCGGACGGGCTCGCGTACGACCCGCAGAGCGAGACGCTGAGCCTGGGCACCGGGACGATCTCCCCGGTCCCCGCCGGGGCCTGGGAGTACGAGGCGCCCGACGGTACGCGGGTGCTGGAGGCGTGGTTCGCCGCCCGCGCGGCGCACCGCGACCCGGAGGCCGAGGGGCTGGAGGCGATCGGACCCGCGGCCTGGCCGCAGGCCTGGACCTCGGAGCTGCTGGCGCTGGTCACCACCCTTGCCCTGCTGGCCGATCTGGCGCCGGAACGGGCGGAGTTCACGCCCGGGCCGCTGCTGCCCGCCGCCGCCCTGGGCGCCGCGGGCGTACTGCCGCCGCCGCGCTGGTCGCGCCGCCCGGCCTCCGTACTGGACCACCAGGAGGAGGGCCCGGGCGGCCAGTTCGCCCTGCTCTGAGGCCGGCCGGCGGGGGCCCGCCGGGCCGGCCCGGGCCCCGCGCCCGCGCCCACGCCGACCCGGGCCGCCCCCGGGCCTGCGCGCGAGGCCCACGCCGGGCCCGCGCGGCCGCCCCCGGGCCGGCCGCGCGGGCGTCTAGTGCTGTGGCCGGGAAGGTTTGCCGGGTTGCGTTGTCCGGTGCGGTGCGGTGCATCGCAAGGCGGAGGCCCGCGGCTCGTACTGGACGTACTTGCGCGGTCCGACAACGCAGCGAGGTGCCGTGCCGGGCGGCGCGACCCGGTGGACCTTTCCGGTCACAGCACTAGGCCGGGTCCCAGGCTCCCAACAACCGGGACACCCAGCGGGCGAACACCGCGTCCGGCTCTGCGGCCGCCGCCGCGACCGGATGGCTCGCACCGAAGGCGGCCGCCAGCCTCGGGTACTGCCCGGTCGCCAGGCACGAGCCCAGGTAGGCCGCTCGTACGTCCTGTTCGGCGGCTTCGCTCCAGGGCAGCGACCGGGCGCGCTCGGCCATGGCCAGTTCGCTCGCCACGTAGGTCGCCACCGTGCCGTTCACCGCCGCGACGAGCTCCAGCTTCTCCCCGTCCGGCACCTCCAGGGGCGCCAGGCAGTCCAGGCAGTGCTCCAGGTAGCGCAGGGCGTTCGGGCTGAAGCCGTGGACGGGCGACAGCAGCCGCGGCAGCCAGGGGTGGCGGTGCATCAGCGCGCGGGTCTGTCGGGCCAGCGCGAGCAGGTCGGCCCGCCAGTCGCCGGTCGGCGGGTGCAGTGCGTACTCGCCGCTGACCGCGTCGACCATCAGCTCGTACAGGTCCTCCTTGCGCGGCACGTAGTTGTAGAGGGACATCGTCCCCGCGCCGATCCCCGCCGCCACGCGGCGCATCGAGACGGCCTCGATCCCCTCCGCGTCGGCGATCCGCACGGCCTCGGCCGCGATCGACTCGCGGCTGTGCGCCGGCCGGGGGCCGCGGCCGGCCCGCTGCGGGCGGGCCCAGATCACCTCGGGTTGGGCGGGTCGCCCGCTGGCTGTCATCGCTCATCACCTCGTCCTCGCCTCCATGCTAGTTACGTACACCGTACGTAGTGGGGTAGGGTGCCTCCATGACAACTACGTACGGTGTACTTAGTGAGCGACTGGAGAAGCGTTTCGGCGAGGTGCACGCCCTGCGCGGTCTCGATCTGGCGGTGCCCGAAGGCACGGTCTGCGGACTGCTCGGCCCCAATGGCGCGGGAAAGACCACCGCGGTCCGGATCCTCACCACCCTCACCCGGCCCTCCGGCGGGCGCGCCCTCGTCGCCGGCCACGACGTGACCCGCGACCCCGGTGCCATCCGCCGCGCCATCGGGGTCACCGGCCAGTACGCCTCGGTCGACGGCGATCTGACCGGCCGTGAGAACCTGCGGCTGTTCGCCCGCCTCGCCGGGCTGCGCGGGCGGTCCGGCCGGGCCCGCGCCGACGAGCTGCTGGACCGCTTCCGGCTGGGCGAGGCCGCCGACCGGGTGGCCTCCACCTGGTCGGGCGGTATGCGCAGGCGCCTGGACCTGGCCGCCGCGCTGATCACCCGCCCCCGCGTGCTCTTCCTCGACGAACCCACCACCGGCCTGGACCCGGCCGCCCGCGAGGACATCTGGACGGCGGTGCGGGACCTGGCCGCGGAGGGCACGACGGTCCTGCTCACCACCCAGTACCTGGAGGAGGCCGACCGGCTCGCCGACGACATCGTCGTGGTGGACCACGGCCGGGCCGTGGCCACCGGCACCCCGGCCGAGCTCAAGGCCCGGATCGGCGCCCGCGCCGAGGTCACCGTCGCCGAGGCGGACGCGCTCGCGGGCGCGGCCGTCGTACTCGACCAGCTCACCGGCGGCCGGCCCGTGCTCGACGAGGAGCGCCTGACCGCCGGGGTGAGCGTGCTGGACACCGGGCTCACGCTGCCCCGGATCATCCGCGCGCTGGACACCGCCGGGGTGGCGGTCACCGATGCCGCCCTGCGCCCGCCCACCCTGGACGAGGTGTTCCTGCGTCTCACCCAGGTCCGTACCGCCACCCCCGAGGAGCACGCGGCATGAGCACCCTGCTGTCGGACGGCGGCGCCGTCCTCACCCGTCAGCTGCAGAAGGTCCGGCATGCTCCGGCGCTGCTGGTCCTGACCCAGACCATGCCGATCGTCATGCTGCTGTTCTTCGGCTACGTCTTCGGCAGCGCGCTCGCCATGCCGGGCTCCGACTACCGCGAGTTCCTGGTGCCGGGGCTGCTGGCCGCCACCGCCGCCAACGGCCTGATGACCGGCATGTTCACGGCCGCACAGGACGCCCACCGCGGGGTGACGGACCGCTTCCGGACCCTGCCGATGAGCCGCGCGGCCGTCCCGCTCGGGCAGACCGCCGCCGATCTGCTGACGACCACGGTGTCGATGGTGCCGCTGATGCTGGTGGGGCTGGCGATGGGGTGGCGCATCGAGAACGGGCTGCCGGGCGCGCTGGGGGCGTTGGGCGTGCTGCTGCTGTTCCGTTTCGCCGCCGCGTGGGCGGGGACGTACCTGGGCCTGCTCAGCAAGAGCGAGGAGGCGGCGGGCCAGCTCGGCAGCGCCACCTTCGTCCTGCCGATGCTGTCCAGCGCGTACCTGCCGACCGCCGGGCTGCCCGGGTGGCTGCGGACGGTCGCCGAGTGGAACCCGATCAGCGCGGTCGCGACGGCGGTGCGCACGCTGTGCGGGAACGCGGGCGGCGAGCCCGCGCCGGGCGCCGCCTGGCCGGCCGCGCATCCGGTCGCGGGGGCCCTGCTCTGGTCGCTGGTGCTGTTGGCCCTGTGCGCACCTCCGGCCGCACGCCGGTTCGCACGCGGCCGGGACTGAGCGGGACCGGGCGCGGGGCCGGGCGCTCCGCCGTACGGAACACTGCGGACGGGCCACACCCGTGATCGGAATGCGACCCCGTGTCCGATGACAGGGCGGGGTGGGAACCGGTAGGCAGGCTGTATGTCTGTCACTCCTCCCGCCCCGCAGCCCGCAGAGCCCCTCCCCCTCGACGGCGTCACCGTCGTCGCGGTGGAGCAGGCCGTCTCGGCCCCCTTCGCCACCCGCCAGCTCGCCGACCTCGGGGCCCGGGTCGTCAAGGTCGAGCGGCCCGACGGCGGTGACTTCGCGCGGGACTACGACACCGCCGCCCAGGGACTGGCCTCGCATTTCGTGTGGGCCAACCGGGGCAAGGAGTCGATCGCGCTCGACCTGAAGGATCCGCGCGGCCTGGAGATCCTGCACGGCCTGCTGGACGGTGCCGACGTGTTCGTACAGAACCTGGCGCAGGGCGCGGCCGCCCGGCTCGGGCTGGACTCGGCGGCCCTGTGCGCGCGGTATCCACGACTGGTCGCCGTGGACATCTCCGGCTACGGCGCCGAGGGCCCGTACGCGCACAAGCGCGCCTACGACATGCTCGTGCAGTGCGAGGCGGGGCTGGTCTCGGTGACCGGCACCCCGGAGCAGCCCGTCAAGGCGGGCATCCCGGCGGCCGACATCGCCGCGGCCATGTACGCGTTCTCGGGAGTGCTCGCGGCGCTGCTGCGCCGCGGGACCACGGGACGCGGCGGCCGTGTGGAGGTGTCGATGCTGGACGCGCTCGCGGAGTGGATGGGGCATCCGCTGCACCACACGATGCACGGCGGGGACCAGCCCGTGCGCACGGGTCTGGCGCACGCCGTGATCGCCCCGTACGACGCCTACCCCACGGCGGACGGGGACCGGGTGCTGCTGTCGGTGCAGAACGACCGGGAGTGGCGGCGGCTGGCCGAAGGGGTGCTGCGACGCCCCGAGTTGGCCGATGATCCGGCGTACGCGACGAACGCGGCACGCACGCGGGGCCGGGAGAAGACCGATGCGGTGGTCGCGGAGGCCCTGGCCCTGCTGGACGCCGGTGAGGCGATCGAACGGCTGGAGGCTGCGGGCATCGCGTGTGCGCGGCTGAACTCCGTGGCCCAGCTCGCGGCCCATCCGCAGTTGGCGGCCCGGGACCGGTGGCGTGAGGTGGGGTCACCGGCCGGTCCGCTGCGGGCGCTGCTGCCGCCGATCGGACTGCCGGATGGCGCGGCACCGCGGATGGGAGCGGTGCCCGCGCTCGGCGAACACACCGAGGCCCTGCTGCGCGCCCTGGGGATGACGGGCGCGCAGATCACGACACTGCGCCGGGATGGTGTGGTTGCGTAGGGCCGGGGGCGAAACTTCCGGGGGGTCGGGGACGTTTTACGAGCGGCGGCTGCCGAAGAGCGTGCGACGCAGACGGCGCAGCGGCGCGAAGAGCGAGACGCGCGCGCTCCGGCTCCGCAGGCGGTGCGTGTGGTCGCGGGAGGTGAGCTCGCGCATCAGCAGGGTCGCCTCGGCGACCTCACGGTGCGGGACGGCGGGTCCGCCCAGCACGGCGAGGTGGCGGTCGAGGCGCGAGCTGGTCGCACTGCTGCCGCAGGTGATGGCAGGCACGCGAGGCGGCCTGCTGCGCATTGCTATCTGTTCCATGATCTCTCCCCACCCGTACGAGGGCACCCGGCCCGGGCAGGGTAACCCTATCGTCCCCACATCGCCCTCGGGTATCCCGGTGGTGTGAATTACCCCTATGGAGACGGGGAGTTGACGATTACTCAGCGGAGTCGACCGTCACTCTCCGCACGGACCGCGGGGGTTGGGGGAGGGTCGGGCGGTGTTCTGCCGCTGCAGGGGCCACGTGGCGCACGCTGCGCTAACGTGGAGTGATCGCCCGGTAACACGCGGATGCGCCTGGGGGGCTCGTATGAGTGACGACATGCGTGGCAGGGACGGGGAATCGGACGCCGGGTCCGGGCGTGTCCTGGCCGACCGCTACCGGCTGCTCGGTCCGCTCGGCCGGGGCGGCATGGGCATCGTGTGGCGGGCCCGCGACGAACTGCTGGGCCGCGAGGTGGCGGTCAAGGAGGTCCGGGCACCGGCCGGGCTGGACGGGGCCGAGGTGGGCCGGATGTACCGGCGCCTGGAGCGGGAGGCCTGGGCCGCGGCCCGGGTCTCGCACCGCGGGGTCGTCACGGTCTACGACGTGGCGACCGAGGACGGCCGGCCGTGGATCGTGATGGAGCTGGTGCGCGGCCTGTCGCTGGCCGACGTGCTGGAGGCCGAGGGGCCGCTCACCCCGCAGCGGACCGCGCACCTCGGCGAGCAGGTGCTGGCCGCGCTGCGCTCCGCGCACGAGGCGGGGGTGCTGCACCGGGACGTGAAGCCCGGCAACGTGCTGGTGGCCAACGACGGGCGGGTGGTGCTGAGCGACTTCGGGATCGCGCGGCTGGAAGGCTCCGCGGCGATCACCATGACGGGAGAGGTGGTGGGCTCCCCCGAGTTCGTCGCACCGGAGCGGGCCGCGGGACGTGAGCCGGGGCCCGCATCGGACCTGTGGTCGCTCGGGGTGATGCTCTACACGGCCGTCGAGGGGGTCTCGCCCTTCCGGCGCGATACGCCGCTCGCGACCCTGCGGGCCGCGGCGGACGAGGAGGTGCCGCCGCCGCGCCGCGCGGGGCCGCTGGCGCCCGTACTGGAGGGGCTGCTCCGGAAGGACCCCGACGAGCGGCTCCCCGCGGCGGAGGCGGCCCGGATGCTGCGGATCATCGGCGCGGGCGGGACCGTACGGGACGCCGGCGGGCCGGTGTCGGGGCCGGACGCCCCCACGGCCGTCGTGCAGCACCGGCACGAGGGGGCGGGGGCCACGCGGCGGACGGCGCCCTTGGCGGCCCCACTGCCGGGCCCGGCGCCGGCCCCGGCCCGACAGGGACACGCTGGGGTGGTGCTGGTCCTCGGGATCGTGGTGCTGCTGCTGGCACTGGCCGCGCTGGGATGGCTGCTGCTGAGGGACCGGGACGCCGCGGGCCCGGGAGACGGGCGACCGGCGGGCGGGGGCTCCGCGTCCACGCGAGCGACGGGAGCGGCCTCCCCTTCGGCAGCCCCCTCGGCCTCCGCGTCCGCCTCGGCGTCGGCTTCGGCCTCCGCGTCACCTTCGGCCACACCCGTCCCGCATGCCACGGCAGCCGTCCGTGCCGTCCGCGACAGCTACAGCGGGAGCTGCCCGCCGGCCGCCTCGGCGGCCCCGGCCTTCACCGCCGACCTCACGGTGGACCGTACGCCCGCCACCCTGGAGTACCGGTGGGTGACGCGGAGCGGGCTCACTTCCGGCCCCGGCTGGCGGACCGTCACGTACGCGGCCCAGGAGGCCGCCGTACGCCGGCTCGACCACACCGAGCTCACCCACTTCCCGAACGCGACCTTCCGCGACGCGGTCCGGCTGGAGGTACGGGGCCCGGCGGCGACGGCCTCGGACTGGGTGGAGTTCTCCGTGACGTGCGGGAAGGAGGCCCCGACGGGCGGGGCCTCCCCCGGTTCGAGCACGTCGCCGAGCGCCTCACCGGGTACGGCACCGCCGGACCCGGCGCCCGCTCCGGAGCGGTGACGGCGGTCAGGCGGCGTTGGTCAGGACCGGCAGGTACCCGCCGGACTGTCCGGCGGCGGTCGGGTGGTACGACTCGCCTATGTTGAGCCAGTTGACGCTGTGCAGCCACGCGTCGCCGGAGCAGATCTCGTGGCCGGTGAAGGCGCCGGCGACCGAGGCGAAGGTGAACCCGTGGTCGGCGGCGCGTTTGGCGATGGCGGCGTTCAGGTAGTCGGCCGCGCCGTTGATGGCGGAACGCTCGCCCTCGGTGAGGCCGGTGACGCAGGTTCCGTTGAGCTTGTAGAAGCGCGGGTAGCCGAGGACCACCACGCGGGCACCCGGCGCCCTGCCGTGGATGGCGTTGTAGACCTGGTCGAGCTGGCCGGGCAGCGTGGAGTCGACGTAGGCCTTGGCCTGGTTGACCCTGCTGATGCAGGTGGATTCGGACTGGAGCACACAGGTCGTCATGACGTCGGAGAATCCGGCGTCGTTGCCGCCGATGGTGATGCTGACGAGGTCGGTGCCGGAGTTCAGCGGACCGAGCTGCCCGGAGAGGACGTCACCCGTGCGGGCGCCCGAGCAGGCGGCGAAGGAGAAGGTCTGCGGGGAGTGGGCGGCGGCCCAGAGGGCGGGATAGGCGCGGCTGGTCCGCTTGCAGGATCCGCTCGCGCTGTCGTAGTTGCCGGCGCCGACGCCCGAGGAGTACGAGTCTCCGAGGGCGACGTAACCGAAGTCGGCCGAGGCGGCGGCCGCCTGTCCGGCGCCGAACAGGGCGGCGCCTGCGGCGAGTAACAGGGAGGAGGTGAGGGCTGCGAAGCGACGCGACATTCTCATGCTCATGTGTGCGGCTCCTTGTGGGGGTTACTCCTGAGTCCGTGGTACAAGGAGCCGAGGATGGCTGGAAGTGTCCATGCCAAGAATATTCGGGGCAGGGTTACCTCCCGAACCTTCACGGGCGGTGCGTTTGAAGAGGGAACTTGGGCACCCGATCCGGCGAAACACAGGTGCACGGGGCCACTTCGTGCCGGATCATGGGCGCCATGCCATCCCAGCCGCACGACGCACTGCCGATCCGGCTCAACGTCGACGACAGCGATTCCCCGTCGGATGTCGTGGACGCCCTGTTCCTCGGCCGGTTCGCGTCCGGCGAGCAGCCCTACTCGCACAGCGTCTCGATCGAGCGGGTGAAGGCCGAGGCGACCCTGCTTCCGCCCTCGGCCACCGTGCTGCGTTCGGCGCGCGACTCCGACCGCAGCGCCGTCCTCGCGGAGGGCGAGGGCTGGACCGTGCTCGTGTCCCGCTGGAGCCGGGGCGCGGACGTGACGGTGACGGCCGTGAGCGAGGAACTCGCCGCGGGCGTGCTGGGCGAGGCCACCGAGGGCGCGCAGGACGAGCCCGAACCGCAGCCGGAGAACGTCACGATGGGGTTCTGGTACGTCTCCCCGCGCCGCGGCCCGTACCGGACGACCCGCCAGATCGCGGCCGGCACCTGGGCGGAGGTGCGGCAGAACTACACGGCGCCGGTGGCCGGGGCGATGGACCGCCTGATGAAGGTCACCCCGGACGACATCGCCGGCCGGCTGCTCCTGCTGCACGGGCCGCCGGGCACCGGGAAGACCTCGGCGCTGCGGACCCTGGCCCGGTCCTGGCGGGACTGGTGCCAGGTGGACTGCGTCCTGGACCCGGAGCGGCTGTTCAACGACGTGGGCTACCTGATGGACATCGCGATCGGCGAGGACGAGGGCACCTCGAAGGGCCGGTGGCGGCTGCTGCTGCTGGAGGACTGTGACGAGCTGATCCGCGGCGAGGCCCGCCACACCGCCGGGCAGGCGCTGTCCCGGCTGCTCAACCTGACGGACGGTCTGCTGGGGCAGGGCCGCAACGTGCTGGTGGGGGTGACGACCAACGAGGACCTGGAGCGGCTGCATCCCGCGGTGGTCCGCCCGGGGCGGTGCCTGGCCCGGATCGAGGTCGGGCGGCTGACGCACGGGGAGGCGGTGGAGTGGCTCGGCTCCGAGGAGGGCGTCTCCCGGGAGGGCGCCACGCTGGCCGAGCTCTTCGCCCTGCGCCGGGGCGCCGGTCCGGCGTCC
This sequence comes from Streptomyces sp. NPDC043680, assembly GCF_056436685.1. Lineage (NCBI taxonomy): Bacteria > Bacillati > Actinomycetota > Actinomycetes > Kitasatosporales > Streptomycetaceae > Streptomyces > Streptomyces sp. NPDC043680. Next base: position 79,236 of record NZ_JBWKCE010000015.1, on the reverse strand, counting down.
CTGCTGCCGCCGCAGGGCCAGGGCGCGGAGGCGGGCCTCTACCTGTAGTCGGGCCTGTACCTGTAGGCGAGCCTGTACCTGTAGTCGGGCCGGTCCTCGCCAGCCGCGGGGCGGTGCCGAGGACAATGGGGCCCGACGAGAAGCCCGGGCGCGGGGCTGCCCGGGCAGCCGGGACCGCCGCGCCCGGGACACACCGAACAGGAGAGTGCCCCGTGTTCGAAGCGGCGCAGGACAATCCGTACCCCGACAGCCACGTCCTCGGCGAGGGCCCCGAGCCGCACCCGCAGCTGGAGCCGGTCCTGCCCCTCCTGGGACGCTGGCACGGCCGCGGGCGCGGTGAATACCCCACCCTGGAGCAGGGTTTCCGGTACGAGCAGGAGATCACCTTCAGCCACGACGGCAGGCCGTTCCTGCGCTACGAGTCGCGCGCCTGGCTGATCGACGAGTCGGGGACGGCCCTGCGCCCGTCCGGGCGGGAGTCGGGCTGGTGGCGGATCATGCCGGACGCCTCCCTGGAGGTGGTCCTCGCCCATCCCACCGGCATCGTGGAGACGTACGTCGGCCGGGTGTCCGGCACCGCGATCGAGCTCACGACCGACCATGTGGCGCGCACGCCCCGGGCCAAGGAGGTGACCGCCATGCGGCGCCGGTACACCCTCCGGGACGGGGAGCTGGAGATCGCGCAGGACATGGCGGCGATGGGCCGGCCCCTCCAGCACCACCTCGGCGCCCGCCTGCGCCCGCACAAGGCCTGACCCGAAGGGATCGGCCGGCGCGGGCCGCCCGGCCTCGCGGCCCCGCGCGCGGCTACCCGCCGAAGCGGGCCCGCAGGGCGTCGAGCACGGCCGCCGTCGCCTCGTCCGCGGTCAGACCCAGCCGCTGCGCCCGCTCCGCGTAGGCCTGGGCGGCGGCGGCCGCCTCCCGGGCCGCCCCTTCACCGGCCGCCGCGACGAACGTGCCGTTGCGCCCGCGCGTCTCGATCACCCCGTCCCCCTCCAGCGCCCGGTACGCCTTCGCGACGGTGTTCGCGGCCAGCCCCAGCTCCTCCGCCATCCCGCGCACCGTCGGCAGCTTGTAGCCCACCGGCAGCCTGCCCGTCCTCGCCGCCTGTGCGATCTGCGCGCGCAACTGCTCGTACGGGGCGGCCGCACCGGCCGCACCGTCGATCCGGATCTTCAGGTTCATCGGGGTCACGCCGCCGATTCTCCCCCATCGGGCGGGAAATTCGGAGGCGTCCGCCCCCGCCCCGCACCTACGGTCGGCCCATGACCGCACTGATCCGCGACCTGCACCGGGGTGACCTCCCGGACGTGGAGTCCGTCGTACGCGTGCGCCGCGCGGCGCTGCCCTTCATGATCACCACCAGCGCCGGCGTGGCCTTCGAACTGGCCTCCGCCCACCCCGCGAAGCGCTACCGGATCCTCGTCGCCGAGGACGCCGACGGCCGTGTCGTCGGCACCGCCCAGGTCGGCATCGCCCACGAAGCCCTCCAGCCGGGCCGGGCCTTCGTCAACGCCTACGTGGACCCCGCGCACCGCGGCCTCGGCGCGGGCACGGCACTGCTGCGCGCCGCCGAGGAGTACCTGGCCGCCCAGGGCGCGGTGCAGGTGTACGCCTGGGTCCTCGACGAGCCCGCCCACCGCGCCTTCGCCGCACGGCACGGCTACCGTCCCAGCCGTTCGGCGCACTTCCTGCGCCTGGACCTGGCCGACGCCGCGCTGCCGCCGTACCCGGCCGACCTTCCCCCCGGTGTCGAGCTCCGCTCCGGCTCCGCCTTCGCGGCGGACCCGCGCCCGCTGTACGAGGCCGACGCAGCGGTCAGCGCCGACGAGCCGGGCGACGTACCGGTGCTGCTGGACGACTACGAGGACTGGCTGCGCAGCACCTGGGACGACCCCCAGCTCGACAAGGACCTGACCACGGTGGTCCTCGTCGACGGTGCGGTCGCCGCCTTCGCCGCCGCCCGCACCGACGGCGCCACGCGGTACGGCTCGGCGATGACCGGCACCCTGGAGGCCTTCCGCGGCCGGGGCCTGGCCCGGCTCGCCAAGACGGTGTCCCTGCACCGGGCGCGCGCCGCTGGGTACACCGAGGCGTTCACCGGCAACGACGCCGGGAACGGGCCGATGCTCGCCGTCAACCGGAAGTTCGGGTACGCGATCTGCGCGACCGAGACCCGTTACACCAAGGCACTGGAGCAGATGCGATGACAGACCGCCCCGCGGACCGGGTGACCGTGGCCCTGACCAAGGCCGGCCGCACCAAGATCCGCTATCCCGCCACCCTGGTCGCCGACACCGGCGACCGCATCTGCGTCCGGGCCCCCTGGGCGGCCGAGGGCGTACGGGACTTCGGCTTCGTGCGCTTCGAGCCGGGTGACGTGTTCACCGAGCACTTCTGGCGCGGACGCTGGTACGCGGTCAAGGAGGTCCGTACCGGCGGGGGCGTGCTCAAGGGCTGGTACTGCGACGTCACGCGCCCGGCGGTGGTGCGGGACGGCGAGATCCTGGTGGAGGACCTGGACCTCGACCTGTGGGTCTCCGCGGACGGCAGCAGCGTACTGCGGCTGGACGAGGACGAGTTCGCGGCGAGCGGCCTCGCGCGGTCCGACCCGCAGGCGGCGGCCGAGGCGCTGCGCGTCCTCGACGCCCTGGCCGCCCAGGCCCACTCCCCCGCGGGCCTGACCGCCCTCCTGGCCTGAGCCCGGGCCTCTTTCTGTGGGCCCGCTTAGTGGTTCCTTAAGCGGAGCCTAAGGATCTCCGCCAGGGGGCTCCATCGGACGAAACCGGTGGTGCGGAGGGCTAGTTTGGCGAGGCCAGGGAGGGCCTGGTGCGGCGCCGGACCTACGGGGGGTCGGCGCCGCGCAGGCTGATTCCGCCGGTGTGCACCGCGACCAGGTGCCCCGGCCCGCCGCCGCCGAAGGAGATCCGCCCATGTCCGTACGCCGTCGCTCCGTGACCCGTATCGCCGCAGTCGGCCTCGCCCCGCTGGCGGTGGCCGCGTACGCGGTCGTGCCCGCGGCCGCCCACGGCTCGATGACGGACCCGGTCAGCCGGGTGGCGGCGTGCTACGCGGAGGGGCCGGAGGCGCCCAAGTCGGCGGCGTGCAAGGCGGCGGTGGCGTCGAGCGGTGCGCAGGCGTTCTACGACTGGAACGCGGTGAACATCGCCAATGCCGCCGGGAACCACCGGGCGTTGATCCCGAACGGCCAGCTGTGCTCCGCCGGGAACGACAAGTACCGCGGCCTGGATCTGGCCCGGGCCGACTGGCCCGCCAGCCCGATGACCTCCGGCCCGCACACCTTCCGCTACAAGGGGACCGCCCCCCACAAGGGCTCCTTCGAGCTCTACCTCACGAAGGACGGCTACGACCCGGCCAAGCCGCTGAAGTGGTCCGACCTGGAGCCCGAGCCGTTCGCGAAGGCCACCGACCCGGGCCTGCAGAACGGGGAGTACGTCTTCTCCGGCACGGTCCCGGCGAAGTCCGGCCGCCACCTCGTCTACAGCATCTGGCAGCGCTCCGACAGCCCGGAGGCCTTCTACACCTGCTCGGACGTGGTGTTCGGGAAGGACAGCGGAGGCGGCAGCGGCGGGGGCACCGGTGGGGGTACCGCGCCGACCGTGAAGCCGAGCGGCAAGCCCTCGGCGCGGCCCTCGCAGACGCCGCCCAAGGCCCCGACGGACGAGCAGATCGCCGACGGCGAGAGCAAGTCCACCGTGGAGCACAACGGCCACGGCGACAACGACCCGAAGACGAACGGCAGCACCGACCTCGCCCCGGTGTCCTCGTCGCCGGCCCGGACGGCCGCCGACCTCGCCGAGACGGGCGCCGACAGCGCCACCCCGGCGATCGCGATCACCGGGGCCGGCGTCCTGGCCGCCGGTTCGGCCGTGCTGTTCGCGGTGGCCCGGCGCCGCGCGACGGCGCCGGGCCGCCACGGCCGCTGACCGGCGACGGCCGTCGATGCCCTCCGGACCGGCTGCGCCTACTCGAAGACCGAGGCGCAGGTGGTCCGTTCGGCGTGCGCCGGGTCGAGCGCGTTCAGTGCCTCGTGCCAGGCGATGCGGTCGGTGAGTCCGATGGCGACGTGCTCGGAGAGGTCCAGGGGGCACAGGTCCTGGAGCACGACGTTGCGCACGTTGGAGCCGGTCCCCTGGAGGAACGCGGACCGGTACGGCGTGACCACCTCGTCGTACTTCGTCGCGATCACCGTGTACTGGACCCCGGGGACGGTGTCCCCGCCCGCGTTCAGTTTGGTGACGAAGGCGGATCCGGCGATCTGGTCGGCCAGGCCCGGGGTGGCGGAGCTGATCAGGTCCTCGGCACCGGGGAAGTACGGGAGCAGCTGGGTGAGCCCGTCCAGGGTGGTCCCGTGGTTGTCGGGGGCGAGGCCGATCAGGGCGTTGACCTTGGGCGCGCCGCCGAGGAACTTGAGGTAGTAGTTCGGCATCATGCCGCCCTGCGAGTGCCCGACGATGTCGGTCTTCGGGGCCCCGGTGGAAGCCAGCACCTTGTCGACGAAGACGCTGAGCTGGCCGGCCGACTTGTCGATGGGGCCGAGCCCGTTGAAGAAGGGCACGCCGGGCAGCTGCCCGTAGTCGAGCGAGTAGACGCAGTACCCGCGGTGGACGAGGTAGGGCGCGAGGCCGAGCCAGTTGTCGACGGAGTTGCCGAAGGTGCCGTGCACCAGGACGACCGGACGCGGATGGGCGGTCGAGGGTTTGCAGGACCAGTTGTTCCAGCCGCTGCTGGGCGCGGTAGCGGCCTGCGCCCCGCCGGTGGGGGCGACGAGGGCGGCGGCGGTGAGGGTGAGGACGGCCAGCGGGCGGAGCAGGCGTCGCCAGGGCAGCATCGAGTGATCTCCTTGCGGGTCATGGGGATACGTGGGGGTTCGTCCCGTGATCCGGATCACAAGGGGGAGCTGCTGCCGCCAAATTACGGGCGGGTAGTAAGACAGGGAAGTTACGCGTTGGTAAAAAGCTGCCGTGTCGCTACGCCGCGAGTGTGCCTCTGGCGATGACATGGGGGCCGAAGCGCGCCCGCACCCGGTCCGTGACGGCCTCCAGCCGTCGGGCCTTCTCGTCCTGCGGGTCGAAACTCAGCTGGTGCACGGCCCGTTCGGCCGGAGTGAGGTCCTCCAGGCGCAGTGCCAGCGCGCGCACCCGCGCCCGCTGGAGCCCGAGTCCCGCGTACAGCCGGTACGCCGCGGAGGTCAGGGCGGCCGAGTGCGCGGTGGGTTCGGCCAGGGTCCTGGTACGGGTGAGGGTGGTGCGGTCGGAGCAGCGGACGGTGAGGGAGACGGCCCGGCAGACCTGCTGCTGCGTACGGAGCCGGGCGCCGAGCTCCTCCGTCAGCGAGAGCAGCGCACGGCGGTGCCGTACGGGATCCAGCTCGTCGAGGCCGAAGGACCGTTCGGCGGCCAGCGAGCGCGCCGCGGCACCCGGCCGGACCGGGCTGCGGTCGATGCCGAGGGCGCGCTCGTGCACCTCCCGCCCGGCCCGGGCTCCGAGGATGCGGCGCAGGGTGGCCGGCGGGGCGGCGGCGACCCGGCCGACCGAGTCGAGGCCGTACGAGCACAGCGTCCGGGCGGCCTTCGGGCCGACCCCGTCCAGGGCGGCCACGGGCTTGGCGGCCAGGAACTCCCGTACGGCGGCGGGCTCGTCCGGGATGACCAGGGTGCGCCCGGGCCGGGCCTCGCGGACCGCCATCCGGGCCAGCAGGGGGTTCCCGGCGGCGCCGATGGCGCAGTCCACCCCGTACAGCGCGAGGCAGCGGACCCGGATCAGGGCCGCCAGCCGGGCCGGGCCGCAGCCGAAGTAGCGCAGAGCGCCGCGGACATCGGCGAGGACGGTGTCGGGCGGGAGGGCCTGCACCACGGGCGTGAACCCGCCGAGCAGTGCGAGCACGCCCGCGTACGCCTGCGCGTCGAGCGGTTCGCCGTCGACGCGTCGCAGCCGCAGGCACAGCACCGTGGGGACGGCGGGGGCGTTCATCCCGCGCTCCCCGGACTGGAGTGCCACAGCTTGCGGCCGGTCGCGGCCCGGTCACCGGCCGGCTGGAGGTCGGCCCACGGGTTCATCTCGTACCCGGTGGGCAGGTGGATGCGGCGGCCGGAGTCCCCGCGGGCCCCGGGCGCACCGGTGGCCGACCCCGGCTCCGCAGCCGCCCCGGGCCCCGGCATCGGCTCCGTCAGCCGCGCCGCGACCGCGTCCAGGCCGCCCGCCGCCCGCAGTTCCACCAGCTCCGCCAGGTCCCAGGCCGCCGCGCCGACCACGCTCAGGCTCTGTGGTCCGCGCCGCTGCACGACCCCCCGCACCAGCAGCAGGAACGAGTGGAAGATGGTGTGCGCGCACGCCTCGTGGCTGTCGTCGAAGAAGGCCAGGTCGACCAGGCCTGTCCCGTCGTCCAGCGTCGTGAAGATGACCCGCCTGCCCGATCGGACGGGCGGAGTCTGGGTGGCCGCCTTGGCCCCCGCGACCAGCACCGTCCGGCCGTGCTCGACCTCGCGCAGCCGACGGGCCGGGGTCACCCCGAGCTCCGCCAGGAAGTCGTGGTGGTCCGCCATCAGGTGCCGCGAGGTGTCCATGCCGAGGACGCCCAGCTCCGCGCTGAGCCGTTCCGCCTCGTTCAGGTCGGGCAGGCCGACCGAGGCCGTGGACCGGCCTCCGTCCAGCGGGAGTTGGGGGGTGCCGCGGACGCCCGCCGCGCGCTGGGCGCCGTGCAGCTCGGAGACGTGCAGCAGCAGGTCCCGCCGGTTGGCGCCGAAGGCGTCCAGGGCGCCCACTTGCGCGAGCCGCTCCGCCACCGGCCGGCCCGGCCGGGCCCGGTCCCAGAAGTCGCGCAGCGATCCGTACGGCTGCCCCTGCTCGATCCGGGCCGCCTCCGCCTCGCTGATGCCGTGGACGTCGGCCAGGGCGAGCCGGAGCCCCCACACCACAGGCGTCTCGGACACCAGTTCGATGCGGTGGGCGACCGCCGAGCGGTTCACGTCCAGCGGCAGCACCGGCACCCCGCGCCGCCGCGCGTCCGCCAGCAGCAGCCGCTTCGGGTACATCCCGGGGTCGTGCGTGAGCAGTCCGGCGTAGAAGGCCGCCGGGTGGTGCGCCTTGAGCCACGCCGACTGGTAGGTGGGGACGGCGAAGGCCACCGCGTGCGCCTTGCAGAAGCCGTACGAGCCGAACGCCTCCACGATCTCCCAGGTCCGGCCGATCACCTCCGCCGTATGGCCCCGGGCGGCCGCCTTCGCCGCGAACCACACCTTGATCCGCGCCTGCGACTCCGGGTCGGACAGGCCGCGCCGCACCCGGTCCGCCTCGTCGCGCCCGCAGCCGGTCATGACGTGCACGATCTCGATGATCTGCTCGTGGAAGACCACCACCCCGTACGTCTCGCGCAGCGCGGGCTCCAGGTCCGGGTGCGGGAAGCGGACCGGGGCCCGGCCGTGCCGGGCCTCGATGAACGGACGCACCATGTCGGCGGCCACCGGCCCCGGCCGGAACAGCGAGATGTCGACGACCAGGTCGTGGAAGGTCGACGGCTGCAGCCGCCCCACCAGGTCCCGCTGACCCGGGGACTCGATCTGGAAGCAGCCCAGCGTCTCGGCCGAGCGGATGAGCTCGTACGTCGCCCGGTCGCCCGGCGGTACCTGCGCCGGGTCGTCGAGGTCGAGCTCCTGCCCCGTGCCCCGCCGGATCTCCGCGACCGCGTGCGCCATCGCGGACTGCATCCGCACGCCCAGCACGTCGAGTTTGAGCAGCCCGAGGTCCTCCACGTCGTCCTTGTCGAACTGCGACATGGGGAAGCCCTCGCCGCTGGTGGGCACCACGGGGGTGCGCTTCAGCAGCGAGGCGTCGGAGAGCAGCACCCCGCACGGGTGCATGGCGATCCCGCGCGGCAGCCCGTCCAGCGCCTCCACCAGCTCCCACAGCCGGCCGTGCTCCTCTTCCCGTACGCCGCGCAGCTCGGGCAGCTCCGCCAGGGCCGCGCGGGCGTCGCGGGCCCGGATGTGCGGGAAGGCCTTGGCGAGCCGGTCGACGACGGCCGGATCCATGGACAGGGCGGCGCCGACGTCGCGGACGGCGTGCCGGACCCGGTAGGTCTCGGGCATGGACACGGTGGCGACCCGCTCGGTGCCGAACCGGTCGATGATCCGCCGGTAGACCTCCAGCCGGCGGGCCGACTCCACGTCGACGTCGATGTCGGGCAGGACGCGGCGGCGCTTGGACAGGAAGCGCTCCATCAGCAGGCCGTTCGCGACGGGGTCGGCGTGGGCGATGCCGAGCAGGTGGTTGACGAGGGAGCCGGCGCCGGAGCCGCGGGCGGTCACGCGGATGCCCATCTCCCGTACGTCGTCCACGACTTGGGCGACCGTCAGGAAGTAGGAGGCGAAGCCGTGGTAGGCGATGATGTCGAGCTCGTGCTGCATCCGCTCCCAGTACGCGGCGTCGCCGGCGTAGCCGCGCAGCACCATGGCGGCGGCGGCACGGGAGGCGAGGACCCGCTGCGCGGTGCGGTGGGCCGCACCGACGAGGTGCGCCTCGGGGAAGTGCACGGAGCCCATGCCGAGATCGTCCTCGGCGTCCACCGCGCAGGCCTCGGCGGTGTTCCGGGTCTCGGCGAGCAGCCGGCGCGCGTCGGCCGGGCGCAGTCCCGCGGCCTGGGCGATCCGGTCGGCGGCCGCGGCCATGGCGGCCGGGTCCTTGAGCCAGCGTTCACCGCTGTCCAGGGGCCTGCGCGGGTCGATGGGGACCAGCCGGCGGGCCGCGTCGAGGATGTCGGCGACCGGGCCCTGCCCGGGGTCGGCGTACCGGACGGCGTTGGTCAGCACGGCCGGGATCCCCTGCTCGGCGGCGAAGCCGAGGGTACGGGCGGCCAGCCGCAGCGAGCCGGGGCCGGTGCCGGTGCGGCCGTGGTGGACGACCTCCAGGCGCAGGGAGTCCCCGTAAACCTCCCGCCAGGGTGCGAGCAGCCGGGTCGCCCGGTCGGGGCGTCCGGCGGCGAGTGCCCGCCCGACCTCGGAGTCGGGTCCGAGCAGGACGTACACCCCTTCGCCGCGCAGGTCCGCCCAGGGCAGCACGGGCAGGGCCTCCCGGCCGGCCCCGGCCGCCGCGTGGGCCGCGGTGACCATCCGGCACAGCTCGGCCCAGCCGGTGGCGCCGTCGCGGGCCAGGAAGACGGCCCGGGGCGCGGACTCGTCCACGAAGGCGCCGCCCTTGACGGGGGTCCGCCGCCGGTAGGACGCCTCGCCGGAGCCGGGACCGGACCCCGAGCCGGAGGAGCTTGAGCCGGAGGAACCGGAGCCGGAGGAGCTTGAGCCGGAGAAACCGGAGCCGGGAGAACCGGAGCCGGGGAAGCCCGAGGCGGAGGAGCCCGGTCCGCCCGGCCGCGCCGCGCCCGGCGGGGACGCCACCGCCAGGTCCACCCCGAACAGGGGGCGGATCCCCGCATCCGCGCACGCCTTGGCGAACCGCACGGTCCCGGCCAGGCTGTCGCGGTCGGTCAGCGCCAGCGCGTCCATGCCCCGCTCGGCGGCACGCTCCGCCAGCCGTTCCGGGTGCGAGCCTCCGTAGCGCATGGAGAACCCCGAAACGGTGTGCAGATGCGTAAACCCAGGCACCCGCGGCCTCCTGCTTCGCTCGATTCGCCCAAGACTCCTTCGACCTCCCCTGTCCCCACCATAGAGCAATTCGAATACCCGTGCGAAACGTTTGTTCGATCATCCATTCGGTCCTCCCCTGCTGCGTCGGACCCCCGGTCGGCCGAGCGTGTGAGACATGACCCAGACCCCCAGCCCAGGTCCCGCCGGCGGTTTCCTCGCCGAGATCAAAGACGCCGTGACCCTCCGGGCCGCTCTGCTGGTCCTCGGCGTACTGGCGCTCCAGCTCGCCTTCATCACCTCGTACATCGGGGCCTTCCACCACCCCGGGCCCAGCGGGATCCCGCTCGCCGTGACCGCCCCCGCCGCGCCGGCCGCCGGGCAGGCCGTACAGCAGCTGCGGTCCCTGCCCGGCAAACCGCTCGACCCGCACGCCGTCAAGGACGAAGCCGCCGCGCTCGCCCAGATCAGGAACCGGACCGTGGACGGGGCGCTGATCATCGACCTGTCCGGCCCGACCGACCGGCTGCTCGTCGCGAGCGGCGCCGGAGCCTCGCTCTCCCAGGCCCTCGAACAGGTCGTCGGCCTCGCCGAGAAGGCCCAGGGCCGCGGCCTCCGGGTCACCGACGTGGCACCGGCCGACGCGGGCGACGCCCGCGGGTTGAGCTCCTTCTACCTCGTCATCGGCTGGTGCGTCGGCGGCTACCTGTGCGCCGCCATCCTCGCCATCAGCGCCGGCGCCCGGCCCGCCAACGCCGCCCGCGCCGTCGTCCGGCTGGGGGCGCTGCTGCTGTACGCGATCGCCGCCGGGCTGCTCGGCACGGTGATCGCGGGCCCGGTCCTGGGCGCGCTGCCCGGCAGCGTCATGGGGCTGTGGGGCCTGGGGACGCTGGTCGTCTTCGCCGTCGGCGCGATCACCCTGGCCTTCCAGGGCCTGGCGGGGGTGGTGGGCATCGGCCTGGCGATCCTGCTGGTCGTGGTGTTCGGAAACCCGAGCGCGGGAGGGGCGTACCCCTACCCGCTGCTCCCGCCGTTCTGGAAGGCCATCGGCCCGGCCCTGCCGCCGGGCGCGGGGACGTACGCCGCGCGCTCGATCACGTACTTCCGGGGCAACGGCCTGGCCGGGCCCATGCTGGTGCTGGCCGCATGGGCCGCCCTCGGCTCGGCGGTGACCCTGGCGTGCGCGGTCTTCCGCCGGGGCCGCCCGGGGCCCTTCGAAGAACCGGAACCGAGACCGGAACCGGAGCCGGGCCGGGAGGCGGCGGGCCTGTGAAAACGCCCCGGGCGTGGCGGTCCGACGAGGACGCAAGGCCCGGGCGCGCCCGGCGCGTCGGCCCGGCGGCTCGAAGAGCCGGTCGGCGTGGCGCAGGGCGTGACGGCCGGCCTGGTACCGGCGGGAGTCGAGCGCGGGCGGCGGCCCGATCCGGTACCGGGACGGGGAGTCGAGCAGGAACGGCCTGGCGGTGCGGTTGCCGTACTGGGCGGCGGGGGCGTACCCGTCGGGTGTCGGCTGCCGGCCCCCGGGCGCGGTGTCGAGCTGCGGTGCGCGGGCGGGGGCGAGGGCCACGAGGGCGTCGTGGACGGCGGAGACGACGGCCGCGTCCTGGAACGGCGCACGGTCGCACCCGGCGGGCGCTCCGCGGGCGGCGCGGGCGGCGGCGAGCCGGCTGATCGCCCAGGTACGGCTGTCGGCGGAGACGCCCGTCCCCTCGGGACGTGCCGAGGAGACTCGTCAACGCCGAGCTCCCGCTCGGTGGTTCGGGCGGGAGCTCGGGTTCGTGCCGTGCGTGCCGGGCGGGTACTACCCGGCCGGTGGCGTCAGTAGACGCTCACCCCGTAGGCGTTGAGGGCTTCGACGACGGGCTGGAAGAAGGTGGTTCCGCCCGAGGTGCAGTTGCCGCTGCCGCCCGAGGTGAGGCCGATGGCGCGGGTGCCGGAGTACAGCGGGCCGCCGCTGTCGCCGGGCTCGGCGCACACGTTGGTGCGGATCATGCCGTAGACGATGTCTCCGCCGCCGTAGTTGACGGTGGCGTTCAGGCCGGTCACCGAGCCGCTGTGGGTGCCGGTGGTGGAACCGCGCCGGGTCACGGACATGCCGACGGTGGCGTTGGCGGCGCTGGTGATGTCCTGGCTGCCGACGGTGCCCGCGTGGGCGAGGGAGGTGTTGTCGTAGCGGATCAGGCCGTAGTCGTTGGTGGGGAAGCTGGAGCCCACGGTGGCTCCGATGGTGGTGCTGTGCGAGGAGTTGGTCCACCAGGTGCCGGCGCCGTCGGTGCAGTGGCCGGCGGTCAGCACGTAGTAGGTGGTTCCGCTGCGCACGTTGAAGCCGAGCGAGCAGCGCCAGCCGGAGGCGTAGATGGCGTCGCCGCCGGAGATCAGCTTCCTGAGCTTGCCGGGGATGCGCTCGATGCGCAGGGCCGCGGCGTCCGCTCCGGCCTCGCGCTTGATCTTGGCGATGTCGGTGGCGGAGACCGTGGAGTCGGCCGTGACCACGAGGGTTCCGCTGGCGGGGTCGGTGTACCAGGCGGTGCCGGCGACGTCGGCACGCTGGACGGAGGCGCCGGCGGCGGCGAGCCGGGCCGCGCTGAAACCGCTGTCCGCGCTGGCGGCGGTGGGGGCGGCGAGCCCGGCGACGGCGGCCAGGCCGGCTGCCACCGCGAGCAGCCTGGTACGGGTAACGCTCTTGATCCTCACTTCTCGTCCTCCCGGGAGGGATCGGGGGCCCGGCGGACGTGGGGGCGCCGGAGCCCGTGAGGCGCAGCCGGGGGTACGGCGGGCGCACTGAGATTTCGTCGTGCTCCTGACAAGCCCCCGAATGGCGCTGTCGGGAGTGTCCCGGCGTCAGATACGGGCGGCAAGGGCATCTTTCAGCCTCCGCGCGCCCGCTTCCACCGGGAACGGCAAGGCGTTCCCGGGCAGCGGGAACGGGCAGGTGAAGTGATCGGCGAAGGCGTCGTCACCGGTGCAGGGCCCGCCGTCCGGACGGAGGCCGCCCCGGGCACGCGCGGCCGGCCGCACTCCGGCGCCGGTGGCGCGCCACTGCCCGGGAACGGCCGGAATTCGCCCCTCCGGGTGATCGGCGGGCCCGGGGAGCCTCCCGGTCGAGGTCCGGGAGGAGGCGCCGGTGGAGGAGGGCGGGCCGTACGGGGCGCGCACAGCCGCCCTCCGATGCTCGTGCCGGGCCCGCCGCGCGGTCTTCGGATCGTCTGCGTCACCGCTGGTATCGCTGATATCACTCATGCCGCTCACCCCTTCCACACCGGTCGGGACGGGAACCGTTCAGTAGGCCGTCCGGACCTGTGCGGGTACGACAGGGGCTCAGCAGCCGTCGCAGGGGCAACAGCAGCAGCCGTCGCACCCGCAGTCGCAGTTGCCGCAGCCCGGGTCGCCGCAGTCGCAGGCATCGCACCAGGCGTCCCGCTTCTTGCGGGACCACGGACCCTCGTAGTCGGTGCAGCACAGCTGGCAGGTGCAGAACAGCCCGATGGCCACGGCGCATCCCGCGAGCAGCCCGCGGCGCGGCTTCTGCGGGGGCACCCCGCCCCCCGGACCCGTGGGCGGCGGCATCCCGGGGCCGCCGGGCCCGCCTGCGCCGCCCCCGTACGGGTTCCCGCCGTGGGCGCCCCCGCCGTACGGGTTCCCTCCGTACGGGGTCGAACCGTACGGGGCCGAGCCGTAGGGAGCCGAGCCGTACGGGGCCGATCCGTACGGGCTGCCCGGCCCCGGGCCGTAGCCGGGCGGCGGGGCTCCGTGACCGCCCTGCCCGGCGGAGTTCACGCCCGTGTGCCCGCAGCCGGAGACCCCGAAGGCCCGGTCCACCGAGGTGCGCAGCTCGTGCACCAGCAGCCGGTGGGCCAGCCCCGCGTCGGTGAACTCGACCTCCCGCAGCGCCAGCCGGATGCCTTGCAGGGCGTCGTCGCACAGCCGCCGGGCCTCGGCGAGCGGGGTCCCGGTGGCGGTCAGCGGGTTCCAGGCGCCCGCCGCGGCGTCGGCGGCCTGGTCCTCCACGGCGTCGAGCAGGTGCGCGAGCCGCCCGAAGTAGCGGCCCGCCTCGGCGAGCGGGGCGGCGTTGCCTGGACGTCCGGCCAGCTGCGCGGTATGGGCGAAGGCGGCGGCCGTCGCGGTCTCCGTGGGCTCGGTCACCACGAGCACCGAAGTGCCGGGGCCGGCGAGCGTCTCGATGCCCGCCTGCCGGTCCACCGCGTCGACGAGGACCGCCGTGTCGAAGCCGAGCGAGGCCCCGGTGCGGGCGCCGGCCCGGTCCCAGCCGCGGGCCACCTTCCGGGCGGCGGCGGCTATCGGGGCGCGGGCCAACAGCCCGTCCCGGTCGGCGACGTGGTCCCGTACCTTCGCGGAGGCCAGGACCAGCGAGACGGCGGCCGCGAGCCGCGCCCCCTCCCCGTTGGCCACCGAGGCCGTCCGCATCCCGCGCAGCGGGCAGGGCCCGGCGGTGCGCCGGGAGCCGGGCGCCGGTCCCGACTGAGCGTCCGTCAGAACGGAGACGAGCAGCCCGTCGTAGTTGGTGACGATCCTCGCGAACTGGCCGTGGTCCCCGCGAAGTGCCAGGCAGAGCCCGCACAGATGAGCCATCCACTCCGTCTTGAACCGCTCGCCCAACCGGTGCGTGCAAGGCCTGACGATGCCGAACAATCTGGCTCCCCCGTGTGTCGTGCGCGTGATGGACGGGCATCGTATCCAGCCCGGTCGTTCACCCGTACGCCCCGGCTGCTCACCCGGAAGACGGCACCGGTCGTATTTTCACTCACTCAGCAGCCGTAGCCATCAGCAACCTTGACCGTGCAACGGATGTTCTGCACCAGTACCGTCACGAAAGCCGTGCGCGGCAGCTATCCACTTGGCGCGTTGTCAGCATCATGGACGACCATAGGGGCAGCGGAGAGAAGACAACTGACCGCGGTGAAAGGAGGCGTCCATGGGTTCGGTACGCAAGGCGAGTGCCTGGTTGGGTCTCGTGGAGGACAGCGACGACGAGCGGTACTACGACGACGACTACGCGGAGGCGGCCCAGGGTTCCGTCGCGGGACCGGGCGACCAGTGGGCCACCGATCCCCGGGTCAGGGTGGCGTCGGAGTCGGCCGTCGAGCAGGGCCGCCGGATCGCGACGGTCACCCCGGACGGCTTCCGTGACGCGCGCGGCATCGGCGAGCTGTTCCGCGAGGGCGTCCCGGTGATCGTGAACCTGTCGTCGATGGAGCCCGCCGACGCCAAGCGCGTCGTCGACTTCGCGGCCGGTCTGACCTTCGGCCTGCGCGGCTCGATCGAGCGGGTGGCGACCAGGGTCTTCCTGCTGACCCCGGCCGACACCCAGATCGTGAGCGGCGAGCCCGCCGGCCGCTCGCGCGACTTCTTCAACCAGAGCTGAGCAGGGCTCTCACCGGAAGGCGTCGAGCCCGGTGAGCGCCTTGCCCAGCACCAACTGGTGCATCTCGACGGTGCCCTCGTAGGTGAGGACAGATTCGAGGTTGGTGGCGTGCCGCATGACGGGGTATTCGAGCGAGATCCCGTTGGCGCCCAGGATGGTCCGCGCGGTGCGGCAGATCTCGATGGCCTCGCGGACGTTGTTGAGCTTGCCGAAACTGATCTGCTCCGGCCGCAGGGTGCCCGCATCCATCCGCCGGCCCAGGTGGTGGGCGAGCAGGATGCCCTTGTGGAGCTCCAGCGCCATGTCGGCGAGCTTCGCCTGGGTGAGCTGGAAGCCGCCGATCGGCTTGCCGAACTGCTCCCGCGTCTTCGCGTAGTCGAGCGCGGACTCGAAACTGGCGCGCGCCGCGCCCATCGCCCCCCAGACGATCCCGTACCGGGCGTGGCTGAGACAGCCCAGCGGTCCCTTGAGCCCGGTGACGCCCGGAAGCACCGCGTCCGCGGGCAGGCGGACGTCGTCCATCACCAGTTCGCTGGTCACCGAGGCGCGCAGCGACCACTTGTGCTTGATCTCCGGCGCCGAGAACCCGGCGGAGTCCGTGGGGACCGCGAAGCCGCGGATGCCCTCGTCGGTCTGCGCCCAGACCACGGCCACCGAGGCGACGGATCCGTTGGTGATCCACATCTTGCGGCCGGTGAGCACCCAGTCGCCGCCGTCGCGCTTGGCGTACGTGCGCATCGCGGCCGGGTCGGAGCCGATGTCGGGCTCGGTGAGGCCGAAGCAGCCGATCAGCTCGCCCGCCGCCATGCCCGGCAGCCAGCGCTGCTTCTGCTCTTCGGAGCCGTACTTCCAGATCGCGTACATGGCGAGCGAGCCCTGCACGGAGACCAGGGAGCGGATGCCGGAGTCTGCGGCCTCCAGTTCCAGGCAGGCGAGCCCGTACTGCACCGCGGTGGCGCCGGCGCATCCGTAGCCCTGGAGGGACATCCCGAGCGCCCCGAGCGCGCCGAGCTCACGTGCGATCTCCCGGATCCCGGGGAGCTCGCCGCGCTCGTACCAGTCGGCGATGTGCGGCAGGATCCGGTCGGCGGCCCAGGTGCGAACGGTGTCGCGGATGGCGAGGTCCTCGGGGCTGAGGAGCTCGTCGAGCCCGAGCGGATCGGTGGGTACGAAGGACACGGGGCCTCCCGGCGGGCCTGAGCGGTAAACCTAGCGGTGCAAGTTTGTCCGTCCTTTAGCCCCGGGTCCACCCCCCGCCGCCTGCGGCGGAGCGGGAGGGGATCAGCCGGTGCGGCGGCCGAGCGCCGTGTCCCGTTCCGGCTGCGCCGGGCCGGGGACCCTGGCCCCCGCCGGGGCCGGCACGCACGGGGCGGCGGGTACGGCCGCCTGCGCGGGGAGGCGTACCTGCCCGGGCTCGGCAAGGGCCGCACCGGCTTCGGCCGCGCCGGCCTCGGTGGCGCAGTCCATGGCGCGCGGCAGCTTCAGCGCCATCACCGCGCCCGCGAGCAGCAGTCCGGCACTCACCAGCAGCGTGACGTGCAGTCCGTGGACGAAGGAGTGCCGGGCCGCGGCGAACAGCGCCGCTCCGGCGCCGCCCCCGAGATGCCCGGCGATCTGGTAGGCCTCGCCGAGCGAGTTCGCCGCATGCGCGGAGTCCGCCGCCGAGACCCCGGGCACGTGCAGCAGCCCCGGCGCGTAGGCCGCGTTCATGACGCTGCCGAGCAGCGCGATGCCCATGCCCGCGCCCAGCTGGTACGAGGTCTCGCCTATGGAGGCCGCGCCGCCGGCGGTGGCCGCCGGAGCCTCGCTCAGCATCGACTCGTACGCCGCGAACAGCGTGGTCTGGAGGCCGAAGCCGAGCACGACGAAACCCACCGTGAGCAGCACCGGCCGGTCCTGCTGCCCCATGAGGGTCAGCAGCAGCACGGCGAAGGCCGTCAGGAGGAAGCCGAGCGACACCATCGTGCGCGGCCCGATCCGGGCCAGCGTGTACGAACCGGTGGCGCCCGCGGCCATCGCGGCGAAGGTCAGCGGCAGCAGCCGCAGGCCGGTCTGCAGCGGGCTGAGGTCCAGCACCAGCTGGAGGTACTGGACCGCGATCAGCTCCAGGCCGACCAGCGCCAGCATGGCGAGCACGATGCACCCGACGGACGTCGAGAAGGCCGCCCGCGAGAACATCCGCATGTCGATGAGGGGGTGGGGGCGCCGCTTCTGCCGCCGTACGAACAGGATCAGCAGCGCCGCGCCGAGCGCCAGCGGCGCCAGCGCGTACGGGTCGAGGAGGGCGCGCTCGGCGCCGAGCCGCTTGACCCCGAGGACCACACCGAGCACGCCGCCGGCCGCCGTCAGGGCGCCGAGCACGTCCCACGGCCCGTCGCAGGAACCCTTGGACTCCGGCAGCAGCCAGCGCCCCAGCGGGAGGATCAGCGCCATCAGCGGGATGTTGATGAGGAAGACCGACCCCCACCAGAAGTGCTGGACGAGGAAGCCGCCGAGCACGGGTCCGCTCGCCGCGCCGATGGCGGCCACGGCCGTCCAGATGCCGATGGCCAGGGCCCGCTCGCGCCGGTCGGGGAAGACCTGGCGCAGGATCGACAGCGTGGCGGGCATGATCATCGCGCCGCCGATGCCGAGCAGCGCGCGGGCGGCGATGAGCACCTGGGCGTTGTCGGCGAGGGCGGCGACGGCGGAGGCCGCGCCGAACAGCCCGTAGCCGAGCAGGAGTATCCGGCGCCGGCCGACCCGGTCGCCGAGGGTGCCGAAGAGGATCAGCAGCGCGGCGCAGACGAGCGGGTAGGCGTCGACGACCCACAGGAGCTCGATCGGACCGGGGCGCAGGTCCTCGGTGATGGAGGGGACGGCGACGTGCAGGATCGTCGCGTCGAGCGCGACGAGGACCAGGCTGACGCAGAGGACCGCGAGGACGACCCAGCGGTCGGCCCCGCCGGACACCGTGGCCAGCCTCCCCCGGACACCGTTCGGGGCTGCCGACGGCCGGAGGGAGGCCGCGTCGCTGTCGGCGGTCCTGCGGCCGGACGCGTTCGTCCCCGACATGCATGTACCTCCAGATGATCGCTCGCACTCGGCGGACCAGCGTCTTGTGAGCCACGGTGGTGGTGCGCCGTACGGCTTCCTTCGGGGGTCCGGCATCGACACGCGAGTGAAGGGTCAGCGTACGCGAGTTCGCCTGCCCGCCACGTGGCCAAGCTCTCATCGCGGCGGCGGCCGCACTGTGGGGTACGCCACTCGCCCCCCTCCTCCGCCGCCGTCGCGCGCCTCCGACTGCGTACACGCGTGGTCGCCTGCCACGGTTCTGGGCCCGTCGGCCGCTGAGCCGCCACCGATAATCATGCCTGTGGAAGATCTTGGATTTCGCCGGGCCGCGCCCGCACTCGCCGTCTTCGCGGGCGTCCGGCTGCTCGGTCTGGCGGTGCTCGCGGTGTGGGGTGCGGCCGTCGGCAGCAGCCCGCACACGCTGCTGTCGGCGCGCTGGGACTCGCTCTGGTACGCCGGCATCGCCGCGCGGGGATACGGGTACGAGGTGGTCCTCCCGAACGGGGACGTCCACTCGAACCTGGCGTTCTTCCCGCTGCTGCCCTGGCTGGAGCGGCTGGTGGCGGCGCCGACCGGGCTGTCGTACGGCTCCGCGGGCCTGGTGGTCTCGGCCATCGCGGGGCTGGCCGCGGCCTGGGGGATCTTTGCCGTCGCCGATCTGCACCACGGCCGCCGGGCGGGGGTGTGGGCCGTGGCGCTGTGGGCCGCGCTGCCCGTCGGCATCGTGCAGTCCATGGCGTACAGCGAGTCGCTGTTCACCGCCCTGGCCGCCTGGGCGCTGTACGCGGCGCTGCGCGGGCGGTGGCTGACGGCGGGCCTGCTCGCGGCCGGCGCGGGGCTGACCCGCCCGGTCGGCGCGGCGGCGGTGGCGGCGGTCTGGGTGGCGGCCGTCCTGGCCTGGCGGCGCGGTGAGCGGTCGTGGCGGACGGCGGCGGGGGCTCTGCTGGCCCCGCTGGGCGCGGCGGCGTACGTGCTGTGGGTGGGGGCGCGGACCGGTGGCGCTCTGCTGGGCTACCTGGACGTGCAGGGAGGCTGGGGCAACGGCTTCGACGGCGGCCGGGCCTTCGCCCGGTTCATCGGGGCGAAGCTCGCCTCGGGCTCTCCCGGCGGCGTCGCCGCCGGGATCGGGCTGATCGCGGGCGTCGCGCTGGTGCTGTGGCTGTACGGGCTGTGCGTACGGCAGCGGCAGCCCGCCGCGCTGCTCGTGTACGGCGGGGTCGTGTTGGCGCTGGCGCTGTGTGCGTCGGCGTACTTCGGCTCCAAGCCGCGGCTGCTCCTGCCCGCGTTCCCACTGCTGCTGCCGCCGGCGGTGGGGCTGGCGCGGTGGCCGACGGGGCGGGCGGCGGCGGTGCTGGGGGCGGTGGCCCTCGCCGCGGCGGGGTACGGCGCGTTCTGGCTGAACGGCTCGGGGCCCCCGTAGGACCTCTTGAGCCCTCGTTGGGGCCGTCGTGGGCGTCGGCGGGCCGCCGTGGACGCCGGTGGGCCGCCGTGGACGCCGGTGGGCCGCCGTGGACGCCGGTGGGCCGCCGTGGACGCCGGTGGGTCCCCACATCACGGAATGGATCATTCCGATCCATCTTTGAGCAAAGTAAATGGGTCGGAGCGATAAATCCCGGGTAAGTGTGCGAAACAATGGCCAGGCCAATGGAACAGGCCGCTCCAACTAATGGCCATATCCCAGGAATTCACGCCGCGTGAGACCAACTCCACATCACATGGTCATCACAAAGCCCGCGATTCGACCGGGCCGCCCATCGGCGCGCGGTAACGTCGATTGAGTGCGTACCGACCAAATCCTGACCCGTCTGGAGCGGGTCTTCGCCCGGCTGGACCGGGAACCAGAGCGACCGGCTCATCTGCAAACGCCGCGGATGAGCCGGCACCGCGTCGTGCTCCTGGGATCGACCCTCGCCTTCTACCTGGCGATCGTGGTGGCCGTGCTGACCACGTCCTGGCTCGTCCGCCTGGACTGGCAGGTCATGTTCTTCCGGCCCTACGAGCAGTGGCCGCAGCTGCACGCCTTCCTCGACTACCTGGTGGTCCTGGGCCAGCGCGGACCCACCGCGGTCATGGTCGCCGCATGGCTCGGCTGGCGCTCCTGGCGGCAGCACACCCTGCGCCCGCTGATCACCCTCGGCGTGTCGCTGCTGCTCCTCAACATCACGGTGGGCTCCGTCAAGCTCGGCCTCGGCCGCCTCGGCCCGCACTACGCCACCCGCATCGGCTCGGCCGAACTCTTCGCGGGCGGCGATATATTTCCTTCCGGCCACACCGCCAACGCCGTCGTGACCTGGGGCATCCTGGCCTACCTGGCCTCCACGGTGCGGACCCGGCGGGTCCTGTCCGTCTTCTCCGCGGTCGTCTCGCTGAGCGTCGGCGCCACCACCGTCTACCTGGGCACCCACTGGGTCAGCGACGTGCTGCTGGGTTGGTCCGCGGGCCTGCTGATCATGCTGGCGCTGCCCTGGTTCGAACCGCTCATCGCCGGGGTGGAGGCCTGGGTCTTCGAGATGCGCGAGCGGCAGCGCCGCCGGCTGGAGGCCGGCACGGTGCCCGCCCCGCTCGCCGCCCTGCTCACCCCGCTGCTCTCGGCGGGCGGCAAGTGGCAGCTGCGGCCCGTGGCCGCAGCTGCCGGAGCCGGCGGAGACCGGGAGCCCGTCGCCGTGCCCGTCGCGGCGTCCACGCCGGCATCGGCGACCCCGGCCGGCCACACGCCGACGCCCCGGCCGGCCGCACACCTGCCCGGCCGGCCGCACCTGATCCGGTCCGAGCGGACGCCGCTCACCCCGGCAGGCAGCCGCCGGCCGGCCCACACGGAGCGGGCCGCGGCCGCCCGGGGGACGGCCGCCCGTCCGGCGACCGGGGGCTGAGCCGCTCCCGTACGCGAGTGCGCGGGGCCGGTACGCACCACCTCTCCCCGCACACCGGACGAACCGTGGCGGGCCGAGCCACCACCCGGCCCGCCCCGGTCGTCCGTACCCCGAAATCTCCGGAACGTCAGCGCGGCGCCCGGACGTTCCTCCGAACCGGGTCACGCTTGGGTCACGGAATGTCGACAGTTCTTTGACAGGCCCGACTTCGGCCGACCCGCCCGGAAGGACGGCGCAAGCCGCCCCTTCCCATTCTTTTTCCGGCCGCGACACGCCCGGCGGACATACCGTTTTCGTATTCCTTCCCGAAGCCCGGGAATTCCGCTGGAGGATTGCGTTGGACCACCACGCGCCCGCCCGTGAGTCCCCCTCAGTTTCCTTACATCTTCTCCACGGCCCGCCCGAGAAGGTCCCGGGCGGCCCGGATCCGATCGGTCAGCTCCGGCGGCTCGACCACCTCGAACTCACAGCCGAGCAGCATCACGTGAATGACGAGTACGTCCAGGTTCACGGCGCCCGTGCGCAACAGGCAGCTCTCCTCGTCGAGCGGCTCCACGGCGCCTTCGCTCGGCCCGATGATCCGGGCCGCCTGCTGGGCGGGAAGCTTCAGGCGCAGCACCGCCCGGGCGGCGTAGGCCGCCTGCGACACGCCGCGCGAGACGTACGCGGCGAGGTCCTGCGCCGGCGCCGGGCGCGGAGGGAACCGGGGCCCGTGCGGGGGTCTCGGCTCGATCCGGTCGGCGCGGAAGGTGCGCCAGTCCTCCCGGTCCAGGTCCCAGGCCACCAGGTACCAGCGCCGCTCGCTGCACACCAGCCGGTGCGGCTCGACCACCCGGCGGCTGACCCGGCCCTCGTGGTCCCGGTACCCGAAGCGGAGCCGCTCGCCGTCCCGGCACACGGCGGCGAGCTCGGTCAGCACGGACGGGTCGACTCCGGCCGGTGCCGGGTCGCGCAGCATCGGCACGGTGAACTCGTTGAGCGCGGACACCCGCCGGCGCAGCCGGCCGGGGAGCACCTGCTCCAGTTTGGCCAGCGCCCGTACGGAGGCCTCGCCGATCCCCTCGACCCCGTTCCCGGCAGCCGTCCGCAGCCCGACGGCGACGGCCACGGCCTCGTCGTCGTCGAGCAGCAGCGGCGGCAGCTCGGCACCGGCGCCCAGCTGGTAGCCGCCGCCGGTGCCGGGGCTGGCGTTCACCGGATAGCCGAGCTCCCGCAGCCGGTCCACGTCCCGGCGCACCGTCCTCGGGGTGACGCCGAGCCGCTCCGCGAGGTCGGCGCCGGTCCATTCACGGTGGGCCTGCAGGAGCGACAGGAGACGCAGCAGTCGGGCGGAGGTATCCAGCATGCCGAGCAGTCTGCCAGCGCCACTTCACCCCACCGCCTGCCGCCCGCACCGCCGCAGCCGCCGCTCTCACCGAGGCCAGGGGAGCCGGGGAAGCCACCGGAGCGCCGGTCCCACCGGGGCCACCGGCCTCGCGTGCCTCGCGGCAGCCGCCGCTCCGGCCGGACCGGCCGGCTTCGCCGGGGTCGCCGGGGCCGCCGGCCTCGTGGGGGGCGGCGGTTTCGGCGGAGCGGTCACCGAAGCCGTCGGCACCGGGGCCTGGGTCGCCGGGCCCGCCGGTGCCACCGGATTCGGCGGAGCCGTTGGGGGCGGCGGTGGGGGCAGGGTGAGCAGGGTGCCCACCGTCAGCGTCTGCGGGTCCGGGCCGATCAGCTCCCGGTTCGCCTCGTACAGCGCCTGCCGCCCGCCGTTGACCCGGCGGCGTCGGGCGATGCCGTCCAGGGTGTCCCCCGCCCGGACCACGTGCATCCGCCCCGCCAGTCCGTACCGCTTCGAGCAGACCGGCCAGGCTTCCCATCCCTGGAGTCCCAGCACCTCCTCCCCCACCCGGATCTGCTGTTCCCGGGTCGCCAGGTCGGCCCGCGCCGCGAAGACCAGGCCCCCGTGCCCCTCCCATGTCGGCTGCCGGAACTGCAGGCCTCCGTAGAAGCCGTTACCGGTGTTGACCGACCAGCGGCCGCTGCTCTCGCAGTCGGCCACACAGTCCCAGGGCCACTCCCCGCCCGGACCGCAGTCCCCCGGCCCGCTCCCGATCATCCCGGGCGAGCCGGGGTGCGCCGCCCCGGCGGGTCCGGGCGCCGGGGGCGGCGGAGCCGCGCCGGCGCCCGACGGGAGTACGAGGACGAGCGCCAGCGCGGCAGCGGCAGCGGCGGCCGCCGGGACGGCCCGCCGGATCCGGAGGTCGGGCATCGCGTCACGCTACGCAGCCGCGTACCTCCTGCCCTCCCCTGCCACGCCGCCCGCCGCACGGCCCACCCGGTCGGCCGACCCGCCACCGCCCTCCCACCCCGTCCAAACGGCCAGCACCGAGCATCAACTGGGCACAAAGAGAAAAGAGTTGACAGGAAAGCGAAGCGGCGGTCGGACCGTTCACCCCTCCGGGGGCCAGGTTCGATTCCGTTCCCTCAAACGGCGTGACCCCGGCCGCCGCTCCGCCGTTGAGCCCGGCGAGCCGGGAACCGCCCGGCCGCCCCTGCTCGCCTAGTCCGAGGAGCCACCCCGTGCCCCGCATGCTCGACGTCAGTGATGAGGTACGTGCCGAGATCGGTGACGAAGAAGCCGAGAGGCTGCTCACCGGCGACGACGCACCGCGCAGCTACGACTGCACCTCCTGCCGCACCCCGGGGGACCCCGAGACCGACCGCACCAGCACGGTGCTGTTCGTCGGCGAGGAGACGGCCGTCCTCGCCTTCGCGCACGCCGGATGCATTCCCTCGCAGGTGGTCTCCGTCTCGGAGGAGCAGCTGCAGGGCGCCGTGCGCAGCATCACCGGTGACAGCCCGGCCGCCGCGGGCGAGGCGCCCGGCGGCGGCGCCCCGCAGAACGTCCCCGGTGGCCAGGCCGTGCTCGGCATCACCAGCGGCCTGATCCTGATCGGCGGCGAGCTGCACCCGGCGCTGGTGGTCGAGCCGACCGCGCCGATCGCCCGCCCCGGCACCACCGGGCCCGGCGACGACTTCCTGCCGCTCCTCATCGAGCAGGGGTTCATCCCCGTCACCGACACCACGGAGCTGCCCTCCCCGCTCGGCGGCTGGTCGATCCTGCTCGCCGCCGGGCAGCTGCACGCCGTACTGCAGCCCGGCTCCGAGGGCGGCGGCCAGGTCGCCTGGTGGCAGGCCCACCAGGCGCTCTCGGTGACCGACGGCTGGCGGGCCGCCGTGAACAAGACGCAGCGCGTCCTCGTCTACGCCGCCCCGGTCGGCTCCATCGGCCAGCAGCCCCGCGAGGACCTGCTGCGCGACGCCCTGGACAAGGCCGCGGCGGCCGGCAAGCTGGTCGCCGCGTCGATGCCGCTGGCGGGCACCCCTGGCGCCTGACCCGCGGAACTTCGGGCCCCGCTCCCCGACGGCCGCCCCGCCCCCTGACGAGGGAGTGGGGCGGCGTGCGTCGGGGGGCGGGGCCCCGTCCCGTACTCCCCCGGCGACCGCCCGGACAGGCCCCGGCGATCTGCGTTTTCTGCTGCCTGCCCCGCATCCGCAGGGCGCCGGGTTCGTTGGCTGATACGTGCATTCATACGACCCCTCCCGCGCCCCTGCCCATCCGAGCACCGTCTCCCCGATGCGCTCCGCACGGGACCGGGACACCGCTCCGGCCGCCGTCTCGCACACCCCGATCTACGACACGCTGTACTCGGAGTACCTGCGGGCCTTCCGGGCCCTGCCGGGCGACCGCACGGGCGAGGAGGACCTCGGCTTCACGGCGTTCTCCTACGGGGGCGCGTACGCCGGCGGCAACGCCTACGGCAATGGTGCGTACGGAAGCGGATGGAGCGGCTCCGGCAGCTCCGGCGCGTCCGGCAGCTCGTCGTGGCAGCCGGAGCCCTGGCAGCCCGCGTACACGCCCGCGCCGCAGCCCTCGTACGCCTACGCCGGCAGCACGACGAACGGGCGGCAGCACCAGACCGGGATGCAGCACATCCCGGCGGCCCTGCCGCCCGCTCCGCGCCGGGGCTACTGACCCCGGACCGCCCTACCGCACGACGGCGCCACCGCCGTCCCGCGCGCTACTTCTTCTTGTGCTGCGCGCCGCGCTTCTCGCGCACCCGGACGGAGATGTGGATCGGGGTGCCCTCGAAGCCGAACTCCTCGCGCAGACGGCGCTCGATGAAGCGCCGGTAGCCGTGCTCCAGGAAACCGGAGGCGAAGAGGACGAACCGCGGCGGCTTGCTTCCCGCCTGGGTGCCGAACAGGATGCGGGGCTGCTTGCCGCCGCGGATCGGGTGCGGGTGGGCGGCGACGACCTCGCCGAGGAAGGCGTTCAGCCGGCCGGTGGGGACGCGCGTCTCCCAGCCCGCGAGAGCGGTCTCGATGGCCGGGACCAGCTTCTCCATGTGACGGCCGGTCAGCGCCGAGACGTTCACCCGGGGCGCCCAGGAGACCTGCTGCATCTCGGTCTCGATCTCGCGCTCAAGGTAGTAGCGGCGCTCCTCGTCGAGCTCGTCCCACTTGTTGTAGGCGATCACGATGGCGCGGCCGGCCTCGACGGCCATGGTGATGATGCGCTGGTCCTGGACGCTGATCTTCTCGGTCGTGTCGATCAGGATGACCGCGACCTCCGCCTTCTCCACGGCGGCGGCCGTGCGCAGCGAGGCGTAGTAGTCCGAGCCCGTCTGGAGGTGGACCTTCTTGCGGATGCCGGCGGTGTCGATGAACTTCCAGGTGACACCGCCGAGCTCGATCAGCTCGTCGACAGGGTCGCGGGTGGTGCCGGCCAGCTCGTTGACGACGACCCGCTCCTCCTTCGCGACCTTGTTGAGCAGCGAGGACTTGCCGACGTTGGGGCGCCCGATGAGCGCGATCCGGCGGGGCCCGCCGACGGGAGTGCCGCCGAAGGTCTGCTCGGGCGCCTCCGGGAGGGCCTCCAGAACGGCGTCGAGCATGTCGCCCGTACCGCGCCCGTGGAGGGAGGAGACCGGGTGCGGCATGCCGAGGCCCAGCGACCACAGGGCGGCCGCGTCGGACTCGCCGCTCTGGCCGTCGACCTTGTTCGCGCACAGGACGACGGGCTTGCCGGCCTTGCGCAGCAGCTTGACGACGGCCTCGTCGGTGTCGGTGGCGCCGACCTTGGCGTCGACGACGAAGACGACCGCATCGGCGGTCTGGATGGCGTACTCGGCCTGGGCGGCGACGGAGGCGTCGAGGCCGAGCACGTCCTGCTCCCAGCCGCCGGTGTCGACGACCTTGAAGCGGCGGCCGGCCCATTCGGCCTCGTAGGTGACGCGGTCGCGGGTGACGCCGGGCTTGTCCTCGACGACCGCCTCGCGGCGGCCGATGATCCGGTTCACCAGGGTCGACTTGCCGACATTGGGGCGGCCGACGACGGCGAGCACGGGCAGCGGCCCGTGGCCGGCCTCCGCGATCGCGCCCTCGACGTCCTCGACGTCGAAGCCTTCCTCCGCGGCGAGCTCCATGAACTCCGCGTACTCGGCATCGCCAAGCGCTCCGTGGTCGTGCTGGTCGTTCATGAAGTCCGTTCCTCGTCGTTCGTGGTGGTCGGTGGTGCCCGCGCAGCGCGGTTCCACTACTGGGTTACTGGGTCAAGTCTCGCTCAGCGCCCGGTGAGGCGCTTGGCGTCGGCCAGGTGGGCGCTCAGCCGGCTCTGGATGCGCACGGTGGCCTCGTCCAGGGCGGTACGGGTGCGGCGGCCGGTGCCGTCGCCCGCGTCGAAGGCGGAGCCGAAGACGACGTCGACCCGGCTCTTGAAGGGCGGCAGCCCCCGTACGAGCCGTCCGCGGCGTTCGGTGCTGCCGAGGACGGCGACCGGCACGACGGGTGCGCCGCTGCGGACCGCGAAGTACGCGAGGCCGGCGCGCAGCGAGGCGAAGTCGCCCTCGCCGCGGGTGCCCTCGGGGAAGATCCCCAGGGCGCCGCCGTTCTCCAGTACCGCGAGCGCGCGGGTGATGGCGGTCCGGTCGGCCCCGGAGCGGTCCACCTTGACCTGCCCGATCCCCTCCAGGAAGGGACCGAGCGGGCCTATGAAGGCTTCCTTCTTGATCAGGAAGTGCAGCGGCCGGGGCGCGGTCCCCATGAGCATGGGCCCGTCGATGTTGTGCGCGTGGTTCACGGCGAGGATGACGGGGCCCGAGGCGGGGACGCGCCAGGCACCGAGCACCCGGGGCTTCCACAGCCCGTACATGAGCCCGATGCCGATCCGCCGGCCGACCGCCGCACCCTTGGCGGAGGGCGTTGCGCTCACGAGCGCTCCGCCCGCTTCTCCTCCACCAGGGTGACCACGCACTCGATGACCTGGTCGAGGGTGAGCTCGGTGGTGTCGACCTCGACGGCGTCGTCGGCCTTGGCGAGCGGGGAGGTCTTGCGGCCGGAGTCGGCCGCGTCCCGCTTGATCAGGGCTTCCCTGGTGGCCGCGAGGTCCGCGGCCTCCTTGCCGCGCAGCTCGCCGCTGCGGCGGGCGGCACGGGCCTCGGCGGAGGCGGTGAGGAAGATCTTCAGGTCGGCGTCGGGCAGCACGGTGGTGCCGATGTCCCGGCCCTCGACGACGATCCCGCCGTCGGCTTCGGCGGCGATGCTGCGCTGGAGCTCGGTGATGCGGGTGCGCACCTCGGGGACGGCGCTGACGGCGCTGACCTTGGAGGTGACCTCCTGGGTGCGGATCGGGCCGGACGCGTCCAGCCCGTCGACCGTGATGGTCGGTGCGCTCGGGTCGGTCCCGGAGACGATGCCGGGCTTGCCCGCGGCCACGGCGATGGCGTGCGGGTCGTCGGTGTCGACGCCGTTGGTGATCATCCACCAGGTGATGGCCCGGTACTGGGCACCGGTGTCCAGGTAGCGCAGCCCGAGCTTGGCGGCCACGGCCTTGGAGGTGCTGGACTTGCCCGTGCCGGAGGGACCGTCGATGGCGACGATCACGGCGGACGGAGCTGCGGTTTCCACGGTGCGGGCACCTTCCTGGTTGCGCGTACGTGTCCGGGCGCGCCAAAGCGCCCCTGCCCAAGGTTACCGGGCCCGGGCGCACCCGCCGCCCAAACGGTCCCGCCCCGCTCTCCGGCGGCCCGGCAGCGGCCCTACTGCTGGCGCAGCGCCCAGCCGCGCTCGCGGAGCTCGGCCGTCAGGGCGGCCACCGCCCGCGGCTCCACCATCAGCTGCACGAGCCCTGCCTGCTGCCCGGTCGCGTGCTCGATCCGGACGTCCTCGATGTTGACCCCGGCCCGCCCCGCGTCCGCGAAGATCCGCGCCAGCTCGCCCGGCTGGTCGCTGATGAGCACGGCCACCGTCTCGTACGCCATCGGCGCCGCCCCGTGCTTGCCGGGCACCCGCACCCGTCCGGCGTTCCCGCGCCGCAGCACGTCCTCGATGCCCTCGGCGCCCCCGCGGCGCTTCTCCACATCGGCCGACTGGAGCTTCCGCAGCGCGTCCACCGTGGCCTCCAGGTCGGCCGCGATCCCGGCCAGGACGTCCGCCACCGGCCCCGGATTGGCCGACAGGATCTCCACCCACATCCGCGGGTCGGAGGCCGCGATCCGCGTCACGTCGCGGATCCCCTGCCCGCACAGCCGCACCGCCGTCTCGTCCGCCTCCTCCAGCCGGGCCGCGACCATGCTCGACACCAGCTGCGGGGTGTGGGAGACCAGCGCCACCGCCCGGTCGTGCGCGTCCGCGTCCATCACCACCGGTACGGCCTTGCACAGCGCCACCAGCTCCAGCGCCAGGTTCAGCACCTCGTGGTCCGTGTCCCGGGTCGGCGTGAGCACCCACGGCCGGCCCTCGAACAGGTCCGCCGTCGCCGCCAGCGGCCCCGACTGCTCCTTGCCGGCCATCGGGTGGGTCCCGATGTACGCCGTGACGTCCACGCCGAGCGCCTCCAGCTCCCGCCGCGGGCCGCCCTTGACGCTGGCCACGTCCACGTACGCCCGGGCCAGCCCGCGCCCGATCGCGTCGGCCAGCGCCGCGGCCACGTGGGCGGGCGGGACGGCGACGACCGCGAGGTCGACCTGGCTCTGCGGCGCCTCGTCCGTACCGGCGCCGAGCGATGCGGCCGTACGGGCCTGGGCCGGATCGTGGTCGGCGAGGTGGACGGTGATGCCGCGCGCGGACAGGGCGAGCGCCGCGGAGGTGCCGATCAGTCCGGTTCCGATGACGACGGCGGTTCTCACGGGGCGCTCCAGGGGTGCGTGACGTAACGGCAGCTCACGGTCAGGGTAGCCAGCTCGGGCCGCGCGGGGCCCCGGCGCCCCGCCCCGCGGGGCTGCGGCGCGGCCGGGCACGGCGGGACTGCGGCACGGTCGGCGTGGCTGCGGCGCGGCGGGGCGGGACTGCGACAGGCAGAGGAGGGCGCGCGGCACCGGGGACGTCACCCGATCCACCCCAACCTGCCACCCGACCCGGGACCGGACGGACCGGCCGGGGTACAACACTGGACATGATCTTCCACCTGGTTCCGCTCGCCGACTGGAGCGCCGCGCCCGAGCTCCCCTACGCCCCGCCCTCGCTCGACTCGGAGGGCTTCGTGCACTGTTCGGCTGACCGCCCGACGGCGCTCGCGATCGCCGACGCGCACTACCGGGACGTACCGGGCACCCTGCTGGCCGTCGAGCTCGACGAACGGGCCCTGACCTCGGAGGTCCACCGGGAGGGTGAATCCGGCGGCCGCTATCCGCACGTCCACGGGCCACTGGACCGTGCGGCCGTGGTCCGCGTGTGGGAGGTCGTCCGTACGGCGGGCAGTCCGGCGCGACTGGCCCCGTGGGCCTCCGGCTCCTGAGCCGGGCGGCGCGGCGTTGCTTCACCTGGGGCGCGGGAAACGCCAGGATGCCTCTCGCCGACCGGCCCCGAACGAGGAGCAGCCCATGAGCGATACCACGCCGACCGCCCGCCGTACGCTCCTGGCGGCAGGCGCCGCCGCCCTGGCGGGCGGCACGCTCACCGCCTGCGGCGGCAAGGAGGAGACGAAGCCCGGGCAGAGCGAGCCCGGCAGCGCCCCGCCGCCGGTGGCCCAGTCCGCCGAGGCCGCGGCCCCCTCGGCCGCTCCGTCCCCGGGCACGGGGAAGGCCCTGCTGAAGTCGTCGGCGGTGCCGGTGGGCGGCGGCACGGTCCTCAAGGAGGAGAAGCTGGTGGTCACCCAGCCGACGTCCGGCTCCTTCCGCTGCTTCACGGCGGTCTGCACCCACCAGGGCTGCATCGTGTCGAAGGTGGAGAACGGCACCATCGACTGCCCCTGCCACGGCAGCAAGTTCGCGATGACGGACGGCGCGGTGACCCACGGCCCGGCCACCCGCCCCCTGGCGGAGAAGAAGATCACGGTGGCCGCGGACGGCAATATCTCGCTCGCGTAGCGCCGGGGCGGGCACCTACGCTCCCCGGATGAACGAGCTGACGACGCCCGGGGAATCCCTCGACGAATCCCCCGACCTCACCCTGGTACGGGACCACACGGTCTACGCGTGCGTCATGGGCTCCCGGGCGTTCGGCCTGGCGACGGAGGCGAGCGACACCGACCGGCGTGGTGTCTACCTCGCCCCGACCCCGCTGTTCTGGCGCTTCGAGAAGCCGCCGACGCATGTGGAGGGCCCTCGCGAGGAGGAGTTCTCCTGGGAGCTGGAACGCTTCTGCGAACTGGCCCTGCGCGCCAACCCGAACATTCTGGAGTGCCTGCACTCCCCGCTGGTGGAGCGGCTGACCCCGGTGGGCGAGGAACTGCTCTCCCTGCGCGGGGCCTTCCTCTCCCGCCGGGCCCACACCACCTTCACCCGGTACGCGGGGTCCCAGCACGCCAAACTCGCGGCGGACGTCCGCCTGCACGGCGCCCCGCGCTGGAAGCACGCCATGCACCTGCTGCGCCTGCTCCTGTCCTGCCGGGACCTGCTCCGCACGGGCCGCCTGACGATCGACGCCACCGCGCACCGCGAGCGCCTCCTGGCGGTCAAGCGCGGCGAACTGACCTGGTCCGAGGTGGAGGCCTGGATGGCCCGCCTCACGGAGGAGTCGGAGGCGGCCCTGCAGAGAAGCCCCCTCCCGGAGTCCCCGGACCACGCCCGCGTGCAGTCCTTCCTGACCCGCACCCGCCGCGCCAGCGCCTTCGCCTGAACGGCCGACCTGCCCTCCGGTCGTCGTCGGCTCGGGAGGTTCGAGCAGCCCTGCCTCATACACCTTGATGATGTCGTTGATGAAGTGCCGGGAGTCGTCGGGGTTCAGGGCTTGCGCTTGGAGGTGGGCGTACATCACGTGGTACGGGTGCCGGTCGATGTACTTCTCCAGGTAGGGGTCGCTGGTGAAGCGTTCCAGAGAAACGACTCCCGCATCGTCGTCGGGAAACCCGAGGATGGAGAACTGTCCCAAGAGCCCGGGATGGCTCCGGCGGAGTGCGGCAGGACCTGCACGGTGATGTGCGGTTGTGCGCCGAGAGTGTTCAGGTGCTCCAGTTGTTCGCGCATGACGTCGCGGTCACCGACGGTTCGGTGCAGTACGGATTCGTCCAGGACCGCCCATAAGCGGAAGGGGCGGGCCGGGTGGTGTGCCCGGTGTTGGCGCCGCAGCCGCACCTCCAGATTGACGGCGGCCTGTTCGTCCGTGATGCGGGGGACCGTCTCAGCGGTGACCACGGCCGCGTAGGCACGGGTCTGCAGGAGGCCGGGGATCACCAGCGGCTCGTAGGTGTGAATGGAGGCGGCCGGGGGGGGCGGCACGACGGCAGAACAGCCGTCGGGGAGGAGCGCGGAGTGGGGCGCCATCTCGGCCCGGATGGTCCGCGAGCGCGGCCGAGCCGTGTCTTCCCATGGCCGGTCCCGCTCGCACGGGTAGCGGTCCGTTGCCGTTCCTGCGGCGACCCGTACGTGAGGGCCGCGGGCACCGGAGGTGGTGCACGTCATGGGGGCTTCGGCGCTGCGCTGCCCAGCCGGGTCAGGGCCTGGTCAGTGCGTGCTGGTGATCCATCGTCGAACGGCCGCGTAGGTGGTGTCGTCGACCGTGGCGAGCACCTCGATGGCGTGAAGGTCGCCGGCACGTGGGGGCACGCCGGCGGTGGTCAGGCAAGCGTGCAGGTCAAGGCGCCGACGGTCTGCGGGGTCCACACCGCCCGGAGGGCGACCCAAGGCGGGGAGGGGATCGGACAGGGGGCCCAGGGGGCTCCGGGCGCCGGCTTCCGCGTCGTCCGGGAGGGCCCGGATGCCGGGGAACCGGTAGGGGTCAGACCGCCATGCATTCATGCAACGACTCCGAATTCATCACGGGCGGCGGGGAGTTGCGTTGCGCCCTTCGGCTCGGGGGTGGTGAGGGCGCCGACCGGATGGCCTCCGGTTCGACCATGGGGCTCACAGCCGCTGACCTTGCAGGGCGTGGGCGCCGGCGGCGATGACTTCGGCGAGCCGGTTGGCGAGGGCCACGCTGCACCCTCCGAGCCGGACGAAACCCCGACAGCCCACCGGTCCGTCGTTGGACAGCGAGGGAAGGGCCAGGTCAGCGAGCGCGAGTGCGGCCTGCAGGTTGGTGACCGCTTCCTCGCCGGCCTGGTACGCGGCGTCCTGGTGCCGCTTGTACCGCAGGCGCTCGGCGTGGGTGAGCTCGTAGGCCATGATGTCGTCCTCTCGGTCTGGGTGGAGTGGATGAAGCGCGCCGCCGACCGGGCGGTCAGGGGCCGTTGACCGGGGTGCGGTCGTTGAAGCCCGGGGCGTGGCTGGTCAGCGCGGGATACTCGTAGGACTGAGGCTGTGCACAGCCCGTGACTTATGGGTTTCGATCTTCGTTCCTGAGATGCACGTGATCACGATCATTGACATCCGGGGGAAGGACCGAGGTGCCCGAGAAGTTAGCGACGCTCGACTGCATCACGTCGGGTGCCGACAGCGCCGCTCTCGGCGATGCTGCTGTTCCGGACTCCTACGGCACCGCCCCGCCCGCGCCCCTCGATCCGCCGCAGGCCCCCTTGCGGGGTGAGCGGGCCGATCCGAGACGGCGCCCGCAGCTGCGCTGGGCGAACTCGTCCCGCTCGTCGTTCCCGGTACGAACCGGCCCGGCCGGCGCCTGGCAGGACTGCACCACCCTCATGATCCGTAGCGGAATCTGTACCCGGTGGAGGCGCGGAGGGGATCACTTCGCTCCCCCACCGTGTAGTCGGAGGGGGCGGACCCGGGGCTGCCCACAGTGGCCGTCGGGCGGAGCGGGGAAGGCCGGCGGCTGCGGTGTCGTGGGGCGGGTTGGCGGGGCGGGCGGGTCAGGGTGATCTGCCGGACGAGTTGTTGGAAGCAGGCCAGCGCGGCGATGGGGGGAAGGGTGGCCGCCGCTTGCGCTGCCAGCGTTCTGGGCGCCTGCGCCACGCAGAGGAGGGTGGCCAGGGTGGAGAACAGCAGGACGATGGACCAGGAATGCACGGCTCGGCGTTGATGTAGGGCGGCCCGCAGGATGGACAGGGAGGCGACCATCCAGGGTCCGTAGATCAGCAGGGGCCACCAACTCGCCACGCTGTGTGCGGTGCGCGGTCCGGCGCTGTGTCGCAGGGCTTCGCAGATGGCCAGACCGCTGAAGATGCTGACCACGGCGGCGATGACGGCGACCAGCACGGCGGTGCAGACGCTTCCGGTACGCAGGAGGGTCACCACCGACGTCTTCGCCGGGCTCCCCCGACGGTGCCCGCCGGGGGCTGGTCTGCGCGGTCGCTGGCCGGTTCCCTGGGACAGCCCGGTGGCAAGGCCGACGCCACTGACGGTCTCGCCGGTTTCGACGAAGGCGACGTGGTCGACCGGCGCTGCCCCCATCGAGCCCATGGCCTCCTGACAGAGATAGGCCAGCTCCTCCGACGGATCCCACGATCCGTTCATCTCGCCCAGCCCGAGGAGTGGCTGCCCGTAGGCAGCGTGCTGCTCCTGGTCCGACTCCGGCCAGAACGCCTGGGGTTCCGGCTGGGGCAGGGAACCGTTCCCGGCATAAAGCCCGTACTGCTCATACACGGGACATCCACCCGGAGCACTCGCCGACAGGCGCCTTGAGCGCTGCGACCTCTTGCGACCTCCGGTTGAACTCTTCCTGGATCCGGCGCACGGCGTCCAGGAAGTCCTCGAAGATCGCGGACGAGTAGTGGAGGTCGACCTCCTGCCCCTCGTGCTGAAGCGTCGCGCTCCCGTCCGAGGCCGAGCCAGTCGGGACGGACGTGTACGTCCATTTGCCCACCCTTGCGGCCCGGGTTTGACCGTGCGGCACGTCGCTCTCTGCGCTCTGCCGGATCATTGCTTTGTGCTTTGCAGATGTCATAGTCCACCCAACGCTCCGGATACCGGGGAGGGTGTGCGCCGTACAGGTGATGCTGGCGAAGTAAAGGAGTGTTGACCAGTGTCTTTTATCGGTTCTGCACTCACTGTTGACGCGTCAGGGCAGCAGTCCGCACCGGGTTGCACAGCAGTCCTTCCAGCTCGAACCGGGGAAGACGGAGTTCGATCAGTTACGCGTCCACGACAGGCGCCCGCCTGGTGCATGCAGATCATCGGACAGCCGACCGGCGCCGCGCACTGAGCCGCACCACGGCGCTCGCTCACGGCCGCACGCCCCTGCTCGGGAACGTGCGTCGCTCCCCCGACTCGCCGTAGGAACGCCACCGGTCGGGCTCCCGCCTGCACGCCGGCCGGGACGCATGGCCGGGCGTGCGGTTGGAGAAGCCCGCAGCCTGCGGCGGTACTCAGCGGCCGCTTGTGCACTCCGACCGGAACCTGCGCTTGGCGGCAAACGGCTGACAAAGCGCAACCCGGCATATGCCCTCGCGTTATGTCGAGGTGTCGCCGGGGGCCGCAGCGGCCCCCTTGATCACCTTCACCGGAGAGGACCCCCCATGACAGACACCCTCGTGTGGTTCGCGCTGATCTGCTCTGTACTGGGCACGGGCGTCACGGCCTGGACCTCGTCAGGCGTCGGCCGCATGCACCACTTGGACATCCGCGAACTGCGGCGCCAGCAACGGTTCGGGCATGTCCTGTCCCTGCATGTCGAGGCGACGAAGCCGCCCCGGAAGAGCACGCCCACGGCCCCGCCAGAAGCGGTTCGGCATCAGGCCTGCGCCGAATGCGGTGCCTCGCTGGTTCGACTCTGAGCCCTCAGGCTGACCGGTTTCGTTGCCTCCTTCAGAGCCAAATCAGCAGGGCGAAATTACAGGGCTCATTGCACACCGCCGGCGCGCAGCACAAACAAACCGGCGCCAACCATTCCCACTGGAAGCGCAAGAGGTATACCAGCCGAAAGAAGGCGCTTATCTCGTCTAGCCCACCGACACCTCTCGCCCCTGCCCCTTAGACCCTCACCATGTGATTCCCGCCCTGCAACGGGGCCCGACTCCATCCTTCCACCTCACCCGCTCCACCCGCTCCCACCTGCAGATTTGCGTGTAATTGACACAGGTGCCCCTTTTGGCAAACAAGATCATCTTTGCAGTTCATTGAGCATAAATGAAGCAATTGCTGCACTCTGACGGTGTAGCAGCCCTCGCCGGTCACCCCCTGTTATTCTGCGCTCCGATAATTTCAATAGAGCAGTTGAGGTGGGGTGGGGTGGGGTGGAGACGATTTAGCATGCGAGGACTTTCGGCAGCTTTTGCTGCCGCAGTTCTCGCCGGCGTACTGCCGGGCACGGCGGTAGCGGCGGATGCCAAGAACGGCCCGTCGTTGCCCGGGCTCAAGCAGCCAAAAGCAGTTCCGGTGACGAAGGTTTCCCCGGGCGGCGCGAAGCGCACGGACACGGTTGCCGACCAGTCACGCAAGAAGGAAAAACCGAAGGCCAGCTGGCCTGCCGCAGGCTCGGCCGAGGTGTCACTGGTCACAGGGGGACGAGCGGGCAAGCTGCCCGTGACCGTCACCCCGGCCGACTCCGGTTTCTCCAAGTCCGTGGTCGGCAGGAGCAGTTCTGCCGCCGGAGTCACCGACCCGGGCCGGGTCAAGGTCTCGCTCGCCGACCAGAAGACAGCCCGCAAGGCCGGCGTCGACGGTGTCCTGCTCTCGGTGGGCCGCTCGGACGGTGTGGCGACTTCGGCCCCCGCCAAGGTCGAGGTGGCCCACAACGCGTTCCGCCAGGCCTACGGCGGCGACTACGCGGCCCGCCTCCACCTGGTGGAGCTCCCGGCGTGTGCGCTGACGACTCCCGAGCGCGCGGAGTGCCGTACGCAGAAGCCGCTGAAGACGAGAACGACACCCGCACGGGCAAGCTGTCCACGCAGATCAGCGCTCCGGGCGCGACGGGGGCCGCGAGCAAGTCGGCCCAGATGCCGATGTCCGCGGCCGCCGCCGCGTCGGGCGCCACGGTCCTCGCGGCCACGGCGGGCGCGTCCGGCCCGACCGGCGACTACAAGGCGACCTCGCTCCAGCCGTCCGGCTCCTGGAACGCGGGCGGTTCGACCGGCGCCTTCTCCTGGTCCTACAACGTCGACATACCGACCGTACCCGGCGGCCTGGACCCGAAGATCTCCCTGGGCTACAGCTCGCAGTCGGTGGACGGGAAGACCTCCGCGTCGAACACGCAGGCCTCGTGGATCGGTGACGGCGGGAACTGGGAGCCCGGCTTCATCGAGCGCAAGTACAAGTCCTGCGAGGACGACAAGACGGGTGGGACGAACACCACCAAGGTCGGCGACCAGTGCTGGTTCAACGACAACGCGACGTTGTCCCTGAACGGCAAGTCCACCGAGCTCGTCTTCGAGCAGGGCAAGGGCTGGCACCCGGCGTCCGACTCGAACGAGAAGGTGGAGAAGCTCACCGGCGCGGTCAACGGCGACAAGGGCACCGCCGGTGTCGACGGCGTGGGCGAGCACTGGAAGGTCACCACGGCCGACGGCACCCAGTACTTCTTCGGTCTGAACCGCCTGCCCGGCTGGAAGGACGCGTCGACCCCGACGACGAACTCCACTTGGACCGTACCGGTGTACGGCAACCAGGCCGGCGAGCCCTGCTACAACGCCTCGTTCGCGAGCGGCTGGTGCCAGCAGGCCTGGCGCTGGCAGCTCGACTACGTGGTCGCGCCCGGCGGTGACGCGATGGCGTACTACTGGAAGACCGAGACGAACAACTACGCCCGCAACGTCTCCACCACGACGGGCAAGGGCACGGTCACCCCGTACATCCGCGGCGGCTGGCTGGACCACATCGACTACGGCCTGCGCTCCGACACGGTCTACACCGCGAAGGCGATGGGCCAGGTCACGTTCGACGTCTCCGAGCGCTGCCTGAGCAACTGCGGCACGTTCGACGAGACCAACGCCAAGAACTGGCCTGACAGCCCGTACGACCTGTTCTGCAAGGACGGGTCGACCGAGTGCAAGGACCAGTTCTCACCGACGTTCTGGTCCCGGGTGCGCCTGACCGGGATCAACACGAAGATCCTGACCGGTGGTGCGTACAAGGACGTCGACTCCTGGGCCCTGGACCAGAACTTCCCGCCCTCGGGCGACGGCATCTCCACCCCCATGTGGCTGAAGTCGATCACCCGCACGGCCAAGGCCGGCGACGCCGCGGACATCACGCTCCCTCCCGTCACCTTCGCGGGCGAGCAGCGTGCGAACCGCGTGGATGCGACCGGTGACGGACTCGCGCCGTTCATCCGCCTGCGGATGTACCAGGTGACCACGGAGACCGGCGGCACCATCGGCGTCACCTACTCCCAGCCCGAGTGCACGGCGACGACCCTGCCGAAGCCGGACGAGACGAACACCACCCGCTGCTACCCGGTGAAGTGGACCTTCGAAGGCGACACGGCCAAGCTCGACTGGTTCAACACCTACGTCGTCACCCAGATCGTGGAGGGCGACAACCTCGCCGACTCCCCGGACAAGGTGACCTCGTACGACTACCTCGGCGGGGCCGCCTGGGCCAAGAGCACGGACGAGTTCGCCAAGGCCGAGAACCGGGTGCACTCCGTCGCCCGCGGCTACGAGCGGGTCCAGACCCGCACCGGCGCGGCGAGCGACCCCAAGACGCTCTCGGAAACGCGCTACTTCCGCGGCCTGGACGGCAAGGAGGTCAAGGACTCGGCCGGTGTCGCGGTCATCGACCGCGACGAGTTCTCGGGCATGGTACGCGAGACGGCCAGCTACAACGGCGACGACACCACCAAGCTCGTGTCCGCCACCTCCTCCACTCCGTGGCGCTCGACCGCGGTGGCGACCAGGAAGCGCGACGGCCTGCCGGATCTCGTGGCGTACAAGACGGGCACGGAGAAGCAGTCCACCCGTACGACGGTCACCGGCGGTGTCCGCACCGTGGAGTCGGCGAACCACTTCGACGACTACGGCATGATCGACTCGGTCTCCGAGAGCGGCGACACGGCCAAGACCGGCGACGAGAAGTGCACCGCCACGTCCTACGCGCGCAACACCGGCAGCTGGATCCTAACCAAGATCAGCCGTGTGGAGACGGTCGCCGTCGCATGCGGTTCGCCGGTGTCGCGTCCGGCGGACGTGGTCAATGACGTCCGTACGTACTTCGACAACGGCGCCCTCGGCACGGTTCCCGGTCAGGGTCTGATGACCAAGATCGAGAAGATCAACGGCAAGGGCGACAACTACGACCCCGTCTCCTCGGTCCCCAGCACCTGTGGTCCTGCCAAGGACCAGCTCTGCTACGACGTCCACGGCCGGCAGCTGGCGGCAGCCGACGCGTACGGCAAGGTGTCGACGACCGCGTACACACCGGCCACCGGTGAGGCGCCGACCGCGATGGCCGTGACCAACCCGTTGGGGCACGTCACGACCTCGTCGGTCGATCCTCTCCGGTCCCGGCCTCGTCAGGTCACCGATGCCAACGGCAAGGTGACGACCACGGAGTACGACGCCCTGGGCCGCCTCACCAACGTGTGGCTGCCGAACCGGCCGGCCGCCACGTTCCCCACCTCGCCGAGCCGCGTCTTCGAGTACCTGATCCGCAATGACGGCCCGATCGTGGTGACGTCGAAGTCGCTCACGCACGACTACAAGTACGGCGTGACCTACAGCATCCAGGACGGTCTGCTGCGCGACCGGCAGAGCCAGACGCAGTCGCCCGACCTGGCGGGACGCCTGATCAGCGAAGTGTTCTACGACACCCGCGGGCTGGCGTGGCGCAATTCCGGCACCTACTACGCCGACGGAGCCCCCGAGGCGCAGCTCGTCGTGGGCCAGCAGACGGCGTACCCGTCGTCCACGGACACGGAGTACGACGGGGCGGGACGCGTCACCGCGGTGATCGCCAAGAAGTACGGCACCGAGACCAAGCGCAGCCTCACCAGCTACACCGGTGACACGATCACGGTCGTCCCGCCGCAGGGCGGCACGGCGAGCACCACCGTCGTCGACGCGCTCGGCCGTACGGTCGAGCTCAAGCAGTACACGGACGCGGCCCGCACCGCGTCCCAGTCGACCTCGTACACGTACAACAAGCTCGGTCAGCTGGCCCAGGTCACCGACCCGGGCAACGCGAAGTGGACGTACACCTACGACGTCCGCGGTCTGCAGACGGAGTCGAACGACCCCGACAAGGGCATCACCAAGACCACCTACGACGTGGGCGGCCGGGCCACCGATGTGACCGACGCCCGCAACGTCACCCTGCACACCGACTACGACGAGCTCGGCCGCGTCACCGCGACCAAGCAGGGCGCGACCCTGCTGACTTCGCAGCTCTACGACACCGTGGCCAAGGGGCAGCCGACCAAGTCGACCCGCTACGTGGACGGCAAGGCCTTCGAGTCGGAGGTCACGCTCTACAACGACTTCTACCAGCCCCTCGCCTCGAAGGTGACCGTCCCGTCCACCCCCGACACCGGGGTGCTGGCAGGCACCTACAACTGGTCGAACACCTACAACATCGCCGGCCAGCTCCTGACGACCAAGCAGCCCGCCATGGGTGACCTGCCGGCCGAGACCGTCGGCAGCACGTACAAGAGCGTCTCCGGCCTCCTCAACAGCATGGCCGCCGGCAGCAGCCGCCTCGTCTCGGCCATGACGTACGACCACTACGGCCGCAGCATCCGTCAGGAGCTGGGCGCGCTCGGCCAGCGTCTGTACCGGTCCGCCGAGTACGACGAGCACACCGGCGCGGTTGCCCGTGCGTACACGGACCGCGATGTGGCACCTCAGCGCATCGAGGACACCAAGTACGGCTACAACCCGGCGGGGGCCATCACCTCCATCGCCACGGCCTACGGCCAGGACGCCACCCGTACCACCGACACGCAGTGCGTCAACCTCGACGCCCTCAACCGCATCACCCAGGCCTGGACCAACAAGGGCGAGACCTGCGCCGCAGCCCCGTCGACCACGGTCATCGGCGGCGAGGACCCGTACTGGACCACCTACACCTACGACGCGGTCGGCAACCGCAAGACCGAGACCAAGCACACCACGGCCTCGGGCCCGACCGCCGACACCGTCCGCACCTACACCGCGCCGACCGCCGGCAA
The DNA here is from genome assembly GCF_056436685.1 of Streptomyces sp. NPDC043680. NCBI lineage: Bacteria > Bacillati > Actinomycetota > Actinomycetes > Kitasatosporales > Streptomycetaceae > Streptomyces > Streptomyces sp. NPDC043680. Next base: position 38,921 of record NZ_JBWKCE010000015.1, on the reverse strand, counting down.
GCACGACCTGCCGAAGGTCACCCAGGCCGGCACCGACCCGCACGAAGAAACCTTCACCTACGACGCTTCGGGCAACACCAAGACCCGGAAGTCCGGCACCAACGAAACCCAGTACCTGGACTGGGACGCCGAAGGCCACCTGAAGACCCTCAACCAGGGCACCTCCAGCGACTCCTTCAAGTACGACGCGGCCGGCCAGCGCCTGCTCCGCAAGGACACCACCGGCACCACGCTCTACCTGCCCGGCGGCAACGAACTCCGCCTGGACAAGACCGGCACGGTCAAGGGCACCCGCTACTACGGCGATGTCGCGATGCGGGAGAACGGCAAGCTGACGTTCCTCCTGGCCAACTACCAGGGCACCGGCACCACCCAGATCACGGCGGACGCCGCCCAGGCCGTCACCCGCCGCAAGACGGGGATCTTCGGCGAGGAACGCGGCCCCAAGCCCACCACCTGGGCCGGCGACAAGGGCTTCGTCGGCGGCACCAAGGACACCGACACCGGCCTCACCCACCTCGGCGCCCGCGAATACGACCCGTCCACGGGCCGCTTCATCTCGGTCGACCCGATCATGGACCTGACGAACTCGCAGCAGCTGCACGGGTACGTCTACTCCAGCAACAACCCGGTCTCCCTGAGCGACCCCTCAGGGCTCCAGGAAGCGGACTGCTACAACGGCCATTGCGGCGGCCACTTCAACCCCCGCGACGACAAACTGCCGGCTTCAGACCCCAACCGCCCCAAGAACAACCTCAAGGGGGGGTACGGAACCGATAACAGCAACACTTACCGCCCGCCGACCATCTTCGAAAAGGACAACGGCGACGGAATTGTCTTGCCCAAGAAGAACAAGGAGGTATTCATTGCGACTTACATCAAGGAATATCTCAAGCTCACAGAGCGGCAAGGCGCGTTTGTCCCCGACGAAGATTGGATCAACAAGACCCAGGCGATGATGCTCGCCTGTGAGGAAGCGGAGTGCTCCGGGGGGGAGAAGGCGTACTATCTGGCCGAGCACACGATGGCCGTCGTCATAGTCTATGGCCTCGGTTACGGCGAAGGCGGCGGGAAGAGGGTCCCGAGTAAGCCCTCGATGAACGGTTCGCGCAAGATTCCCGTCACCGGCTGCAAGTGCTTCCTCGCCGGAACGGAAGTTTTGATGGCGGACGGCAGCAGCAAGAAGATCGAAGAAATTGCTGTCGGCGATGAGGTTCTGGCGACGGACCCGCGCTCAGGGCAAACTTCCAAGCGCCCGGTAACGCGACTCATCACCACTGAGGACGACAAACAGTTCAACAAACTGTCGATCGCAACAAAGAACGGCATCGAACAGCTCACCGCCACCCACGAACATCCGTTCTGGTCCCCGTCCCAGAATGCTTGGTTGGAGGCTGGCACCCTGGTCGCAGGGATGTCGTTGCTCACCAGTACAGGCGACACGGCAATCGTCACCGAGAATGAGCCGTTCACTCAACGCGCCAAAACATACAACCTCACGGTGGCCGACCTCCACACGTATTATGTGCTGGCGGACAAGACGCCGATTCTGGTTCACAACAGCAACTGTCTCTTCGGCACCCCACTCAAAGAGGGGATTTTCGGGGAGAGCAAGGCCACCACTCGGGACCGAATACAAGAGGTCGTTGACTTCTACGACATGAATGGGCGGCCGCCCGCCATGACGCATCAGGGCGGCAGGAGTGGTCGACCTCCCGGCGAGTACGGAAACAGCAACGGACAGCTCCCGACTCGACCGCTCGGCTACTACACGGAAAGCGATGTTTGGCCTTCTGCCAACGGGACGGGAGGTAGAGGCGCGGAGCGTCTCGTGTTTGGAAAGAGGGGCGAGGTGTACTACACCACCAGCCACTACGACAATTTCATCCGGCTTCGATAGAAGTTGGCGAAGGTTGAGGAAACATGCAGTGGCAATCAATCTCCCGCGTCATCCCAGGATTGTCGGCCCCGCCCTACCTGCTGCCAGATGTCGACCGAGATGAGATCACGCGTCGTGTAGAGGGGCAAGGATTCGAAGTCCGCTGTGTCGATGCCTCGCCCTTCGAATCGGAGCGCGACTCCTCCCTAGCGGTTGGGCAGGAGCTTGGCTTCCCGGACTACTTTCGTGGTGGCTGGGACGGGTTCTTCGACTTGCTTTCTGCCGAGTTTCAGGAGAAGCCGCGCCGATTGATCGTGGGGCTTCTGAACTCGGATGTGCTTGCAGGTCGGGATTTGCGCCTGTTCGTGAACATGTCGTGGCATCTTCAGAATGCGACGGAAACTATCGAATCCGAGGGCGGAGGTGAATGGCAGCTGGAGTTCTTCTATTGGGGGACTTGGCGCCCCACGAGGGAGTAAGGTTGGCCGTCTGCCCGTGATCGCGTCGTGATAGCTACAGGTCCCACCAGAACCTTCTGGTGGGGCCTGTGCGGTGCCTGGCAGAGAGCGGTCGACGGCAACGTCAGCAAATGTGGCCGTGCGGCGCAGCGGTTGCCAGCCCTCGGCGATGCCGGTTTGGCCTACGCCAACCGTCAAGTGCCACGCTAAGGGTGTCGATGGCGTCTCGGTTCCTGGTCAGATGAAAGGTGGGTCCGCGAAGCCGGTGGTGTCGGCTTCCAACACTTACGGGTGCGGATGCGGGTGTAGCAGTGGCGGCCCTGAATGTTTGTCGGGGCCGTTGTGGATCTCGTCACGAGCGCGGTCGCTGCGGCTTTCGTGGTCTTCTGCCCGAAGGACAGCTTGTACGGCGCAGACGCAGGACTCCAAACCCGTAGCCTCGCCATCAGAAGGCCCGCCGAGAGAACTTCTCGGCGGGCCTGTACGCGTTACCGCAGGGGCCTGAGGCACGTCAGGGCGGTGGGCCAGCCAGCTGTGTACAGCCAAGGCTGGCCGACGGATCACGCGTCCCAGAAGGTGGCGAAGGTGAGGAGGTCCTCGCGGTATTCGATGCGGGCGTCCCAGTCGCGGGGCCAGACGGCACCGCCGAGGTGGGCGCCCGCGAAGGCGCCCGTGAGGCAGGCGATCGAGTCCGAGTCGCCCTTCGTGCAGGCCGCGCGGCGCAGGGCCGTCAGGGGGTCCTCCGGGAAGAGGAGGAAGCACTGGAGGGCCGTGGCGAGGGCCTCCTCCGCGATCCAGCCGTCGCCCGTCGTCAGGCACGGGTCCGTTTCCGGGGAGGGGGTCCGCAGGGCCGCCGTCAGGCGGTCCAGGGCGGACAGGCAGTCGTCCCAGCCGCGGGCGATGAAGGACTCCGGTGTCGCGTCCGAGGCCGTGCGCATCCAGAGGTCGCCCAGCCAGCGCTCGTGGTAGCGCGTGCGGTTGTCCAGGGCGTACGAGCGGAGCCGGCCGACCAGGCCGGTCACCTCCGTGCCCTGGGCCAGGAGGAACACCGCCCGGGCCGTGAGGTCCGAGGCCGCCAGGGCCGTCGGGTGGCCGTGGGTCAGGGCCGACTGGAGCTGGGCGGCGCCGGCCCGCTCCTCCTCCGTCCAGCCGGGGACCAGCCCCACCGGCACCACCCGCATGTTCGCCCCGCAGCCCTTCGAGCCGATCTGGCCGGCGTCCCGCCAGTCCCGGGCCGGGTCGTCCAGCAGCCGGCATGCCGTGAGGCAGGTGTTGCCGGGGGCGCGGTTGTTCTCCGGGGAGTGGTACCAGGCGACGAACTCCTCCCGGACCGGGCCCGCCAGCCCCGCGGGGTCGACGCGCCCGCCGACCGTCGCCGTTCGTATCCCGCGGGCCAGGGCCAGGGTCATCTGGGTGTCGTCCGTGACGATCGCCGGACGGGGCAGCGGCATGGAACGCCACGGGCCGGTCTTCGCCAGGATCGACGGGACGTCGTTGAACTCGGTCGGGAAGCCCAGGGCGTCACCCAGGGCGAGGCCGAGGAGGGCTCCCGTCGCCGCCCGCTTCTTCGCAGTCATTTCGCTTGTCCTTCCGTGGGGCGCAGCAGCGGGGGGTGCAGGGCGGTCGCCGGGCCCGCCCGGTAGAGGGCGGCCGGTTTGCCGCGGCCGCCGGTCAGGCGGGCGGCTCCGGGCGCGGCTTCGACGAAGCCCGGGGTGGCCAGCACCTTGCGGCGGAAGTTGGGGCGGTCCAGGGCGGTGTCCCAGACGGTCTCGTAGACCGACTGGAGCTCGCCGAGGGTGAATTCGGGCGGGCAGAACGCCGTGGCCAGGCAGGTGTACTCCAGCTTCGAGCCCACCCGGGAACGGGCGTCCGCCAGGATCGCCGCGTGGTCGAACGCCAGCGGCCCGGTCTCCCCCACCGGCACCCACCGCGCCCGGTCCGCGTCCCCGCCGCCCTGCGCCGCCGGCTCCGGCATGTCCGGGACCAGGGCCGTGAAGGCGACGGAGACCACCCGCATCCGCGGGTCGCGGTCCGGATCGCTGTAGGTGCGCAGCTGCTCCAGGTGGAGCGCGGCGACGACCGCCTCCGACAGGCCGGTCTCCTCGGCCAGTTCCCGGCGGGCCGCCGTCTCCGCGGACTCCCTCGGCAGGACGAAGCCGCCGGGGAGCGCCCAGGCCCCCTCGTACGGCTCCTGCCCCCGCCGGATCAGCAGGACGTGCAGCGCCCCGCCGCGGACGGTGAACACCGCCAGGTCCACCGTCACCGCGAACGGCTCGAACGCGTGCGGGTCGTAGGCGTCCGTCGTCATCGGTGCTCCGGCAGGGGGTCCGCGAACTGCCATCCCGCGGCCAGCAGTTCGTCGACCGCTGTGACCGCCGTCGCCAGCCTCGCCTCGCGGTCCCCGCGCACGGTCAGGAAACGCTTGCCGGTGCGCGTGAGTTCCTCGCGGAAGCGGTCCGTCATCCAAGGTCTCAGCTGCGGTCCGTCGCGCAGCCCGTCGTCCTCGAACGGCACGTCCGCGTGGTCCGTGAGGAGGTACAGGTCCCTGTGGGTCAGCGCGGCGATCTTCTCGACCTCCTCGCTGCGCCCTCCCATGTACCGCTCGTGCCAGATACCGGTCGCGAAGGAGTCGGTGTCGCAGATCAGCACCGGCGAACCCGACCGCGCCGCCCGCTCCTCCTCCGCGTCCTGGCGCCGCGCGATCACCGGGAACTCCGCCGACGTGAAGGACACGTCCTCCCAGGTCGCCGCCGGGTCCGCCGTCCGCGCGGCCGCCAGCTTCTCCTCGCTGTACGTGCGCCCGTACTCGGCGACCCAGCCCGTCCGGGCCCACACCCCGCCGCGCGCCCGGTAGTGCGCCGCCAGCGCCCGCGACAGGGTGGTCGTACCGGTCGACTCGGCGCCGAGTACGACGATCCGCCGGGTCAGGGCCGCCCGTACGGCCGGCCCCAGGAACTCCCAGGCGCCGACCGGGTCCGCCCGGACCGCGGTCCCGGACACCGGGAAGCGGGTCCGCTCCGGGTCCACGCAGACCTCCTCGGCCCCGAACCGCCGCGCGAGCTCGGTCCCGTACGCCTCCGAGGTGAAGACGGCGTCCACACGGCCCGTCACCGCGCCGCGGAAGACCGCCATGTGGGCCTCCCAGACCGCCGGGTCGTGCAGGTCGACCGGGATGTCGTCCACCGCGCCGACGACCTCGGCCTCCGGGTGGGCCTCCCGCATCCAGGCGACCCGGTCGGCGAGCGGCACCGACTCCACCGAGGCCGCACAGACCAGTACGGTCAACCGCTCGCACTGCTCCTGGGCGGTGCGCACCAGGTGGTGGTGGCCGGCGTGCGGCGGGTAGAACTTGCCGAGCACCAGCCCGTGGCCGAAGCGCCTCATGCCGTGGCCTCCGCGGCAGCGGCCGTACGGGCGCCGCGCGCCGGCAGCGTACGCCGCCAGCCGAGCAGGCCGACCACGCAGAGCGCGAGGAAGCCGACGTACAGCCCGGAGGTCAGGTACAGGCCCTTGTAGGCGTAGAGCGGGATGTAGACCAGGTCGGCGGCGATCCACAGCCACCAGGATTCGACGAGCTTGCGGCACTGGCCGTAGGTGGCCATCAGCGAGAGCCCGGTGGTCAGCGCGTCCCAGAAGGGGACGGTGGAGTCGGTGAACCGGCTCAGCAGGAGCGTGAGCCCGAGCACCCCCACCGCCCCCGCCGCGGCCAGCCAGGCCCATTCGGTGCGTGTGGTGCGCCGCACCGGCAGGGCTTCGGCGGTTCCTGGTCCACCCCCGTGGGTCCAGGACCACCAGCCGTACGCGGCGAGGGCGATGAAGACGAACTGCAGTCCGGCGTCGGCATACAGGCCGGACTGCGCGAACAGCACGATGAAGAAGACGTTGTTGGCGATGCCGATCGGCCAGTTGGCGACGTGCTGCCGGGCGACGAGCCAGACGCACAGGGCGCCGGTGGCGAACCCCAGGATTTCGGTCCAGCTCATGACGGCCGGCCCCCCTCGTTCCGTTAATAGTCATGATGACTATAAACAGAGGGCGGGGTGGCGGGCAAGCAAAAAGCCCGCAGTGCCACACGGGCACTGCGGGCTCGGTCCCCCGAGCAGAGAGGGGGACGGAGGAACTGGGGGTTACAGACCGACCTCGCGCATGAGCATGCCGACCTCGGTGTTGGTCAGGCGGCGCAGCCAGCCGGACTTCTGGTCGCCCAGCTCGATCGGCCCGAAGGAGGTCCGCACGAGCTTCTCGACCGGGAAGCCGGCCTCCGCCAGCATGCGGCGGACGATGTGCTTGCGGCCCTCGTGGAGGGTCACTTCGACCAGGTAGTTCTTGCCGACCTGGTCGATCACCCGGAAGTGGTCGGCTCGCGCGTAGCCGTCCTCCAGCTCGATGCCGTCCTTGAGGCGCTTGCCGATCTCCCGCGGCAGCGGGCCGGTGATCGCCGCGACGTACGTCTTCTTCACGCCGTACTTCGGGTGCGTGAGGCGGTGGGCCAGCTCGCCGTGGTTGGTGAGCAGGATGATGCCCTCGGTCTCCGTGTCGAGCCGGCCGACGTGGAAGAGACGGGTCTCGCGGTTGGTGACGTAGTCACCGAGGCACTGGCGGCCGTCCGGGTCCTCCATGGTGGAGACGACGCCGGCGGGCTTGTTCAGCGCGAAGAACAGGTACGACTGGGTGGCGACGGTCAGGCCGTCCACCTTGATCTCGTCGTTCGGCTGGACGCGCTTGCCCTGCTCCAGCACGATCTCGCCGTTGACCTCGACGCGCGCCTGCTCGATGAGCTCCTCGCACGCGCGGCGCGAGCCCATGCCGGCGCGGGCGAGCACCTTCTGCAGGCGCTCGCCTTCCTGCTCGGCCCCGGGGAAGGTCTTCGGGGTCTTGATCACGGGCTTGTCCGCGTACCGCTCGCGCACCCGCTCCTCGATCCGCGCGTCCAGCTCGCGGGGGCGCGACTGGCCGCTGCGGCTGCCGGGGCCGCGGCGCGGGCCGCCGGCCCCGCCGACGCCCGGCGTACGGGAGGTCTTGGGGCCGCCCTTGGCACCACCGCGCGCAGCCGCGCCGCGGGCGCCGCCCGAACCGCCCCGGCCGCCGTCGGAGGCGCCGCGGGCACCGCCGCCGCCCGCCTTGGGGCCGCTGCGGCCGGACCGCTCGCCCTCGGGGCCCACGTCGTAGCGCCGCTCCTCGGGGCGGGGATTGCGCGGACGCTGGGGCGCCTGGTCGCGGTCACGGTCGCGGGAGCCGCCCGCGCCCGAACCGCCGCCGCGGTAGCCACCGCCACTGCCGGAGCTGCCGCCGCGGTAGCCACCGCCACCGCCGCTGCCGGAGCTTCCGCCGCGGTAGCCACCGCCGCCGGAGCCGGCGCCGCGGGAGTTCCCGCGTCCGCCACCACCGCCGCCGCTGTTCCTGTTGCCGCCGCCGTTGCCGTTACCGCTGCTTCGCATCAAAGTTCCGTCGTCTTGTCGTCTTCATCGGTGTCCGGTGCGTCCGGATCGAACGACGGAACACCCTCTTGCGTCTCGGCTTCGATCGCGTCCGCCTCGGGGAGGAAGGGCGCGAGCTCCGGGAGCTCGTCCAGGCCGCGCAGGCCCATCCGCTCCAGAAAGTAGTTCGTCGTCCTGTACAGGATCGCACCTGTTTCGGGTTCCGTGCCCGCCTCGGCCACCAGACCCCGCTGGAGGAGGGTGCGCATGACCCCGTCGCAGTTCACTCCGCGCACCGCGGAGACCCGCGAACGGCTCACGGGCTGGCGGTACGCGACCACCGCCAGGGTCTCCAGCGCGGCCTGGGTGAGCCGGGCCTGCTGCCCGTCCAGGACGAAGGCCTCGACGGCAGCCGAGTACTCCGCGCGCGTGTAGAAGCGCCACCCGCCCGCGACGAGCCGCAGCTCGAAACCGCGGCCCTGGACGGTGTACTCGTCGGCGAGCTCGCGCAGGGCGTCCGCGACCTCGCGGGGGGTGCGGTCGAGCACCTTGGCGAGGTGCGCCTCGGTCGCGGGCTCGTCCACGACCATGAGGACGGCCTCCAGGGCGGGCTTCAGCGCGACCGCCCGTACGGACGCCGCCGGGCCGCCGCCGGCCTGGGTCTCCTCGCTCATTCCTCGGCCTCCACGATCTGGTCGAACTCGTCGGTCACGGTCGGCATGCCGTCGCCGTCCCCGCCGCTCCAGCGGACGGTGAGCGTGTGCAGCGCGTCCTCCTGGTCGAGGATGACCGCCTTCTCCCGGTAGAGCTCCAGAAGGGCCAGGAAGCGCGCCACGACGGTGAGGGTGTCCGCGGCGTCCTCGGTGAGCTCCTGGAAGGTCGCCGAGCCGCGCGCCTTGAGCAGGGTGACCACCAGGGCCGCCTGCTCGCGCACGCTGACCAGCGGTGCGTGGATGTGGTCCACGTAGACCTGCGGTGCGGCCCTGGGCTGCATGGCCTTGACGGCCAGCCGGGCGAAGCCCTCGGCGCCGATGCTGATGACGACCTCGGGGAGCAGCTCCGCATGGTGGGGCTCAAGGCCCACGGTGCGCGGGTAGCGCTTGCCCTCGCTCTGGGCGCGGTCCTCGAAGATCTCCGCGATCTGCTTGTACGCCCGGTACTGGAGCAGCCGCGCGAACAGCAGGTCGCGGGCCTCCAGGAGGGCGAGGTCGGCCTCGTCCTCGACCTCGGCGGCGGGGAGCAGCCGGGCGGCCTTCAGGTCGAGCAGGGTGGCCGCTACGACGAGGAACTCGGTGGTCTGGTCGAGGTCCCAGTCGGGACCCATGCCGCGGATGTACGCCATGAACTCGTCGGTCACCTGGGAGAGGGCCACCTCGGTGACGTCGAGCTTGTGCCGGGAGATCAGCTGGAGCAGGAGGTCGAAGGGGCCTTCGAAGTTGGCCAGCCGCAACGTGAACCGCCCGTCGCCCGGCCCGGCGGCCGTACGCTCCGCCTGAGCGGCCTCCGGACGCTGCGGGGGCTCCGGAGCCTCCCGGACCTCCGTGGCCTCCCGGACCTCCGTGGCCTCCGGGGCCGGTACGGCATCATCCGGGGCCGCCGGAGCCTCCGGGGCCGGTACGGCCTCCGGCGCGCCCGGCAGGACGGCACCCGCCCCCGCAGGCTGTTCCCGGGGCTCCTGCACCGCCGGTGCGGGCTCTTCCCGGTCCGCCACGGCCCCTTCCCGGTCGGTCCGGGCTTCGGGCGGGGCGGGAACACCGGGGCCGCGCCCCAGGCTCCGGCGGGTGGGGCGGCCGGGTTCGGCGGGAAGGGGCATGGAAGTCCAGGGTGGTACGGAGGAGGTTGCGGACGGGCCACCTCCAAGGCTGCCACGCCCGGGACCCCCCGCACCGCACGGACCGCCGGTGCACCCCCACGAACCGGAACCCGGCCCTACCCGCGCCGGCGGCCGGGGGCAGGGGCCCCGCGGGGTCGGTCAGCGGCCGCGGAGGCGGCGGACCAGGATGCTGGCGTCCCCGCGGGATTCGAGGTCCGCCAGGACCACCGCCACCGCCTCGCGGACGATGCGTCCGCGGTCGACGGCCAGGCCGTGCTCCCCGCGCAGCACCAGCCGCGCGTGCTCCAGGTCCATGAGCTCCTCGGCGGAGACGTAGACCGTGATCTTCTCGTCGTGCCGTTCCCGCCCGCTGGGGCGGCGGTTCGCTCCGCGCCCCTGGTTCTTCGGCGTGGCAGAACCTTCCTGCGGCCGCCGCTGCGGACCCACCGCGGACCCCGCCGTGCCCTCCGCCTGCGCCGCGGCGTGTTCCGGCGGGGCCGGGGTCAGGGACTCCTCGGCACCCCGCCGCGGCGAGGAGGCCTGGAGCGCCGTCCCCCCGGTCGTACGGAACAGTTCGTCGGCTCCGGGCAGACTCACTCGGCGTGACACCGGGCGAGCACCTCCCTGGCCAGCTGGCGATAGGCGGCGGCCCCGACGGAGTTGGAGGCGTACGTGGTGATGGGCTCACCGGCGACCGTGGTCTCCGGGAAGCGCACCGTACGGCCGATGACCGTGTGGTAGACGTGGTCGTCGAAGGCCTCGACGACGCGCGCCAGCACCTCGCGGCTGTGCACCGTACGGGAGTCGTACATCGTGGCGAGGATGCCGTCGAGCTCCAGCTCGGGGTTGAGCCGCTCCTGCACCTTCTCGATGGTCTCGGTCAGCAGCGCGACGCCGCGCAGCGCGAAGAACTCGCACTCCAGCGGGACGATGACCTTGTGAGCCGCCGTCAGGGCGTTCACGGTCAGCAGACCGAGCGAGGGCTGACAGTCGATCACGATGTAGTCGTAGTCGTTCATCAGCGGCTTCAGCGCCCGCTGCAGCGTCGACTCGCGCGCGACCTCGCTGACCAACTGCACTTCCGCGGCCGACAGGTCGATGTTGCTCGGCAGCAGGTCCATGTTGGGGACCGCCGTCTTCAGCAGCACCTCGTCGGCCGACATGCCCCGCTCCATGAGCAGGTTGTAGACCGTCAGGTCGAGTTCCATCGGGTTCACGCCGAGGCCCACGGACAGAGCGCCCTGCGGGTCGAAGTCGACGAGCAGCACCCGGCGCCCGTACTCGGCGAGTGCGGCGCCCAGGTTGATGGTCGACGTGGTCTTGCCCACGCCGCCCTTCTGGTTGCACATCGCGATGATCTTCGCCGGACCGTGGTCGGTCAGCGGACCCGGGATCGGGAAGTACGGCAGCGGCCGTCCGGTCGGGCCGATCCGCTCGCGGCGCTGGCGGGCAGCGTCGGGAGCGAGGGTGGCCGCGTACTCGGGGTCGGGCTCGTATTCCGCGTCGGGGTCGTAGAAGTGCCCCTCGGGCACCTGGTCGTAGTCGGCGAAACCAGTGGGCGTGTCGCCGCTCAGGTCGCCGGCCCTGGAGTTCACGTCTAGGCCGTCCATGCTCTTTTGGGGCGTCGTCATGTGCTGGTGGTTTGCGAAGGTGCGGACTGCGACGGAGCCGACAGCCTCGCGCCCGGCGGGTCCTTGGCCCCGGTCTGGCGTCCCTGCTCGACCACCCCCAGGAGCAAATGTCGACTCATTCACAAGTCGTCTTACCTCCTCGGACGTGACCAGGACACTTATCGATAGGTCAGCGTGGCACCATGCCGACGGTTGGCGACTCTATGGCGTGTCACCACTCAGCGGCAACACAATCCGCCGGACCGGCAACGATGTGTCGGCAACCGAACACCTCTCTGTCAAGGGCGTCCGGGCTGTCACTCTGAAGTTTCGCGGGTGCGCGAAAGGGCTAAAGGGCTACGTTCGAGGCGAGTTGAGGCGCGCCCGTCCGTATCCCGCAAACACGTCCGGCCGGACCTTGCGGGCAAGGTCCGGCCGGATACGTGAGATTGACGTCAGTCGTTGACGCTTCAGCCGAGCAGCGTGCTCAGCTCAAGGGTCGCCAGGCCGTGCGCCTCGGCGACCGGACCGTAAACGACCTGGCCGTCATGGGTGTTGAGGCCGAGCGCCAGCGCGGGGTCACGGCGCAGCGCCTCGACCCATCCGAGGTTCGCGAGCTGCACGATGTAGGGCAGGGTCGCGTTCGTCAGCGCGTAGGTGGAGGTGTTCGGCACCGCGCCCGGCATGTTGGCGACGCAGTAGAAGACCGAGTTGTGGACCTGGAAGGTCGGCTCGGCGTGGGTGGTCGGACGGGAGTCCTCGAAGCAGCCGCCCTGGTCGATCGCAATGTCGACAAGGACACTTCCGGGCTTCATCTTGGCGACGAGCTCGTTGGTGACCAGCTTCGGGGCCTTCGCACCCGGGATCAGCACCGCGCCGATGACGAGGTCGGCCTCGATGACGGCCTTCTCCAGCTCGTAGGCGTTGGAGACGATCGTCTTGATCTTCGTGCCGAAGATCTTGTCGGCCTCGCGGAGCTTGTTGATGTCCTTGTCGAGCAGGGTCACGTGGAAGCCCATGCCGATGGCGATCTGCGCGGCGTTCCAGCCGGAGACGCCACCGCCGATGACCACGCACTCGCCGGCGTGGGTGCCGGGGACACCGCCGGGGAGCACGCCGCGGCCGCCGGCCGAGCGCATCAGGTGGTAGGCGCCGACCTGCGGGGCCAGGCGGCCCGCGACCTCGGACATCGGGGCGAGCAGCGGAAGCGCGCGGTTCGCGAGCTCGACCGTCTCGTACGCGATGGCGGTGGTACCGGACTCCAGCAGCGCGTCCGTGCACTCGCGGGAGGCCGCCAGGTGCAGGTAGGTGAAGAGGGTCTGGTCCTTGCGGAGGCGGTGGTACTCCTCCGCGATCGGCTCCTTGACCTTCAGCAGCAGGTCAGCGGTGGCCCAGACCTCGTCGGCGGTGCCGAGGATCTCGGCACCGGCGGCGACGTACTCGGCGTCCGTGATCGAGGAGCCGACACCGGCGTTCTGCTCGATGAAGACCTGGTGGCCGTTACGGACCAGCTCATGCACGCCGGCGGGCGTGATGGCGACCCGGAACTCGTTGTTCTTGACCTCGCGGGGGATGCCGACCTTCATCGTCGATCACGGTCCTTGGCTCAGGGGATGTTACGGGGCACTTTCATACATACCCGTCCACAAGAGCGCGCAACGGGATGCACCACGAGATGACGTGGTGAAGCCAGTCTAATGAAGGATGAGGCGCTGTCTAGCCTTGCAAACCAATAATCTCAGTCGGAAGTACTGCGGATTTCGCAGGCTGCGGGGTCGTCTCCCAGCAATCTGTCGGCTGCGGACCTGTGCAGTCTGGCGGCCGCCGGGTCGCCCAGCCGGTCGAGCGTGTCGGCCAGCCGGACCTGCAGAGCGGCCTGGAGCCGCAGATCCCCGGCCTTGCGGGCCAGCTCGACGGCCTCCCGGCAGGTGTGCAGCGATTCCTCGGGCCGGCCGGCGTACTCCTGAATACGCGCCATCTCGCTCAACGCCTTTGCCTGGCCCGGCACATCGGCCAGCTTCCGGTAGCCCGCGGCGGCGGCCCGCCAGTTGCGCAGCGCGTCCCCGTACCGGCCCGCGTACGTGTGCACATTGCCGAGCCGTCCGTACAGCCGCGCCTCGTCCGCCCGCTCCCCCCGGGCGAGGGCCTGGGCCAGTGCTCGGCCGAACCAGTCGGAGGCCCGGTGCCAGTCCTCCAGCTCCTGGTACGCACCGCCTACGGATTCCATCGCGCGGCCGGTCGCGTACGGGTCGTTCGCCGCCCTTCCCGCATCGAGCGCGGCCCGGTAGCGCTCCAGCGCCTCCTCGGTCCGTCCGGTCGCGGCGTCCAGGTCGGCCAGGTTCAGCAGGGCCGCCGCCTTCTCCCGGTGCAGGTCGCGGCGCTCGGCCACGTCGAGGACCAGGCGGTGCAGCCCGTACAGCTCGGGGGCGGCCTCGGCGGTGCCGCGGTGCTCGGCCAGCGCCCGTACGAGGGCTGCGACCAGGCGGCGGGCGAGGGTGTCCAGCCCGCCGTCGGCCACGGCCGCGGAGGCGGCCGCGGACAGCGCGGGCAGCCGGGTCTCCAGCCAGGTCGCGGCGGCCCGCCGGTCGGGGAAGCGCAGTGCCCGCGGGAAGCCCTCCAGCTTCTCGCGGACGTCGTCGTCCTCCGCGGCGGTCATGACCCGGCAGGAGTGCAGCAGCCGTACGGTGCGCTCCAGCATCCGGGCCCGTGCGAGCTGGACCTCCCCGGCGCGCTCCCTGGTCTCCAGCAGGGCCTTCAGCAGCGGCGCGAGGCAGCCCGGCAGCAGGAAGAGGCCGTCGGACGCGTGCCGGACGAGGCCCAGCCCCGCGAAGTCCTCCAGGGTGGACTGCGCGGCGGCCACCGAGCAGCCGGCGAGGGCGGAGGCGGTGTGCGAGTCGACGATGCCGGCGGGGGCGAGGGGCAGCAGGCGCAGGGTCCGCTGGGCGGGCTGCGGCAGGGACTCGTAGACGAGCCGGAAGGCGCGGCCGAGCGGGCCGCCGGGGGCGGGCGGCATCTCGTGCAGCTGCTTGGCCACGTCGACGACGGAGGCCTTGGGGTGCGCCGCGAGCCACCCGCCGACCAGGGCGAGCGCGGCGGGCTGGCCCCCGCACTCCTCGACGAGGGACTCGGCGGCGTAGGGGTCCGTGGTGATCCGGGTGTCGCCGATGCGCTGGGCGAGCATCTTGACGGCGGAGGGCGTCTCCAGGCCGCCGAGGGTGCAGGGGCGGACGTCCGGGATGCCGGTCAGCGGGCCTTCGGCGGTGACGACGACGAGGCACTCGGGGGTGTCCGGGAGCAGGGCGTCGACCTGGAAGGGGTCGGCGGCGTCGTCAAGGAGGAGGATGGCCCGCCGGTCGGCGAGGGCCGCGCGCAGGTGGGAGCTGAGCTCGTCCTCGGCGGCCCCCGGCGGGGTGGCCTGGCCGAGGCCCTCCAGCAGGGTCCGCACGGCGCGCTCGGTCGGGACGGTCTGCCCGCCGGGGGAGGTCAGCCGGACCCGGTGGATCCCGTCGGGATAGTCCTCGGCGACCTCGCGGACGAAGGCCTCGGCGAGGGCGGTGCGGCCGGAGCCGGGGCGGCCGGCGACGAGGAGCACCCGCGCGCGGGGGGACTTGGCCTTGCGGCCGGAGAGAGTGTCGAGCCCGGTCCGCACGATGTCCTCGCGCAGCTCCTTGAGCTCACGCCGCCGCCCGACGAAATCCGCCACGGATCCGCTCCTCTCCCTGCCTTCGGGTTGCGAGCGTAGTTCACGCAGAGCGACGACCCGTGGGGAGCGCGGCGGGTACATCGCCCGATCGGATCAGCCGATGTTCACACCACGGGCCCCACCGCCGACCCCACTCGCCCGGCCCGGCTGCACCCGTTGCGGGCAGGCCCGCTGCCCTCGTACGGGCCGGCCGGCTCCGGTCCCGTACGGGCCGGCGCTCCGCTCGTACGGGCGGGCCCGCTCCCGTCCGTACGCGCGGACCCGCTACGCCTCGTACGGGCGGGCCGGCCACGGCGCCGAGGAGGGCCGCAGCTCCTCCAGGCCGGAACCGGAGGCGAGGGCCGCGGACAGGGCCAGGACGCCCGTCACCAGACCCGGGTTGCCCAGCTCGCCGGAGAGGACCCCGCGGACCAGCTCCGGCAGCGGGATCCTCGCCAGCTCCATGTCCGCCTCCTCTTCCGAGGCGGCGTAGCGCTCCCCCTCCGCCGCCGACAGGCCGCGCGCGAGGAAGATCCGGATCGCCTCGTCCGAGCCGCCGGGGGACGCGAAGAAATCGGCCAGCACCCGCCAGTCCTCCGCCTTGACGTGCGCCTCCTCGTACAGCTCCCGCTGCGCCGCGTGCAACGGATTCTCCCCCGGCATGTCCAGCAGCCCCGCCGGGAGCTCCCACAGCCGGTGCCGTACGGGGTGCCGGTACTGGCGCAGCACCAGCACCCGGCCCTCCTCATCCAGCGCCAGTACGCAGACGGACCCCGGGTGCACCTGGTAGTCGCGGCGCACCACCGACCGGTCCGGCATCCGTACCTGCTCCGAGCGGACGGCCGTCTTCGCGCCCTCGAAGGGGGTCCGTGAGGCGACGACCTCCCACGACTCGGCGGTGTCTGCGATGCGCATGGTCATGACCGGTACCCTTCCGAAAAACGCGACAGCCGGGACAAGATCCTTGCCCCGGCTGTCTACGTTATGCGGTTATGCCGTCACTTGGCGGCCTGCTGGCGCTCCACCGCCGCCTTGACCAGGCCCGCGAACAGCGGGTGCGGCCGCGTCGGACGCGAGCGCAGCTCCGGGTGGGCCTGGGTGGCGACCAGGTAGGGGTGGACCTCGCGCGGGTACTCCACGTACTCGACGAGCTTGTTGTCCGGGGAGGTGCCGGAGAAGACGATGCCCGCCTTCTTCTCCAGCTCGCCGCGGTAGGCGTTGTTCACCTCGTAGCGGTGGCGGTGGCGCTCGTCCACGTACGCCTGGTCCCCGTAGACCTCGCGCACGATCGAACCCTCGGCGAGCTTCGCGGGGTACATGCCGAGGCGCATCGTTCCGCCCAGGTCTCCGGCGCCCTCGACGAAGGCCAGCTGCTCCTCCATGGTCGAGATGACCGGGTGCGGGGTGGAGGCGTCGAACTCGGTGGAGTTGGCGTCCTCGATGCCCGCGAGGTTGCGCGCGGCCTCGATGACCACGCACTGCAGACCCAGGCACAGGCCGAGCAGCGGGATCTTGTTCTCGCGGGCGTAGGTGATCGCGCCGACCTTGCCGTTGACGCCGCGGTCGCCGAAGCCGCCGGGGACGCAGATCGCGTCCACGTCGCCGAGCTGGGCCGCCGCGCCCGCGGGGGTCTTGCAGTCGTCGGAGGTGACCCACTTGATCTGGACGCGGGCCTTGTTGGCGAAACCGCCGGCGCGCAGGGCCTCGGTCACCGACAGGTAGGCGTCGGGCAGGTCGATGTACTTGCCGACGAGCGCGACCTTGACCTCGTGGTCGGGGTTGTGGACCCGGTCCAGCAGGTCCTCCCACACCGTCCAGTCCACGTCGCGGAACGGCAGGTCGAGCTTGCGCACGACGTAGGCGTCCAGGCCCTCGGTGTGCAGCACCTTGGGGATGTCGTAGATCGACTTGGCGTCGATCGCGGCGACGACCGCGGCCTCGTCCACGTCACACATCAGCGAGATCTTGCGCTTGATGGAGGTCGGGACGTCGCGGTCGGCGCGCAGCACGATCGCGTCGGGCTGGATGCCGATGTTGCGCAGGGCGGCGACCGAGTGCTGGGTCGGCTTGGTCTTCAGCTCGCCCGAGGGGCCGATGTAGGGCAGCAGCGAGATGTGCACGACGAAGACGTTGTCGCGGCCGACCTCGTGGCGGACCTGGCGGACGGTCTCCAGGAAGGGCAGGGACTCGATGTCGCCCACGGTGCCGCCGACCTCGGTGATGACGACGTCGACGTCCTCGGTGGCCATGCGGCGGATGCGGTGCTTGATCTCGTTGGTGATGTGCGGGATGACCTGCACGGTGTCGCCGAGGTACTCGCCGCGCCGCTCCTTGGCGATGACCGTCGAGTAGACCTGGCCGGTGGTGACGTTGGCCGAGCCGTCGAGGTCGACGTCGAGGAAGCGCTCGTAGTGGCCGATGTCCAGGTCGGTCTCGGCGCCGTCATTGGTGACGAACACCTCACCGTGCTGGAACGGGTTCATGGTGCCCGGGTCGACGTTCAGGTACGGGTCGAGCTTCTGCATCGTGACCCGCAGGCCGCGCGCCTTGAGCAGCGCGCCCAGGCTGGAGGCCGTCAGGCCCTTGCCGAGGGAGGAAGCGACACCCCCGGTGACGAAGATGTGCTTGGTCGTCATGGATTTGGGCGGCATCGCCAAGAGGGGGCTCCCGTGGTCGCGAAGTGAGGTGCGTCCGGCGCCGGCCACCGTCGAACCGGAGGGTCTCAGGGGGCGCCGAAGCTGCGGTTTCGGGGCTCCTGATTCGCACAGGCAGACCACCGGTCCACGGGGTACCAGCCTATCAGCGCCCGGGGCGGACCGCCTCCGGCAACGCGGTGCGACGGCACCGCGACGGCGCGCCACCGCCCGCCCGGCCAGCACTCACTCCGGCATTGCCACCGGTCACCCGTTTGGCCCAGACTCGCTGTCCTGGGCCTCAAGGAGATCACTAGGGTGCCGTCATATCCTGCTCGGATATTGCTTCACATCGCCGCCGAGCAGACCGGCAGTCGTCGTAACCCGGCCGCATCCGGAATCATGAGCTCAGTGCGGGGAACCGAACCACCACGGAAGACCGCGCAAGGGAAGCGCCCCTCGGGGCGGCCGCTGTTCGACTGGAGATGCAACGTGTCCGGGCGCATCGAGGATTACGCACTGATCGGCGACACGCAGACCGCCGCACTGGTCTGCCGGGACGGGTCGGTGGACTGGCTGTGTCTGCCCCGTTTCGACTCGCATGCCATCTTCGCGGGCCTGCTCGGCACCGAGGATCACGGATTCTGGCGGATCGGTCCGGCCTTCCCGGAGGGGACGGAGGCGCCGAACGCCTCCCGCCGCCGCTACCAGGGCGACTCGCTGATCCTGGAGTCCGAGTGGGACACCCCGCGCGGCACGGTCCGGGTGATCGACTTCATGCCGCCCCGCGAGGACCACGCCCCGCAGCTGATCCGCATCGTGGAAGGCGTCAGCGGACGCGTACGGATGCACTCGGCCCTGCGGATGCGGTTCAGCTACGGGCGGGTCGTGCCCTGGGTGCACAAGGTGGACGGGCGCACCGTCGCCGTCGCCGGCCCCGACTCGGTCTGGCTCGACACCGATGCGCAGACCTACGGCAAGGACCTGACCACGTACTCCGACTTCACCGTCGGGCCGGGTGACCGGGTGGCCTTCTGCATCAGCTGGCAGCCCTCGCACAAGGGCACGCCGGAGGCTCCCGACGCCAAGGCGGCCCTCGCGGCCACCTCCCAGTTCTGGCGCGAATGGGTCGACCACTGCACGTACCACGGCCCGTACCGGGAAGCGGTGATCCGCTCCCTGATCACGCTCAAGGCGCTCACCTACGGGCCCACCGGCGGGATCGTCGCCGCCCCGACCACCTCCCTCCCGGAGGAGATCGGCGGCGTCCGGAACTGGGACTACCGCTACACCTGGCTGCGCGACGCGGCCATCACCCTCTCCTCGCTGCTGCGCACCGGCTACCGCGAGGAGGCCCAGGCCTGGCGCGAGTGGCTGCTGCGCGCGGTGGCCGGCGACCCGGAGAACCTGCAGATCATGTACGGGATCGCGGGCGAGCGGGAACTCGGCGAGACCGAGCTGGACTGGCTGCCAGGGTACGAGAACTCGCGCCCCGTCCGGGTCGGCAACGGAGCCGCCCACCAGCTCCAGCTGGACGTCTACGGCGAGGTCACCGAGGCCCTGCACCTGGGACACATGACGGGTCTGGCCCGCAACGACTACGCCTCGCTGCTCCAGCTGAAGCTGATCCGCTACCTGGAGCAGCACTGGGACCAGCCGGACGAGGGCATCTGGGAGGTGCGCGGCCCGCGCCGCCACTTCGTGCACTCGAAGGTGATGGCCTGGGTGGCCGTCGACCGCACGATCAAGCTGATCGAGAGCGGGGACGCGGACGGCCCGCTGGACCGCTGGCGCGAGCTGCGCGACGAGATCCACCAGGACGTGTGCGAGAAGGGCTACGACAAGGAACGCAACACCTTCACCCAGTCCTACGGCTCTCAGGAGCTGGACGCCTCCCTGCTGCTGATCCCGCAGATGGGCTTCCTGCCGCCGGACGACAAGCGGGTCATCGGCACGATCGAGGCGATCCAGCGCGAGCTGTCCACGCCCGACGGCTTCATCCTGCGCTATCCGACGGCCGGCACGGAGGCCGGGGTGGACGGTCTGGAGGGCGACGAGGGGGCGTTCCTCGCCTGCTCGTTCTGGATGGCCGACGACCTGGCGATGATCGGCCGGGTCGACGAGGCCCGCCACCTCTTCGAGCGGCTGCTGGCGCTGCGCAACGACCTGGGGCTGCTGGCGGAGGAGTGGGACCCGCGCCTGCAGCGGCAGGTCGGCAACTTCCCGCAGGCCTTCAGCCACGTCCCCCTGATCGACACGGCGCTGCGGCTCACGGCGAGCGGGGCGTACGGGGGCTGACGGCCGCCCGCGGCGGCGCCACGGCGCCGCCGCGCCCGCCCGGGGGTGGCCGCCTACGCTGGAATGGTCCTACGCCCCTCCCTGCGGAAGGGGGCAGCCATGGCGCCCCTCTCGAAGGCGGGCACGGCGCTTGCCGCGCTCCGCGAGGACCTGTCCGGCGAGGTCTTCGCCCCTGACGATCCCGGGTACGACGAGGCCCGCCGGGTCTTCAACGCGATGATCGACCGCAGGCCGGCCGTCATCGCCCAGTGCGAGAGCGTGGCCGACGTGGTCACCGCCGTCCGCTTCGCCCGGGAGCTGGACCTGCCCGTCGCCGTGCGCGGCGGCGGGCACAGCGTGGCCGGGATGTCGCTCAACGACGGCGGTGTCGTGGTGGACCTGCGCCGGATGCACGAGGTGACGGTCCATCCCGCGGCCAAGGCGGTCCGGGTCGAGGGCGGGGCCGTGATGAGCCACCTCGACCGGGCCTGCGAACCGTACGGGCTGGCCACCACCGGCGGCCGGGCCTCCACGACGGGGGTCGGCGGCTTCGTGCTGGGCGGCGGCTCGGGCTGGCTGGACCGGGTCTGCGGCCTGGCCGTCGACAACCTCCTCGGCGTCGAGCTGGTGACGGCCGACGGAACGGTCCTGGAGGCGACGGAGCAGGAGCACCCCGAGCTGTTCTGGGCCCTGCACGGCGGCGGCGGGAACTTCGGCGTCGCCACCTCGCTGACCCTGCGGCTGCACGACCTGCCCGCGATGTCGATCGCCCTGCTGCTGTACCTGCCGGAGAACGGGCCCGAGGTGGTCCGTACGTACCGGGACGTCATCGAGGCCGGCCCGCCCGAGGCGAGCGGCGCGGCCCTCTACATGACCGGCCCGCCCGAGGAGTTCGTCCCCCCGCACCTCGTGGGGCGCCTGCTGGCGGGCGCGCTGCTGACGTACGCGGGTCCCGAGGACGAGATGCGCAAGCTGGCCCAGCCGCTGCTGGCGATACCGCACGAGGCGGAGGTGGTGACGGCCATCCCGTACGCCGATCTGCAGTGCATGATCGACGACCCGCCCGGGATGCGGAACTACTGGTCGGCCGAGTACCTCACCGGTCTGCCGGACGAGCTGGTCGACGTCTTCTGCGCCCGCGCCGACACCATGCCCGTCCCGACGGGCACCCAGCACCTCGTCTGGCCCCAGGGCGGCGCCGTCGCAGCCGGGCCCTCCGAGTACCCCGTGGCGTACCGGGACGCGCCCTGGGCGGTGCACCCCTTCGGGATCTGGGAGGACCCGGCCGACGACGAGCGGTGCAGGCAGTGGGTCAAGGACGTCCGCGCCGACGTCCGGCCGTGGAGCACCGGCGCGGTCTACCTCAACTTCACCGGGGACGAGGGTCCCGAGCGCGTCGCCGCGGGCCTCGGCGAGGAGAACCTGCGGCGGCTGGCGGCGGTGAAGCGGGAGTACGACCGGGACAACGTCTTCCGCTTCAACCACAACATCAAGCCGGCGTAGGCGCCCGGCGGTTCACGACAGGGCGGCGATCACCTCGCGCGCCGCCCTCTCGCCCTCGGTGGCGCCGCCTTCCATGAAGCCCTGGAAGTCGTAGCTGCAGTGCTCGCCGCCGATGTGGATGCGGCCCTGGGCGGTGCCCTCGTACTTGGCGTACCGGTGCAGGTAGCCCACCGGCCAGTACGAGTACGCGCCGTACGAGTACGGGTTCTTGTGCCAGGCGGACAGCTGCGCCCGCCCGTTCCAGACGGCCTTGGTGCCCGGGAAGAAGGCGTCGACCCCGGTGAGCACCCGGCCCGCGAGCTCGCGTACGTACGGGTCGCTCTCGGTGGAGAACGGCGCCCCCGGGGTGAGTGCACCGGCGAGGCTGCCGCCGCCGTACTGGAGCAGGATGCCGCCGGTGCCCGGCTGGACCTTGGTGGTGTCCCAGACCTGCTGGACCGGGGAGTCGGTGAAGCAGTCGCCGGCGGAGACCCCGGGCCAGGGGCCGGTGCCGCGCCAGGGGCGGGCGGTGAACTGCATGTTGAGCTTGGTGCAGAAGCCCATGCGGGCGTCGCGCAGCAGGTTCTTCATCAGCGGGTCCAAGCCGGCGCCGCCGAGGTCGATCCGCTGGAGGATCGGCAGCGGCAGGCACAGGATGGTGTGGTCGGCGGTGACGGTGCGCAGGGAGCCCGCGTCGTTGAAGGTGAGCGTCTGGGTGCCGTCGGAGGCCACGCGCACGGCGACCAGCTCGCGGCCCATCACGAGGGAGCCGGCGGGCAGGGCCTTGGCGATGGCGTTCGGCAGCTGGTCGTTGCCACCGGTGATGTGGTAGCGCTCGTTGGACAGGCCCCAGACGTTGAAGTTGCCGGGGTTGGGCTGGTAACCCATCAGCAGGACCAGGGCGAGCGCGGACTGCCGGTCGGTGTCGGCGCCGTACTCGACGTTGTAGGCGACGTCGATGAAGCGGCCGAGCTGCGAGCCGTGGCCGCCGGGGACACGGGTCTCGATCCACTCGTACAGGCTCATGTTGTCGAGGGCGGTACCCGCCGGGGTGGCGGAGTTCCAGGAGACCTCGCCGGCTTCGACCAGGTCGCGGTGCAGCGCCTGGTAGACGGCCTTGAAGTCCTCGTCCGCCTGGGCGCGCGAGTAGTAGGTCCCGTTGAACCACAGGACTTCCTCCGCGCCGTTGGGGCCGCCGCCGAGGAAGTCCTCGGTGGGCAGGTTGAAGCGGCGGCAGAGCTCCAGGATCTTCTTGTGGCTGGTGTCGATCAGCTCACCGCCGATCTCGGAGGT
The DNA here is from genome assembly GCF_056436685.1 of Streptomyces sp. NPDC043680. NCBI lineage: Bacteria > Bacillati > Actinomycetota > Actinomycetes > Kitasatosporales > Streptomycetaceae > Streptomyces > Streptomyces sp. NPDC043680. The sequence continues at coordinate 16,377 of NZ_JBWKCE010000015.1, read as the reverse complement.
CTGCCCGTACGCCCAGTGCGAGCGCTGGCTGTACATCCGGCCGCCGACCCGGCTCGGGTTGGCCTCGTAGAGCGTGCAGCCGACGCCCGCGTCCTGGAGGGTGAGGGCGGCGGTCAGGCCCGAGATGCCGGCGCCGACGACCACGACGCGGGCGGGGGTGACGGGCTTCTTGTCGGGGAGGGCTCCGGCGGCGTGGGCGGTCTGGGAGGAGCCGAGCCCGGAGGAGGCGAGGGCGGTGCCGAGCCCGAGGGCGGCGGCGCGGCCGAGGAGCTCGCGGCGGCCGAGGCCGCGGACCTCGGCGACGGGCAGGGAGAGGCGGCGGGCGGCGGCGTGTTCGGCGGCCAGCTGCCGGAGCGCGTGCATCAGGGGCGTACGGGCCATGGCGGTGCTCCTGTCGGATTCAGCGGGTGGCGGACGCGGGGGCGGGGTCCTCGGTGCGTTCCGCGGAGTCCTCCAGGACGACGCGGCCGATGATCTCGTAGCGCTCGGGGGCCTTGAACTTCAGCCACAGGCCGAGCCCCAGCCCGCCGAAGAAGACGACGCCGACGATCCACGGGATCAGGGTGAAGAAGAAGGAGTCGGCGGCGAGACCGGCCGCGGTCTCCATGTTGACGACGAGCAGGACGACGACGGCGGCCATGGCGATCCCGCCGAGGAGCGGGGCGGTGAAGGTGCGGAACCAGTGCCGGTCCTCGGGGTGGTTCCTGCGGAAGTAGCCGATCACGGCGAAGGAGCAGAGGGTCTGGACGATGAGGATCGCCATCGTCCCGAGGATCGCGAGCAACGTGTACAGGTGGATGTACGGGTCCTGCCCGGTGAGCCAGAACAGCGCCACCAGGGCGGTGGCGATGGCGGTCTGCACGACCGAGGAGAGGTACGGGGAGCCGTGCCTGGGGTGCGTGCGGCCGAGCGCCGGGTGCAGGAAGCCCTCGCGGCCGATGGCGTACAGGTAGCGGGCGGCGCACTGGTGGAAGGCCATGCCGCAGGCGAAGGAGCCGGTGAGCAGCAGCCACTGGAAGGCGCTGACGGCCCAGCCGCCGATGAAGGTCCGGGTCGGCGCGAAGAAGAGGTCGAGGGGGCTGCTGGAGGCGGACAGTTCGACGGACGCGGCGAGGCCGTTGCCCGCGATGGTCATCCAGGAGACGTAGATGTAGAAGAGGCCGACGCCGATGACGGAGATCAGGGTGGCCCTGGGGATGACCCGCTTCGGATTGCGGGACTCCTCCCCGTACATGGCGGTGGACTCGAAGCCGACCCAGGACCAGAAGGCGAAGAAGAGGCCGAGTCCGGCGGAGGTGCCGGTGAAGGCGTTCTTCGGGTTGACGGGTTCGAGCGGGATCCCGTCCGGGCCGCCGCCGGCGAGGAGCACCGCGGTGGCGACGGCGAACAGGACGGCGATCTCGGCGACGAGCATCACGCCGAGGGCCTTGGCGGTGAGGTTGATGTCGAAGTGCGCGAGGACGGCCGTGACGGCCAGCATGCCGGCCGCGTAGGCGATCCACGGCAGGTCGACGCCGAGCTGGTCGTGGACGGTGGTCTTGGCGAAGTAGGAGAAGACGCCGACGATCGAGGCCTCGAAGACGATGTAGGCGAGGACGGCGAGCATGCCGGAGGCCATGCCGGCGATCCGGCCGAGGCCGTGCGAGATGTACCCGTAGAAGGCGCCGGCGGCGGTGATCCGCTTGGCCATGGCGACGTAGCCGACCGCGAAGACGGTCAGGACGGCGGTCGCGAAGAGGTATCCGGCCGGGGCGCCGGTGCCGTTGCCGAATCCGACGGCGATGGGGAGGTTGCCGGTCATGGCGGTGATGGGGGCGGCGGTGGCGACGGCCATGAAGACGACGCCGACCAGGCCGACGGAGTTGGCCCTCAGCCGCTGTACCCGGGGAACCTGCCCCGCTCCGGTGGCCTGGGGCGGTGTGTCGGCGGTGTCTGCGCTCATCGCTTCCTCGTTCCTGTCGGGAGGGGCGCCACTCTCCCCGTGCGTGACGCACACCACAATCGGCACGCGGTCCGATAATCTCCGTGCAGAGCCGACGAGTTGTCGGGCCGGACGGGGGCAAATCGGGCCCCGTAACCGTCCGGTGATGTGCGGGGAACACGCAGGCCGGTAGCGTCCGGCGCTATGGAGAACCAGGGCGGGATCACCGTTCAGCGGGCACTGGAGCTGCCGGGGCTGCGCAGCGGGCTGCCGGAGGTCGTGGCCTGCGCCGACCGCCTCGGCCGGACGGTGCGCTGGGTGCACGCGGGCGAGGTGCCAAACATCGCGTCCCTGCTCAAGGGAGGGGAGCTGCTGCTGACCACGGGGCTGGGGCTGGGCACCCGGCCCGCGGAGCAGCGCGCCTTCGTACGCCGCCTCGCGGACCGGGGCATCGCCGCGCTGGTGGTGGAGCTGGGGCCGCGCTTCACCCGCCTTCCGGCGACCCTCGTCGACACCGCCCGCGCGGCCGGGCTGCCGCTGGTCCAACTGCACCGCGAGGTCCCCTTCGTGACGGTGACGGAGGAAGTCCACACCGAGATCGTCAACGGCCACTACGCGCTGCTCCAGCGGGCCGAGGAGGTTCACCGGCGCTGCACGGAGGCCCTGTTGGGCGGCGGCGGGATCCCGCAGGTGCTGCGCATCCTGGCCGACTTCACCGGGAACCCGGTGTTCTTGGAGACTCCGGACGGCCAACTCCTCTACGGGGCGGGCCCGGTCTCCGGGGAGGCCGCCGCGGACCCGCTGCAGGTCTGGGAGGGGCTGCGGGGGCAGCGCGAGGCGGAGCCCTCGGCCAACACCGTGGTGGTCGACGTCCCCGGCGGCGGCCACGGGGCGGGCTCGGTGCGCGCACGGGTCGTCCTGCTGGGCGTCTGCGCCCCTCTGCTCCCGGTGCACCGGATGGCGGCTGAGCGGACGGCCGGGGTGCTGGCCGTCGTCCTCATGCAGGCCCGCCAGGAGGAGGAACTGGCCGCGCGCGGCCGCGGCGACTTCCTGACGGACCTGGCGGAGGGCCGCATCTCGGCCGAGGACGCCCCGGCGCAGGCCCGCGTCCTCGGCTTCAAGCCCGGACCCGGCCCGCTGCTCCCGGTCGTCATGCGGCTGTCCGCCGACCTCGGCCCGGCGGGCAACTGGGCGGTCCTGGCCCGCGCGGTGCTGGAGGAGCTGTCCTCGGTCGGCGTACCGGTGCTGCTGGGCGTGCGCCCGGTGGAGGGGCGGGTGCCGCTGCTGGTCTCCCTGCGGGCGGAGTCGGAGCGCACGGCGGTCGCGGACCGGGTGGCTGCGGCGCTGCGCGCGGGCGTGGAGCGGGCCGGCCTGGACCGGGCCGCGGCCCCGCCGGCGGTGGTGGTGGGCGTGGCGGGCGGCTGGGCGGCGGCCTCGTCGGGCCTGCGCCATGCGGCCGAAACGGCGACGGCGGCCCACGGCTTGCCCGCCCGGCCCTGGTACGACGCGCGGCGCCTGGACATCGACCTGCTGCTGTGGCGTCTGCGCGAGCACCCGGACCTGGCGGCGTTCGTGGACCGCGCGATCGGGGCCCTGCGGGTCCACGACACGACGTCCCGCCCGCCGCTGCTGCCCACCCTGGAGACGTACCTGGCCCATGCGGGCCGCAAGGCGGAGACGGCCCGCGAGCTGCACCTGAACCGGCAGACGCTGTACAACCGGCTGGCGCGGATCTCGGAGCTCCTGGGCACGGACCTGGACGACCCGGAGACGGTGCTCTCCCTCAGCCTGGCCCTCCGCGCCCGCCGCCACACGCCGTCACCTTCTTGACGCGCCGCTCGCGCGGCTGCGGCCGCAGGCGGCCTTCCCGGCTTCACGCCGCTGCGGCGGACTCCGCCCGCCGGACCTCCGGCGGCAGCTCCGAGCCCTGCGACGGCCCCTGCTTCGCAAGGCTGCGGCCGACTCCGCCCGCCGAGGGCGGGGCTCCGGGACCGGCCCGGGGTCCGTTCGGTGCCCGCGAGTACGGCCGCTGCACGGGGCCGTCCCCTACCCGCCCTTCCACCGTTCCCGCCTGATACGCCGGCGGGCCCGGCCCGCCGCCTCCCGGCCACCGGCGGAGCTACTTGCGGCGTTCCGTCAGCTCGTCGTACACCGACAGCACCTGCGCCACCGTGTCGTCCTCCGACGGCCAGGTCGCCGCCTGCGCGCGCCCCGCCGCCGACAGGGCGGCCCTGCGGTCCGGCTCCGCCAGCAGTTTCACCACCGCCGACGCCAGTGCACCCGCGTCCCCGTACGGGACCAGCACGCCCGCGTCGCCGACCAGTTCCGGCATGCCCCCGACCGCGGTGGCGACCAGCGGCACGCCGGTGCGCAGCGCCTCCTGCGCCAGCAGCGACCGCGCCTCCCACCGGCTCGGCAGCACCGCCAGGTCCGCCGCGCCGAGCAGCTGAGCGGCGTCGCGGCGCCGCCCGAGCAGCCGCACCGGCAGGCCCTCCACCTCGATCCGCCGCGACAGCTCCGGCCGTTGCGGGCCCTCCCCCGCGATCACCACCAGCGGCGCCGGCTCCAGCACCCGCCAGGCCCGCGCCGCGTCCAGCAGGTCGGAGTACCCCCGGTGCGGCACCAGGCTCCCGACCGCGACGATCAACGGGCGTTCCACCGCGCCGAGTTCCGCCCGCACCTTGCCGGGGTCCACCGGCCTCGCGGGGCCCGAGGGAACCGCCACCGGCGCGAGCCGCGCGTCCCGCGCCCCCCGCGCACGCGCCAGCGCGACCTGGTCGGAGGAGGCCCCCAGCACCACCGCCGCCGCCCGCGCCACGTGCCGTTCCAGCAGCCGGCCCAGCCGCCCGAGCGGCCCTTCGGCGGCGGGGCCGCCCCCGTGCCAGGTCACCACCAGCGGCACCCGGCGCCCCCGCAGCGCCAGCGCGGCCCGCATCCCGGCCCGCACCCCGTGCGCGTGCACCACGTCCGCGTGCGCGCACACCGCTCGCAGCGCACTGCCGGCGTCGGGCGTGAACTGCGCCCCGGCGCCGGTGAAGTCGTACTCGCCCTCCGCCTCGGGCGACGCGCACACCGTGACCCCCACGCCGCGCGCGGCAAGCCCGGTCGCCAGCGACCGCACATGCGCACTACTGCCCGCCCCGGCACCCCCGAGCACCTGGACGGTACGCAGCGGCGGCCGCCCGTACGACTGCGCGGGGACCGGGGTCGAGACCGGGGAGCTGCTCACGGGCCGAAGCTCCAGGGTGAGGGAGGCAGAGTCGACGCCCAGAATGCCAGTACGCACGCGCGTTCCGGGACCATACGGGCACGGATCCGGTACGAGATGCCGCCACACGCCCCCCAGCCTCACCCACATGGAGTACAGGGGCGGGCCGCAGGCCCGGCAGCGTCCCCGCGCCGGGCCCGTCCGCTACGCGTCGGCGCGGGCCGCCGCGAGGAGTTCCTCGGCGTGGGCGCGGGCGGACACCGAGTCCTCGTGGCCCGCCAGCATGCGTGACAGCTCGCGGATGCGGTCCTCGCCTTCCAGGACGGTCACGCCGCTCCTGGTCACCGAGCCGTCGTTGGTCTTCTCCACCAGCAGCTGCCGGTCCGCGAAGGCCGCCACCTGCGGGAGGTGGGTGACGACCACGACCTGCGCGGACTTGGCCAGCTTCGCCAGACGCCGCCCGACCTCGACCGCCGCCTTGCCGCCGACGCCCGCGTCGACCTCGTCGAAGAGGTACGTAGGCACCGGGTCGGAGCCCGCGAAGACGACCTCCACGGCCAGCATCACCCGGGACAGCTCACCGCCCGAGGCGCCCTTGGCGATCGGCCTCGGCTGGGCACCCGGGTGCGGGGCCAGCAGCAGTTCGACCTCGTCCGCGCCCGAGGGCCCGTAGGCCACGGTTCGGCCGGCGACCTCCACCCCGTCGGGGTCCTCCACCTGCCGGATGTCGATCGTCACCCGCGCGTGCGGCATCGCGAGCGAGGCCAGCTCCTGCGTCACCGCGGAGCCGAACCGCGTCGCGGCCTCCACCCGGGCGTCGGTCAACGCCTGGGCCAGCTGCGAGAGTTCGGCGCGCAGGCCGTCCCGTTCGGCGGTGAGCTCGGAGATCCGCTCGTCGTCGCCGTCCAGTTCCAGCAGCCGCGCCGAGCCCTTCTCGGCCCACTCCAGTACGGAGTCGATCGAGTCGCCGTACTTGCGCGTCAGCTGGCTCAGCGCGGCCCGCCGCTCCTCCACGGCCGCGAGGCGCAGCGGGTCGGCGTCCAGGTTGTCGGCGTAGCCCGCCAGCTCCCCGGCCACGTCGGACAGCAGGATGCCCAGCTCGCCGATCCGCTCGGCGAGCGCGCCGAGGGCCGGGTCGTGGGAGCGTACGGCTTCCAGGGCCCGGTGCGCGCCCGCGACGAGCGTGTTCGCGTCGACGCCCTCGGGGTCCTCCACGTCGCCGGCGAGCGCGGCGTGCGCGATCTGCGCCGCCGAGGCCAGCGATTCGGCGTGGCCGAGCCGCTCCGCCTCGGCCGCCAGTTCGGCGTCCTCCCCGGCCAGCGGCTCCACGGCCGCGATCTCCTCCAGGCCGAAGCGCAGCAGGTCCGCCTCCTGGGCCCGTTCCCGGGCCCGGGTGGTGATCTCCTCCAGCTCGGCGGAGACCGCGCGCAGCCGCCGGTAGGCGGCCCCGTACTTCTCCAGCGGGACCGCGACGGCGTCCCCGGCGTACCGGTCGAGGGCCTGCCGCTGCCGGGCGGGCCGCAGCAGGCCCTGCTGGTCGGTCTGCCCGTGCACGGCGACGAGGTCGTCCGCGAGTTCGCCGAGCAGGCCGACGGGCACGGAGCGGCCGCCGACGTGGGCGCGCGAGCGCCCCTCGGCGGAGACGGTCCGGCTGATCAGCAGGGCGCCGTCGTCGAGCTCGGCCCCGGCCTCCTCGGCCCGTACGGCGGCGGGCGCGTCGGGGCGCAGGACGATACGGCCCTCCACGACCGCCGCCTTGGCCCCGATCCGTACCAGCGCCGGGTCGGCACGCCCGCCGAGCAGCAGTCCGAGGCTGGTGACAACCATCGTCTTGCCGGCGCCGGTCTCGCCGGTCACCGCGGTGAAACCGGGCGACAGCTCGACCACCGCGTCGTCGATGACCCCGAGCGACCGTATCCGCATCTCCTCAAGCACGGGACGACCATACCGAGGTTTCCCCGGTGCCATGTGACGTCACCCGCGAGGAAATCTTCGTACGGGTGTGCTATTAGCGACGCGCCGGCTCCCTCTCGGCCGGTCTCAGTGCGGCGCCCCGCGCCACCCCGACACGGGCAGCGCGAACTTCGCCACCAGCCGGTCCGTGAACGACGCGTGGTGCAGCCGGGCGAGCCGCACCGGCACCGCACCCCGCCGGACCTCCACCCGCGCCCCCGCGGGCAGCTCCAGCATCCGGCGCCCGTCGCACCACAGCACCCCGTGCGGGACCCCGGCCTGCACCTCCACCGCGAGCACCGACTGCGGCGAGGTCACCAGCGGCTTCGCGAAGAGCGCGTGCGCACTGATCGGCACCATCAGCAGGGCCTCCACCTCGGGCCAGACCACCGGCCCGCCCGCGGAGAAGGCGTACGCCGTCGAGCCGGTCGGGGTCGCGCAGACGATCCCGTCGCAGCCGAAGCCGGACACCGGCCGCCCGTCGATCTCCAGGACCACCTCCAGCATCCGCTCGGGGGACACCTTCTGGACGGCGGCCTCGTTCAGCGCCCAGTCGCGGTGGACGACATCGCCGTTGGACCGGACGACCACGTCGAGGGTCATCCGCTCCTCGACCTCGTACGCGCGCGTCACCACCCGGTCGACGACCTTGTCCAAGTCGTCCCGCTCGGCCTCGGCGAGGAAGCCCACCCGGCCCAGGTTCACGCCCAGCATCGGCACGCCCGAGCTGCGCGCGTACTCCGCACCGCGCAGCAGGGTCCCGTCGCCGCCCAGCACCACCAGCAGCTCGCAGCCGTCCAGCACGTCCGGTGTGGTCTCGGTGACCAGCTCCACCTCGGGCGGCAGCGGCAGGTCCTGGGCCTCGTGCTCCAGGACCCGTACCCCCAGACCGCTCTTCAGCAGCCCCTGCACGACCAGCTCGGCACTGCGGATGGCCGCCGGCCGCCCGGTGTGCGCGAGCAGGAAGACGGTCCGCCCCCGCCCGGTGTCCGGTGCGTCCGGTGTAGACGTACCCGTCGTAGATGTACCTGTTGTAGATGTACCTGTCACTGCGGCCCCTCCACCACTGCACGGTCGACATCCGCCGGGTCGAGTGCCGGTGCCCCCGCCCGCAGCCACAGAAAGTACTCGACGTTGCCCGAGGGTCCGGGCAGCGGACTCGCGGTCACCCCGAGAACGCCCAGCCCCAGCTTCGCGGCCTGCGCCGCGACCTCCCGTACGGCCTCCGCCCGCAGCTCCGGACTGCGGACCACGCCGCCGCTGCCTAGCCGGTCCTTGCCGACCTCGAACTGGGGCTTGACCATCAGCACCAGATCCGCGTCGGGGGCGCAGCAGCGCACGAGCGCCGGCAGCACCAACCCGATCGAGATGAAGGACAGGTCGCCGACGACCAGGTCGACCGGAATGCCGTCGATCTGCTCCAAGGTCAGCTCCCGGACGTTCGTCCGGTCCTTCACGGTGACCCGGTCGTCGCTCTGCAGCGACCAGGCGAGCTGCCCGTAGCCGACGTCGACGGCCATCACGTGGGCGACGCCCGCCCGCAACAGCACATCGGTGAAGCCGCCGGTGGAGGCGCCGGCGTCCAGCGCCCGGCGGCCCTCGACGACCAGCCCCTGCGGCTGGAACGCCGCCAGCGCGCCCGCGAGCTTGTGGCCGCCCCGGGAGACGTAGTCGGGGTCGCTGTCGTCCTTCAGGACCACCAGGGCCGCGCTGGTCTCCACCTGGGTGGCCGCTTTGGTCGCGGTGGCGCCGCCGACGGTCACCCGGCCCGCGGCGATCAGCTGGGCGGCGTGCTCGCGCGAGCGGGCCATGCTGCGGCGTACCAGTTCGGCGTCCAGGCGGCGGCGTGCCACTCCTGCCACGTTCGGTTCAGCTCCTGTTTTCGTACGGTCCCGGGACGGGCGGTGCGTCCAGCGCGGTCAGCGCGTCGCGCAACCCCCTGTGCACATCCTCGTACACCTCGACGTGCCCGTCCGCCGGGAGGTGGTCGGCATCCGCCAGCCGCTCCAGGTGCGCGTCCACGTCCGGGTGCCCGGTGGGCGTCCGGACGAGCCCCAGCGGCGCGGGATCGGCGGGGCCGGCGGCCTCAGCAACCCCTCCGGCCCCGGCAGCCCCGCCGGGCTCGGCAGCCCCTGCGTCCCCGGCCTCGGGCCGGGATCCCCCGGCAGCCTCCTCGGGCCCTGCGGACAGTTCGTCGGTCATGCCCCGACGCTACCGCGAAGCGCGGGGGCGACCACCCGCGGCTCTGCGGTACGGTCGAGATCACGATGGCTACGATCGAGGAGTGCCGGGCGGCACTCGACCAACTCTCCGAGAACCTGGCGCAGGCCGACAGCGGCGTGCGCGGCGCCGCCGCGCTCGACCGCTCCCTGAGCTGCCACATCACCGACCTGGACCGCACCTTCACGGGCCGTCTCGACGGCGGCCGGATCCGGGTCGACGCGCTCACCCCCGGCCCGCCCGCCGCCAAGGCCGACATCCGGCTCGCCATGACCGGCGACGACCTCGTCGCCCTGGTCGCGGGAGAGCTGCGTTTCGCCAAGGCCTGGGCCTCCGGCCGCGTGAAGCTGGAGGCCGGCCTGCGCGACCTGCTCCGGCTCAAGAGCCTGCTGTGACCCCCGCCCCGGGGCGCGCCCCGGCGCCCGTGCCGCGCCGGCGGGCCGCGGGGACCACCAGCGGGGTGCCCGTCTCGGGGTCTTCGATGACCTGGCAGCGCAGCCCGAACACCTTCTCCACCCGTTCCGCCGTCACCACCTCGGCCGGCGGCCCCTCCGCGACGACCTCCCCGCCGCGCATCGCGATCAGGTGCGTGGCGTAGCGGGCGGCGTGGTTGAGGTCGTGCAGCACGGCGACCAGGGTCCGCCCCTGCGTCTCGTGCAGTTCGGCGCAGAGGTCCAGCACGTCGATCTGGTGCTGGATGTCCAGGTACGTCGTCGGCTCGTCCAGCAGCAGCAGCGGCGTCTGCTGGGCCAGCGCCATCGCGATCCACACCCGCTGGCGCTGCCCGCCCGACAGCTCGTCCACCGCCCGGTCCGCGAGATCGGCCACCCCGGTGGCGGTCATCGACTCGACGACGATCCGCTCGTCCTCGGGCGACCACTGCCGCAACAGCCCCTGGTGCGGGTGGCGGCCGCGGGAGACCAGGTCGGCGACCGTGATCCCGTCCGGCGCGGTCGAGGACTGCGGGAGCAGCCCGAGCGTCCGCGCGACCTTCTTCGCCGGGAGCGTTCCGATGGCCCGCCCGTCGAGCAGCACCCGCCCGGAGGAAGGCTTCAGCATCCGCGACAGGGCGCGCAGCAGCGTGGACTTGCCGCAGGCGTTCGGGCCGACGATCACCGTGAAGGAGTGGTCGGGGATCTCCACCGACAGGTTCTCGGCGATGACCCTCCGCTCATAGCCGAGGGTCAGGTTCTGCGCGGTCAGCCGCTGCACGTGCGTACTCCTTGAGTCGGTCATATCCGTCCCGCCCTGCGCTCGGCGACGAGCAACCACAGCAAGTAGACGCCGCCCACCAGCCCGGTCACCACACCCACCGGCAGCTGGTCGGCGCCGAAGACCCGCTGCGAGGCCCAGTCGGACACCAGCAGCAGGACGGAGCCCATCAGCGCGCCGGTGAGCAGGTTCGACCCGGGAGACCGGGTCAGGCGCCGGGCCAGCTGGGGTGCGGCCAGGGCGACGAAGCTGATGGGCCCGGCCGCGGCGGCGGCCGCGGTGGTCAGCAGGACGGCCGCCAGCATCAGCAGCATCCGGGTGCGTTCCACCCGCACCCCGAGGGCGTACGCGGCGTCGTCGCCCATCTCGATCAGCCGCAGGGCCCGGCTCTGCCCGAGGACCAGCGGGAACAGCACCGCGCAGGCCGCCAGCAGCGGCCACACCTGGGCCCAGTCCCGGCCGGAGAGCGAGCCGGTCAGCCAGACCATCGCGCGAGTGGCGTCGACCAGCTGCGAGGTGGTCAGCAGGTAGTTGATGGCGGCGACCAGCAGGGCGGATGTGCCGATGCCGACGAGGACCAGCCGGTAGCCGTGGATGCCCCGCTTGTACGAGAGCAGGTAGACGGCGGCCCCGGTGAGCAGCCCGCCCGCCAGCGCCCCCGCCGCCACCGCCGAGGCACCCCCCTTGAACACGATGATCACGGTGAGCGCGCCGACGGCCGAGCCGTACCCGAACCCGAGCAGGTCGGGCGAGCCGAGGGGGTTGCGGGAGACGGACTGGAAGACCGCTCCGGCCATGCCGAGGGCCGCGCCGACCAGCAGGGCGACCAGGACCCGCGGCAGCCGCAGGTCGCGTACGACGAATTCGTGCGCGGGCGTGCCGTTGCCCAGCAGGGTCCGTACGACGTCCCGCGGGGCGATCTCGAAGTCGCCGGTGCCGATCAGCAGCACGGCCATGGCCAGCGCGGCGGCGGCGAGCAGCACCCCCACCGCCAGCGCACGCGGCTCCACCCGCAGGGACGTGCCGCCGGGGCCGCGCAGCACCCGGGATCCGGGCCGGTGCACGGGCAGTCCCACCCTCACAGCTGGGCCGTCCTCTTGCGCCGGACGAGATGGATGAAGACGGGCCCGCCGACGAGCGCGGTGACGATGCCGACCTGGAGCTCGGCGGGCCGGGTGACGACCCGGCCGATGATGTCGGCGCCGAGCAGCAGGACGGGCGAGAGCACCGCCGAGTAGGCGAGCACCCACCGCATGTCGGGTCCGGTCAGGAGCCGCACCAGGTGCGGGATCATCAGGCCGATGAAGACGATCGGCCCGCAGGCCGCGGTCGCCGCCCCGCACAGCAGGGTGATGGCGGCCATGGCACCGATCCGGGTGCGCGTCAGGTGCGCGCCCAGCGCCCGCGCGGTGTCGTCGCCCATGGCCATCGCGTTGAGCGGCCGGCCCAGCGACAGTGCGAGCACCGCGCCGGCGAGCAGGAAGGGCGCCACCTGGCGGACGGTGTCCAAGTTCGCGGAGGCCAGTGAACCCACCGTCCAGAAGCGGAGCTTGTCCAGTGCCTTGCTGTCCACCAGCTGAACGGCGTTGATGTAGCCGACCAGGGCCGCGCTGGCCGCCGTACCGGCGAGCGCGAGGCGTACGGGCGTCGCGCTGCGGCTGCCGCCGAGGACGTACACGACGACGGAGACGACGGCGGCGCCGAGGAAGGCCCACCAGACGAACTCGCGGAGCGTGGACGCCCCGAGGAAGCTGACGGCCGAGACCACGGCGGCGGCGGCGCCCGCGTTGACGCCGAGGATGCCGGGCTCGGCCAGCGGATTGCGGGTCAGCGCCTGCATCACGGCGCCGGACAGGCCGAGTGCCAGGCCCACCATCAGCCCCAGCAGGGTGCGCGGGATCCGCAGATCGCGCACGACCACGTCGGAGGGCGTGCCCGAGTAGTGGAACAGGCCGTGCCAGACCTGGTCGAGGGGCATCTGCCTGGCGCCCACGGCGATGCTCGCCACCGCAATGGCGGCCAACACCGCGAGGGCGCCCAGCAGACCGGCAGCGCGCGCAGTACGGCGCGCGCGGAGGGCGGCGACGGGCGCCGCGCTCTGTTCGGGGAGACTCTCGACCAACACGCAACTTAGGTTAGCCTACCCTGTGTACACCTTCGTCCGGGCGGAGGCGTGGGAGGCTCAGCCCCCTGGGCCGCGCCGGCTAAAGCCCCAGCCTGGCCAGCGCCTTGCCGCCGTCCAGACCGCAGGACCCCTCCCCCGCCTCGGTCCAGGCCGCCGCACACAGCGCCCGCAGCCCGTCGAGCGCCTCGCCCTCGCCCCGCAGTTCCAGTACGCCGTCCTGCGCGGCCGCGGTCCAGCCCCCGCACCGGAAGCCGTCGGCCACCGCCTCGACCTCCGGCTGCGGGGTGAGCAGCCCGCGCAGGTCCCGGTCCACGTAGGTCGGCCGGTGCTTCGGCTCGGCCCGCAGCAGCTCCGCGCCGTCCGCGATGCCGGTCAGCACCAGAAGCGAGTCGACGCCCCCGTTGAACGCGCCCTCGATGTCGGTGTCCAGCCGGTCGCCCACCACCAGCGGCCGCTTGGCACCGGTGCGCAGGACGGTCTCGCGGTGCATCGGGGGCAGCGGCTTGCCCGCCACCTGCGGCTCCGCGCCCGTGGCGATCCGTACCACCTCCACCGCGGCACCGTTGCCCGGCGCGATCCCCCGCGCCTGCGGGATCGTCAGGTCCGTGTTCGACGCGTACCACGGCACCCCCCGGTTGACGGCGTACGAGGCCTCCATGAAGCGCCCCCACGGCAGATCGGGACCCCCGTAGCCCTGGACGACCGCCGCGAGGCCCTCCTCGTCGGCCGAGTCCACCGGCACCAGCCCCCGCTCGCGCAGTGCGACCCGCAGCCCCTCCCCGCCGACCACCAGCACCTTCGACCCCGGCTCCACCTGCTCCGAGATCAGCCGGGCCACCGCCTGCGCCGAGGTGATCACATCGCCCGCCCCGGCCGGGACGCCCAGCTCGCACAGGTGCTCCGCCACGACGTCCGGCGTCCGCAGCGCGTTGTTGGTGACGTACGCGAGGTGCATCCCCCCGGACCGGGCCTCGGCCAGCGACTCCACCGCGTACGCGATCGCCTCGCCGCCCGCGTACACGACTCCGTCCAGGTCCAGCAGGGCCGTGTCGTACGCCTGGTGCAGGCTCCGCTCGCTGCCTGCCGGACTGGTCCTGCTCTGCCGGGTCATCCTGTCCGCTCCCTCTCCGCTTCGACCGTCGACCGATCGGTGACCGGTGTTCGGCCGGAATTCAACCGCTCTCGACCCTGTGTGCACTGCCGCGTTGCTCCCCCGATCATCCCGCATCGCGAGACGCGTCTTACCATGCACCAATGACCACATCTGGCACCGCGGAGCACGGACTGCGCCTGATCCCCTTCCCCGGACTGCGCTATGTCCCGGAGCGTGTCGGCAGCCTGGCGGCCGTCACCTCACCGCCGTACGACGTGGTCGTACGCCCCGACGGAGTCGACTACCTCGAATCCGCCGACCCGCACAACATCGTCCGCCTGATCCTCCCCCAGGCCGACACCCCGGCCGCCCGCAACGAACAGGCCGCCCGCACCCTGCGCGAATGGATCGACAAGGGCGTCCTCAGCGCCGATCCCGAGCCCGCGCTGTACGTCTACGAGCAGCGCAGGGCCGGCCTGCTGCAACGCGGCATCATCGGCGCCCTCGCCCTCTCGAAGGCCGACGCCGGGATCGTCCTCCCCCACGAGGACGTCATGCCCGACGTGGTCACCGACCGGGCCGGGCTGATGCGGGCCGCCTCCGCGAACCTCGAACCCCTGCTCCTCACCTACCTCGGCGACGACCAGGATGCCGGAGCGGCGGAGGTCGTCGAGCGCACCGCCGCGGGAGCCCCGCTGCTCGCCACCACCACCGAGGACGGCATGCAGCACCGCCTCTGGGCCGTCACCGACCCCGCCGACCTGGCCGCCGTCACCCGCGACCTCGGCCACCGCCAGGCCCTCATCGCCGACGGCCACCACCGCTGGGCGACGTACCTGCGCCTCCAGGAGGAGCACCGCTCCCCCACCGCCTGGGACTTCGGCCTGGTCCTCCTCGTCGACACCGCCCGCTACCCGCTCCAGGTCCGCGCCATCCACCGGATGCTGCGCCGCCTCCCCGTCGCGGACGCCCTGGCGAGCGTCGAGGGACACTTCCGGGTCCGCCGCGTCGAAGGCCCGCTGCCGCTCGCGCTGGAGGCCCTCGCGGACGCCGCGGAACGGGGCAACGCCTTCCTCCTCACCGGCGACGGCACCTTCCACCTGGTCACCGACCCGGACCTGGACCTCCTGGAGCGCACCGTCCGCCACGACCGCCCCGAGGCGTGGCGCCGCCTCGACGCGACGGTGCTGCACGCGACGCTGCTCGATGCCCTGTGGCAGATTCCCGACGCCCCCGACCAGATCACCTACATCCACGACGCCGCGGCCACCGTGGCGATGGCCGAACGCCACGGCGGCACCGCGGTCCTGCTGCATCCGGTGCGGGAGGCGGTCGTACGGGACCTGGCCCGCCAGGGCGTCACGATGCCCCGCAAGTCCACCTCGTTCGGCCCGAAACCGGCCACCGGCCTGGTGCTGCGCAGCCTGGACTGAGCAGCCGGGCCAGGACATGGAGAAGGGCGGCACCCCTGGGGGGTGCCGCCCTTCTCCATGTCACATCACGTCACGCCACGGCTCAGGCCTTGTCGTCGGCCTCGTCCACGTCGTCTTCCTCGACGTCGGCGACGACCTCGTCGGTGACGTCGACATCGACGTCCGCCTCGGACTGCTCCAGCGGCTCGTACTCGTCGTCGTCCTCGTCGTAGTACTCCGCCTGGTCGGAGGCACGCTCGGCGGCAGCCACCTCGGCGGCGTCCTGCTCGTCGTCGTCCTCGTCCTCGTCGGCCAGGTCCAGCGCGTCGACGAACTCGACCCCGTCCAGCTCGGCGAGCCGGTCGGAGGCGTCCATCGCCCCGTCCTTGTCCGCCTCGACGGTCTTGGCGAACCACTCGCGCGCCTCGTCCTCACGACCGGCGGCCAGCAGGGCGTCGGCGTAGGCGTACCGCAGACGCGCCGTCCACGGCTGGACGGCGTTCGAAGCCAGCTCCGGGCTCTGCAGGGTCACGATGGCGGCGTCCAGCTGCCCCATGTCCCGGCGGGCACCGGCCGCAACCAGCCGCATCTCGACCTGGCCGGCCTTGTCCAGCTTCTGCACCTCGGGCTCACCGGCCATGGCCAGCGCCCGCTCCGGACGGCCGAGGCCGCGCTCGCAGTCGGCCATGACGGGCCACAGCTCGACGGAACCGGTCATGCGCTTGGCGGCGCGGAACTCGGCGAGCGCCTCGCTGTACTTCTGGGTGGCGTACGCCGCGAAGCCGGCGGCCTCGCGGACGGCGGCGACGCGGGAGGCCAGCCGCAGGGCGATGCGCGAGTACGCGTACGCCTTCTCCGGGTCCTCGTCGATGAGCCGGGCCACCATCACCAGGTTGCGGGAGACTTCCTCGGCCAGCCCCTTGGGCAGGCTCAGGAGTTCCTGGCGCACATCGGAGTCGATCTCCAGACCGGTGACGTCCTCGTCGATCGGCAGCCGCTTGACCGGGTCCCGGTCACGGTCCGCCCGGAAGTCGCGGTCGCCGCCACGGTCGTCGCGACCGCCGCGGAAGCCACCCCGGTCGTCCCGCCCGCGGAACCCTCCGCGGTCGCCGCCGCGGTCGTCACGGCCGCCGCGGTGGCCACCGCGCTCGTCGTCCCGACGGGGGTAGGACGGACGTCCACCGCGGTCGTCGTCACGGCGGGGATAGGAGGGGCGCTCACCGCGGTCGTCAC